>CAVPNO010000049.1:0-32924 GCA_963706455.1 uncultured Acidobacteriota bacterium | reverse complement strand
AAACCTCGCTCGCGAACCTCACCGGCGACGGCTTCAATCCCTGCGCCGTAGTCGAGACGAGTGCCGGGGATTCAGCCTGGCTCAAACACTCGGTCGTCTTTCCAAAGCTGCTTGGCACGTTTGCCGCACAAACGTTGGCCACTCGATACCACGCTGATCCGAGCGCGGCAGACTGGAGACGATTCGGCAGACTTCCCGGCTTTACCAACTGCAAAACCGAAATACAGGAGGCCGGACGGACTCTTCCCTTTTGTGCGACTCACAAGTCACAGCGGCGAGCAATATCCCATGGCCGAGGCCTTCGCGCAGGAAATCACCAAGCTATACCAGCAGCGAGAACAGGAGCAGGAAGCCAAACGCCTGCAGGCTTCTCTTTCTCCCCAAAGGGGACCGCGGTTGTCAAATGTGACCCTCGAACGCTTCCGGACTTCTGGTAAATACCGTGATCGACCCGCCGCCGCAGACATCGCATTCTGTGTCGCCGCCTATGCGAACGGCATGGCTCTGGACCAGATTGAACGCGCCCTTGATGATGAATATCTCTCTCGCGATCCCAACCCTTCCAAAAAAGCTGCCTATATCCGGAGAACGATGGAGAAGGCGAGGAGATGGGCCGAGCGTTAGGAATCGCTGCTTTGCTTCTCGCGTTCCTTTCTGTTGGAGTTGAAGTGAGTCTTCTGGTTCTGAGCTGGGCTTTTGCTGTTCGCGTCATGAGTTAAAACGGTTGAACAGAGGCTCCTTTCGGTTTGCCTTTCTCTCTGCGTTCAGCGTGCCGCGCTTAAAGCACCCCCGCCCTTCGGACGCACGCTCTCCTTCCAAGATTCCGCTACGCGCCTCTCCGAGGTGCGGACTCCTGTCCCCATAGCGAGTCTGGGTCCCCTTCCGGAGATCTCTGCTCGCCGAGGGAGTGGGTCGCGACGGCACACCCTCCGGGCAAGCATGTACCGCAGACAGCGGACAATCAAAAGAAACGGAGCCAAAAACCATGTTCAAACAAAATCATCCTCATCGGCCGCCTCGGACAGAACGCAGAAGCCAAAACCACCCAGAACAAGAACGAGTACGTCATCCTCAATATTGCCACCCAGGAAAGCTGGAAGAACGACAAGGGAGATTACGAAAACCGCACCGAATGGCACCGCGCCTATGCCTGGAGAAATCTCTCTAAGTTCGCCAGGACTCTGCAGAAGGGTCAGCTACTCACTCTGGAAGGCATTCTCCGCTATCGCGAGGTGGAGGATGAAATCAACGGCGTTAAGTTCAAGCATCGGATCGCCGAGATACACGCCGTTAGCATGAAGCGGCTCTCAAAGATTGAAGCCGCCGATGATCCTTCGGACGGGGCCGGCGATGAATAACCATCGGTCTGGGTGGATGAGCCTTACGGTTCATCCACCTTTTAGAAGCTATTATGCGGGATCTCCGCTCAGCGTTAGCACATTACCGTTTTAGCTCATGACAATAACCACATGCGCTCGCCTGAAAGGCACTGTTCAATTCGCAAGCAATCCTTTTCCGTTATTCGTAGCCCCGCGGATTTGTGACAGAATGCACTACCCATAGACAGATACGACGTGCATTGCAGAATTACGCCGGCATGTGGCATCTGCCGCTCGGTACCACCAAAGCCGGTTTCCGGGGCGCCAAAGTCTACGGCGACCTCTGACTATCTGCTTCACGTCGGATAAGGCCAGCGAGATCGTGACTTGCGGCCGCCGGAGAATGCCTATAATGAAGTGGATTCTGATGATTTGGGCTGAAAAGGATTACGCGAAAGGGTTCTAAATGCTTTTGGCTGTGAAAGATGCGCTGTCAACTCCATCCGATGGCGTTGGACTATGCCATGGGCGAACAAATCGAAAACCTGTCCGACGTCATCGAGCGCACCGCCGCCGACGCGAGGGAGTTTTTCGAAAAGAATTACGTCACAAAAGGTATGGAGCTCCTTGCTGAACCAAGGGCTCAAGCGTCTCGCCGGAAAATCTGATCAGGCCGTCTTCGAACTAAAACAGGCGATGGGCGGGGGAAAGACCCATTCGATGATTGCGCTTGGACTGTTGGCAAGGGACGCCGAACTTGCGGGCATCAGTTGTTCCCGAGTTGGCGAAAGAGGCCCCCTTTAACGATGCCAAGCTCGTCGCACTCAATGGTCGCATGGGTTTCGAAGATACCTTCCTCTGGGGTGAAATCGCAATCCAGCTGAGAAAGGAGTCGGCGTTTAGCAAATTCTGGAAAGACGGTCCGAAAGCCCCTTCAGAGAAGGACTGGATCGCACTGATAGGAGACGAACCGACCCTCATCCTACTCGACGAGCTGTCGCCGTACTTCGACTATGCAGTCACGCGTACTGTGGGTGCGGGGACGTTGGCCCAGGTTACAACCTTCGCACTATCGAATTTGTTGAGCGCATCCCTTAAGCTCAACCGCTGTTGCATCGTCATTTCAAACCTATCAGGTAGCTACGAGGGCGCTTCGAAAGAACTTCAGAAGGCCATCCGAAACTTTGAGCAAGAAGCCAACCGACAAGCGCGCGCCATCACGCCGGTGGACCTTGCTTCGCAGGAAATATATGACATCCTGCGCAAGCGTCTGTTCAAGTCACTTCCGAACAAATCGGTCATCGATGCCGTAGCTTCGGCTTACGCTACATCCTTGTCGGAGGCTGTGAAGTCCAAGTCGGTCGCCAAGACTGCGGAGCAGATCGCAGACGAGATCCACTCCTCGTACCCCTTCCATCCATCTGTGAAACACGTCATCGCACTGTTCAAAGAGAATGAGCGTTATCGCCAAACACGCGGATTGATGCAGTTCATCTCCAAGATCATTAAGTCCGTTTGGGAGCGACCCTACAGCGATGTCTACGGCCACCGGTCACCCGGCCGCCGAACGCGGCGGACGAGGCGTCCTGCCCGACCGGGCTCAGGCCGCGGGTGTAGTCGTCGGGGTCGAGCGTGGTGCGCGCCGCGCCGGTGTCGAGGATGAGCCGGTAAGGGCGCCCGGCGATGGTCGCGTCCACGAAAACGTTAGCGAAGTCCGGATCATCCGGATCCGGTTCGATGATCAACGGCACTGCGGGCATGGCCTGTAGCGTACTCATGTGACACGGCTGACCGAGATCGCGCCGGGAGTGCTGGTCGCGACCAGCTCCTTCGCGCTGACCACCACGACCGTGATCGCCGGCTCGGCGGGCGGATGCCTGCTCATCGACCCGGGCGTGCAAGTGGCCGAGCTCGCGGAACTGGCCAGTGAACTCGCGGCGCGCGCGCTGCGGCCCGTGGTGGCGTGGTCGACCCATCCGCACTGGGATCACGTGCTGTGGAGCCGCGAGCTCGGCGACGCGCCGCGGTACGCCGCGCCCGCGGCGGTCTCGATCACCGAGACCGAGCGCGACGGCATGGTGGAGGGCGTACAGAACTCCGCACCAGGCCACGACCTGGCGCTGTTCGGCCGGCTGACCGCGCTGCCGGAAATGGACACCGCCCCGGCCATCGGCTGGGACGGGCCCGAGGCCAGGCTGATCGTCCACGACGCGCACGCGCCGGGCCACGGCGCGGTGTTCCTGCCCGAGACCGGTGTCATCGTGGTCGGCGACATGTGCTCGGACGTCGAGATACCGCTGCTGGACACGATGGCGGACGACGCGTTCGGCGATTACCGCACCGGGCTGGCCCGGCTGGCGGCGGTCTCCGGCGTACGCCAGGTCGTGCCGGGCCACGGGCACGTCGGGGACGCCGCCGAGTTCCGGCGGCGGCTCGCGGCGGACTCCGCGTACCTCGATGCCCTGGCCCTTGGCGAGCCCTTCGAGGACCCGCGCATCACCGAGGGCTGGATGCGTGAGGCGCACGACAGCCACCTGCGTTACGTCCGGCGTCCTGCCGGGTGAGTGTCGGTAACGGCGGGTAGCTGCCAGACTGGGCTGATGGCACGCACCACTGCCCGTTCGGTAAAAAAGAATTTCAATTATTCCGAACGGGCAGTGGTGCCGCGGTCCCGGGGAGGCTAAGACGGGACCCGGGGGGCCGAACGGGCAGTGGTGTTACGGTCCGCACAAGTTCACGTGAGATGGACGTAGTCGTAGTCGAACGGCTGGCCGTTGATGCCGTTGCGGGGCGGGGCGATCCAGGCCGCGATCTTGCCCCGCTCGTGGACGGGCCGCATGAGGGAGCGGACGTGGGTCTTGTCCACGTCGGTGGGCAGCCACTGGCCCTTGCGCCGCTCCCACTCCCCGGCGGTGAGCTGCTCGCCGTCGGGTGAGGCCTCGATGCCGGCGAACGCGCCGACCTGGCGGTTGAACGCGATGTGCGGCAGCTGGAGCCGGTGCGCCAGCCCGGCGTCGGCCAGGATCTTGTTCCAGCGGTTCACGCCGCCGCGGCAGTCGTTGATGTACTGCCGCCGCAGGTCGGTGTTGAGCCCGGTCAGCGCGGCCACCTCGATCTCGCCGATGCTCGGCTCGCCATCTCCGGCGTCGACCAGCGCGTCCACCATCATCGCGTCGTCGGTGAGCCTGTGGTCGTCATTGCGCCGGTCCTCGGACCAGCGGCCCTTGAGCCCGGCCGTGTAGTAGTTGGCCACGTTGGTCGAGGTCTCGCCGCCGAACAGGTCCAGGCTCACGCTGTAGTGGAAGTTGAGGTACTTCTGGATCACCGGCAGCGGGATCGCGCCGAGGGCGGCCACGTCATCGGTGTTGTTCTCGACCATGACCTGCGCGGTCCGCTCCACCACGCGGTCCACTCCGGTGGTGCCCACCATCATGTGGTGCGCTTCCTCCTTGAGCATGAACTCGCACGTGCGTGACAGCGGGTCGAACGCCGATTCCGCTGTTCCGCATTGCCGCCGTCCCAGGTATTCCACTGCACGCCAAGGGCGCCGTCGACGGCGGCGCGGAGCCTTTCAAATCGCTTCGCGGTTTCGGCCATGCTGTTTGCCAGCGCTGGGTCGGGTTCGCCTGTTTTATGCGCCATGCGCATCTCTTCCAGCTGCATGTTCAGGTCGAAGACTTCTTCCAGAAGATCGGACGGAACCCGCGCGGCACCCACTTTGCCGGTGTGCTCTTCGCCGATTTCGGCGCCGTACAGCTTGAGCAGGTATTCGGTACGGGTGATCGGGTCCTTGAGGGTGCGGTACGCGTCGTTCAGCAGTGCGGTTCCGGCCAGGCTCCATTCCTTCTCGTTCTCCGTGGCGCGGGCAAAGCGATCGGGGTGCAGGCGGCGACTGAGACGATGGAATTCTGCTTCCAGCGAGAGCAGGTCGAGGTTGAGGCGAGGACGCAGTCCGAACACAGAGAAGAAATCCATGCCCGGTGGAGGCTGGATATGGCTGCAATGCGGGCAGAAAAGCGCCGCCTCGTTGTGGACCGCCGAACACGACCAGCAGACAACGGCCACGGCAGGATCAATCCCCTTCAACATGACGGGCCGTGCTACGCCGAGAACGACGTTCCGCAACTGCAGGAGCGCGTGGCGTTGGGGTTGATGAAATTGAAGCCCCGGCGCATCAGCGTTTCTTCATAGTCGAGCGTCATGCCGTTCAGATAGATGAAGGACTTGGGGTCGATGAACACGCGGACGCCGTCGAACTCGAAGATGCGGTCGCGCTCGCGGGGATGGGTATCGAAGCGGATGACATAGGACATGCCCGAACACCCTCCGCCGGTGACACCCAGGCGGAGCCCGCCTTCCTGAGGCGCGATGCCCTCTTGGGCCATGACGACGCGGATGCGCGCGACGGCGAGGTCGGTGACGTGGAGGCCTTGCGAAGCCGGTGATTGGGGCTGCGGCGCCTGGGCGCCTTCGTTGTTTGCCGATCCGATGTTTACGATGTTTTCCATTTTTATCAGCTTCCGTTTCACTACAACGGGACTCCCAACTTAGCGGACAAAAAACATCCGCAAAAGTGGGCACCCAGTGTTTATGCCGAGGGAATGGCCGCCATGGCGGTCTCGGCTACGTTGTTCTTCTTTTTCCAGTCGCCGATGGCGGCGCGGATGGCGTCTTCAGCCAGCACCGAGCAGTGAATCTTGACCGGCGGCAGCGCGAGTTCCTTTACGATATCGGTGTTCTTGATCGCGAGCGCATCTTCCACGGTGCGGCCCTTGATCCATTCGGTGGCCAGCGACGAGCTGGCTATGGCCGGGCCGCAGCCGAAGGTCTTGAACCTGGCCTCTTCGATCACCCGCGTTTCGGGGTTGACGCGAATCTGGAGACGCATGACGTCGCCGCACTCCGGCGCGCCGACCAGTCCAGTACCTGCGTCTCCGGAGGCTTTGTCGAGCGTGCCCACGTTGCGCGGGTGGTTGTAATGATCGACGACCTTATCGCTATATGCCATTGGCATGTCTCTTTCTTGCATGGAATTGGCGCCAAAGAGTGTCCACCCAATTCGGATTCAAGGGCCCGAGTGTCACTCTCCACGCCCTTTCAATGCGCTTGCCATTCAACCCTGGTCAGGTCGATGCCTTCTTTTACCATCTCGTAGAGCGGCGAAAGCTCGCGAAGTTTCTGTACGATGTCGATGACTTTGGCGGCCACGTAGTCCACTTCCGACTGCGTGTTGAAGCGGCCCAGGCCGAAGCGGATGGAACTGTGGGCCACGTCGTCGCCGAGCCCAAGCGCTTTCAATACGTAGGAGGGCTCGAGCGTGGCCGACGTGCACGCCGAGCCGCTGGATACCGCCACGTCGTTGATGCCCATCAGCAGGGATTCGCCTTCGACATACAAAAAGCTCATGTTCAGGTTGCCAGGAAGGCGCTGCTCCATGGAGCCGTTGACGTGCACGTAATCGAGGCTGGACTGAATCTTTTCCTTGAGTCGATTGCGCAGGCCGGCAATATACGCCGCTTCGGTCTCCATTTCTGCCGCGGCAATTTCGCAGGCCTTGCCCAGGCCGGCGATACCGGGAACATTCAACGTGCCGGAGCGCATGCCGCGCTCGTGGCCGCCGCCGTCGATCTGCGCCGCGATCTGGACACGCGGATTGCGCCGCCGCACGTAGAGCGCGCCCACGCCCTTGGGCCCGTAGATCTTGTGGCCGGAAATAGAGGCGACATCGACGTTGTCGGCGATGACATTGAAGGGGACTTTGCCCACCGCCTGCACAGCATCGGTGTGGAAGAGAACGCCTTTTTCGTGGCAGATTTTTCCGATCTCGCGAATGGGCTGCAGCACGCCGATTTCATTGTTGGCGGCCATGATGGAGACCAGGATCGTCTTGTCGTCGAAAGCGCGCTTCAGGTCTTCGAGGTCGATGATGCCATCGGCCTTCACGGGCAGCCAGGTGATGCGGTAGCCGTACTTCTCCAGGCGCTTGCAGGTGTCGAGGACGGCCTTGTGCTCGGTAGCCTGGGTGATGATGTGGTTGCCGCGCTCGCGGTACATCTCGGCGATGCCCTTGATGGCAAGGTTGTCGCTTTCGGTGGCGCCGGAGGTGAAAATGATCTCCTTGGCCGTGGCGCCGATGAGCCCGGCGACCTGCTCGCGCGCGGTCTCGACCGCCTGCTCGGCCTCCCATCCAAAGGAATGATTCCGGCTGGCGGCATTCCCGAACCTGGTGGTGAAGCAGGGCATCATGGCTTCCAGCACGCGGGGATCAAGCAGGCAGGTGGCCTGGTTATCCATGTAGATGGGCAGGCTGACTCCCGCTTGCGTCGCCTGGCTGGAAACTGTGCTCATCGTCTGGTCCTTCTATGCCCAAGCCTCCGCGCCGGCGCACTGGGCGCGCGCCTGGAGGACTTCTCTAAAGCGTGAGTGAAACAAGCCCGTGAGACGCCGGCCGCCCCGGGGCCGCGTTGGCCGCATGCGGTTCCCGTTCGGCCAGATCGTAAATGCTGATGCTCTTCAGCACCCCGGAAATGGTGTCGTTGACACGCGCCAGGGGTTCTTTGATGGTGCAACTTGGCGTCAGGTCGCAGCCCTTGGCGCCCTTGGTGCAGGAAGTGATGAACAGAGGGCCGTCGATGGCGTGGATGACCTCAAAGGCCGAAATCAACCGTGCATCCTTGGCCAGGGCATAGCCGCCGTTCATGCCGGCCTGAGAGCGGAGCAGACCAGTCTTGGTCAGCCGTTGCAGGATCTTGGCCAGAAGCTGCGCCGGGATTCCGTAGCCGTCGGCGATGTCCTTGGCGCTAAGGGCAGGCGTTTCAGGGTGCTCGGCGAGATATTTCATCGCCATGAGCCCATAGTCTGCCTTCTTGGTTAGTTTCAGCATGAATATCCGACTGGATCGGTCCTATTTAAGTATACGGCTGATTCAGTCCGCGATTCAAGACGGCGGGTCAGAATCCAGGCGCCGAACCCCGGGGGACGTGGGGCGCCCAGTTTGGTTGCGATATACTGGCGCGTCAGTTCAAGCGGGGAGAAGGACGGATGTCTAAGAAAACGTTTGCTGGGCTTGCGGCTGTTCTGGCCATGGCCCTGGGTTCCGTGGCGGCGCCCGGCCAGGCGCGGCCGGCTCACCTGGCTATCCAGGCCGATCACCCGGTATCGCCGGTCAGTCCCACGCTTTATGGGCTGATGACCGAGGAGATCAACTACTCTTACGATGGCGGACTTTATGCCGAGATGGTGCGCAACCGCAGTTTCCACGCGGACTGGAGCGGGATTCTCTACTGGTACCTGGTGGAGAACGGGAACGCGGCGGCGAAGATGGGAACCGACCGGACGACGGGGCCGGGCGACGCGCAGAAGTCGAGCCTGAAGCTGGAGGTGGAGACGGCAAGCGCCGGGAACGAGGCCGGCGTGGTGAACGCCGGCTGGTGGGGCATGGCGGTCCGTCCCAACACGGAGCACAAGGGATCGTTTTACGGCAAGGCGGGCGGATCGGATATCGGGCCGGTGACGGTCAGCCTGGTGAGCAACCAGACGGGCAAGGCATTGGCCACGGCGACGGTCAACGGGCTGGGCACGGAGTGGAAGCAGTACGAGTTCACGCTGAAGACGGGCGCGGCGGTTGGGGTGTCGGCGGCGAACCACCTGGAGCTGACGGTGGCGCACCCGGGGACGCTCTGGCTCGATCTTGTGTCGCTGTTTCCGCCGACCTATCATCAGCGCGCCAACGGCGATCGCATCGACATCATGGAGAAGCTGGCGGCGATGCATCCCCGGTTCCTGCGTTTTCCGGGCGGGAATTATCTCGAGGGGAATCACATCAAGGAACGGTTCGAGTGGAAGAAGACGATCGGGCCGCTGGTGGACCGGCCGGGGCACCTGAGTCCATGGCGTTACTGGTCTTCGGATGGGATGGGGCTGCTCGAGTTTCTGGACTGGTGCGAGGACCTGAAGATGATGCCGGTGCTGGCGGTGTATGCGGGCTACTCGCTGGAGCAGGAGCACGTAAATCCGGGCCCGGATCTGGAACCGTATGTCGAGGACGCGCTGGATGAACTGGAGTATGTCACCGGGGGAACGGACACGAAGTGGGGCGCGGAGCGGGCCAAGGACGGCCATCCCGAACCGTTCAAATTGACATACGTGGAGATCGGCAACGAGGACCAGTTCGACCGGTCAGAGAGTTACGAGGGGCGGTACGCGCAGTTCTACAAGGCGATCAAGGCGAAGTATCCGGACCTGCAGCTGATTGCGACGATGCCGCTCAAAAACATGAAGCCCGACGTGCAGGACGACCACTACTACGTGCGCGCGACGCAGAATTTCAAGGACGCGACGCACTACGACAAAGCGGATCGCAGCGGGCCGAAGATCTTCGTAGGCGAGTGGGCGACCCGCGAAGGTGCGCCCACGCCGAACATGGGCGCCGCCCTGGGCGATGCGGCGTGGATGACGGGCCTCGAACGCAACAGCGACCTGATCGTGATGGCGTCGTATGCGCCGTTGTTCGTCAACGTGGATCCGGGCGGCATGCAATGGGAAACGAACCTGATCGGGTATGACGCGCTGACGAGTTACGGGTCGCCGGCGTATTACGCGCAGGTGATGTTCGGCACGTATGTGGGCGATCATACGCTGGCATCGAAGCTCGAAGGCGCGGGGCCGAAGTTCTTCTACTCGGTGACGCGCGATAAGGCGAAGAAGCGAATCTATCTCAAGATGGTGAATGCGCTCTCGACGCCGCAGCCTGTGGACATAGATATTACGGGGACGAAGCTGGCCGCCACGGCAAAGCTGATCACGTTGAGCGCGCACGACACCCAGTCGACGAACACCATGGATCATCCGAAGGAGATTGTGCCGGTGGAAACGCCGCTGCGCGATGTGACCGCGCACATCTCGCGGACCGCACCGGGGTACTCGATCCAGGTGATCGAGTTTGAGGAGCAGTAGATCGGAATTCCCCAGGTCTCTTAAGTGAGACCTGGGGCATCCGAATCTACATTGTTAATCGATGGTCAACGTGAATGTGGTTTTGCCGGTGATGGTGGATGTGGTCGAGTCGGTTCCGGTCATGTTGATGGTGTAAGTTCCCTTGGAGGGGTCGGTGAGGGAACTGCTGACGCTGCTGCCGCAGGCTGTGAGGGCGAGGCCGGCAGCCGCAAGGATAAGGACCCAGGCGGCGGCGCGGAACTTGCGGCCGTAGCGGCGGAAGATCCCGCCAAGCAAAAGCGCGCCCAAAGCGGCTTCGGCCGGCAGGCGGTTGGGAACAGGCTTCGGTGCCGGACCGCGGCTGGCATTTTTCTTCAGCAGGTTGCGCAGCGGGTGCATGCCGGGCTTGGCCGCGCCGGTGCTCGAGCTGCAATCAGCGGCGTTCGTGTCGAGATTCAGCTGGGTGCTAACGGCCGCTGTTCCATTAACCGCCAGCGTCCCGTTGTTGTTGTTGTCCATGGTGGTGAACGAGTAGCAGAGGTTGGCGAGCGCGCTGTCGTTCGAGGTAGTGAAGTTCAGCAGCACGGTTCCGGTGTAGCCGCCGGAGGGCGTGACGGAGATGGTTTCATTGCCCGAACTGCCCTGGCTGACGGTGAGGGTGGCGGGGGTGGCACCGAGCGCGATGGTTCCCTTTCCGGAACTGGTGGTAGAGATGACGATCGACGCCGAACCGGTGGAAGCCGCGAAGGTGGAGTCGCCGGCATACTGGGCGACCACTTCGTGCGTCCCGGCTGTAGAGAACGAAGTGGTGTATGTGGCCGTGCCGCTTGAACCCACAGAGACGGAGGATGTGGTGCCGCCGCTGTTGTACGGCGTCCCTCCACCGTCGATGGAAAGATTAATCGTGCCGGAGGAGGGGTTGGTCGAGCCGGAAACTGCCGCTACAGCGATGGAGAAGGTGACGGACTGGCCCGTATTGGGCGTGCTGTTCGACGCAGTGACGCCCGTGGTGGTCCCAAGCAGCGCGGCGGAAGAACTTGAGTTTACGGGCCATGCGGAAGCCAGAGCGTTCAGGTCGACCGAGCCCAGGCCGGTGACTTCGTCGTACCCGGTGCCGGCTTTATAGCCGAGAGTGGCCCCGTTGCTGGCGCAGTCAGTTGAGCCGGCGGTGCAGTAGTTGTTTCCGCTGGTGACATCGTGGAAGGCGGACGCGTATGTGGAACTGTTGGCGGCCAGATGGTAGAGTTCGATGTTGATGAGGCCCTGGCCGGTGGGATAGTTGGCTTTTTGATTGATGAGCGCGATCATACCGGCGAAGATGGGAGCCGCGAAGCTGGTGCCGCCAGCGACGGTGAGATAGCCGGCGCCGGAGACGGTATCGCGATAGGTACCGCTGGCGCAGCTGGCCTGCTGTGGCGGGGCGGTGACGGATCCTGAAGACCAGTCGCTCTGATCGCTGGTGCAAAACAGGTAGCCGGGCAAGTATTGCGACGCGTAAAGAGAGACATCCGGGACGAGCCGGTTGCTCCCCGAGGGAATGCCGGGAACTCCGGTCTGCCAGCTAGGGCGGGCAATGAGAGTGCTGGCGCCGCCGCCGGTAGCGCTCAGGCCGTTGCCCACGGGGTCGTCGTTCCACACCAGTTCGGGAATCCACTTGAGGACGGAAGACACGATGTCAGAGCTGCCCTGTCCCTGCCAGTAGGTTGAGAAATCCGCGCCCTTGGTACCGGTGGTAGGGTCGATTCCATCGGCTGCCGCAATCTCCGTTCCGCCCAGCGCGGTGACGTATGCGCTGCTGGCGGGATAGTTGACGGCAAGCGCTTCCTGGGTGGTCAACGGGGGATCGCCCGATTTTGGCGGATTCTCGATAAAGCAGGCGGTCGAGCCCTGGTCGCCGGAAGCCACGGTGATGGATTGCCCCTGGGAAGCGGCCTGCTGGAAGGTATTCTCCAGCGGGGTAATGTCCATGGTGGTCAAGCCAAGTTCGCAGGTGTCGTAGCTGAGGCTGATGATGTTGGCCAGCTTTTCATCGATGGCATAGGAGACCGCGTCGTAGACACCGAAGTTGGTGTCGCTGCCAACGTAGACAAATACGATGTTGGCGCCCGGAGCGGTGGCGCCGGACCACTCTATGTCGATATCGGACTCGCCCTCATCGCCACCGGAGACGACCTGCGAGTCGCCGGTACCGGGAACGAGGACCATGGTGGGGTCCTTTTTGGCGAGGTTGGAGGCGCTTTCAAAGTTCTCGATGTCGGTAACGTCAATGGCCGACTGGCCGGCAATGGCAATGGTTTGACCAGCGCCATTCACACCGCTGCTGGTAAGCGGTCCGATGTCATAGACCGTGGCAATGTCGGGGGGCGCGAAGTACACAGCTCCGGATTGGCTCGACGTAAAGGCGCTACGGGGCTTGATGTGCTGCGGGCGGGGCCGGAAATCGTTCAGATTGCGAACGCCGGCAACCACCGGGGCGATGGCAGCGGGCACCGAGAGCTGGGTGGAGGGAGCGAAGTGCCGGACCCCACCGACGGTGTAGTAGTGCATCTGGGTGGAGAAGGCGGACTCGACCTGCCCGACGCTACCGGAGAAGCGGATCATGGTGCGTGAACGGGCCACGGAGTCGACCGAGAATCCCTGTTGCTGAAGCCAGGACTGGACCTTGTCAATGTCCGGCTGGACCATGCCGAAGCGCGCGGCGAACTGGTCGGGGGTGAGCCACTGGTGATATTGGGGCGAAGCGGGATTCTGCTGGGCGGCCAGCAGGGCGTCCAGATCGGCCTGCTGCGCAGCGGAACGATTGAAGTAGAGGCTGATGCCGTTGATGCGTGTGTCGGAGGGCAGGCGGCCGGCATCGTTCTGGGGCCTTGCGAACGGATGAAGCGTGCCTTGCAGCGCCGTCTGTTCGGTGCCGGCGATCTCCGTGGTGATGCGCGCCGCGGCGCGGGAAGCGGGCGATTGCGCGCCCAGAAGGCCAGCCGCCATCGCGCCGGCCGCCAGAATTCCGCAAACAAGTAGGACTTTTTGTTCCAGAAGTACGAATATCGTGTTCATGAATATCCTTCTTGATGTAGGGGCCCCCATTGGGGAGGAGGCCATTCGAAGCTTGAAGAGTTAGACGCCAGACCCAGGCACGCGTAGTACCCAAAATGGCGGGCTGCCGGGGGGCCAGGCGGATCAGGGGAACCTCGATTTTCGGGATAGACGAGCCGGGGACGATTCCGGATTGCCCCATACGTAGAACCCAAAACGCCCGCAAAGTTGTGGAGGGGCTTGATTTCAAGGGATGAGATTTTCTCAGGACGGGGAGGTACCGCAGGCGGTGAGGAATTGCGGTCCTGGATCAGGCCAAAGTCCTTTGTCGTCCGGTCCCGCGGCCCTGGAACCGTTTCTGATCAGCAACGCGGGTCGTCTGGCCCGGAATCGTCGGAACGCAGGACCTCGAACAGCGCGGAGGGACCTGAAAGAGCGGCGGAGGGGCCCTGGCCGCGCCAGGCGATCGAGAGCGGGTCACGGTCGAGTAGCTTGTGAATCTGAGCGCGGGCATGGTCGGCCCACGGACCGGAGCGGTCCAGGCGGACATAGGCCTGCCAGTGGCAGAGCGCCGAGCGGAGTTCGCCTTTGCGCTCGTAGGCCAGGGCCAGGTTGTAGTGCGCATCGGCGTAGCGGGGGGCCAGCGCAATGGCCTGGCGATAGGCGGATATGGACTCTTCCGGCCGCTCAAGCTCGTCCAGCACGTTTCCCAGGTCGAAAAACGCCAGAACGTAACCAGGATCGGCAATCGTGGCGCCGCGGTAGAGTTCTTCGGCGCGCCCAAAGCGGCGCATGTGGAAGTAAATGGTTCCGAGATTGATGTAGGCCGGAGCAAAATCCGGTTGGGCACGGAGAATCTGGTCGTAGAGGCCGATGGCGCGGTTCTTTTCCCCAGACTCTTCTGCCTGCACGGCGGCGGCAAACTGCTCCTGGACGTTCCGGGCCGGGGCAGAACCGGGACGGCGCAAAAGGGCGGGCTGGAGCCTGGCAGGCTGCCCCGCCGCGGCGTAGTGCTCCACGCGTTCGAAATCAAAGAGCAGCTGCCTCCGGATGGGATCGACCATGGTACCGGAATGCCGGAAGGCAAGGCGGGTTCCGGCGCGCACCAGGCTGGCTTCCAGCAGAGGGTTCGCCATGCCGGCAACAGCCTTCATGGCTACGATGGAATGGCGGATGGCGGCTGACGAGATGTCGTCCTCGCGCAGCGCGCGCAATGTTCTCAATTGCCCCAGGTCCTGAAAGGTGTAGATCTGCTGGATGGGAATCAGTCCGGCTCTTTCCCAACCTGCCAATTGCCGGGAACTGATCTGGAGAATGCGTAACACATCCTGACGGCTATAGCTGGTCACTCTTGTATGCTCCCCGCGGGTGGTCCGGCTCGGCCTCTTCTGGTTACGATCAATCACCCCAACGACGAACCCACGTCGTTGGGGAGGGTTCCTGCTTGCGATTATGCCAAGGATAAGAGTGAATATGCCGTCTGGAATTCAAGTTGCAGTGAAAAGTTAGTGGATAACCGGTACCTTATTTGGTTCCAACGCATTGGGACGGGCCGCGGGTGTGGAAAAGGACGGCGATGTGTGAGGATATCGGGACCGCTGTTCCCATGGCGCTTTCTCTTGTTCGCTCGACTCAGGAGCCGCCTTCGGAGCGCGCGACCTGGTTGATGATGCGCTGCAGAATCACGATCTGGACGTGAATGTGGCGTGCGAAGTCAGGGACGAACTCGGTGATGTAGTTGCCGATGGGCGCAGTGGCAATGCCGATGAAGTAACGGGATCCGGTAGCGCCGGGGCTGGTTTGGCGCCCGGGCACGTAGAGGTTGGCGATCCCGTCGTCGATGGCGAAACCGACAATGTTGGCGTAATTCGGCATGCCCTTGCGGTTGTCTCCCTGGGTCCACACGACTTGCAGGGTGGCGTGCTCGATGCGGCGCGCGATGCCGGCGTTGGGCATGCGGTGGTAGTGCGGGTCCTGGTGGGCGACGGAGGGAATCAGAAATGTGCCGAAGAACTCGCCAATCAGGTCCTGCGTATAGCTCACGCCCACGTAACGGGCATAACCAGGCATGCCGGGGCCATAAACCGAGTGAGGGTCGGACGCCACGGAGATGGCGGCCTCGCCGAGGATGGTGATGTTGTTGAAGGGGTCGGCGACGTTGCGCACAGCCAGCCAGGCTTTGTCTTTGGGCGTGAGCGGCTTGTCCTGCGGCCCGTTGACGAACATGTCGTAGCGGTTCCCCCATGTGGTTTTGCAGGGGCCGGGATCAGGCTGCTGTCCGATATTCGCAACCGCGGATTTGGAGCCCGTCTGCGGAAGGGCAGGCCGAGGTTTTCCCGGCGACGGGCAGGGTTTCAACGGTGGTGGAAGAGGGCTGGACGCGGGGGTCTGCGGTTCGGGAGCATCGGGAAGCGCTGCCATCGCGATGGCGGCGCCGTTCTCGCCGGCGCGAGCAGGAAGCGCCACGACCGAAAATCCCGCCGCAGCCAGAACTACAACGGCATGGCGCAGAGACGGTTTGCTCACCCAGGAGTTGGTGCTGATGGGATGCGTCCTCCCTTCCTGCGCCCGAGAGCCGATCGTTGTTGGAGAACCGGGTGACCGCCGTGCCGCGCCAATCCACTCTTCGTCCGAGGGCGGGCGGCAAGAATCTTTTGATTCAATTGTCGGCCAATCCGGTTGGTTGGTTTGACGCATGGATGGGGCACTTTGGCTGCAGGAAAGCCTTTCGAGCCAACCTGAAAGGGCGGAAATCGGCTCTCAATAGGTATATAGGCTGGGAGGAACCAGGGGCTCGCGATCTATGGGCGTGTCCGTCACGAAAGAATCGTGGGCTCCGAGGGCGATTGCGGAGCGCGGCACAGTCCGGAGTACCGAAGTTTAGTGACCAGCCCGGCACATCCGGCCCGGCTTCCGTTGACGCGTTCGATAACACGCCGCAAACTGAAAGGGGGATGTTCCGCCCTGTTCCCCAGGAGACCGAATGCCGCGAGGGTGGGCTTTCATTTCTGTTTCGTTGGCGAACACGATAGCGAAGGAACCAGAGCTATGAGTTCATATCCTCCTCCGGGTACAGGTCCCGGTCCGGCATGGGGCCGTGAGCCGGGAGGCGTGGGCAGGCGCATCGAGGAAGCAGTAGAACTGATCGAGATGGAGTTGCGCCATGCGATCGCGTACGTGAACGAAGCGGTGGTACCGCAGGTGCGGCGGGAATCCATCTCCGCCATGCGGAACCTGTCGGAGACATTGCGCAACCTGGCGGACCGGTTCGAGCGAGGCAAGCCGCCTAAGGGCCCGCAGTCCTGATGCCCCTGAACAAAAGGCAACCGAGGCGTTCTTCTCCAGCGGTTGCTGCCCTTGCGGCGGCCGTGGTGCTGGTGTCAGGTTGCGGCCATCACCGGGCGACGGCGAACCAGACCCCGCAAACGGCGCCTGAACTGGAGGAGGCCAACCAGCCGGAGACTGCCCCGGCGGAAAGCGCTGCTCCAGCGGCAGGCGCTTCTTCGTCCGCTACCGAAGCCCGCTCCGGCCGCATCCCTCCCACTCCCCTGCCGCCCGGCGGCGTCACCGCAGAAGACATCCGCTATGTGAATACTCATCCGCCGATCCTGACCGAGGTCGGGCTGGCGACCTGGTACACGGCGCCGTACAAGGGCCGGCGCGCGGCCAACGGCGAGGTGTTCGACGACCGGGCGCTGACGGCCGCGCACCGCACCTTGCCAATGGGTTCGCTGGTGGTGGTCACCAACCTGAAAACCGGGCAGTGGGCGGCCATGCGCATCAGCGATCGCGGACCGTTTGTGGAGGGCCGGATTCTGGATCTCACCATCGCCTCGGCCCAGGCCACGGGAGTGTATCGGGCGGGCCTCGTGAAGGTACGGCTGGATGTGTTTCAGACGCCCAAGCCCATCGATAGCGGCGGCCGCTGGTGCGTGCAGATCGGGGCGTTCCACAGCGAGCGGACCGCGAATCAACTGAAGTCGCAGTTGATGCGCCGGTACCCGGACGCGAGCGTGATCGAGTTTCCGGGACAGGAGAGCAGCTACTGGGTGCGCATCCGCCCGCAGGGCGACAACCGCGAGCAGGCGGAGTTGATCGCGGAGCGTCTGCGTCCGTCGGAAGGCGAAGCGTTTCTGACGCGGCTGGATTGATCCCACTGCGGGGTGGGGTGTTTCAGATTGGAGCCGGCTCGCTTTATTCAGGCGGCAGTTTGAGTTCCGCGTAATTTCGGTCGAGCAGGGCACAGAGTGCCTCGACGGCCAGTTCGTGGTCGGCGCGCTGGGGAAGTCCCGAGACGGTCACGCTGCCGATGACGCCGGCGCCGCGTACGGCGAGGGGAAACGATCCTCCGTGCGTGGCGTAATCGGCAATCGAAAGGCCCTGGCTTTCGGCCAGGGTTTCGTTTTTCAGCTTTTCCCGCAAGCCGAGGATGTAGGAACTGGTGAGAAACCGGGCGACGACATTGCTCTTGCGGCGAACCCATTCAACGTGATCGGGCTTTGTGCCTTCGAGGGCCGTGTAGAAGAGCGGTTGCCCGAAGCGGCGCACATCGATGACCACTGCGAAGCCGCGCCCGGCGGCCAGTGCCCGCAGGCGCGAACCGAGTTCCCATGCGGTTTCGGCGTCGAAGCGAGGCAGTTGCAGTTCGCGCTCCTGGAGCGAGATGCGATCGAGATCTTCGGTCAGTCCCATGGAAACATCCTAATCCCGCTCACCCTTCAGTGGCCTCTTCCACCACGATGGCGGGCGTGGGAACGATGCCGAGGCGCTGATAGATGGGCCGCATCACGGTACGAATCCCCCTCATGCGCGACCAGAACCACAGCGACCCGGCCAGGCAGGCAATGCCGCTGATGATCACGGTGCGCGGCGCTCCTATGGCGTGGGCCAGCGCGCCGGCCAGCAGGCTGCCGAACGGGGCCATGCCGACGAAGGCCATGGTGTAGTAGCTCATCACGCGGCCGCGCATCTTCTCGTCCACCAGCGTCTGCAGGATGGTGTTGCTGGTGGTCACTCCCTGCATCATGCCGAAGCCGGTGACGAACATCAGGGGAATGGACAGCCACTGCGAGCGCGAGAACCCGAACGCGACCAGGCCGACACCGAAAACAGCCGCGCCGATGGGAATAATCTTCAGCAGGCCGCGCACCGAGCGGCGCACCACCAGCGCCAGCGCGGAGACCAGTGATCCCACTCCGACCGCGCCCATAAGGAAGCCGAACGTGTGCGGTCCGCCGTGCAGGAACTGCGCCGCGAAGATGGGCATCAGCACCATGAACGGCCATCCCATCAGGCTGATCAAGGCGAACAGCAGCAGGATGCTGCGAATGGGCAGCGATTCGGCAACATACATCCATCCCTGGCGCAGTTGCTCGACCATGGTGACGCCCTGCTGCGGCGGCGCATCGTGGGCAACGCGCATCATCACCAGCGAGGCGATGACGGCGATGTAGCTGACGCCGTCGATCAGGAAGCACCAGCCTTCATTGGTCGCAGCGATGACCAGGCCGGCGAGTGACGGGCCAAGGAGGCGCGCCGCGTTCACCATGGAAGAGTTGATGGCGATGGCATTGGACAGATCGGTGCGGTCCTCGACCATGCGGATCATGAAGGACTGGCGGCCGGGCATGTCGAACGCGTTAATGATGCCCTGCATAGCGCTGAGAGCCAGGACTTCCTTGATGTTGATGCGATGGGAGAGCGTGAGCCAGGCGAGGAGGAGGGACTGAACCATTGCTAGTGACTGGGTCCATACCAGGACCTTGCGCCGATCGATGCGATCGACGATCACGCCGGCGAGGGGAGCAAGAAGAAAAGTGGGAATCTGGCCGGCGAAGCTTACCGTGCCGAGCAGAAGCGAGGATTTTGTCAGGCGATAGACGAGCCAGGCGGTGGCCACGCGCGTCATCCACGTGCCGATGAGCGAGATGCTCTGGCCGCCGAAGAAGAGGCGGAAATTGCGATGGCGGAGGGCGCGCCAGGCGTGCGAGAAGCCGGGGCTGTTGAGTGCCGATTCGGATTGAGGTTCGGGCGCCATGTCCTGGGTTTTAGATGCGTATGGGTTTGCTTCGACACGTGTGGAAGAGTTGATGGCCGGGAGTTTCGAGAACTCGCGTCGCAAAAAGCAGGTCCTTCGTTCCCCTTCACACCGTTCAGGGTGATTCAGGATGACAACCTGTAGAGCAAGTCTCCCTTTTCAAAAGTCAACGTCACTATTTGGCGACGGTTAATTTGACCGGGGTGTTCTGGTCGACTCGCATGCCCGCCGGAGGCTGCTGGGCGACGACAGACCCGGGTGCGACGGGCGGCCTGGGGGGAGTGTTCGCCGCGCCGATGTCGGGGACCTTCACATCGACGAACACCGGAAGCGGTCCTTTCAGTCCAACGCGCGCGAGCGCGGCCTGGGCGGCAACCACGGGCGTGCCGGCCAGGTCGGGCATCACGTATCCGTCGGGCGACTCATCGGGCGGAGCCGCCACGAGCAGGTTGATGCTGGGACCGGCGATGCCCTGCGCATGGGCGGGCGGATCCTGCGCGAGTACGGTGCCTTCCTCCGCGCCGGAGAAGGGCAAATGGGCAGTGGCGCCCACCGCCAGCCCAACGCGGCGCAGTTTGAGCGCCGCTACGCGCTCGTCAACTCCGAGGGCATCCGGTACTTCGACTTTTTGCGGGCCAAGGCTCTCGGCAACCCGCACGCGCCACTCACGGCGAACCACGGTTCCCGACGGAGGCGATTGCGTGAGGATGTGGCCGGGTGCCACATCGGAAGAGTAGTAGCGATTGTCGACTTCGAGGTTGAGGCCGAGGCCGGTGGTCTGGCTGCGCGCGTCGGCTACCGTCATCCCTTTGAGCGACGGCACCTGAACCTCTGCGCCATGAATGGCGAAATGCATGGTGATGATGGCAGCGCCGAGGGCTACCGCGATGAGGATCAACACCAGGGATGCAACCTGAAAAAAGTTGGCGAGCAGGCGGCCCAACCCGCCCGGGCGCGCTTCGCCTCGAATCATGGTTCGGGCTCCCCGTCGGGATAAACGATTTCGTATTCGACCCTGGCGGCTTTCTCGAGCATCAGCGAGACGGAGCAGTACTTGTTCTTGGAAAGCGAAACGGCATCTTCCACGGCCTTGCGCGAAAGGCGGCTGCCGCGCACGGCGTAGGTGAGCTTGATGTGCGTGAAGACGCGCGGCGCTTCCTCGGCCTGCTTTGCGACGGCGGAAACTCGCAGGCCGGCGAGTTCCTGCCGCTTCTTCTGGAGAATGCAGACCACATCAACCGAAGTGCACGTGCAAAGCGCCATGAGGACGGCCTCCATGGGGCTCGGGCCGTGGGTGTGCGCCGCCTCGGCATCGAAGACGATGGTATTGCCGTTCTCCGCTTTGCCTTCGAAGACCTGGTCGTGTTTCCATTCGCTCTGGGCTATCATGATTGTTCCTTAGCGCAGGTTATCGGTTGCCGGTTCGGGGTGAATGGTAACTTTGGCAACCTCGGGACACTCGATCTTGAAGCGGTCCTCGAGCGCGGTGATGACGTGGTGAACCCGATGCATCGGCAGGTTGTCGGGCAGGGTGCAATGGCACGACAGGTCGATGTGGTCGCCGGCGTGCCGGACCGTGATCTCATGCACATCGACAACCTCGGGAAAACTCCTGGCCGCGGCGCGCAGCGCGACTTCGATGCGGCGATCTTCGACAACGAATTCCTCCGGCTGCTCGATCGTGGCCGGTTCGCTCTCGATGTGGGTGAGGACGGAGTCCACTTCGGGAGTCTCCCGCAGGATCTCCGCCTCCATGGCGGTGACAAAGTTGTGGGCTTCGAGCAGGGGCATGTTTTCGTTGAGTTCGACGTGCTGTTCCACGCGCAGGCGGCCGTGATGCGACTGCACGCTGAGCTCGTGCACGGAGACATTGTTGCGGGCCGCCACGGCTCGGACGCGATCGAAGATGCTGTCGGCGCGGCCGGCGCGGGGAACGGTGTGGATCACGACGTCGGCGTCGGGCAGGGTGCAATGGACAGCTTCCGTAGCGGCGCGCACCAATTCGCCCGTGTGTTCGAAGGTAAAATGCCGCGGCAGGGCGATGGTGAGGTCGGCGAAATGGGCGGCGCCGGCTCGGCGCACCCGGGCCTGTTCGACGGCCAGCACGCCTGGAACCCGCTCGACCTGGTTGACGATCTGGCGGCGAACGTCAGCGGATATCTGGTCCATGAGGACGCCAAGGGTCTCGCGGGTGAGACTGAAGGTGATGCGCAGGATCATCAACGAGACGACAATGGCGGCGACGGGGTCAGCGTAGCGCAGCCAGCGAATGTCGAATTGCAAGCCCAGCCAACTTAAACCCAGGCCGGCGAGAACAGCCAGCGTGGACCAGATGTCGGAGGCAAAATGAAACGCGTCCATGGCCAGCGCGGGTGAGCCGGTGCGGCGCGCCACGGCCCTCAATTGCTGCGAGCGCCAGTAATCGATCGCAATCGAAGCGAGCAGAACCAGCACGGGCCACAGCGAGTGGTGCAGTTCGACACGCCGGCTGAGAATGCGGGAGGCGGCTTCCCGGATGATCCAGGCGCAGGAGACGACCATCAAGCCGGCTTCGGCCAGGGACGAGATGTTTTCGACTTTGCCGTGTCCGTAGGTGTGGTCTTCGTCGGCGGGCTTGTCGGAGACACGCACAGAAAAGAACGTGAGTGTGGCGCCGGCGAGGTCAAGCGCGGAGTGGGCAGCGTCGGAGAGCACGCCCAGCGAGCCCGAGACCAGGCCCGCAGCGAGCTTGAGGATGGTCATGGAGGCCGCCGCCAGCATGGAGTGGAGCGCCACGCGTCGCTTTTCAGCGGAGAAGCCGGCGAGGCTGGAGACGGCCGATGTCATCGCTTTTCTAGAGTAACTCGGGGGCTGCTGGCGGTGTACAACCCTGCGATCCCGAGGGTGTAGGGCTGCCAATCGCAGCCGGCATATCCCGCGCCCTGCAACATGGCCAGCATGGCCGGCGGCGGGGGGAAACTGCCGACGGAACTCGGCAGGTAGTTGTAAGGACCATCTTTGCCGCAAACGAGGCGCCCGATGGCGGGCAGCACGCGGCGGAAATAAATTGCGTAGGCTTTGCCAAGGGCGCCGCCCGGTTCGCTGAATTCGAGAATGCCGAGTTGGCCGCCGGGCTTCAGAACGCGGTGGAATTCTCGCAGTCCGGCTTCGTAGTTGGCGAGATTGCGAAACCCAAACGCGGTGACGATGAGGTCGAGCGACCCGCTTCGCAGGGGCAGGTGGAGCGCGTCGGCTTCCAGGGCAATCGCACCGCGGCCCTCGAATTTCTGTGCGCCGCGGGTGAGCATGGCGTGGGCAAAGTCCCCGGCCAGGATGGGACGCGCCCGCTGGGGACGATGTTTGAGCAGCGCCATCGTCATGTCGCCGGTGCCGCAGCAGATGTCGAGGATGGCGGCGTCAGGCTTGGCGAGGATATCGCGGAAGCGGCGCGCGGTTCTTCGCCACCAGAGGCGATCGACGTTGGCCGAGAGCAGATGATTCAGCAGGTCGTAGCGCGGAGCGATGGAGTTGAACATGTGGCGCACGGCCTGGGCGGCGCCGGCTTCGTCGCGCGCGCCTATCGGCCTGGCCCCGGTGGTGGTCATATCAATCCCCCGAAGCCGCAATCACGATGGACTCGGATGCGGCCCCGGACCGGTGATTCCGCTGGGCAGATGGAGATTCGGCGGCTCGGGCCAGCATGAATTTCGCCGCAGCCTCGAGCTCGGCGGGAGTTACATCTTCGACCACGCCGGCATCGCCGATCCCGATGGGCAGCACGAAGCGGCGGACACCTCCAACATTTTTCTTGTCGGCGCCGGTGGCGGCCACCAGCCGGGCCGCGCGCAGGTTGAGGGAAGGCAGCGGGCCATAGAGATGAATCAGGTTTTCCATGCGCTCCGCCTGGCGGGCGTTGATGGTTCCCCGGCGATGGGCGATATAGAGCGCGGCGATCATACCCCAGCCCACCGCTTCGCCGTGGAGAAGGGCCTTGTAGTGCGTGACCTGCTCGATAGCATGGCCGAGCGTGTGGCCGAGGTTGAGAATCATGCGCAAGCCGCTTTCGCGCTCGTCTTTGTTCACCACGCCGGCCTTCATGCGGATGGAGGCGGCGATGACTCGTTCGAGAGCGCGAGGTTCGCGGCGGAGGATATCGCGGGAGTTCTCCTCCATGAAGCGCACCAGGCTGCGGTCGCGGATGATGCCCGATTTCACGCTTTCCATCAACCCGGCGCGGAGTTCGCGATCCGGCAGCGTGCCCAGGACGCCAATGTCGGCGAAGACGGCGCGCGGATGGTGGAAGCTTCCGACCAGGTTCTTGCCTTCGGGGAGGTTGACGCCGGTCTTGCCGCCCACGGAGGAGTCCACCTGGGCGAGAAGCGTGGTGGGGACCTGCACGCAGGGGATTCCACGCATGAAAATGGCTGCGGCGAACCCGCCCACATCGCCGACAATGCCGCCTCCGAAGGCGATAAGCAGCGAGCCGCGATCGCCGCCCGCGGCCACCATGTGGCGCAGCAGTTTTTCGACGCTGGCCAAGGTCTTGTGCTTTTCTCCGGCGGAAAGAAACAGAACGATGGGCGGCTCGGCGAAAGAAGCGCTGAACGCCTCGCCCCAGAGGGCCCAGATTTCCGGCGAGGTGACGACAAAAATGCGGCGGGGCAGGCGGCCGATTACGCGCTGGATACGCGGAGCAAGCGTGGCGATCAGGCCAGTGCCTGCTACCACGTCGTACCGGGCTGAAGGTGTGTCGACTCGAATGGTTTGCACGCTGTTTTTATCGTAAAGCACGGAGTGGTTCCCAGGTCCCAACCCCGGGGACTTGGGCACCCGGTGAATTTCGGGAAACGATAACCCAGTGGTACCGGACGTTCGTACAAGTCAGAGGAAGGGGTGTGGATTATTCATGGGCATTGGCGCTCTCGACGGCGCCATTCTTCCCGGCCCAGGCAACGAAGCCGGCGGGGGCATTCTTTACGCCCGCGATGTTGGCACCGTTCACGCTGCGGATCAGTTGCCAGCGAACATCCTCGAGATTAGCGTTGCGGAGGTCGGCGTTGTCCAACATGGCGCCGGATAGATCAGCGCTCACGAGGCTTGCGCCGGTCAGATCAGCGTCGCTCAGGGTTGCGTTGGCGAAGCGCGCATGGTCCAGGCGGGTACCACGGAGATTCGCCGAGTCGAGGTTCGCCAGGGTGAAGTCGCACGAGGCCAGATCGCTGTTGCGCAGATCGGCGGAGCTGAAATCGGAGCGCAGGAGATTGGCGTGCTCCAGCCGGAGCCCCTGCAGAAAAGCCGAGGAAACATCGACGCCCACGAGGGGAACGCGATCCCGGTTGAGTTCCTGCAAGGCTTCAATCCGGCCGCCGCTGCCGCCCTTGCCTTGCGCGGTGTTGATGACCTGCCAGGCCTGGTAGTGGCGGAGCTTCACCCTGTCTCCGGCTTCAGAAAAATAGAAGATCACGGCGACCAGAACGGAAAACGTGCCCAGGTATTCGAGCACTTCCAGGAAGGCCCAGTTGCTGAGACCGAATGCCGCCCACTCCCAAAGCCACTCGAGCCAGATGAGCGGTGCCAGCCATCGTGCCTGAACGCGCTGTTGTCTCGCGCTCCACGGCGAGGGCCGGTTTCTGGGGGAACGAAGGATCATGAGCGAAGGCGAAATCGCGGCCATGATACATCATGGTCGGCTGGATCTCGAATGAGACCGTCCCGGCGAGGCGTAGGCCGCTGCAGCAAGAACACTCGCCCAAAGGAAATTATTCCGATCGCGTGCGCGGATCAACCTTGTGTCAGAGATTCGAGAAAGCTCAGAACGTGAACGCCAGCCCGCCCGAGACGCTGCGCTGATCCTGGGCGAACATCAGCAGCGAGCCGTCGCTGAGGACGAACGGCCGGTAACCCTGGGCCAGGAGATTGTGCACGTCGAGGAGAACATCCAGGCTGCGCCCGCCTACACGGCGGCAGTTCACCGGCTGGCGCAGATTGAGATTGAAGAAGGGAGCCGCGGCATTGGCGGCGAACGGCGCCACCGGGGTCACCGAGTCATCTGGCTGCCAGCGGTAGCTGGCGTGCCAGCGCGTTCCGCTCCCGTCGAGGGTGCCCGACAGCGAAATCGAGTACATTGCCGCCCGCCGCGGCCGCGCCGAGCCCAGCGCCGCAGCCATCGGCATGGGGCGTCGCGACGCCGGCATCACGAGCGCGCTGCCGTTGGCAAAGCTGATGCGCAGCATGTTGTTGCCCGGAAGGCTCCGCTCGGCGGTCGCCATAAAGCCCGCCGTCGAGAACCCCGGGCCGGCCGCGCGAACCATACCGCTGTCCCTATCCACCAGGAAATTCGATCCCAGGCCCACATCCCCGGCCGCCATGTGCGCCATCGCTTCCAGCACCGGGTTGTCCAACTGGTCCGCATAGAAGAAGACCGCGACTCCCGAGGCGTCCGTGGTGCGCTCCCAGCCGATTTCCTGGTGCAGCCCGTGTTCCAGTGCCAGGCTTCCATTGTGCGCCGAAAGGGCCGGCAGCATCGCCGCCGGGCCCTGGGTGTAATCCGATTGCAGCGCCGGCACAATGGTCGTCAGGCGATAGCGGACCGCCGAATCCCCCTGGCGCCATGCCGCACTCACAAAGGGTAGCGCTGACATCAGGGCACTGTTCGAACCCTGTCCACTGCGCGCCACCACCTGCTCGGCGCCGGCTTCCGCCTCCACCGCGTCCCCCATGCGCATCGTTTCCGATGTGCGCACCGCGGCCTCGTCCAGCCCGTAGCCACCCGGGCCTTCAATCTCAGGATGAATGGCGATCGCTGCCACCGACTGGACCGAACCGGCATATCCCAACTCCTGCCGGAATCCGAGCATGGATTCAAGGTTGGCGTTCGAGCCCGGCTCGAAATCCACCTTCGCCAGCAACTCGCGGCTGTTGGAGGGCGTCGTCTCGGTCTCGGTCGTGATGCGCTCGCCGTTCTCGCCGAACGTGCCTTCCCGGCCCGTCGCCGTCAACCGCGCCTTCAGCCTGGGATGGGCGCCGGACTTGTCCGATACCACTACCAGCGGACCGTCCTCCAGCCAGCGCAGCAGCGGCCGGTTGGCCGCCGATCGCAGGGTCCATTTCCAATCGTCTTTTTGGGAGGTGCCGTCGCGTGGCTCCGCCGGAAGCCACTGCATCACTTCGTACAGCGTGTTCAGCGTCAGGTTTACGACCGTGCTGGTGCGCACCCGCACGTTTTCCCTCAGCGAGGGCAGGAACGACATGCCCATCGCCTTGACCGAGTATTTTCCGGGAAGAATGGACGAGAACGAGAACCGCCCCCGGGCGCTGGTGTACGCGGTGGCAATCACGGACATGTCGGGCCGCAGCAGTTGCACGGTCGCGCCAATCTGGGGAACCCCAGACGAGTCCGACACCAATCCGGTGATCGCTACCGGGCCGGCGGCAAACGCCGGCGCGCTTCCGATCAGAATGGCGAACAACGCGAGATGAAGCCTGCGCATAATCACTAAAACTCGGTGACCCGGAGGCGTCCCTGGCGAAAGCTATCCAAACAGTCCCGCCAGGTTCCCTGATCTAATGCCCGGTGAGCCGGGAATGCCCGGTTAACCCTTTGCACGGGACGTGCTACTATTCCACGACAAAAGGTGCCGATTGCGCAATCTCTTGTTTTGAGATTTCGTCATTTACCTTGATCGTCACCTTGTACTTGCCCGGCTGAAGCCCGGCGATGGAGAGCGTTTTTTCTACTGTCAACTGGTCGCTGTGCGCTCCCAAATCCTTTGATTCCAGCTCCTTCTCGAATACTACGGTGTTGGTGGCGGTGTCAATGATCTGGTAGGTAACCTTCGCCAGGTTACTTTTGCTGTTTTCGTCGATGCCGAGGTTATAGACCTGCATCCAGAAGTTCAACTGCTGACTCCGCTTGTAGTTGACCGGGGTGGCGGCATTCGGGGTCACCCGGGGGCAGATCTTGGTGTTGCCGATAACGCAACTGCCGGCCCCGATCGAGTGCGAATCCACCGGGCTCATCGCGTCGGACAGGATCAGCGTCGACGTGGCCAGCTTCTCATCGAAGAACTTCGGCACATCGATGCCCTTGCCGTAAATCCCCATGTGGTCAGGGTTGTTGACGTCCTTGATAGCGATGTCCAACCGGTACAAGCCGGGGGGCAGCGGCACGGCCTTCCAGTAAATCGAGCGGCGGTCCAGGCTCTTTTCCAGCAATTCCGCGGGCTGCTCCACTGAAACCGTGTCTTCAAAAGTCTGCACCGTCTTGTGCATCAAGGTGGTTACCTTGCCCAGGATGTTGACCACCCCGGTCGAAACGCCGTTCTTGGTCACGAACGTGATGTCCCGGTTCTTGATCTGGACGGTGATGGGAACGAGCACCGTATTGTCGGTCACCTTGATGAAATCGGTGCGTACATCGAACGGGAAGACCGGGCCGGAGAGGATCTTGTGTTCGCTCACAAAGGCGTCCAGATCCTTGAACTTGACCGGCGGCGGGGCAAAGATTTTCGCGGCCAGTTCGATGCGGTCAAACTCCTTGGACTGCTGCGCGGAGCTGAGGGGACCGGTGCCCAGGTTCTCGAAACCGCCCTTGAACCGGTCGGCCTTCTTCGCCTGGCCCATCTCTTCCCACTGCGTCATACCCATGCCCGGCACATGCTGCAGGGCGTCTTTCTCGCCGCGGTCGATGGTGAAGTGGTAGTCCCCGCACATGCAGGTGTCCACAAATTCCAGGTCGATGTTTTCGCCGATGCCTTCCAGATAGCGGTAGTGCCAGACCTCGAAGGGGTAGGTCGCCGTTTCGCCGCCGCCTTCATCCATGGGTCGCTCGTAGGAACCCCCCGAGGGGTGGGAATCGGTCGAATCGGGCTTGCCGAAGGCGATATACACGTGGCCGCGATCCGTCTTCCAGCCCGGCTTGCCGGCGGCGAAATGCTCGTTGGCGTAGGCGATGCGGCGATAATGCTCTTCGCGAAACTCGTTTTCCGGGGAGTCGGGATTGGGATTGCGGCGCAGCCAGAACTGCTCGATGAACGACTCGCGCTCCTCGTCGTTGCTCAGGTTCTTGAACGCCCGCCGTTCATCATCGCTGATGATGTAGGCCACGTCCTGCTCGAGCCAGGACTTGTAGGCGCCTTTTAACTCCGTCTTCAGCGCCTTGCGGGCCTCGATTTTTTCCTTGTCGGACCGCGGCCGCTTCAGCGGGTCCTCATCCTGCGCCTGGCTGTATGGGAGTTGGACTTGGGGATTGGGGCTCGCGGATTGCTGGGCATTCGCCCGGCCGGCCGGAACGAGAAGAAGGCCGAAACCCAATAAAACGGCAAGAAACGGCGGACGGGTGGAGGTCATCTCTGCAACAACTCCTGGATGCCTTATTCTACTGGTCTTGAACATCGCCGGGCAAGGCGCCCGAAACTGGCCCACGCACCTTAGACTCCGCCGCCGACCCCGATGTAAGCACATGGAAACGAAGTTTGTGCGTCCCAAAGCGAGCAAACTGAGCCCCGGACTCAAAAACACCTGGTTTTCCCGCCTTCGGGACGAAGTCGCCAGGGCGGGAAACCAGCGCCGGACGGGGCCCTCCGGGGTGCGGAGCCGTACGTCCAGCGGAGGGAGATTGAATCCCACCCCGGAGTTAACCGGAACCGCCCGAAGATTTAATCGAGCCGGGGAATGGTTTTGAAACCCGATCCGCCTTAAAATCGTATCTAAGGACTAGCGCATCCCTTTTGGTTCCTGCGGATCGGAAGTGTCACAAATGGGGCTCGGGATACGTTTGTCCGGTAAGGGAATCCCTGCGCAATGAAGCGGAACCCGGAACGGGCGCAGGCCGCGAGCACGTACCCAGCCGCCCGGAACGGGCCCTGAGAGCAGCCGGCCGGATCGAGGCGTGCAACCGGATCGGTGATTAACGAACGGCAATCGGGATCGTCATCTTAAAGGAGCACTGCGCTCCGCGTCCGATGGGAACCATTCCGCGGGCGTTTGCGTAAACTGATTTGCGGTAACCTGGGGAGCAAGCACAAGCACATGAAAAAAGTTCTCTTTAGCATTCTGGGCATTGTCGTGGTTGCAGGGCTTGTGACCCTTTTTGTGGTCAAGCAGCAGTCGGGGTACACCAAGGTCCTGACCGCGAAACTTGTCAAGGAAGATTTGTCCACCATCGTCAGCGGAACCGGGCAGATCAAGCCAACGACGTATGTGAACGTCGGCGCCAACGTTATGGGCCGGGTGACCCACTTCTATGTGAAGGAAGGAGACTCGGTCAAGAAGGGCCAGGTCGTAGCCACGATCGAAAATGTCCAGCAAACGGCGAATGTGGCCGGGCAGGAAGCTGCGATCGAGGCAGCCAAGACGGACATCAATTCCTACATTGCCGCGGAGAAGACTGCCGAGGCGAACGAGGAGCGCGCCAAGGCGGACCTGGAGCAGAAAAAGCTGGACTGGGACCGGGCCCAGAATCTGTACAAGGCCGGCATCCTGGCCAAGCAGGACTACGACAGCAAGAAGGCCGCGTACGACACCGACGTTGCGACGGTGGCGCAAATGGCGGCCCAGCTGAACCAGGCCAAAGCGCAGACGGAATCGGCGAGAGGCCATCTGCAAACGCAGGTTGCCACCCTCCGGGCCAATCAGGACATGCTTGACAAAACCATCGCGATCGCACCTTTTAACGGCATCGTCACGAACATGCCGGTCAAGGAAGGCGAGACGGTGGTCACCGGCATTCAAAACACGGCCGGCTCGACCCTGATGACGCTGGCGGACATGAGCGTGATCACCGCGGAAGTCAAGGTCGACGAAACCGACATCGTGAACGTAAAGATCGGCCAGCCCGCCGATGTCACCGTGGACGCCATTCCCAACAAGGTCTTCAAAGGCCACGTAACCCTGGTCGGCGACCAGGCTTTGCTGCGTTCCAGCGGCGTGGCCACCTCCCAGTCAACCACCGGCACCGAAGAGGCCAAGGACTTTAAAGTGGTGGTGACGCTCGATCAGCCATCCGACGAACTGCGCCCCGGGCTTTCCACTACCGCCAAGATCACCACCGCGCACAAGGATCGCGTTCTGTCGCTGCCCATTCAGGCCTTGACGATGCACGCCCCCGAGCCGCCTTCGAACGCCGGAAAGGTGGAGGCCGCATCGACCCCGGCGCCCGGAACAAAGCCCGCCCCGGAGCAGCAGGGCGTGTTCGTCGTGGATAAGGACCCCCATGGCAAGCTGCGCGCCAGATTCATCCCCGTTACCACCGGCATCACGGGCGCTACCGACATCGAGGTCCTTACGGGCCTGAACGAAGGATCCGAAGTGGTCACCGGTCCGTATAAGACCTTGCGCGGCCTCAAGGACGGATCTCTCGTCAAGCGCGATACCGCCAAGCCCGTGACTACGACGGAAACGGAGAAAGCTTCGTAGCGCATCAGAATGACCAGGCCCCGGAGGCATTCCGGGGCCGGGAGTGGAAGCTGTGCAAAAGGCCTGCCGGAGGCGCGGCGTGACAGATGCAACGCCGCACACCCGAACATCTCCCGGCATGCAGAAGATCAGAGGAACATATGGGTATGGCATTGGACAGCATCATTACTGAGGACGCAACGCTACCCCAGACGGCGCCTTCGAGCGACGTGATCGTCGTCGAGGATCTTTGGCGCACTTACGACATGGGCTCCGAGCAGCAGGTGCACGCGCTCCGCGGCGTGAACCTGCGCATCCGCCACAACGAGTACGTCGCCATCATGGGGCCGTCCGGCTCCGGCAAATCGACTCTGATGAACCTGATCGGGTGCCTCGACACCCCATCCAAAGGCAAGTACTGGCTCAGCGGCCAGCTGGTCAGCGAACTGGACGACGATCAACTGGCGCGCATCCGCAACAAGGAAATCGGCTTCGTGTTTCAAACCTTCAACCTGCTGGCGCGCGCTACGTCGCTGCACAACGTCGAACTGCCGCTCATTTATAACGGCACCCCGGCCGCCGCGCGCATCGAGCGCGCCAAGGAATCGCTGACCAACGTGGGTCTGGAGAGCCGCATGCATCACAAGCCCAACGAGCTTTCCGGCGGACAGCGCCAGCGTGTCGCGATCGCCCGCGCCCTGGTCAATCATCCTTCGATCATCCTGGCCGACGAGCCCACCGGCAACCTCGACTCCAAGACCGGCGTCGAGATCATGGCGCTCTTCGACACCCTGCATGCCGGCGGCAATACCATCGTGCTGGTCACGCACGAACTGGATATCGCCGAGCACGCCCATCGCGTGGTCCACATCCGCGACGGCCAGATCTTCTCCGACGAGCCATCCAAGCGGTTTCGGTAAGGCGGGAACAGGGATCAGGGATCAGGGATCAGGGATCAGGGATTAGAGACTGGGGATTGCAACCAGTTTTAAGAACGACAATGAGATAACGACCGGAGAGATCAACGATCTCTCCGGTCGTTGGTTTATAGCAGTCCCCAATGCCAAAGGGCTGGCATGCGCTGTTTCCTGTTCCTGCCTCATTCATGTTTTCCCCACCCCCGCCGATGAACACCACGTTGGCCGATGTGGACTATGCGGCCAGGATGCGAGGTGGCGGAGAACCATGCACACGGTGGGATCATTCCAGGTGCCGATCCATCCGCAGGCGCCGTCGCCGGCCGGGCAGCCTCAGTTCATCCCGGGCGCACAACCCACGGAAATCGAACCATCGATCGGGAGCGCTGTTGTCTGGCCGGCAACGGGGGTAAGCGCCGCCTGGCGCAAACTGCTGCTGCAGGCCGATATGGCCGCCCCCCACGTCCAGGTAGCATCCATCGAAGGAGAAAGCGGGGTCGGCAAGCAAACGCTGGCCCGGTACCTGCTGAGTCATTCTCCTTTTGCGGGTTCGGGTTTTCGCCGCCATGACGCGCGGGAGTGGCTGCTGTCGGAAGGCGATTCGTCCGCCATCCGGGGATTCACCTACCTCGATCGAGTGGACCTGCTGGCGGCTCCAGGCCAGGGGCTGCTGTTGGCCGTGTTGAAGAACCTTCAGGACCGCCCCGCCGGCCAGTTCATGCTGGTGGCCTCATCGCAGAATTCGCTGCGGCAGTTGGCGGGCCAGGGACAGCTTCTGCCCGACCTCGCCTTCCGCCTGAGCGCGGTGCGGTTCGTGATTGCTCCACTGCGTCTCCGCAGAGAAGACATCCCCTCCCTGGCCCAGGCGATTCTGGAACGCATCTGCGCGCGCTACCAGCACCGGCCGCTCACCCTCAGCCCGGCAGCCCTCGCCCGCCTGTTGCAGCATCCCTGGCCCGGCAACGTTCGCGAACTGGCCAGCGTGCTCGAAGCCGCCCTGATCGAGGCTGCCGGCGACGTGATCCGACCCGAGGATCTGCCCCTGAGCACAGGTTCCGAGCCGCCCATCGACCTTCCGTCCCCGGCCCGCCCCGGCGGATTCACCCTCGACGAGGTCGTTCAACGCCATGTGCAGTACGTACTCGATCTGAACCATGGCAACAAGCTGCGCGCGGCGCGCCAGCTGCACATTTCCCGCTCCACCCTCTATCGCATCCTCTCCCACCAGAGTGTCCTCGCTCGATAATCTTCGTCCGGGGTCCGTGATTCGTGGTCCGTCAAATTCGTGATCGCGGATCACGAGCTGTCGAA
>CAVPNO010000048.1:0-11717 GCA_963706455.1 uncultured Acidobacteriota bacterium | reverse complement strand
CCCCACGAACCAGCTCGAATTCTCGGGAGTGGTCGGCATGACCTACAACTTCATCAATCCATCCACGCAATATCAGAACGGGCTCGACGCCCATTTCGACTGGGGCGCATCCCGTTTCCTGACCAAGCAACTCGACGTCGGCCTCGTCGGCTACGTTTTCCAACAGGTCACCGGCGACAGCGGCGCGGGCGCAAAACTCGGCAGTTTTGAAACCCGCGTCGCCGGAATTGGCCCGCAGCTGAACTATTTCTTTCCGGTCAACGATCAGATTGAGGGATATGCGAACGTGAAGGTCTATAAGGAGTTCGCCGCCCAAAACCGTGCCGAGGGTTGGAATGCGTGGCTGACGATTGCGTTTTCACCAGCTCCCCCGAAATAGCGGTGACCCAATAGGGACGCATTGTGGGAGGATCGCGTCATGCGTGTCTCGATACTGGCCGCGCTCGCGCTGACGTGCTTGACGACTTCGGCGCTTGCTCAGGACCTCGCTCCACACGAACTTGCCCGCCGCACCATCGAGCGCCGCGCCGTCGAGGCGGTCATCTGGGGCACTCCGGCAGTCAACTTTGACCGCATGTATCAGGCGATGATCCACGACGCCAAGGCCGGCGAAGGCAGCAACAAGTCGTCTATTGGTCGCGCCTGCTGGACTGGAAGAACCAGACCCTCACTCCGAATCCCGATTCCATCTACCTGATGCCCTTCTTCAACACGAAGGACGTCGGTCCAGTCGTGCTCGAAATTCCCTCAGCGGGCGAAGGCTCGATCACCGGCTCCATCGACGACTGCTGGCAGGCGGCACTCGAAGACGTCGGTCCGGCCGGCGTCGACAAGGGCAAAGGCGGCAAGTACCTCATCCTGCCTCCGGGACTACAAGGACAAGCCGCCCTGCCGGCTACATCGCCCTGCAGTCCTACAACTACCAGGGCTACGCCCTGCTGCGCTCCAATCCTGACAAGAGCAGCAGCGAGGCCGACGTCGCCAAAGCCGTCGCCTACGGCAAGCGGATCAAGCTCTACCCGCTCTCGCAGGCTGCTCATCCGCCTGCGACCCAGTTCGTCGATGCGATCGACGTGGTCTACGACGCCACCATCCCCTGGGACATGCGCTATTTTGAATCGCTCAACCGCATCGTCCAAACCGAGCCGTGGCTCACCCGTGACAAGGTCATGATCGACCAGCTCAAGTCCATCGGCATCGAGAAGGGCAAGCCCTTCAACCCCGACGCCGAAGACGCAGGACACGCTCAAAGCAGCGGTCGGCGAAGCCCATGCGTGGCTAGCCGACAAGTACGAAAACTCCTACTTCCCACCGCCCTACTACAATGGCAGCCACTGGGCTTCGTGCCGGTCTCGCCGGATGTCATCGAAGGCCTGGCGACCTTCTTCGACGCCCCGACAAGTACCCCGTCGACGACCGCGGCGTCGCCTACACGATGGGCTTCTTCAGCGCAAGCACCTCGGGGCAGGTCAGTTCTACCTGATGACCTTCAAGGACAAGGATGGCCACAACTGACGGCGGCAGCACCTATCGCCTCAACGTGCCTGCGAACGCGCCGGTCACGCAGTACTGGTCGGCGACCGTCTACGACCGGGCGACACACATGCGCTCCTCCGCGACATGCAGTGGTCCAGCCGCTCCTCGCAGACGTCCGGGCTGCAGAAGAACGCCGACGGTTCGGTGGACCTTTACTTCGGCCCCAAAGCCCCGGACGGCAAAGAGATCGAACTGGGTCCCACCGGCCCAGTGGGCAGAAGTTCGAAGTTCTCTTCCGCCTCTACGGGCCGGAGAAGCCGCTGTTCGACAAGACCTGGAAGCTGCCGGACATCGAGCGCGAGCTGCTCAGTGATCGAGAGGGGAGTCATGAAAACTCCATATCGCGCGCCATCTAACCTTGCGCGCCTATCGGCCTGCTACTGCGCGTGCGAGTGACTATTCGCTGCGACCCTGCACGCGCCAAGCGTCGGGCCGCGCTCGCATTCCCGTCACCGCGGACAACTTCATCCGCGCCGAGTCGGACGCGGTCTTCACCGGCCTCGTGGCGCAGGGTGGCTTTGGCAAGTTCTACCACAACCGCGAACTGGCGCCGGTCGACAACCGCATCGTCCAGCGCGCCAACCGCGACACGCTTTATTCGACGGCTGTGTTCGACCTCGATGCCGGACCGGTGACGATCACGCTGCCGGACGCGGGCAAGCGCTTCTTGACGATGATCGTCATCGACGAAGATCATTATGTGTTCACTGTCGTCTATGGGGCTGGAGCCACACCCTCACCAAGGAAAAGATCGGCACGCGCTACGCCGTGGCGGCGATCCGCATCCTGGTCGATCCGAACGATCCGAAGGATGTCGAGCAGGTCAATGCCTTGCAGGATGCGATCAAAGTCGAACAGCCGGGCGGTCCCGGCAAATTCGAGGTGCCCAACTGGGACCCAGCAAGCCACAAGAAGGTGCGCGACGCGCTGACGGTGCTGGGCGAGACCATCCCCGACTGGCGCCGCGCTGCCGGCCGCAGGGACGAGGTCGATCCGGTCAGACACCTGATCGTCACCGCGACGGGCTGGGGCCTCAATCCCGATAAGGACGCCATTTATCTCAACGTCACGCCAACCAAGAACGATGGCAAGACGATCTACAAGCTCAACGTGAAGGACGTGCCCGTCGATGGCTTCTGGTCGATCAGCGTCTACAACGCCGCAGGGCTATTTCGAGCCGAACAACTAGAACGCCTACACGCTCAACAACATCACCGCGAAGAAGAGCGACGACGGCTCGGTCACCATCCAGTTCGGCGGCTGCGACGGCAAGATCCCCGAACTGCCTGCCGATCACGCCGGGCTGGAACTACATGGTGCGGCTCTATCGCCGCGTGCCGAGATTCTGGACGGCAACTGGAAATTTCCTGAGGCTCAGCCAGCGCGATGAGCGCAAACAACGAACGACCGCGATGGGTCAAATCTCGCCATTGATCAGCGGCGGCGGCGGTTGGCATTTTGACCATTGCCGCCGTGGACCCGGGTACACTCGCGGAGCGCTTCCGGCGCGATCCGGAGTTGAAGCAAGCGTTGCTTACCCTGGCCCGCAACGAACACTCCCGGGAATGCCTGCTGCTGCTCGAGGCCATTCTCGACACGCCGGGTTTGGCGCCGCGGCTGGCGGAAGTGCTTAGAAAGCAGGGGACAGCCACCCCAGCGAGCAAACAACGCTCGACGGGGACCCCGGCACGGAACAGGGAACAGGGAACAGGGGCTGGCCAGGATGGCCGGATCCAGGAAAAGAAGCGCAGCAGGAAAGAGGGGGCGCACAAATGACCTGGGCATCGTTCTATCTGATTTGTTTTCTCGTGGGACTGTTCCTGAGCGCGTTCGCGCTGCTGGGCGGCATGGGGCACTTCGGCGGCGGGCACGTGCATGTCCCGCACCTGCCCCACGCTCCGCACGTGCACATCCCCCATGGGCCCCACGGTGCGCATGGTGCTCACGGAGCTGCCGGGCCGCATGCGGCGCAGAGCCAGGCGACGATTCCCTGGTGGAACGGCTTTTCGATCATGGTTTTTCTTTGCTGGTTTGGCGCGGCGGGCTATCTGTTGACGCGCTTTGGCGGCTTTGTCGCCGGGGTAGTGGTGGTGCTGGCGGCCATCTGCGGAGTCATTGGAGGAGCCATCATTTTTCTCTTCCTTACCCGCGTGCTGATGCCGCACGAGCATGAACTCACGGCGGATGAAACTCCGGTGGTGGGCGCAGTGGGCCGGGTTTCATCGGCCATTCGACCAACGGGAACGGGAGAGATTGTCTATGAACAACTGGGAGCGCGCCGGTCTGTGCCGGCCCGTTCCGAAGATGGCGTACCCGTCCAGAGGGGCGAAGAAGTCTTCGTGGTCCGCTACGAGAAAGGCATCGCGTACGTGCGGCTCTGGGCAGAAGGAAGCGGTCAATGGCCGGTGGAAACCCGTCATCAGGGTTCGGCGGTTAATGATCAGACTTCCTCAACCACGAACATCGCAACAACCGACAAGGCTTGATGTCCATGCTCGCATGGATGAGTTTCACTGGTCATTGACAGCGACACATCCAGCTGACCAATGTCACTGACCCCCAACGCTGAGGTTAGCAATGAGTTCTTCGACCACGCTGATTACGGAGATGGCCATACTGGTGGGAATCTTCCTGCTGGGGTTGCTGGCCAAGCTGTTTCCTAGAAACGGCCGCAAGGCAAAGCAGTGAGCAATCGGCCAGAGAGTACTCTGACCACTGTTCACTGGTTCGAAAAAACCTCCCGGGCGAAAGGGCCGGGAACCTAATGATGAACCCGACAACGATTCTGATTGCAGGAAGTGCGGCTCTAGCTGTGATTATCCTGATGGGCGTTCTGGCCAGGATGTATCGCAAAGCCGGACCCAACGAAGCATTGGTTGTGTATGGATTCGGCGGCACGCGAGTTGTGAAGGGGCACGGTGCTGTCATCTTGCCGATGGTGCAGAACTGCCGCGAGCTCTCGCTGGAACTGATGAGCTTCGACGTGGCTCCGCAGCAGGACCTCTACACCAAGCAGGGCGTCGCCGTTACGGTGGAGGCCGTCGCGCAGATCAAGGTGCGCAGCGACCAGGATTCGATCCTCACCGCGGCCGAGCAGTTCCTGACCAAGACCCCGCCGCAGCGCGAAGGCCTGATCCGCCTGGTCATGGAAGGCCACCTGCGCGGCATCATCGGCCAGCTCACCGTCGAGCAGATCGTCAAGGAGCCGGAAATGGTGGGCGACCGCATGCGTTCCACCTGCGCCGACGACATGAGCAAGATGGGGCTCGAAGTCATTTCGTTCACCATCAAGGAAGTGCGCGACAAGAACGAGTACATCACCAACATGGGCCGGCCCGACGTGGCGCGGATCAAGCGCGACGCCGACGTGGCCACCGCCGAAGCCGAGCGCGACACCGCCATCCAGCGCGCCAATGCCCAATGCGGAAGCGGCCGTTGCCAAGGCGCAGGCCGACCAGGAGCGGGTGATCGCCGAGACCGCTTCGCAGGCGCAGCCAGGCCGAGGCGCAGCGCGACCTCGACATCAAGAAGGCGCAGTACGCCGAGCAGAGCCGCCGCCAGCAGGCGCAGGCCGACAAGGCCTATGAGTTCCAGACCAACGTCATGCAGCAGCAGGTGACCGCCGAGCAGGTGAAGGTGCAGCAGGTGGAGAAGGAAGGCCAGATCAAGGTGCAGGAAGCCGAGATCCTGCGCCACGAGAAGGAACTGATCGCGACCGTCCTGAAGGAAGCCGAGATTGACCGCCAGCGCATCGAGAACGCTCGCGGCCGCTGAGAAGAGCCGTCTGACCGCCGAAGCCGAAGGCCGCGCCGCAGCGATCCGCACGCAGGGCGAAGCCGAAGCCAGCATCATCTTCCAGAAGGGCGAAGCCGAAGCCAAGGCCATGAACGTGAAAGCCGAGGCCTACCAGGAATGGAACCAGGCCGCGGTGGTCGACAAGCTGCTCACCAACATGGCCGACGTGGTGCGCGCCATGGCCGAGCCGCTCTCGCAAGGTGGACAAGATCACCATCGTGTCCACCGGTAATGACGGCGCCGCCGGCGTGCACAAGATCACCGGCGACATGACCAAGATCGCCGCGCAGGTGCCGGCTTTGTTCGAGGCGCTGAGCGGGATGGACATCAAGCAGTTGATGTCCAACGTGAAGGAGATCGGGAAGAAAAGTGCGAATGGGGAGGCGGGAAAGGCCGGCTCGTAGTTGCCCGGCGATGGGGATTCCCAGGTCTCAAAAGCGAGACCTGGGGACCCGCGGCTAACCAGGTCCCGGAAACGAAAATCTGGGTAGGGTTGAATTGAACCGGAGCCCCAAGTCTAGAGATTCATCCTTCGGCCCGGTACAACGAAGAGAAAGAGGAAAAACATGAAGATCGCGAGAGTGCTGGCATTGATCGGTCTGGTTGCAACGCTGGGTCCGTGCATGGTCGCGCAGGCCCCGACGCCCGCGCCGCTTCCAGTGGATCAACAGGCGACCAAGGAGCAGATCACCAAGCTATTCGAGGTCATGCGCCTTCGTCAGACGATGGACTCGTTGATGAAGAGCCTTCCCGCCATGATGCAGCAGCAGATCGAGGTGCAATCGAAACAAATGATGCAGAAGCTGGCCGGTGGACAATCCATCCCGCCGGAAGAGATTGAGTCCATCAAGAAGGTCGCTCAGAAATTCATGGACAAGGCGCTTTCCGTCTATCCGGTCGAAGAGATGATCGCGGATTCAATCGCTGTGTACCAGCGTCACGTAAGTCGTGACGATGCCGATGCGCTGATCGCTTTCTACTCGTCGCCGGTGGGGCAAAGGTTGCTGGATGCGCAACCGGCGATCATGCAGGAGTACATGCCGATGGTGATGAATCGTGTGCAGGAGCGAACGAAGGTATTGACCGACGAAATGGCGAAGGAAATGCAGGAAATGATGAAGTCCGCATCGTCGGAGCCGGCAAAGAATTGAGTCGATGATGCATGACGAAGGCAAGGGGCATTCATTTTCAGGCAATACAGAGCTAGCAGCTCGCAGCTGGTAGCTGAACATTGGAGGGTGGTATGTCACTACTGGACAGGGTAAGCACATTGCTTCGCGCCAATCTCAACGACCTGGTGGAGAAGGCCGAAGACCCGGAGAAGCTGTTGAAGCAGATCGTTCTCGACATGGAGAACCAGTTGCTCCAGGTGAAGACGCAGGTGGCCATCGCCATTGCCGACGAGCACCTGCTGGAAAAGAAGCGCAAGGAACATGAGCTGGAAGCGGCCGAATGGCGCCGCAAGGCCGAACTGGCGGTGGAGAAAAACCTCGACGACCTGGCGCGCAGCGCCCTGGAACGCGCCCTCAGCCACGAGCAGCTGGCTGCCGGGTTTGCGTCGCAGGCCGAGGACCAGAAGCACGAAGCCGACAACCTGCGGCAGGCTCTTCGCAAGCTGGATCAGAAACTGAGCGAGACCCGCGCCCATGCCGAGATGCTGGTGGCCGAGCATCGGCGCGCCAAAGTTGTTGGCCGTGCGACGAAAGCCCGCGTGTCCGCCGGTCCCGACCAGGACCACGCCATGGACCGCATGAAGAGCAAGGTCCGCCAGACGGCGGCTGAGAACGCAGCGACCAGCGAAGTGATGGTGACCGAGACCCTGGAGGACAAGTTCAAGGTCCTGGAAAACCAGGACAGGGTAGAACTTGAACTGGCCGCGCTCAAGAGCCGGCAGAAGGCCGGGGCCGCCTGAGCCGCCGCATTTTGACCCGGCGCTTCAACAAATGTGTCCTTAAAGAGCGGAATTACGTCTAACCGTAAGGGTTGCGGCATCGACCGCAGCCCTCCGGTTCCCGTTTGGCGCATAGCTCCTCAGGCTGCGCCGGTACGAGCGGATCTGACGAAGGCGCCCTCCCCGTTTTCTTCAACTTGTCGTACGATCTTGCGGGCGCTGATTTTGACCACTGGTGAATGAATGCTCTCAAGGTTTTACCTTCTTTCCGGCGCAGTGACTCTCGTTTTGCTTTGTGGATCCTGTCGGCTTCCCGCCCAAGCGGCGACACCGGAGCAGACGGCCGCCGACGCGCCTCCGCCCGACGCCCCGCAGCCGCAATTCGCGTCAATGGCAAGTTCGTCCGATCCCGAACAACAGACTCCTCCTGCAACCCCGCCGGCGCAGAATCCTCCTCCTGCTGCGAACGGATCCGCGCAGACTTCTTCCTCACAGCAGGATTCCAACGCGCAAATCGCGGCGACGGAAGCCCAACGCAAGAAGGCCGAAGAGCAGCTCAAGCAGCAGGAAAAACAGCGCGTGATGGGGGTCATGGCCGCGTTCAATACCACCCGCAATCCCGACGCGGTGCCCCTTTCCTCCGGCCAGAAGTTCAAGCTCTTCTTCCGCAGCAGCACCGACCCGTGGCCCTTCCTGTTGACTGCGGTGGTTGCCGGGATCGGCCAGGCCGAAAACAGCAACCCTACCTGGGGACAGGGTCTGAAGGGTTACGGCAAACGATACGGCGCCGGATACGGCGACTACTTCATTGGGAATCTTTTTGGAAACGCAATTCTGACCTCTGCGCTGCGCGAGGATCCGCGTTATTTCCAGAAAGGCACCGGCAGTCCCCTGGTCCGTTTCCTGTGGGCGGCCGGCAGCACGGTGTGGTGCAAGCGCGACAACGGCAAATGGGGGCCGAATTACGCCAATGTAGGCGGCAACATGATCGGCGCGGCGATTGGCCGCTTCTATTACCCGGCTTCAGGCCGCACTGTGAGTGACACGATTACCGATGGCCTGACGGTCTCCGCCGAAGGCATCGTGGGCGCGGAGGTCATCGAGTTTTGGCCCGATATGGTGCGCGCGCATCAGCGAAAAAAGGCAGAGAAGCTGGCCCGCGCCCAGGCGGCAGCGGAAAAGAAGGCCGCCGAACCGAAGGCCAAAACCAGTCAGGAGTAGATCCGCCCGGCATACATCGCAGCGATCAGTCACCTCCTGAAGGATTTGCCGTCGCCCATGTCTTCAGGAGATACTGCGGAACGCGTAGTAAATCGCTTCATATGCGGGTGCGTTGTGATCGGGCTGGGGAAGAAACTCTTCTTGATCAAGGTTGTCTTTGTACTGTTTTGGGCGGGCGCTTTCGCGAAATGCATGCCCGCGCAGCCCGGCGACGGGTCCGGCGGCTACCTGACTGGCAAATACCGGAACCTGTTTATCGAAGATGGCCACTCGCAGCGCGAGATCCGTGCCAAAATCGACGCCGCATTTCAGCAACTCTTCCATGGCGACCCGCAGACGCAGGCCATCGCATTCGCTGCCGGCAGCAATGCCAACGGCTCTCTGATGTACGTCACTGACTGGGCCAATCACGATGTGCGCACCGAGGGCATGTCGTACGGCATGATGATCGCCGTCCAACTCGACAAGAAAGCAGAGTTCGACGCCATCTGGAACTGGGCGAAGACATACATGTACATTAGTGACCCAAAGGCTCCGAGTTATCAGTTCTTCGCCTGGTCTTGCAAGTACGACGGCACCCACAACTCGGAGGGGGCTGCGCCGGATGGGGAATCCTATTTCGCCATGGCACTTCTGTTTGCCTCCAATCGCTGGGGTGATGGCAGGGGCATCTATGACTACCACGCAGAAGCCAACAAACTTTTGAGCGCGATGGTGCACCGGCCGGTCATCTCCGCCCCGGCCCAGACCGGATCGCATAATCAGAACGGCCGGCACACCGTGGGTTCCATGGTGAACCTCGATCCGCCCATGATCCTCTTCGTGCCGGAAGCGATGCCACAGCCGTTCACCGATCCTTCGTATCATCTGCCAGCTTTCTACGAACTATGGGCGCGCTGGGGACCGGAAGAGGATCGAGTTTTCTGGACGCGCGCCGCGGAGACCAGCCGGAAATTCTTTGTCCAGGCCACGAATCCGAAAACCGGCCTCGCGCCCAACTATGCGAATTTCGACGGCACGCCCCACGCCAACCGATTTCCGCAGTCGGGGGAATTCGGTTATGACGCCTGGCGCACGGCCAGCAACTGGTCTGTCGATTGGTCGTGGTGGCGCAAGGCGCCGGCCGAGCAGCAACTCAGCGATCGCATCCAGGGCTTTTTCGCTTCCCAGGGCATCGACAAATACGGCCCCGTCTACTCCCTCGACGGCAAAGACATGGGCGCGACGCCCGGCCTCACGCACGAAGATCATCCCCCCGGACTTGTGGGAACGAACGCCGTTGCCGGCCTCGCCGCTACCGACAAGGCTCTGGCGAAAAAATTCACCGAGGCTCTATGGAATACGCCCATTCCCTCAGGGCAATACCGCTACTACGACGGCATGCTCTTTATGATGAGTCTTATGCACGCCTCCGGCGAATTCCGCATCTGGAAGCCGAAGTAAAGCAGGGAATAGGGAAAGGATTGTCATCCCGAGCGAAATGGATCGCGCAGGGCGCGATCCATGCAGTCGAAGGATCTGCAGTTCGGGACGCTGGATAGCTCACGGAACTTCTCGGCCCCTCCCGCCTTACTACTTCGCGGTGGAATCCCCCACAACACCGAGCGTATCCAGATCCAGATTCAGTTCCAGCACATTCACCCGCGGCTCGCCCAGAAACCCCAGCTGCCGCCCCGTGATGTGCTTCTCGATCAGGCTGCGCACGTGTTCTTCGCTCAATCCGCGCGCCCTGGCCACGGCCGGCGCCTGGTAGAAAGCCGCATCCGGCGTGATGTCCGGATCGAGACCGGAGCCCGAAGTCGTCACCAGGTCGATGGGCACCGGCTTACCGGGATTTACCGCAACCAGTTTGTCGATATCGCCCTGGATGCGCTGCACCAGCTTGGCATTCGATTGCGCGAGATTCGATCCACCGGACGAGGTCGCGTCATAGCCGTTGCCCGCTGCCGAAGGACGCGGATGGAAATAGCGCGGCGACGTAAAGCTTTGCGCCAGCAACTCCGACCCGATCACCTGCCCATCTTTCAGGATCAGGCTGCCCGCCGCCTTGTGCGGGAACAGCGCCCCCGCCAGAAGCGTGACCAACAGCGGATAGCCGATGCCGAACAGCAGCGTCACCACCACGGTATAGAGAATCGATGTCCTCCACACCGAGTGCCTGACCGGCGCGGTTTGAATTTCGGTATGTACCGGTGATGTCGAAACGGAATGCACGATAATTCTCCTAATCCCTGATCCCTTCGTCCTGCCTTACCCCAAACGCATCGCCACCAACAGCATATCGATCGCCTTGATGCCGATGAACGGAACGATCACGCCGCCGACGCCGTACACCAGCAGGTTCTGGCGCAGCAGCGCCTCGGCGGCTTTAGGCTCGTATTTCACGCCCTTCAGGGCCAGGGGAATCAGAGCGATGATGATGATCGCGTTGAATATCACGGCCGACAGAATCGCCGACTGCGGCGAATGAAGATACATTATATTGAGTGCGTTCAGCACCGGGAATGCGCCCGCGAACATGGCCGGAATGATGGCGAAATACTTCGCGACATCGTTGGCGATGGAAAACGTCGTCAGTGCGCCGCGCGTCATCAGCAACTGCTTGCCGATCTCGACGATCTCGATCAGCTTGGTGGGATTGGAATCGAGATCCACCATGTTGCCGGCTTCCTTCGCGGCCTGTGTGCCGGAATTCATGGCCACACCCACGTCGGCCTGCGCCAGCGCGGGGGCATCGTTGGTGCCGTCACCGGTCATGGCCACCAGCTTGCCCTTGCCCTGCTCGCGCTTGATCAGGTCCATCTTGTCTTTGGGCTTGGCCTCGGCGAGGAAGTCATCGACGCCCGCCTCTCGCGCAATCACCGCAGCGGTCAGCGGATTGTCGCCGGTGATCATGATGGTGCGGATCCCCATGGCGCGCAGCCGCGCCAGACGGTCCTTCAGGCCGCCCTTCACAATGTCCTTGAGATAGATGACCCCCAGCGCGGTTGAGTTCTCGGCCACCACGAGCGGCGTTCCGCCCTGGCGCGCGATTTCTTCCACCGTATCGCGCACCTTCTTCGGCAGCGATGAGCCCTGCTCCTCGAGGAACCGCGCAATCGCATCCACCGAGCCCTTGCGGATGCGCACTCCGGGCAGATTCACGCCGCTCATCCGCGTCTGCGCCGTGAACGGAACGAAGTCGGCATGAATCCCGCTCAGGTCGCGCCCGCGCAGGTTGTACTCGGTCTTGGCGAGCACTACGATCGAGCGGCCTTCCGGCGTTTCGTCAGAC
>CAVPNO010000047.1:0-7667 GCA_963706455.1 uncultured Acidobacteriota bacterium | reverse complement strand
ACGTTTCAGAAGACCGGGAACTTCATGCCCGCAGGCTCCATGGCCTTCGACGACGGCGATTGGCGAGAGCTGAATCTGCCCCATGACTGGGCCATCGAACTGCCGTTCCAGAACGATCCGGCGCTCCAGAGCAAGGGCTTCTACCCGCTCGGGCGAAAGTATCCTGCCACCAGCGTGGGCTGGTATCGGCGCGTGTTCGAGTTGCCGGCCGAAGACGCCGGCAGGCGCATCACAATTGAGTTCGACGGCGCCTATCGCGAGACCATGGTGGTCTTCAACGGCTTCTACATCGGCCGCCACAGCGGAGGATACGATCCGTTCAGCTTCGACCTGACCGACTTCGCCAACCCCGGCGGCCGGAATGTGCTCCTGATCCGCGTGGACGCGACGGAGAGCGATGGCTGGTTCTACGAGGGCGCGGGAATCTACCGTCACGTCTGGCTCGTCAAGACCAACCCTGTGCATGTGCCGCGCTGGGGCACATTCGTGAAAGCCGAAATCCAGTCGGGCAGTGCCGGCTTGTCGATTCGCACGGAAGTAGCGAATCACGGCAAAGATTCTCAAAACGTGCGAGTGCTGTCGACGGTGCTCAGCCCGTCGGGCGAAACCGTGGGTCGGGCGACAAGTTCGCCGGCGAAGATCGCGAACGGCGACGACCACACCTACGAACAGAAGATCGACGTGAAGCAGCCGCAACTCTGGTCACTGGAACGGCGCAACCTCTACAAGCTCGTGACCGAACTTCAGACCGAGGGCGGCGCCGCCGATCGCTACGAGACGCGGTTCGGCATCCGCAGCGTGGCCTTCGACGCGGAAAAAGGATTTCTGTTGAACGGCAAGACGGTGAAACTGAAAGGCACCTGCAACCACCAGGACCACGCCGGCATCGGAGCGGCTCTGCCGGATGCGGTCCAGTACTATCGCGTGCGCAAGCTGCAGGAGATGGGCTGCAACTCGCTGCGGACATCGCACAATCCGCCCACCTCGGAACTGCTCGATGCATGCGATGAGCTGGGCATGCTGGTGTTCGACGAGACACGCATGATGTCGTCGAACCCCGAAGGGATGAGCCAGTTCAGCAATCTCGTGCGGCGCGATCGCAATCGCCCCTGCGTGTTCATGTGGTCGATGGGCAACGAAGAAGGCCAGGCGAACACCGAAAAGGGCGTGAACATTCTGTCCGCGATGAAGGCGCTGGCCAACGAGCTGGACGGCTCGCGACCGGCCTCGATTGCCCCGACCGGCGCCATCGGCACCTCCGGCGGCCTGGTCGAGTGCGATGTCGCCGGCTATAACTACATGGACCCGCAAGCCGAAGAATTCCACAAGAAGAACCCGGCCAAGCCGGTGATGGGAACGGAAACGGTGAGCGCCGTGGGCACGCGCGGAATCTACATCACGGACGCTTCGAAGGGTTATGTCTCCTCCTACGATCCGTACACCACGACTGGGCGAGCATCCGCCGAGGGCTGGTGGAGCTTCTGCAATGCGCAGCCGTGGCTGTCGGGCGGCTTCGTGTGGACGGGTTTCGACTATCGCGGCGAACCATCGCCCAACGGATGGCCCAACATCGCCTCGCAGTACGGCATCCTCGACGTGTGCGGTTTCCCCAAGGACTCGTTCTACTACTACAAGTCGTGGTGGACCAATGAGCCGGTGCTGCACCTGTTTCCGCACTGGAACTGGCAAGGCATGGAAGGCAAGACCATCGCTGTCTGGGTCTATTCGAACCTGGAAAAGGTGGAGTTGCTGCACAACGGCCAGAGCCTGGGCACCAAGGATGTGAAGAAGGATTCGCACGTGGCGTGGGTGGTGAAGTACGCGCCGGGCAGCATCGAGGCGCGCGGCTATAAGGACGACAAGGTGGTGATGACCGACAAGCGCGAAACCACCGCAGCCCCGGCCAAACTGGCCATCCGTCCCGACAGGCGGGAGGTGTCCGCCGATGTCGAAGACGTGGCCATGTTCGCCGTCGAAGTCAGGGACGCGCAGGATCGCGTCGTTCCCATCACCGACAACCGGATCACCTTCAAGGTGTCAGGAGAAGGAAGACTGATGGGCACCGGCAACGGCGACCCCACCGATCAGGACTCCGACCTGGGAACTTCGCGCAAAGCGTTCTGCGGATATTGCATGGCGGTGGCGCAGTCCTCGAAGAAAGCCGGCAGCATCACCGTGGAGGCGACCTCTCCGGGATTGGAACCGGCAAGCGCGACCATCAGCGCCAAGGCGGTTGACCTTCGTCCGAACGTCGCCGTATGGGAGCGCGAGGTGCCCGGGGGCGCAGGGGTCACGGGCCTGTGGCGGCCGGCGCCGCGGGAAGGCAGCAACTCGGGGATCATGGAATTCATCGGCGGAAGCAATTCGGTCTACTCGTTCCGTCAGGACGGCAGCAGCCTTTCCGGCACGGTTGAGGGCACGAGCGTAAATTTCACCGGCGGCTCCGACGTGCCCGCGCCCATTGTGAACGGAAAGATCGATGGAAACGCGATCGAATTCAAAGTAGGACCCAACAGCTTCACCGGCAACATCAAGGGAGACCGCATCGAGTTGCAGCGCACCGTCAATCTTGGATGGGAGAGGCCGAAGCCTCCCGAGAAGGCGCCGGACGCGCCCGACATTGGACCCGCGCCGGACGGGTCCGATCCCTCGATAGGCAACTGGCACATTCCGCCGTATATTCCGGTCGTGCTCAAGCGCGCCCAGAGGTAACCGCGAATCTCCAGCCCGGGTGCCCCCAGGGTCCGGGGTCCCCACGGACAGGTTTGCGGCCATGGGGTGGAAGATCTCGATTCTGAAACCTGGATTCACCGACCCGCCACTTGCGTTCCAGGATGTTTCGCCGCCGCCTTTGATTCGGGCAGCGCCCACGCAAACAGCACGGTGCCGCTTCCGGTGACGATGTACTGGCGGCCATCCAGCTCGTAGCTGATGGGCGAGCTCTGCATTCTTGAGCCCGTGCCCGCGTGCCACAACGTTTTCCCGCTGGCGGTTTCGAGCGCCAGCAAATTGCCTTCGGAATCGCCGGTAATAGTCAGGCCGGAGTCGGTCGTCATCACGCCGGCTCCGTCGTAGTCGCCCACTTCATGGCTCCAGCGAATCTTGCCGGTCTGGTAATCGATGGCCTCGATGACCGAATGGCCCCAGACGTCGTAATCGGCGCCGGCCCATCCGTAGGTGCCATCGGCAGGCTTGGCGAAATAGATGCTCCAGCTGGGACGCGCGTCCACGATGAACAACCCTGTCTTGGGATCGAAGCTGGGCGCGCGATAATTGGTCACCCCTCCCTCATCCGGCGCAATCAATCTCCCATCCGGAGCGGGCTCCTTGTCGGGATTGGGAATCGGCTGCCCCTTCTTGTCAAGCCCAAGAGCCCAGTTCACCGGCCCGAACGGTACGGTCAACAAGCTCTTGCCGTCGGTGCGGTCCAGCACAAAGAAATACCCATTCCGCGAAGCCTGCATCAGCATCTTGCGGGCCTTCCCGTGAAAATCTCCATCGACGAGCATCGGGGTCTGCACTGCATCCCAGTCATGCGTATCGTGGGGCGACGGCTGGAAAGCCCATTTCAGCTTCCCATCGTCCGGCGAGAGCGCAACGATGCTGCAGGTATACAAATCATCGCCGGGACGCACGTGTCCATTCAGTACAGGCGTGGGATTGCCCGTGCCCCAATAGGTGAGATTCAAATCCGGATCGTAGGTGCCTGGCATCCACACCGTGCCCCCGGTGGTCGCGTTCGGCGTGCCCGCCGGAGGGGTCGAGTCCCACTGCCATTGCGTAGCCCCCGTGTCGGCATCGAGCGAGCGCACATACATCGGAAGATTATCCAGATCCCCTGCCACGCCCACCATCACGTGCCCGCGAACCACGAGCGGAGGCATCGTCGTCCAGTAACCTTTGTCCACGTCGGCGACAACCTTGTCCCAGCGCACCTTGCCGTCCTTGGCGTCGAGCGAGATCAGGTGCGCATCGGGCGTGGTGAAATACAGCCACCCTTTGTACATGGCCACGCCGCGATGGCCGATGTGCTCGCCCTTTGTCGTCGGCCGGTGGTAGTGCCAGACCAGGTGACCAGAGCGAGCGTCGACCGCCCAGATGTTCTCCGGCACCGTGAAGTACAGAATCCCGTCCACCAGCAGCGGCGACGACTTGATCTGCGCCGGCTGATTGGTCTGGAACGCCCACGCCAGCGAGAGGTCGCCGACGTTCCGGGGAGCGATTTGCGTGAGCGGAATGTGCCGCCTGCCCGTGTAGTCGCCGTGATACATCGGCCACGAATCCGGCTTCGGGTGGAGCATTTGCGCGTCCTGCAGATCCTGGGCTGGCATCGCGATCGTAAACATGGCCGGCGCGGCCAGCGTAAGAATTGCGGCGAGGGTGCCGACTTTCAAACGTTTCATTTCCAAATAACCTCAACTCGGTGCCCGGGTCTGCCGCGGCGGATGCGACCTGGAACCTGGCAGTCGGAAGACAGAAGCCAGGAGCTGTCTTTTTCACTTCAACGTCTGCAGATACGCCATCAGATTATGGACGTCGTCATCCGTGTACTTCGGGAGATTATCCGCGTGTGCATCGGCGGGCGACTTCACCTTGAACTTCACGGCGCTGGTTGGCCATGACCGGTAAATGCCGCTGGTGTCGCGCAAGGCCACCGTGAACTCGTCGCGATACGCCAGCGTTCCCTCGATCTGTTCTCCCGACGGAAGCGTCACCGTGAGCTGACTCTTTGCGTTTTTCGGATAAAGCATGCGCTCTTCGAGTTGCAGCCCCTGGTAGCGCCTGGCAATCCCCGCCAGGTCGCCGGTAGCGGAGTGGCATTTCACGCAGCCTCCGGCCCCCTCGAAATACTGCTTGCCCGCTTGCGCGTTTCCCGTCTGCAGATCTTCGGGAGAGACACCGCGGCGTCCGCCCGGATGCGCTTTCGCCGCCGCCTCGCGCGAGCGGATGAAAGCAATGAGGCTGCTAATCTCCTGGGGCGAGAAATTGAAACCCGGCATCTTGTTGTCCGGCCTGCCTTCGCGAATCACGGCCGCGATCTTTTCGCCGGTGCTATCCAACTGGACCAGCTTCGACTGGGTTAGGTCAGGCCCGGTTTCGCCGCCCATGGCATCGCGTCCATGGCAGAAGGCGCAGTTCTGAAGGAACAGCGAACCGCCGGCCGCGGCTAAATCGGAGGGCGGATTGCCAACATCGGTTCCGGTAACCTGCGACCCGGGCTCGGCGGCGGTAAGGTAGTGCAGCAACGCAGTCAGTTCCCCGCCCTGCAGATTGGGAAAGGGCGGCATGCGATTCTTACCCGAGTGAATCAGGTCGGCAATCTGATTGTCCGACATGCGGTGGCTGATCCCGATGAGCGGCGGAAATCCCGGCAGATTCCCTTGGCGCTGTGCACCGTGGCACACCGCGCAGTTCTTGGCGTACACAGCGGCGCCGGGATCTTGCGCGGGATTTGTGTTCACCGTGGGGGCGGTTTCATTCTGGCTCGCCGCATAAGTGGAGCGGGAATTGAACTGCGCTAACAGGATTCCCAAGGCGACTACCGCAGTGCCAACTACAATGCGAAATGCTCTCACTCTTATCAACCTGCTCACAACTTGTAAACGTTCTCCGGCGAGAATCGGCCGCATCCAGAGAGGGACAAGGCGCCCCCAGATCCGGCACGCTTGATTCAATGGGTTTGAGTCGATAAAGCCGGGCGCGGATGGCTCTCCGTGCTTCCGTCCGTCATCCGCAGCGCCCAGCGGATCGCCTCGAAATACATTTTGCGAATGTCGGGGTCGTTCCAGGACTCCTCGGTGTGCCCGAGCGTGGAATAGAAGACTCGCCCCTTACCGTACATCTTGCTCCACGCCACCGCGAAATCGTGATCGGTGCGATGAACGCGAGGATTGTTATAGTCAAGCCGGTTCGGATCCAGGCTCAACAGCACGTTCACCTTGTCGCGCGACCAAGACTTGGGCTGGTAGATCTCGTCAAATTTGACGAATTCCTTTGGAAAGTGGCGCACCGCGGGAAAATCGGGGTCCTCGTTGATGATCGGAGCATTGAACGTCATCCACGGGTGCTGGTCGAACCATCCGCCGATCATCTCTCCATACTCAGGCCACTTGTAATTCGTATCCATCGCCGCGTGAATGCCCACGAATCCCTTGCCGTCGTCATGGATGAACGAAAGCATGTCTGCCTTCTGGCTGTCATCCATGTCCAGTTCGCCGGTGGTGCTGGCAAACACGATCAAGTCGAAATAATTCAGGTTCTTCGCGTTGCGCTGGCCAAGGTCCTTTTTGGTCAGCAACTCCGTATCGCTACGCAGGGTGGTGTCCCACAGGCCGCTTTCCTTCCCCATGTTGTAGATGGCTGCCATGGCGTCGGGAATGGAATCATGCTCGAATCCCTTGGTCTGGGAGATCACCAGGACATGCTTGAGGTGAGTCTGCTTGGCGCGGGGCGCGGGCGGTATGAGTGGGTTCTCCGCGGATTGCGCGGAGGTACGGTCGCTGGAAAACGCGATCACGATCAGGCTGCAGACAAGAATGGAAAAGCTTCGTCCCAGGCGCACGTGGATTCCTCGATCAATGGATTCAGGTTTGCGACGCCGCAAACTGGTTGAACCGCGCTCGAAGCGGGTCGCGTTGGTTTTCGTTGCTGTGGAGAAGGTTCGTCGCGACTGCCGGAAAGGCACAATTCGCACGCGAAAAAGTTTATCGTTCGGACCCGCCAGTGCGCAAACGCTCCCGAACCTGTTGTCATCTTGAGGAGATCGCCGCGGCGACTGACGAAGGACCTGCTTTTAGAAGCGAAATACGCAGACAGAAAATAGACCAGGAAGTCAGAAGCGACCGATCTGGATGAGACCGGGGCCGCGGGAATCGTCAAGATCCATGCCCAGTTGCAGCCGCGCTGCTTCGGACATGCGGGCCGGCGACCAGGGAGGATCAAAGACCACGTCGACCTTGACCTCGGTTACTTCGGGCAGCCGATTCAGCTTGGCCCCTACATCGGCCTTCAGCACATTGCTCATGCCGCAACCCGGCGAAGTCATGGCCATGCGCACGGCAATGGTCTTGCCGCCTTGCTCGCTGGTCGTTATGTCGCAGGCGTAAATCAGGCCGAGATCGACAACGTTGACCGGCAATTCCGGGTCGAAGACATTCTTGAGCGCCTTCCAGACCATCTCGTCCGTGAGCGGCCCCTGTGTGGGAACGGCGGATGACTTGGGCGGAGCGAGGCCGAGCGCATCGGCATCTGCGCCGTCGATGCGGAAGATGGCATGAATATCGTTGGAAACGGTAAATGCGCCGCCGCGCGTCTGCACAATGCGCATCGGGGTTCCGGCGGGCAGCGTTTGCCGCTGGCCGCTGGGAACTGCGATCACTTCGCAGTCGCGCCGGAGCTCGATCCTGTCTGCCGCAAGATTCGCCATGGGTCTGCTACTCGGTGCTGACGGACTTTTTGGCGCCATGCAGCGCGGCTTCGAGGGTATGCCATGCCAGCGTGGCGCATTTGACGCGCGCCGGAAATTCCTGCACCCCGGCAAATACCTTTAGCTTCCCAATATCGGCGCCTTCTCCCTCGGGATTCTGGCCGGTCACCATGCCGTGAAAGGTTTTGAACATCTCCTCGGCTTGCTCGAGAGTCTTGCCTTTCAGAGTTTGGGTCATCAG
>CAVPNO010000046.1:0-28256 GCA_963706455.1 uncultured Acidobacteriota bacterium | reverse complement strand
GACTGCGTCGCTGACCTTGCGCCCGCCGTCACCGAAGCGTTCGCCAAGGATGAGATCGGCGTGGGACATGCTCTGCTGTTGGCGAAGTTGCAGCCGGAGCAGCAGGAACAGGCACTCGCTGCCTGTTGGCAGGAAGTCTACGGCAATGGCAGCGGATCAAAGCGGGTTCTGCTCCCTGTCCGCCATCTCCAGCAATGGATCGAGCGTAACATTCTGCTAGAGCTTGGCAATGCCCCATTCTCGAAGGAGGACGCGCAGCTTGTGCCCGAGGCGGGTTCGTGCGTCGATTGTCCAAGACGTACCGGCCACAACACCCTTCTGTTTGCTGAGATCGGAGCGAACCAGCCCGATTCATGCAGCGACCCGGCCTGTTTTCAAAAGAAGGTTCAGGAGTTCGTGATGCAGACCATCGCTGCAAAGCCTAAGCTGGTACAGATCAGCACGGCTTACGGGCAGCCGAAAGATGGCAGCGCGGTAATTCCGCGCAACAAGTACGTAGAAATCCGGCAGGAGAAGCCGCAGCGGAAGGAACAGCGCGAATGGCCGGAGTACAAAACCTGCAAATACATGAACGACGCCATCGTCACAGACGGCAACGAGCGTGGCGAAATCAAGAAAGTGTGTGTCAATCCCGATTGCCCCGTGCACCACGCGAAGCGTCAACATCAGAGCGCTCATGCCGACGCCGCTTTCAAGGCCGAACAGGAAAAGCGCCGTCGCGAGGAGGCGCTGGCCCAAGCCACGGGCCTGCGCGTGCTGAGAGCTATCGGCGATGCAGTTCCTGTTCGTTTGATGAAACGTGACCTTCTGTTCCTTGCGACTCGCCTGACAGCGACAATGGACGAACGCAAAACCGCCGTTCTCATCCGCCAGCACGGCATGGGTAAGCCGAAGGACGGTGAGGCCCCGGGGAAGCTACTTGCGGCCTTCTTGCCCAAGGCTGAGGAAAGCACTCTTTGCCGCATCTTGGTGGAGACTGTAATTCTTCTGTCGTTGCACAGTCAGAGCGACTCAGCAAAGGTTCTCGGCGACGCTGCGCAAGTTTATAAGGTGGACGTCGATGCGATTTCTGCGAGGGTCAAGCAGGAGTTCCTCGCAAAAGAAAAATCAAAGGACGCCACCAAAACACCCCAGAGAGCGCCGTCAAAACGTCAAGCAAAGCGCGTAGACCGCCGCGCCGCGGCTTGATCGGTACCCCCCACCACTCACGCGGAGCTTGCAATTTGCTTGCAAGCTCCGCAATCTCGGAGGTCCAATATGATGAGCATTGAAAACATTGAAGCGAAGGCCGAGAAGACACTGCGAGAAACGGATTCCTACCGCGTTCCGGTGCCGATCAACATCGTTGCTGAGCGGCTGAATATCAAAATGGAAGCCCTCCCGCTGAAAGATATTTCTGGAATCCTCGTTGTAAAAGGCCGGGTCGGCGGGCTTCCCGACTTTCGGAGGAGGAGGAGCTTGACTTGAAGTGGCTCGGAACGATTGGACTGGCAAGGTGTGCTTCCGGTTGTATTGATCCTCCACCACGATGGTTGCGGTGAACGGCTTGGTCGCATCGGTTTCCAGTGGCGGGACCATATACAGAACCACTTGTTCCTCATTTACTGCATGGGGCTTAACGGCTACGTCCATGAAAATGTCCGACTGCCGTCCGTCGATATACGCGGCAAGCAGATAGATGACCTCGTCGGTATTCGATGAGGTCAGATGGATCCAACCGCCAATCTGCATCATCGGCGCTTGTCCCTTCCGTCCCATGTGCCAAAAAGGTTTGGCTGTTGTTCCAGACCCCGTGAAGCTGCGTTTTGTTCGCGTTCAGCCTTTCAATCTCTGCGACGTGTTCCCGGTTTAGCTTTACGATCTGATCCTCCAGGCGGGAGACGTCCTTCTTCGCCGAATCCTTTTGATCAGCTTCGTCGGAGGTCCGCACTCGCTGCCTCAAGAACAGTCCGATCGCAATGACGGCGGCAAGGAGTACAACCAGAATGACCCATACGGGAAGAGGGGCCGAGAGCGCGGCTTCCAACCATGCCAGAGAAAACGACGGTTTGATCGATGTTCCTGCGAGCCATAACCCAAGGAACATAAACCCGGCCAAGCGGAATGCCTGTGGCCAGGGCGATAACCGTTGGAATCACCCACAGTTCCTTGGTCTTCTGGTTCATGACACGATTCTAGTCAAACTCATCACTCATGCGGCGGGCCATAGCTCCAGCAACTCCTTGCACGCTGAGTTGAGGGCTGATGTGCCTGGGAATCCGCTCTTTGGCCCCGTGATCCGAGAACCGCTCGAGGTCTGCAAGCACTCGACCGAAGTCGGGCCGATCTCCAGGCCCTTCATCCTGGCCGATTCATAGAGCACATGCAGTAGCGTTGCCGTAACGCCCCCGCCGAAGTCGCCCTTGCAACAATTCAGCTTGATGAGAAGAAGCCGGCCCTTTTCTTCCGCCACCAAGTCGGGGTGAGCGTTCACGATGAGGTTGCGATAGTTGAAGTACAAGCGTGTGCCTGGCTTGATCTGCAGTTCACGGTCGCCGAAGTGATTCAAATAGTCGGTGATCGCTCGATGATTCCCGCGAAGCTTTGCCCGCCGGCGCGGATCGCTTTCAGTCACGGCCTCTTCATGTAAGCGATGAAGGGTTTCATCGACGAATTCTGTGTCGCCGCGGTGGTGATGCTTGATCGCGCTGAGCGCCCAGATGTAGTAGTTGGATCGTCCGACGCTCTCTTCTGATTCTGGGAACTTGAAGCGCCTCAACTTGCTTTGCTTCTGTGATGGCTTGGCGCAGGCGACCTCGGCCAAGCCTCGCATCGAAATCGTAATTGGCTCCATGAATGCCTGCTCCTGAATGGAGACTGAATCCCCGCAGAGAATCCACAGAGTCGTCCCCGATTGTGGAAAAGCATTTTCGTTGAGCCAGGAGATTGATGCTAGGATGAAATTCGCGTCAGTTCCCACTGGCCGAGAAGCCGGGGGGTCGCCGATGCCCTAGGAAGCGAAGCGGCCCTCCAGCCCTTCCTGAAGTAGGTTCTCCCTTACTTCAAAAAGCTCACACTTACGCGCTCAACGCCGATGTTCAGAAACCTAAACCGAGAGTTAATGCGCATCTCCTAGGATACCCTCTTCCCAGGGCTAAGCTCGATCCCTTGTTGTGGAAATCCCGTCCCAATCTCTGCGACCAACCGCTGAACTGCGCGCCCGCGTCGACGCCACGTCGTCCTCCAAGTGAAGCAACTCGGCTAGTTCATGATTGTCACCCATAAGCGCCGCTCTGAGCCCGATTTACTTCCGGCGAAGCGAGATCAGAACCTGCACGAACGAAAGCACGACCCCAATGACAGCGAGCGTGACCATGTGGATCCTCCTGGGGCCGTCGGCATGGTTTTCGGATCCGCGTTCGGCCTATCCATGCCGATCTTCTATCCAGGGACGTACCCACAAGTTGTATAACCTGTTGCGCTGAACAGATATTACGCGCATCATCTTTTTATGCAGATTTTCGACGGCAAGAATCACCACGGAAGGGCTTGGGAGAAGGCCTTCGAAGAAATCATCGTGGCCCTCTTGAACGGGTCATGGAAGCACTGGGGCGTTCTGGAGTGGACCAACCCCGAGAAGCCGGTAACGGCACCAGAGATGGCGGCCGCGACCGCTGCCTTTCAGACCCAGCTACGCGATCTGGTTGATGAGTTCATCCGGACCGGAATCGACAAAGATGGAATTGAGACGCCAGCGAACCGCCGGGTCAGGGCGGCCGTCGATGAACCTCCCATTCCGATCTTTGATGTGCTCTATGAGTGGTTGTCGCGAAACATCCCTATGCCGGCGCTCAACGGCGACGGAACCATCGCGATCTTAGCGGGCCAGCCCAAACCACAGGGTAAAAGCCAGGAGCGGTACGCGCGCGACATGGCGGTCTACTACTTCCAAGAAATCCTTACCACGCGGCTTGGGACTCGCATCGGCAAATGCATCAACCGGGGTTGCGAACGATACTTCCTGCGCCAGCGTCAACGGAAGACACCGATCAAGCGCGGAAGCTATTGCGGAGAATGCAAGCTTGTAGGAGCTGCCGAACGCACTCGGCAGAGCCGAAGGAACCGCAAGTCGGAAATGCTACGCACTGCCGCCGAAGCGTGGAAAGCGTCGCGGAACCGTCGGTTCCGAATCGATCGGGCGGCGTGGATCGCTCGATTGGTCAACAAGAAGTTCGGCAAGGTCCAGTTCATACACCAGAAGTGGGTGAACCAGAATCGGAGAGAGATCGAAGCGATCGCCGAGGAACTCAATCTCCAAACCGCTCTGTGATCCTGACCAAAATGCCGCGCTAGCATCGTGAAGGTTGTGCTGAGTGAAAAAAGTGGGTGGTGAGAACGTACTGCCACTCTCCACTCCCAATCGCAGTGACACTGCTGTTGCCACCGCTTACGATCACGGCAGCGTCCATCGCGAGCAGCACCAACGAACTCACCGCGGCCATTCCCATCAGTTTCTAATTGCTCGGTGCAATCCGCCGCCCGGCGTGACGGTTTCGACGAGAACGGCTTTCCCGAGCTTCGCGGGGATAGTAGGGACCTGAATCGGAGTCCCTTCCGGATGTGCCGTGACCCAATAGCCAATCCTCGAGTGGCCCAATCTGTTCGGGCGGATATTGAGAGACTTTCCTTGAAGGAGCACTCCGCGAATAGACTCTCGCCACAAATTCCTGGGCACCGACGCGATAGCCGGAGACGGTAGTCAATGTAGTGCCACTTGCGCTGCCCGCGCTTGATTGATCGAGATCGCAACTCTCTACCCGTGCCGTGGTTGCCGACCACTGCGCCTGCACGTGCGATTCTCCTCCGCTCTTCCCATCGAATTTGACAAAAGTGCCAGCGCGGAAATGGCTTGTCAGCTATGACCTGTCGAATCGCAACCTGGGTCATAGTGACAGGGACAATGCTGAAACGGCGCTTGAATTCAGCCGTACGGGCGTTCTTTTTCTGCCCTGGCATTGAGAGTTCTTGCGAAATATATGCTATACCAGGCCGGATGCGGTGACATTGATAGTCTCATCGAAAACCGTGACCTAAGCCGGCTGGTGCGTGTGTCTGCGATGATGCGCGATATGACCCATGTGGTCGACTTGGTCGATGTAGAACCCGCGCGGAAGGAACGGATTCTGACCCTCCATGAGCAATTGTGCAAGGCAGCCAAGCCACAACATCGCAGACAGCACCAGCCAGATGATAACGACCGGCTTCCATGGAACGAGAATGACCACTACGCAACCTCCCGGTCCACTAGAGCACGCCCAGCCCTTGGGGCAGTCCGAGTGAGGCCATTCCTGGCATGGCCGTTCATGGATAAAGGCAGATCCGATTGGTACAGCCCAAGCTGGATGAGCCGCGCGATAAACGCGCGAACAAACTCGCTCGCCAGTTTGGACGGATTGTCACGCTGAACAAGTATTTGGGTCTTCAGGAAAAGGACCTTATCATCAAGCCGCCGAGGAGCCAACGTTTCATATTTCGCGACGTGCGCAGCGCCATGCGGAGAAAGGAATGCCGCTCCACCGACCACGTGCGCCATTTCGCAGGCCTCCTCTGGAAGGGCAACTTGGTGAACGCGCTTAACCTCAACCCCGAGCTGCCGCGCGCGTTCAAGAAAAGCGTCATAGAGCAAGGGGTGAAACGGGCGCTCGAACAGCACCCACGGGATTGAAGCGATGTCCTTCAATGTGACTGATTCCTTACCGGCGCTCCGATGCTCGCGTGGCAGCACAACAGTGAATGGAACAGAGCGAATGACCTTAGGAATTACGTGCGGGTTTTCACCAGGATTATCGACAATGGCTGCGTTTAACTCGCCGGTGCGAACACCCAACGGAAGCTCAACAGGCGCTTTGGTTGCGAAGTCGACGACCAGCCGGGGATACAGAGGAAGTTCCATCGAGCGAAGGATCGCCACCAGGTCCATATCTGTATAAATAGACTTGCCTATAAGAATCCGATGGGCGGTTCCGTTCTGGGTATCGCGCGCGGCGTAGTCAGCCTTGTCCGACTGCGCCACCACCGACCTGATCCCATCAATATACTGACAGCCCGAAACGGTCATCGAGACGGGCTGGTAGCGGTTATGGCTGCGCTCAAATATTTGCACGCGGACCGACTGCTCAACCTTGGCCACCGCACGTGACACGCCGGATTCACTCTTTCCGACTTTCACTCCCGCTCGGTGGAAGTTCCGCTCTTCTGCAACCGCAAGGACCGTGCGCAGATCGTCCAGAGAAATTGATGAGTTGCGACGCCGCGTCATGGAAGAATTCCTCAACAGGTGATCTAGGTCCGGGGTTTCCAGTTCTTCCAATTGCGTACAGGCTTTTGCACACAAACGATCTATTTTCCACAATTCTGCGGGGATTGCATTCTGTTGTCAAGTTTGATTACCCCAGGAATTTCGCACTTGCGCGCCGTGATGAGCGTTTCTCATCACAGCGAACCGAATTCGCATTAGACCCTTTTCAACTTCAGCGAGCAAAGTCATACTACGGCTCGCTCGCCGGGGCCGTTTGGAGAATCCCCATGCGCAAACCAAACAGATCCCGCCACGATGGCGCCCTGCCTACCGATCCCACAATTGCCCCGCGATCCGCCAGCCTCAACGGTGATTCGAAGCCGGCAGGGTCGGAAATGTTCAACATCCTGCTTGCGCTCGAGGCAGCCCGCGGCCTCCTCACCGTCCGCGATGTAGCGGCATTGTTCGGACGATCTACTTTTTCGATCTATCGAATGGCGGAGCAGCGGAAGATTCCATCGCTGGTGATCGGAGGCTCGCGATTGTTCGACCCTTCAGTGCTCGCTCTGTGGCTGTCAAAGAAAGAGCCGACGCTGGCTGTCGCCGCGCGGCGCATCAAAGCGGCTTGATCGGCGATTGACGCATCCCAATCCGTAGGGAAACCCTCATTTTTTCCATGCAATGGTACGCATCTCCATGATCAGAACCCGCTCACGTACCGCACGAAATAGACGCCCGAAATGCTACGTCAGCGAAGAATCCACTCGAACAGTGCGGCTCACTTCAGCGCTCGAACGCTTGTTCGAGGCTGTGAATCCTCTCGAACAATAGAACAATATGCAAATGTCGAAATCCTCTGCGCCTGCATCGATTACGTAACGGAGCATTTCCGATGGCCGACAGCGGAAGAAATCGTCGCGATGACCGGCATCAGCCTGGATCATGTATTGGAGGTTGAGGAACGGCTCGGCGGCACATATGAGCTCGCTTTACGGGGTGGACTCATAGAACAGCTTGGATGAATCTGTCCCTACGAAGCTGTGGAAGATTGACTCGCCCTTTTTACGGTGTTTGATCTGTAGTTCGTAGTTCGCAGCGGTTCATTCGTTCATTCGACCCTAGCTGGTCTTTCGTCTACTTCGAATTGTTTAGGCTGTACCTGCTCAGTTCGTGCTTTAAAGAGACTCTCTGCTTTCTACCAGGGACACTTGGCGACATTTGTATCGGTGGACCAAAGACCTCTTCAAAGATCTGGTGTTTTCGTGCACTCCAACGTGGCTCGTAATGAGGCGAGAGGTTGTGGAAACTGTGTTGCCCCGTCACACTTAACTGTTTTTAGCTGTTGGGCAGTGAGACCTTTCACCGGGGTAAGATCAACCCCGCGCATATCCGCGTGATCCAGGTTGGCTCCCGAGAGGTCTGCTCCTTGCAAATCTTCTACGGCGCGGAAGTCGGCATAGCTGAGGTCCGCATCTCTTAAGACCGCGTTGCGCAGTCGTGCCTGAGCCATGCAGGTGTGGTGCAGGCTCACACCGGAAAGATTGCTCTCCGTAAGATCTGCAAAAATGAATTGCGAGGAGGCAAGCACTGACTGCGGACTGAACTGGCTGCCGATGAAGTGAGCCCCCGTGAGGTCATCACCGGCCAATTGAATTACACCAAATCGTCCGCCTGAGAAGTCGACGTACCGAAGGCTCACATGGTTAATTTCAAGGGCCTCTTGTTTGCCCTTAAGTTTCGGGATCTGGTCCGCTAAAACGTTGATTATCGCCTGACTCGTCGATACAGGCAATTCTTCGTATTGCCGGATTTTAAAAGGATCACAGTCGGTTACCTGGAGAAGGGCTGGGAGAGCAGCTCTCACCTCAACGAAGCTGGCGAGTACCTGTAACATCGGGTAACGTTCCTCGTCGTAATCCGTCGCAATTCTTGCCAACTGGTGAATCCCTCCGAGGTTGACCGGTACATTAGACTGCCCAAGTTGTTCTACCGCCTTGTTGATTCGATCCGTGACCTGACCACTCTCTTGCAAGCGTACTGTTCGGCCACTGTAGAAAAGGCCGGCCAATACCACGAGTCCCCCAAATATTTGGGCAATCGTGACTCTACGATCGTTTTCAGCCTTCAGATAGTCTGAAAGTTCAATTTCGGCATTCTTCAAATGCCCTTTGGTAGAACGAAGCTGAAGCCCAGGCAGCAGCCACAAGAGAGCGACAGCAACGACAGCTATTGTGATCAGAATGAGGGCCATGCAGCTATTGGATTCCCTTTAGGGTAATATGAAGGGCTTTGGCGAGGTTAATGATCTGTGTTTCGCCCTCATCTATGTCGCCAATTGCTGTAAGAATGTAGCTCTCGCTTGCGCCCAGGACAGTGGGAATATCAGACTGCACCTGCTGATGATTCCTGATCGTTTCCTCGAAGTGCTCTGGCGTGTTGTCGACTGTTCTTGGGAAAATCCAGAGTGTGAACTCTGGGTGCCTGGAGCCCGCTGCCCCTCCCACCTTTTCCCCTATTCGGTATGTCCTTTGAACGATTTATAAACATAGCCGCGTAGCCTTTGGTCGGACTCAGGAACGGAAACCAAGGGGCTAGTGTCGGATCCTTGACGCTCACGGCTTTGAAACCCTGGTAATGCCAATCTCCAAGACTCACGCTTTTGATGGCGGTCTTCAAATTGGCCATCTCGTCGCGGCCAGCTTGCGGTACATTCTGCCCTGTTGTTTGAGCGGCTGAAAAACAAGCAACAAATGCGGCGAAGCTGACGCACCACAGCACCTGTTTCGCAATGGGAAGCATGAGATATCCTCCTCGAGAGATCGGAGGTAGTATGCCAGAACTTCACATCGTACACAAAAGAAATCCACGGAGTTACGGCAGTTCCGAAATAGCGTATCGCGTGCATCACATGAAACCCGGAGAAATGCGCTTCACTTCGGCGATCGATTTGTGAATCGTGATGAGCTCGGCGAACGCCAAATCTCTTATCGCAAGCAGGCGGTTCCCAAGTCGGAGTTGCAATGGGTCGAGGCAAGGGAAAATGCCGCAACCTCCGTCGAATCGACCTACACGAAAGCCGCCAGGGCCGAGGATTCGATTCGTTCTCGGAGCTGATCGAGCCGCAGCGACTTCAGATACTTTTCGGTGGTGGAGATGTTCTTGTGGCCGAGCATCACCTGCAGGCTGCGAATATCCACGGACTGAAGAATATTCGTAGCAAATGTGTGGCGGAACTTGTGGAGGTACCAGTTCCCGCAGCGCGGTGATGAGTCGCATTTGTAGTGGCGCTTCGCTTTTTGCGGGGCACCTTTGTTGAGAACGTAGACGGTGTATTCGCCTTTGCAGTGCCCGCAGTTCAATCCGGCACGGAATGCGATCTCTTTGCACTGGTCGAGCAGACGGCCATCTGGTTTGTCTCCTTTGCCGTAGTCGGGCCGGGTCGGGTGTGGCATCGTAGGAAAGACCAAAAGCGATTTGCTTGTTTTCTTGCGCACCCGAAGGGCCTCGATCAACGCCATAGGGACAGGAACGCTGCGCTCCTCGTAACTCTTGGGCGTGAAGCCAAGATCCGGCTTGGCGGAAACGGCGAGCTTGCCCTCTTTCCAATGGATGTCGGACCAGGCAAGGGTCGCAACTTCCTTCTCGCGAAATCCAGTGCAGAGGAAAACCTGGAAGATGATCCGCTCCTCTGGATCACAGGCATCGAAGAACTTCTTGAGTTCCTCGGGTTGATACATTTCAACCTTTTTGTCCACGGTCTTCGGCCAATCGCCCTTCCTCAACTCGATTACGGCCCCCTGGCTGCGCATAGCGTTGAGCATGATGATGACCCGCTTGTTGATGGTCTTCTGATTGAATGCCCGTCCTTTCATGCGCTCCTGGCGTCCCAGGGCGAACATCATCATTGCGTCCGAGCGATCGAGTTCCGAGACGTAACGTTTCTTGGTCCGTTCGCGGAACCAGGCCAGTTGCCGGCGATAGGCGCGGAAGGTTCGTTCGCCTTTGGTCGCCTTGATGTCAAGGAGGTATCTCTCGATAGCCTGGTCAATCGTGAGCCCCTTGGCGGATTCAACAGGTTCCTCTTCGGGCTCGATCTCGCCGGCGCGGATGCCAGATTGCAGTTGCCACGCATCGAGCGCCTCGCGCGGCGAGTCGCCGACCGGCCGGGTGCGGCGTTTGCCGTTCTCGCGCCAGTCTAGGTAGAAGATGCCACCCTTCGAACTGACCGGTTCGCCGTCGATGAGGACCAATTTAGGGTTCGGTTTTCCGTTCTGTTTGAGGACGGGAACGAATTGCCATTTCCCGTTTAACCGGCGATACTGTTTAAGGTTGACCGCATGTCCATAGTTGTTATCCATACCGCGCTGAATTCCTCCGGCTCGATGGCGGGCGAAGAGGTTTTCGTCCAGAGTGTGCGTGCGTCTCTGGGATCGGATTCTAGCAGATTGGATAGTAAACTGGATAGTAAGGGCACCATCAATCCGTAAATCATTCAAAACAATGGCGCTATCGTCTAGGGGTTAGGACGTGAGATTCTCAATCTTAAAACACGGGTTCGATTCCCGTTAGCGCTACCAACTCCTTCGGTTCCCTCCAGCCCGCAGCACCTTTGCGTCGTGGTTAGCTTGCATTGGGTAGTCGGGCGGGCATTCGTATCGGGACGCTAGTTCTCCGCAAACGGATTGCCTCGCTTGCCGATAATGAGAATTTGCTCCTTCGCCGTTAGAAACTGTTGAGCCCGGTCGTACAGGCGCTTGAGAAAGAACCATTGGCCCTTGAGAGCCTGCAATTCCATGTCGGAAAGAACGTAATTCTTCCCCGGATTCAGTGGCGCGGTCGTGTAGACCTCGTTCAGTTCCTGACGCGAGTGCAGTTGGGCTTTGGCTCGGATCCCCGTCAACACGTCCATCAGTTCGGTGAGGCCTCTGGCCATGTTGGCGCTCAGCTTCCCCTTTTGACTCAGCTCGGTGATGGCAGAAGCCGTGCTGACCGCCTCGATGCCGTAGTACAGCCTCAATCCTTTCACCACCAGCTGCGGCAGTCTGTAAAAGTCCATCTTCATGTCCCAGGTCGCGGCTTCCTTGTCGGGCACCTTGAACTTGAGGGCTTCCCGGATCGATTGCAGACCGTCCTTCCTGGATGTCGTTAGGCTGGGGCGCGACGAGAACGTAATACAGGTCTTGGCCAAAATAAGATTCACTTCGGTCTTGTAGGCTTCCATGATCCTGTCTGAACCTGCCGAGCCGCACAGGAGACGATACTCGCCAAGCGAGCCGCTGATGTGTTTGTCGATGGCCGGATTTTCGATCAGAGCGGCCATTTCCACGGGAGTCAAAATCAACTCCGGCCTCTCCCGGGCATTCAGTTGTCCCAGCGGGTTCAGGCCGCCCATGCAGAATTGCAGTCCAGCGATCTCATCCATGTCCAGGAGCATGTCTCTCACTTTGGTCGAGACCCCGCGAAAGTAATCCTTCGTTTCAACGGAGACGGTCTCCACCAGGAGGAAACAATCCAGATCCGAATAAGGGCAGGCTTCCCCGCGCGCGCCCGAACCGGCCAGGCAGAAGGCGTAGTTGCAGGGGACGATGCCCGCGCGGCCGATCTCCTGCTGGAACAGCTCGATCACGATCCGGTCGGCCCGGTCTTTCCACTCGCTGAGCAGCTGCAAGCCCGTGGAGTTCGCAGCGAGCTGATCGATGCTGTTTCTGCGCGCCCGGATATTGATCTTGCTGTCGACCACCCGGCTGCAGTAAGCGCATAGATTCGACGGCGTGACCTGGATCATGATCTTTACCTTGGTTTCCGTCGGTGGGGGTGGTCCCGGGCAACCCGGGCTCTGAGGCTTGGCCATGCACGCCATAAGATTTCTCCAGGAATATGGGGGATGCGTTGGGTCGGTTACGAGAAACCAACCGGGAAGGATCTCTTCGACGACGAGCTTACACCCGCGGCCAGGCGGACGCAATTGGCCCCCGGCCGTGTCCGCGCGATTTTCCCCCGCGATCACGGGCGGCATCCGATGCAACGAAACCCGCTCCGTCGTTTACCCGACAAGTCTTGCGAGCCAGTCCGGCGCGCACCTGCAGTTGCCGAAGCAGACGTTCGCGTAATACTATCCTCCCCTGATTTAAAAGCGTTACGCGGCCGTTCTCTGGCGCGAGTCCCGGAAATTTCACAGATCGAACGCGAGGAAGATATGAAAACCACAAGGCAGATTGCATTGGCAGCAATCGGGGTGGCACTGGCGTTCATGTTCGGGTGCACCACGGATTCGAAGCAGGACGTTTACTACATGATCGCCGCCAATGTCCGACTCCCCTACTGGCAGACCGTGGCCAACGGATTCAACAAGGCCGCATCGCAATACAAGGTCACCGCTAAGGTCGTCGGGCCCTCCACCTATGACCCGCTGGGCGAACTGGACGCCCTGCAGCAGGCCGTCCGGACGAACCCCAAGGGCATTCTCATCTCGGTTTCCGACGTCGGCACGCTCCAGCGGGCGATCGATACCGCCATTCAGAACAACATTCCCCTCATCACGATGGATTCCGATGCGCCGGCCACCCGCCGGCTTTATTTCATCGGCACCAATAATGTAGAGGCTGGGCGACTGGGCGGCAGCCGGCTGATTGAGAAGCTTCAAAAGGGCAACGTAGCGTTCTTTACCATCCCCGGGCAGCCCAACCTGGAGGATCGGCTGCGTGGCTTCAAGGACGCCATGGGCTCCCAGCCGGGTCTCAAAACCGCCGAAATCGTCGATATCAAAGGGGATGCGGCGACCGCCTTCGACAAAGCCCAGCAACTGGTGGCCGAGACAGGTGGCAAGAAAATCGACGCATTTGTCTGCCTGGAAGCCGTCTCCGGCAAGCCGGTGGCGGACGCTCTAAAGCGAGCCAACGCCCACGACCGCGAAGTCATTGCCTGGGATGCCGACCCCGCCACCCTGGACGCCATCAAGGATGGAACCATCGACGCCACCATCGCCCAGAAGCCCTACACCATGGGGTACTTCGGGCTCAGAATGCTCTACAACGTCTCCCACAACGCCCCTGACCAATTGAACAAGGACTTCAGTTCCGACTTCTACTCCCCATTCCCGGTGTTCATCGATACCGGGACCACGGTGGTGGACCGGGGCAACGTCGACCTCTATCTCTCCGCCTCCGCCGCAGCGCGTTAGGTCTGGTTGCGGTGATCACCGCGGCGTGTGCAGAAAAATCCTTCAACATCCCGACGCCCTTCCTCGTCTAAACCCACAGGGAAGGTGTGCACCCCGATCATGAAGCGGACTCGAATCGTTTTCTCCCTGGCTCTGATGGCCCTGTCAGCCAGTTGCCTGCTGGGCGACGGCCGCGGCCAGCCGCCCCAGCAGCCGGAAAATCCCCCATCTACGGATAACAACAAGCCGGTCCTTCACAGCAAGGGCGGCGACGTTACCCTGGCGGTCACCGTGCGCGACAAGAAGGGCGTGCTCGTTCCCAACCTGCAGAAAGGCGACTTCAACCTTACCGAAGATGGCCGTCCTCAGACCATCGCCGCCGTCGCCCGGCTGGGGAATGCGTCCTTCCGCATCGGCCTCCTGGTGGAAACCAACCGCGCCATGAGCCCGGCTCTGGAGGCCGAGCGCAAAGCCGCGCAGAAATTCGTCGACGCGATCCTTCCCGCTCAGCCTGCTGCGGGAAAATCAGCCGACGCCGACAGCCAGGGCTTCCTGATCCATTTCGATCGCCAGGTCGAACTGCTCGAGGACTTCACCGACTCGCGGGAAAAACTCGATCGCGAACTGGACGACATGGGGGGCACCAAGCAGTCTCAGAACGACACGCAAGGCCCCGAGACCACCGGCGAGGACCGGAGCGAGAGCCAGCACGGCAACCGCAACGGGAATCAGCTCTACGACGCGATTTTCCTGGCTTCCGACGAGGTTATGGGTTCCAAGCAAGGGCAAAAGGCCCTCATCGTCTTCTCTGACGGCGTGGACCGTGGCAGCAAGGACCGCATGAACGAGGCTCTCGACGCCGCTGAAAAAGCGCACGTCGAGATCTACACCGTCTACTTCAAGGGCGAGCAGGAAAAACAGAGCGCCGACTATCCCGAACACGGCCGCCGCGGCGGCGGCTACCCGGGGGGTGGAGGTGGTGGATATCCTGGCGGCGGCGGGTATCCGGGCGGCGGATATCCCAACGGCGGCGGCCGGCGCGGCGGTGACCGCGGCCCCAGCGATACCGGCGTCGACGGAAGAAAGATCATGCAGCAGATCGCCGATCGGACCGGCGGCCACGCCTACGATGCCCGCAAGAAAGATGATCTGGAGCCGATCTACAACCTGATTGCCGAGGACCTGCGCAATCAGTACCTGATCACCTATACGCCCGACAAGCCCGACACCGAGGGCGGCTTCCACAAGATCGCCGTGAAAGCCGCCAAGGACGACTACTCGGTAACGGCGCCCGAAGGCTATTTTGCTCCGGGCGGCGAGAATACCCACTGACACAACGCCCTCGCGTCGGTAACCGCGACGCCCTCGGAACCCTACGCCGCTTCTCGCCGAGTGGCGGGCACATTGGCCTGCAGCAGTTCCTCGATAAGCCCGCGGTAGAGAATCATCGCGCTGCGCAGGTCTTCGGTCGTGGCCTCGTCTTTGGCCGTCCGCACCGTCACTGCATTGGCGCGCCGATAGGGTTCAACCAAGTGCGCATGATTGACCGACATATCTGCCACCCGACGGTCGAATGCTCCCCCCTCGTACCCCCGCGCTCTCAGGACCCCGTGGACCAGCTCGTCGGATTCCGTCACGGCGCCGCGCGGATGGTCGATGAAGCGGGCTTGAATGGTCTCCCAATCCGCCAGGTATTGCTCTCGTTCCTCTTCGGTGAGCGGATGAATGTTCAGGCGGTTGACGCGGTTCACCCGCTCCAGCAGCGCGGCTTCGGCCTTGCCGCGCGATCCATACTCGCGCAGGGCCAGTTCGTATTCCGGACCGAAGCGAGCGCGCAGTTCCTCTGTCCTCCTTCGATTGCGCTTGCTTATTACCGCCCAGACAACGGCCAGCACAATGATCAGCACCACTAGGCAAGCCACACCGATTACGACAGGATTAGATGAATCGAAATTCACTGCGCGCCTCCTCGGTCACAACAACTGGACAAGGAAGCCGCGTGCAGCCGCCTCATCCGGCCGTGAATATCGATTCAATGGGATGTGATTCCGCGTAATGCTGTTGCTTGGGCGACATATACCAAAAAGCGCGAGACGTCCCTGCGATGCCCCCGGAATGCACCCCGGCGGACCGGCCGGCTCAAACCGCGCGCCGCCCCGTGATGAGTTGAATGATCAGCACCACCACCGCGATGACCAGCAACAAGTGAATCAGGCCGCCGGCGACGTGGAAACTGAAACCCAGAATCCACAAGATGAGAAGGATGAGGAAGATCGTCCACAACATGCGCACACTCCCTTTGCAAACGTGAAACCCCGGCTTAACCGGGCCGCTCTGCGTAGCTTGGATGCAGATTCTCAGAAAGTGTGCGAGAACGTCATTCGATTACCAGCGCCTCGCCGGTATCCGTGACCTGGCATCTGAATGAGAAAACGGCACGACGTTGCGCCGTGCCCGCTCTCTATCGGTTGTAGTGTTTTCGCCGAGAGCGCAATAGGTCAGCTCGGGTGTCGCTGAAATGGTTATTGAAGAGCCGCCGGTTGGCCCGAAACGTCGCTCCTCAAGCTTTTGGAGGAACCAATCCGGATTGTATCTGTAAAAGTAGTTTCAACTCTCAAACATCGAAGGGGCGATTTCGAGCAATCCCAGGTTAAGCGCCCTGATTCCCCGGGTCGCCCGCCCACAACTCCACGATTTCCTCCTCCTCTGCGTCCGCCAGAACGGGGTCCTCAATCGGCTCTCTGTCCCCTCTTCGGATGGTTGCTCCTTTGGAGTCAGTTAAGAACTGCGTCACTTCACGGATGGGAACCGTTGTCGTCATCATGTCCTCCTTGGCGCTCTCCATTCTCCGGTTTATGCGCACCGCAACATCCTGAGTAAAGCGCACCGTCGTTGTCTGAGCAAGTGCATTGGTCCGAATCGGACGAGTGGACGAAGCAACCGGGAAGCACGATTCGCCACATTCACGCTCAACGTGGCCGCATCATTCTGGAACAGATCGCATCATTTCTGCCTTGCGAGCACCGCCTGAACCTGCGCCGCCCTTACTTCGGCACGACCAGCAGCGTGATCGACTGGGCTGGAAACGTAGTGCTGATGGTGCTTGCGGTGCCGCCCGATGCAGGCGGCGTGACGGCTTCAGGCGGTTGCGCCACGATGGATGCCAGGTTGGCATTGCCGTACTGAAAAACCTGGGCGGTCGCGCTGGACGAAGTGAAGTGATCGAGGCTGAGGGTCGACGTCAGCGCCCCGTAGGTCTTGTTGATCACCATCACAGTGACGGCTCCATCCGAGCCCCGTTCTGCCCCGTACACCGCCAGCTTTCTCTGGTCCGCGCTGGACGAGTCGAACGCCGTATCCCCGAACATCCCGTTCTTGCCGTCGTAGTTCCGGTACATCTCGTAGGCCATCAGGCCGGGGACCTGCTTGACCGGGTCTTGCGGACCCCACAGCGTAGCCAGGTCCAGCCCGTATTTCCCGAAGATGCCCAGGATTTCGGCTTCCGCCACGGCTCCGTTGATGCTCTCCTGTCCGCCCCAGTTGAACTCCGTGAATGAGATCTTGGTCCCCGGATAATCGTTGGCCACCCACTGCTGCGCCATCGGAATCAATTGCGGCGCCTGCAGCGGGGTGTTGCAATTCGGAGTGTAGTTCGCATCCGTCGTGTAGTTGGGCTGCGGGAAATTCGGATCGGTGTAGGTCGGATCCCAGAACACCCGCGTCGAGTCCACGCGCACCTGCTGTTCCTGGGTGTCACCGGCGTTAGTGAACGCAACGGAACTGCCGTTGTACGTGCCCGCGAAATAGGTGTGCAGGTCGAGATAATCGAGCAGGCGCGTGCCGTAGGTGCTTTCCTCTGCCTTGAACTTCTCCAGGTAGTACTCGACGAACGGCACGCCTCCATGCGCCTTCCGGTCCACGGGATTACCGGAGCGTGAAGCCGGTGGTGCCCTTGCTCGTGTTGCTTTGATCTGCGGGCGAGACACTGACCGAAACGCCGCTCGCCGGATTGGAGGAATTGACCGTTAGAGCGTGGGTCTGCGCAGGGGTCGGATGGCCCTGGCTTCCACCGCTGCACCCGGCAGCCAGCAGGGTCAAGGCCATCCCGAAGAGGCCCAAAAACCAGCGAAAAACGACGTTCATCTTTTCCGCCTGGACCTGGGTTGCCGAACCGTTTTCATCCCAAAAAAGGCACGGCATCGGGTCGCGTTTTCAGTGAGTATCTACCATCTTACAACGCGGCTTTTGTGAGAACGATATTCCTTGCCGTTTCTCTCTCCCTGGAGCAAAATCCCCGCGCGTGCTATCCCCAAATGGGCATAGAATTGCCGTGTCGAGGAACGCGAAGCGCGGACCGTCCCCAAAACCGTAGCTCGCCCCCCGTAGCACCGGTTCCATCACTCACGGAGGCCATCGTGATTCGCAAATGGATATTGTTGGCAAGCATCTGTGCGCTCATCTTGCCGTGGTGCCGGGCCGAGCGCGTCACCGTGGCGCAACTCGAGCAGTTCCTGGCCTCGTCCCAAAATCTTTCCGACGCGGACCTGGCCGAGAAGCTTTCTGACCTGCAACTGACCGAGCGCCTCGCTCCGGCGCGCCTCGATCATTGGAGAACCACCCTTACCAGTGCCAAAGCGCAGCGCGCCCTTCTCGGCCTCGCAGGTCGGGCGGCGTTCCTTGACCTTCCTGCCTCGGAGATCCCCCCCACTCCCGCGCCCGATCTCCCCGAGCAGCGCCGCATCCTCGGCCTTGCGGCCAACTACGTCAGCAAAGCCATCCCGCAGTTGCCGCATTTCTACGCCGACCGTTCTATCGTCCATTTTGAAGGCGAGCCTGGTGGCCTCAGCGGTCTGAATGAAGGCAGCTTGCTCCGTCCCGTAAGACTCTCGCGCACTACCATCGAATATCGCGACGGCCAGGAAATCGCTCAGCCCGGCCCTGTCAGAGCCTCCAAAACCAAAAACTCCGATCAGGGGCTCAAGACCTGGGGCGTCTTCGGCCCGGTGCTCGGGCTGGTGCTCGTCGACGCCGCCCAAAACAGACTCGCCTGGAGCCACTGGGAACAGAGCGCAAACGGGACTCTCGCCGTTTTCCGCTATTCCGCTCCCCGCGAAAAATCGCACTACGAAATCCGCTATTGCTGCATCGCCTCCTCCTATGGCATGGAAAGCAATTCCTTCAGCGTCATGACCGGCTATCACGGCGAAATCACCGTCGATCCCGCGAGCGGCACCATCGCTCGGCTCACTTTGCAGGCCGAGCTCAAGCCGGACGATCCCATGTGGCGCGCCGACGTCGCCGTCGAATATGGCCCAGTCGCCATTGGCGGCGCCACCTATATCTGCCCGCGGCACACCGTCTCCGTCTCCGTGGCCAGAACCGTCCGCCAGATGCAGGACCCCAGCGGCCGCTCTTTTCCTGTCATGGGTCCCGTGCAGATGCTCCTCAACCAATCGGATTTTGACCGGTTCCACCTGTTCCGCGGCGAAACCCGCGTGCTTTCGGGAGACGAGGAACGCAACGCCGGCCTGGCGCCCGACGCCACCCTCCCGCCGCCAACCACTCCGGTGGATACCCAGCCCGCCGAAGAAGACCTGGCTGACCTGCCCGCTCCCAAGCCGGCCGATGCCGGTTCTCCCGCCGCTGCGGCCTCCAATGCCGAAACCCCCGAAATCAGCACTGCCGAAGCGGCCAGCCTCCCCGAAACTCCCGCCCATGATGCAGGCCAAGCCACCGGCCCCGCCGGCAATGAAATCCGCTTCCGCATCAATGCCCGCCTCGTCGACGTGAACGTCGTAGCCCTCGACAAGAAAGGCCGCCCCATCGCCGATCTCAAGCCCGAGGACTTCGAGATCTACGACAACGGCGTGAAGCAGAACGTCAGCTCCTTCAACCGCGCCAATACCGGGTCGCCCGCCGCGGCGGTGCCTCCTCCGCCGGCAATGTCTCCGGCGCCAGATCCGATGACCTTTTCCAATCACGCCCGCAACGCCGCCGCGGCCACTGCTGACGGCAACACCATCGTTTTCCTGGTCGATGGCAGCAATGTCGCTCTCTCAGATTTCGCCGTCGTGCGCCAGCAACTGCTCGCGTTTCTCAAGTCGGCGCCCCCCGATCAGCGGATCGCTTTCTACGCCATGCGCTATCACGGCTACCAGGTTCTCGAGGAGGCAACCGCGGACCGCGATCGTATCGCGGCGCGCCTGGCGAAGTGGATGCCCGTCGCGCAGGACATGAACAACGCCCGCGATGAAGAAGAGCACAATCGCCAGCAGATCGATACCGTCCACAGCCCCGAAGACATGCTCAGCGTCAACGGCAACTTCACCATGGACACGGGCACGCAGACCGAGGCGCTCGATCCCCAACTCCGCGAGCTTGGCAGCCAGCCGGGACCCATCGCCATGGCGCTGCTCAACGAGGTTGCGCATCACCTGGCCGCCATCCCCGGGCACAAGAGCCTCGTCTGGGTTACCAGCGACAACGTGCTCGCCGACTGGACCAAGGCTTCCATCACCATCGAGAGGGGCAGCAAGTACATCGAGCCCGCCGCCCTGCGCACCCAGGAAGCCATGAACAATGCCCATGTCAGCGTCTACCCGCTGGACGCCTCGCGTCTCGAAGGCGGCGCACTTACTGCTGACGTGGCTACCCGCAACGTCGAACTGACCCCCACCTTTCAGCGTCCGCTGGCGTACGAAAAGTTGCAGGAAGGCCCTGAAGCCGGTTCCGGCCAGGATATGAATCCCTATATCCAGAACCGGAACTACGGCACCGGCGGCCGGCTCATGGCGCAGATGCAGCAGGACATGCATCCCATTCAGGGCGTCTTTCGCGAGGTGGCCGATGCCACCGGAGGCCGCACCTTCAGCCGCTCCAACAACATGGTGGGAGAGCTCCGCTCCGTCGCCGCCGATGCCAACGCCACCTATCTCCTCGGGTTCTCGCCCGGCCAACCCGCTGACGGCCAGTACCACCTGCTCACCATCAAGGTCACCGGACGCAAGGACGTCACTCTCCGCTACCGCACCGGCTACAAATACGACAAGGAGCCCGCGTCGCTCAAAGAACGCTTCGCCGACGCGGTGTGGCAGCCCTCCGAGGCCAGTGAGATCGGCCTCAGCACCAAGCCCGTCACTGACGCGGCTGGAAAAGCCCTGCGCGTCACCGTGAACGGAGCCGACCTTGATCTGTCGCAGGACAGCGCCATCTGGAAGGGCAAGCTCGACATCTTCCTCGTGGAGCGCGATGCCGCCGGCCAGCATGCCAAGGTTACGGGAAAAACCGTGGGCCTTCGCCTTAAGCCGGCCACCTACCAGCGGGCCATGAGCGAAGGCCTGGTCTTCGACGAGCGCGTCGAATCCCGGCTCGCCGGCGGCTCGCTGCGCGTGGTAGTGGTCGACGTCAACTCCGGCCGCATGGGTTCGGTCACTGTCCCCGCCACTGCCCTCCAGCCCTGATGACGCAAGAAACCCCGCATACACCGACTGTGGAAATGATTTAAGTGCGGACGGCAATCAATCGTCGCGCTCATCCAAGAGTGGATATGCGTTGCAGAAGAATCTCAGGGTGGATGGGCTTGGCAAGAATCTCGTATTGCTCTGCGGAACCGCTCCGTCTCAACAGGTCAAGCGTCGTGGCCTGCCCTGAAAAAAGGATGACCCTGCACGCGGGCAGAAAGCCCTGGATCTCGTTTGCTGCCTCGATACCGGTGAGCCCGCCGCCCAGGACCACATCTGCGATCAGCAGGTCAGGAAGGAACACCCTTGCCGTCTCGATCGCCTGCTCCCCACTGGAAGCAGTCTTGGCCACCATCCCGCTATGCGAAAGAATCAGCGCCAGGCTCTCCGAAATTGCTCGTTCATCATCGACCACCAACACACGTCGAATCGGGCCTTCGCTGGCGTCCATCTGCTTTTCCATTTCAGTATTCCCTGAGTTTACGCTCCTTTTCGCGCAGATAAAACCAGGATCATTCCCTGCACTGCGCCAAATCGTGGCCTCCAGCCCGATAAAATGGAGCCTGGAGCCATCATCTGAGCTTGCGCCGACTTGCCTGGATCATCCTCTTCTTATACCGGCCCCTCTGCGCCGAGCAGGACACCTTCCGCTGGATGGACTTCCACTCCCAGGCCCAGAATGAGCAGGACATCATCGCCTGGGTCACACGCTCCATGCAGCCCGAAAAATGGACCTCCATCCGCGATATCGGGGTGCTCTACGACGCCGCCCTCGTAGTCACCACTCTCCGCTCCGGCCCGCAGGCATCTCCCACCTCCGACACCTTCAACGTCTGGAGCGCATCGCTTACTTCCCATGCCATCACCCCGCTCCTGAAGGGCGTCAACCTCCGCTGGCTCGACTGGATGCAGTTCTCCGATATCGGTCCACCCGAACTTGGGGCGCTCTACGACGACTGCAGCGAATGCTCCGCCACCACCTACTTCACCGCGTTCTACTACGACCGGTCCCAGCACATCTGGAATGCCCGCTGGATCCGGGGCGGCCAGGGCGCGCCCATCTGGAGCGGCACCTCTCCTGAAGGCGTCAGTCTCACCCGCGTCTACGCCATCCTTGCCGGCCCCAACGGCCGCGAAATGGTAGGCACCTGGAACCACTTCGACTACGGAAAGCAGAAGCCGCCGGAAGACTTCGTATTCCGCTACAGTCTCGATCCTTCCAGCGGCCTCGAAGCCACCCAGATCCTCACCGGGAAGGAAGCGGAAGCCATGAAGCAGCGCCTCTGCACGTTCCAGGGCGCCGGAGACATTGCCCGCGGACAGGATTCGGCCCTGTGCCAGCAAACCGTCCATCCCCACCCTGAGCGCCGCCCCACCACGACACCTCCCGCAAACAACCAGGGCCGCTCCGTCCCGCCCGGCAGCCATCACTGACCCGGCGGATTTCCAGCCTTTGCCCGCCGCGCATACAATACCCGAAGCGGCAAGACCCAATTGCCAAAGTCCGTTCGATGGGCTTCCCAATCCGGTTTCGAGTACGATCCTGCGGGAACCTTCCGCCTCCCGGTCCCCAATAACTATCTCGATCGTTCACCCCTATCTGGAGCGGCTAATCTATGAACTCCCTTTCAAGATGTGCTCTCACGGCGTCCCTGGCGGCAGCCCTCGTCTGCTCGGGGTGTCATAGTAATGAAGCCACGACGGAGACCCCGTCCGAGGATCCTTCGTCGGCGAATATCGTTCCGATCTCGAACACAACCGGCACCGACGCAGCCTACGACAACCAGCCGTCGTCGGCGCAGCCCTCTTCCCCACCCCCGGCCGCGAGTCAGTACCCCGAACAATCCGGATCGGATTCAGATCAGTACGACCAGTACGATCCGCCGGCGGAATACGCTGACCAGCCGCCTCCACCGCTGCCCGAGTACAGCCAGCCGCAGTGTCCCGGAGACAACTACATCTGGACGCCGGGCTACTGGAACCACGATTCCAGCGAGGGTTACTACTGGGTACCGGGCGTGTGGGTGACCGCGCCTTACATGGGCGCCCTCTGGACCCCGGGCTTCTGGGGCTGGGACCGTGGCCGGTATGGGTTCCATCGCGGATTCTGGGGCCGGCACATCGGCTACTACGGTGGCATCAATTACGGGAATGGCTACAACGGGGACGGCTACCACGGGGGTTACTGGAAAGGCAACCAATTCGCCTACAACCGGACCGTGAACAACGTCAACACCACGGTCGTACGCAATGTGTACAACTACACCATCATCAACAACGTCACCAACATCACCCGGGTCAGTTACAACGGCGGGCAGGGGGGAATCCCGGTGCGTCCGCGTCCCGCGGAGGTGGCTGCGATCCGCGAACCGCATGCTCCTCCCATGAATGCGCAGTTGCAGCATGTCCAGGAGGCGCGTTCCGAGCGGGGGAACTTTGCGGCGACCAATCATGGGCGTCCGGCCGTGATGGTGGCCAGCCGCCCGCTGGCCGTCGAGCACCTCGCGCCGCCCCCAGTGGTCACCTATCGGCAGCCCCAGCCCAGTCCGCAACCGGAACACCGGAATGAGCCGGCAGAACGTCCGCAACAGCCACCACCGCAGCGCCCCGCGGCTGTGCCCAATCGGCCAGAACCCGTCCATCCAACTCCGGCGCCGCGCGCGGAGCCTTCCCGTCCCGCTCCACAGCGAGCCGAGCCTGCGCGTCCGGAGCCCCAACGCCACCCGGAAGCGCGCCCCGCGCCGGAACGCCGCCCGCCTCCGCAAGACGAACGGCAGCCGGAGAAGGAACGTCCCCACTAGTGCCGGAATGAGCCCATAACGGGTGCCCCGTCCTGGCTCTGCCGGGGCGGGTTTTTCCTTTCATCAAAGCCATCGTTCTCTCAACCCCCCATCCTCCGTATACTGAAGATATGTCGATCGTGCGCAACATCGCCGGCATCGCCAAAGGCATGAGCATCACCTTCGGCGAGATATTCAAGCCCACCGAGGTCGAAAACTATCCCGACGGCCCAGGTCCCCTGAGAGGCGCGAAGCTTGAGCAGCGCTATCGCGGTGCGCACGTCCTGCAGCGGGACGAGAATGGCCTGGAGAAATGCGTAGCCTGTTTCCTGTGCGCCGCGGCCTGTCCCTCCAACTGCATCTACATCGAAGCCGCCGAGAACACTGCCGAGCATCGCATCTCCTCCTCGGAGCGTTACGCAAAGGTCTACAACATCGACTACAACCGCTGCATCTTCTGCGGATACTGCGTCGAGGCCTGCCCGACCGACGCGATCACCCACGGCCACGGATTCGAACTTGCCACCCTGAACGCCACCAACCTGGTGATGCGCAAAGAAGACATGCTGGTACCCCACCAGGCCTTGACCGAAACCAAGTAGCAGCTTGAACTCCGCAGCATGAAATGAACGTGTCATCCCCGGGCTTTTTTGGATTTGACATCCTGAGCACAGCAAAGGACTTGCTTTTCAAAAAGGAGTTGTTATCCTGAGCGAAGTCTGGCCGCTACGGCCAGACGCAGTCGAAGGACCTGCTGTTCGAGACTGGCCCGTTCGATCCCGCCCTTTCCATCTCCACTCCCCGATTCCGCCCTTTCCCTGCGCATGGATTCGAACCGACGTAACCGTCATTTATCCTTGATGCAGGCCGTTTCCCCCGAATCTCCTTTCGAATACATCTACGGCCAGGAGCGACTTTGGCGGACTTTCTTCAGGAACTGAGCCGGCGCGTGCTCGTCTATGACGGCGCGATGGGCACCAACGTACAAAAGCACAACCTCACCGCCGACGATTTCTGGGGCAAAGAAGGGTGCAACGAACTGCTTGTGCTCTCGCGGCCCGACGTCATCCGCTCCATCCACGCATCGTTCCTCGACGCGGGTTGCGATGTTATCGAGACCGACAGCTTCGGCTCCACGCGCACCGTGCTCGCCGAATACGACCTCCAGGACCGCACGCGCGCATTGAACATTGCCGCCGCCCGCCTGGCGCGCGAAGTCGCCGATCAATACTCAACTCCCGACAAGCCGCGCTTTGTCGCTGGATCCATCGGTCCCACCACCAAGCTGCCGTCACTTGGTCATATCACCTACGACGACATGGCCGCCGCCTATCGCGAGCAGGCCGAAGCTCTCATCGAGGGCGGCGTCGACGTCTTGCTCATCGAGACCTGCCAGGACCTGCTCCAGGCCAAAATCGCCATCGCCGCGTGCCAGGACGCGATCCGCGAGGAGAGCGAAAAAAACCGCCGCGACGGCCGTGGCCGCGTCGCCCTCCAGGTCCAGGTCACGCTGGAAGCCACCGGCACCATGCTTCTTGGCTCCGAGATCGGCGCCGCCCTCGCCGTGCTTGAAACCTTCCAGCCCGACGTGATCGGCCTCAACTGCGCCACGGGCCCCGCGGAGATGAACGATGCCGTCCGTTATCTCTGCCAGAACTCGAACGTGCCCATCAGCGTGCTGCCCAACGCCGGCCTTCCGCAGAACGAAGGCGGACACGCGGTCTACAAGCTGACCCCCGCCGAACTCGCCACCTTCCATCGCCGCTTCGTCAGCGAATACGGAGTGCAGATCGTCGGCGGCTGCTGCGGCACTACGCCTGATCACCTGCGTGCCGTGGTCGAAGCCGTTCAGGGTGTCACGCTCGCTCCACGCGATGTCGTCCCGCAGTCCGTCGCTGCCAGTGCCTTCAGCGCCGTGCCTCTCGAAATCGATGGCCAGCCCGTTGTGATCGCCGAGGAGATGAACACCACTACCCGCATCGAGCACTTCCGCAACATGGTGCGCGCCGGCGACTACGACGGCATCCTCGCCCTCGCCAAGCGCCTGGTGAGCGAAGGCTCGCAGATGCTCGACCTCTGCTGCGCCATCGTCGGCGAGGACGAAGTCGCCTACATGAACGCGGTGCTCGAAAAGATCGCCACCCGCGTCACCGCGCCCATCCTCGTCGACTCCACCGAGGCCAACGTCGTCGAAGAAGCTCTCAAGCGCATCCCCGGCAAGCCCATCATCAACTCCATCAATCTTGAAGACGGCGAAAAGCGCACCAGCCTCGTGCTGCCCATGGCCCGCCGCTACGGCGCCGCGGTCATAGCGCTCACCATCGATGAGCAGGGCATGGCGCTCACCGCCGACAAGAAGGTCGCCATCGCGCATCGCATCCATGATCTGGCTGTCCAGAAATACGGCCTGCGCTCCGGGGACCTGATCTTCGATCCGCTTACCCTGCCCATCTCCACCGGCCAGGAAGACTATCGCTCCGCCGGCATCGAGACCCTCGAAGCGGTGCGCCGCATCAAGCAGGAATTGCCGAAGTGCAAAACGGTCCTCGGCGTCTCCAACATTTCCTTCGGACTCAACGCCTACGCGCGGCGTGTGCTCAACAGCGTGTTCCTGAAGGAAGCCGTCGACCGCGGCCTCGACTGCGCCATCATCAACTACGCCAAGATCTATCCCCTCTACAAAATTCCCGAAATCGAAGTCGATCTGGCGCGCAAGCTCATCTTCCAGGACTGGTCGAGCGGCGATCCGCTGCAGGTCTACATGGGCCACTTCGCGGGCTTGAGCAAATCCGCTACCACGGACGACGAACCGATCGAAAACCTGACCACCGAAGACAAGCTCAAGCAACTCATCATTCGCGGCGAGCGAACCATTGGCCAGGGCGAACACAAGCAGTCCCTCGAAGAAGCGCTCGAATCCGCGCTCACCACCCACTCTCCCCTCGACCTCATCAACACCGTGCTTCTCGACGGCATGAAGACGGTTGGCGACCTGTTCGGTGCGCGCAAAATGCAGCTTCCTTCCGTGCTCGACTCCGCCTCGGTCATGAAGGCCGCGGTGGCTTACCTCGAGCCCAGGATGGAAAAGCAGGAAGGCGGCGGCAAGGGGATCATGGTGCTGGCCACCGTCAAGGGCGACGTTCACGACATCGGCAAGAACCTGGTTGACATCATCCTTTCCAACAACGGCTATCGCGTGGTCAACCTCGGCATCAAGCAGCCCTCCGATGTCATCATTACCGCCGCGCAGCAGAACGGCGCCGACGCCATCGGCCTCAGCGGCCTACTGGTCAAGTCCACGCTCGAAATGAAATACGTGCTGCAGGATCTCGAACGCCTCGGGCTCAGCGTGCCGGTTGTCTGCGGCGGCGCCGCACTCACCCGCAAGTACGTCGAAGAGGATCTGCGCAAGGAATACGCCGGCCCCGTCTTCTACGCCGAGGACGCCTTCGCCGGCCTGCACGTGATGGCCGACCTCACCTCGGATGACGACGATGTCCGCGAGCAGCGCGAGAACGAGGGCAAGACCGTCAAAGCCTTCGCGCGCGGCAACGCGGCGGTCGCCGAGATCACCGCCCTCGAACTCACCGTGGACGGCCGCTCACCCGTGGTGCAGCGCGTCAAGTCCATCCCGCAGCCGGCCTTCTGGGGAGCGCGCGTCTTCCGCAATTACAACCTCGGCGACGTCTTTCCCTACCTCAACGAAACCGCGCTCTTCAAGAACCAGTGGCAGCTCAAGACAGCCGCCCAGGCCGACTACCTGCGCATGGTGGAAGAGAAGTACCGCCCCATCCTCAAGGACCTCGAGCGCGAAGTGACCAACTCCGGCTGGTTCGAGCCCAAGACCGTGATCGGCTTTTATCCCTGCGCCGGCCAGGGCGACGACCTGATCATCTACGATCCCGAAAACGCCGATCGCGAGCTGGAGCGCATCACTTTCCCCCGCCAGTCGCAGGGCCGGCGCATGTGCATCTCAGATTATTTCGAGCCCGTCTCAACCGGAAAAGACGGTGCCCACCAGCGCGATGTAGTCGGCTTCTCCATCGTCACCATCGGCCACGAAGCCAGCCGCCAGACCCAGCAACTCTTCGAAGCCAGCAAGTACGTCAAGCGGCCGAAGATCTGCGCCTCGCCATGCCAAGCCACTCTTGTGCCGCCGTCGAGCGGCGACAGATCAAAGCCTGCCGTCAACGCAACATTCCCTCCGGCCACGCTTCCTTGCCCCTTATATTGCGCGCCTTTCGGACGTTCGGCCTGGGCCAATTCCATTTTTACTTCCGCAACACCCTTGATGTAGGAGATGCCGACGTTCACCTTCACAGTGAAATGAGTCGCGTCTTGCACCGACAGACCCTGGAAGTCGGGCAGCAGCGCCGCGAACTTGTTCGGGTCGACGAGAAAGTCGTGAACTTCTTCCGGCGTGCGCTTGACTTCAAAGTCGCCGGCAAACTTAATGGCCATGCTTCAAGCACCTTTCATGTTCTGCGCAGCGGTTTGAACTGCTTTCAGGATATTCTGGTATCCAGTACAGCGGCACGTGTTGCCTGCGATCGCATTGCGCATTTCTTTGTCGGTTGGCC
>CAVPNO010000045.1:0-4384 GCA_963706455.1 uncultured Acidobacteriota bacterium | reverse complement strand
TCGGCAGACGAAGTCGGCTTTGTTGCCGAGCAGTGGTATGGCTTGCAGTAGAGTCATACCGGTCGTATCCGTCGATTCCGCGATCCAGGCCTTGAACCTCAGACCGGCAGCAACAGCAGTGGCACCCCGGGCGAAAACTCCTGGCGTGGGAAGTTGCGCATAATTCGTGGATCATCCCCATCCCATGTTAACTTTCGCGGATGACCGCGTACCTAACGTCTGCGGCGATTTATATCGATCTGTTCGGTCTGGGTCATGCTCTTGAGACGTTCTTCCAGGGCTCTGCGGAAGGCTCCCCGGTCGCATATGTTGTCGGAATCGCTACTACGCAGCCCCGCAGTGCATCTTCGACATCTTGCGTGCCGTCTCGCTCAGTTGTGCGTTCCGAAGTTGCTGGCGCGTGATCAGCCCGCGGTCAACAGCCTGCCGCAGCGCCTGATGTATAAACGCCCGTTCCACCGTGCCCGCCTCTATTAGGTCAAGAATCGTTCGGAGCGGCCGAGTGTATTTGTAGCCAGGCGCGGCCTGTATTCGCTCTTGAGCAGGTCGCGATAATAGAGCAAGACAACGCCTGGGATATCGCTGTTACGCCGGAAATTCGTCGGAACGGTCATATGGAGCTTTGCCTGGTTCCGGTCTGACAGTTCATAAGAGACTCAGCACTGTCTGTTGACTCTAGACACCATCGACCTCTTCCTTGCACTTCCGCGACCCGAGCGACCATAGTACAAGATCCGGCCGATCCGGCGCCGGGAACAGCGCCAGGCGGTAGATGCCGCGGTGTTCCCGGATCCAGCTCCCGGCCATGAAGACTGGCGCCCTAGCCACCCTCGCAAACTGCGCTCCCGGCAAGGTTATGCTTTCAGCGCCTTGTTCCCAGAACTCCGCGATCTGCTGACAATGAAGGGTTGGCTGGACTTGGAGCGGCAAGGTTATGGTTTCGAGCGGCAAAGTTATGCTTTAAAGCACATCAAGCCGCTTGAAGTGTAGCTCTCTTCGACTTTAGCTCCAGATAATCAACGTCAGAGTTTTTCAAGGAAGGCAAGAAGCTTTGGCGACGGATGCCAAGGCCGACCTGATGCAGTATTAAGGCCAGCGTGGTTCCAAAAAGCGTTGAGCACGTCGCGTTTCATTTTGAGGTTCGTAGTGATATAGCGGCTCGTCGTTGCGATTGACGCATGTCCAAGATAGTCCCTGATGACGGAGACATCGACGCCGGCCTGCAACAGAGCGACAGCACAACTGTGACGCATGACGTGGGGAGTAACGTGGAGCGTACGCAGGTGGGGCAGCGCTTCAGAAGCTTGGCGGGCATACTTGCCAAGCAAGTAGGCAACGCCATCGCGAGTCAGAGGAACCCCGCGGGCATTTCGGAAAACGGGTTCGTCGCCCGAGTCTGACTTGATGATTTGGCGCAGCGCCGAAGCTGTTTCCGGCCACAGAGGGCAGATACGCTCTTTACGTCCCTTGCCATGGAGCCGCACTTGCCGCGGACGATCGAGGTGAAGTTCACGAAGATGAACGGCCAAGGCTTCGCTCACTCGCGCTCCGGTGTTGTATAGAAAGAGCAAGAGCGCCCGATCACGTGCCCCGGAAGAGGATTGCGAATCCACAGCGGCTATGACCGCACGAGCCTCCTCTGGTTCGAGATATGTTGCTACATGGAGAGTCGCGCGCTTCGAAGGGATTGAGAGGATTCTGCCGTACTGTTCAGCTCGGGTGAGATCGTAGCGTAGCAAATGCCGTGCAAAACTCCGGAGAACGGTCAGGCGACAGTTGCGGGTGGCGACGGAGTTGCCCCGCTGGGATTGCACATGGTCCAAAAAGGCAAGCACTGCATCTGCCCGGAAATCATCCAGCATCAAATTTGCAGCGGATCCGCCGCGGCGCTGAGCCAAGAACAGGAAGAAGAGCCTGAGCGTGTCGCGATACTCACGGATTGTGTGACGGCTGGCTCCACGCATACCTTCGAGGTAGTTGCGGAAGAAGCTCTGGACCAACGTCAGGAGGTCATTCTGCCTCTCTCGCCTCATGATTCGCAATCCTCCCCTGTCGGTGGCTTCAGATATCGGTTCCGCAACCGGTTGCCCGCAAGTTCGAGAAGTTCCGGCGTGGCTGTTAGATAGGTTTCAGTTCCCAGGATGTCGTCGTGGCCCATGCAGGGAGGACGTTCGCTCTTCAGGTACGCCGTGAGCGCTCTGGCGATAGGAGCCAGCAAAGGCAATTCAATCTGCATGCCCGTCTTTGGCCGCCGCACAGAGATGACACCGGATTGCTATTTCACGTCCTCAAGTTGCAGCGCCAGAACCTCTGCTGCGCCCATGCCGTAAAGAGCCATCATCAAAAGCATGGCGAAATCGCGTCTTCCGGGTGACTGCGCCACTGCAATAGAACCCAGTATTCGCTTCACGTCTGTCCATGGAAGAGCACGTGGCGGCCGCTCCGCGAAGCGAATTCGTGGAGCTATGACGCAAGCAGCTAAGTCATGACGCAGGCGACCCGTGCTGCGGAGGAAGCGTAAGAACGGTCTCAACGCCGTGCAAGCCCTGGCGACAGTTCGCTTGCCGACATGCTCTGCCTGTTGCGCAACGAACGCATCGATATCGGCAACAGCCACCCGGCTAACCGATTTTCCTCGGCTTCGCAGTAGCGACAGAAAAGCCCCGACAGCTTGAGCATCGTGTCCAAGAGTTGCCGCTGCGACGCCGCGATGGCACCGACGGAATTCGAAGTATTCCTTCAGTAGAGGAGACAGCGGAGGCTGGGATTGCTTCGGTTTCCATTCGGGGACTGGTATCCCGAGAGCACCCAGTGCAAATGCCCACGCGTGAAGCGCATTGCTAGCAACGAGACAACTGCTGGGGCAAACAGGGCCCTTTTTTCTACGCCCCACATACGAGAGAGCAAACCGCTTTGCTCCCGCGAGAGTGAGTTCTTCTGCTTCGTCGAGGCCACGCAGGCGACAATAGGCACAAAAGCGTCGAACCCAATCCAGATAGGTTCGTGCCGACGCCAGAGATATATCGCCACTCTGCCACAGACGAACGACTTCCTTCTCACGTGTATCCAGATGACCAATCTGCTGAATCACAACTCGAAAGACGCTGCATCTGGCGCCGCCGCTTGCCCGTATTATCTGGAGTCAGTTACTCATTCGGGTCCCACTGACACCATTGTTGCAAGGCTACTCCAGATAAATCGACTCTCGAGATAATGCGCCGTATCAAGAGCTCTGGATACCGCGCATGGAAGGCGGCAGTTTGTAGACGTGGCGGAGAACTTCCCCCGCGAATGCCGCTACGTGCTGGAGATGCTCGGCCAGGTCTACGGCCATGATGCCGAAGCGCGGGACCGCGGACTGACGCCGGGCGAGCGGCTGCGGCTTCATCAGGAGCGCAGCGCGCCGGTGATGGACGAGTTGCACCTCTGGCTGGAATCGCAACTGGACGAACGGAGGACGGAACCCAACTCTGGACTGGGCCAGGCGATCAACTATCTGCTGCGGCACTGGCTGCCCCTGACGTTATTCCTCCGAACGGCCGGAGCTCCGCTGGACAACAACATAGTGGAAAGGGCCTTGAAGCGCGCCGTTCTGCATCGCAATTATGTTCATTCCTGGATTATGTGTACATCTGAGGATAGATCTGCATGAACTCGTAGATTTGGGGCCTCTCCAAGGAAGCGTGAACCACGACCCGCTGAGCATAAGAAAATGTTCTGCTGTGGACGCTATGCCTGTCCACTGGAGAACAACATGCTTATTCCTGTTTATCGTGACCGCCTTGGATCAAGTGTTCTGAGCAAGTGTTTCAGTGCCTATGTCGGGTATTTGCAGCATCAACAGTATCGCCCGGCGGTCATCCGGGCGTATCTGAGCAGTGTCGAGCATTTCGCTCGCTGGGTCAGCAAGCGCCGTGCTCCGCTTGGCTCCATTGACGAGTCTCTGACCCACCATTTTCTGACTGAACATCTTCCTGTGTGCCGGTGCCCAGATCCTTGTATGCGCACCTTCAAGATTGTAAGGGCTGCATTGGCACGCCTGCTGCATGTGCTTCGGACTGAGGGATATCTTTCGGAACGAGAGGTATTGATTCAACCGGCGATCCGGGACGAGTTGGAGCGATTCGATAATTATCTGGAATCCGTTTGCGGATTGACGCCAGCCACCCGCGCATCCCGCAGGCAGTGGGTGAGCCGGTTCATCTCGGATTGTTTTGCTTCCTCTCCCATAGACATCGGTAGGATCCAACCCAGCGACATTGTGAAGTTCATGGTCCGGCCCACGAATCACTATCGACCGGGTACGCTCGGGGTCCTTGGATGTGCATTACGTAGCTACCTGCGTTTCCGCGCGGTGATCTTTGGCGACAGGGTGGAGGCTCTC
>CAVPNO010000044.1:0-12443 GCA_963706455.1 uncultured Acidobacteriota bacterium | reverse complement strand
CAGTGGAGCTGCCGCTCCCCGTACCTGTGTCGTATGCCGCCTGCCAGGTTTTCAGGACTTGAATGCCGCCCAGGCTAAGTGCGTTCGCCGGCACCAGAGCTGCTAACGCTGAGGCCACCGTGATGGGCACGTTCGTCACGCACGATGCCCCGCTCTTTCCCCACGACTTGACGTGCAGAACGTGCGCGCCGGTTGTGGCGATGACATTGGCGCTGAAGCCCGTCCCGCTGAAAATAATAGTGCTGCTGCTGTTATCGAGCGAATAGCCCATGGAGGCTATGGCCTGCGTGGAGCAGGGCGATGCCGTCGCGCTCAACAGGAATGGAGAGCTGACCGTAGCATTGTTCGCGGGAGTGGAGACGGTTACATTAGCAAAGGCGGGCGCGGCGCACACTGCCAGCGCAGGAGCAAGAAAGCAGAGAGTTTTCATGCAAGTCGAACCTTACGGTTTTCCAGGTGGCGAGTACGGCTTGCAAGATCCGCGCTTACACGGAGTCTGTCGGGGCACACTCTTAGCTCAAGGGTGTTCGATGGCGGAGCGCGCCACCGCAGCCTCTCGATAGATCTACTCGATCCGCAACCTCAGGATTAATTTGTCCTGACGGTACTTCAGGTTGGGTACTTCGGTCAACGTGATGTTAGTAACTAATGAGTACTGCCGTGACCCAGAGCACAAATTTGAGGGGCCGGTTTCAAGTTTCATCCTTGCGATTACGGTCTTGGAACAGTAGGAAGTGTGCTACAGGGGTGATGCGCCGGTGAATTAGAAATAAGCTACGGGAGTTGGCCGAAAGCCTGATCCCTGAATCCTGATCCCTGGAAAAAATGAAGCTTCGCGCCTATCTCCTCATGCTGTTCGTTGTCGCGGTATGGGGTTCGACCTTCGTACTCATCAAGAGCGCCCTGGCCCATGCCACGCCGGCGGCCTTTAACCTTGCGAGGATGACGCTGGCGTTTGCGGTGATGGCGCTTGGCTACCACCGCTACTGGCGCGGCATCCGGCGCTCCGACGTTATTTCGGGCGCGATCGTCGGGTTATGCCTGGCCGCCGGATATCAGTTCCAGACCCTCGGCCTGGCGCGCACCACGCCGTCCAAGTCCGCATTTATCACCGGGATGATGGTGGTCTTCGTTCCCTTCCTATCCGCCATTCCGAGGTTGCGGCCACCGGGCGGACATGCACCGCGCTGGGGCGCATTCCTCGGCGCGGGCCTGGCCTTCACCGGCATCATCCTGCTTACGGCGCCCTCTGCCGCCGGAGCCGGCCTGGCGGCGGTCCTGCCCGATTTCCGCTCCATCAACCTCGGCGACATTCTCACGCTGGGATGCGCCGTATCGTTCGCTTTCCACTGCATCGCCCTGAGCCACGCCTCGCCGCGCATCGCCTTTCAACCCCTGGCACTGCTGCAGGTAGGTTTCTGCGCCTTGTTCATGGCGCTCAGCCTGCCGCTCCTCGAGCGGCCGCGCATCGACTGGACGCCGGGCCTGCTCGCTGCCCTGGCGATCGCTGCCGTGCTGGCCACGGCGGCCGCGTTTTCCATTCAAAGCTGGGCACAGTCCATCTTGCCCTCGACGCACACTGCTTTGATCCTGACCATGGAGCCCGTGTTCGCGTGGATCACGTCGTTCCTGGTAACGGGGGAACGCCTGGGCATGCGGCCGGCTTTCGGCGCGCTGCTGGTTCTGGCGGGAATCGCGATCACCGAGCTGATTCCGCAACCCCATGTCCCGACGGCCCACGAAGCGTAAGGGGACAGGGGATAGGGGTTAGGGAACGAGGTCGTCGGGGGCGTGATTTGGTTCGCGGCTTATGGGCGATTTGGGTCGATTTTCGGGCCTTTCGATGCGGAAAGGACTGTGAGACTGTGTGGCTCCTTTTCCGTAAGTGGTTGACTTGGTGGATGGTTAACGTGGTTCACAGTTTCACAGTGAAAAAACCAAGAAATGCGGCGCGAGGGGGAGGGGGTCCGAAGTGGTTTCATCGTCGACAGGAATGATTCTTCTCGCTTCAAGCAGGTGGCTTGTCCCTGAACGGCCATTTTCGAACATGAATTGATCCGCTTTGGGGCGGACCCGTGGGTTCTCAACCCACGGACGGGATCGGAAAGATCCGTCCGTCCACCCGGGAACCAGGATCGTTCCCAGGGGCCCGGGCGCGTCCCGGCAGGAACGGTCGGTTCCTGGGACACACCCGAATGAAGAGTACCCGGGTTTTGGAATGGCTTTCTTCGGGACATGCTCTACCCGCTTTGAGCGAGGTCTGACCATCCCAGCGACGAAGATCTGCACCCCACGAACAAAGACCCGTTCGTGGGGACCAAGACCTGTCGCCGGGTGCCCCGGATGCCACCCCAGCGACGAAGACCTGTCGCCGGGAGCCCCGGGGGGATGAAATCAAGCGACTGAAAAGTGATCCGCGCGTTGCGCTACTCACTATCCCACGACGATGATCGGATGCTGCCGCCCGGGAACCAGAGAGCGTTCCCGGGGATCACCGCGGCGGTACCCCGGTGCGGCTGGGGCAGGTTGACAGTCGCGATCCCCCCTGATGCCTTTCGAGCATCATGGGTGCACCTCACCGAATGCTGCCGTCCCTTCGAGGACGGCAGGTCCCGGCGGACCTAACCTGCTTTGCCCGCGTTCCTCACACTGGAATCAATTGTGCGACGGGAGGGGGAAATTCTCTGCACGGGAAAACGGGAACAAGTGCTTTGGATTCAGGTGCGGAAAAATAAGGGCTCTTGACATTGAATTGGGGTGAACCCCTCGGGTGAGACAGATTGTCTTTTGACAGTTCGCTGATCGAATCGACCAACCCGGCGTGGATGGATCTGAGTCGCGATTGGTACGACTGTGAACCTGCTGATCACCGGAGCATTGGACCGGATGAATGCCTGAAAAGCAAAAAATGCAGAGAATCTTCGCTGTGTTCAGGATGACAGCGTGTTTGCGGTAGCGGATTCTGCACTATTTCTGGAACACGCTCTAGTGTGCGGCCGAGCGGGGGGCGGGGTTGGCGGAGTCCGCGAGAGCATAAGCAAGCACGGCCATCACGGCGGCGTTTTCGTTCAGGTGCAGGGGATCGATTTTGTCGAAGGTATCGGCGGCGCTGTGGTGGTAATTGAAGTAGAAGCGGCTGTCCTGTATGGGGGCAAAGCACGGCACCTTCTGCTCGGTCATGGCTCCGATATCGGAGCCGGCCTCGGGTGAGGGAACCAGGGACCCGGCGCCAATGGCATCCAACACGTGGGCGACCGGGCGGAGCCAGTCGTCCAGTTCCGGAGGGCCCGCGAAATCGATGCCGGTGGGGTGGTCCGCGCCGGAATCGCTTTCGATGGCCGCGGTGTGGTTGGCGAACTCATCCTTGTATTCCTTGATGTATTGCGCGGCGCCAATGACTCCCGGTTCCTCGCTCATCCAGGCGATGAAGCGAACCGTTCTTCGCGGGTGGATGGCAAGCCGGCTGAGAAGGTGGATGGTCTGCATCGACACGGCGACTCCGGCGCCATCGTCAATGGCTCCCGTACCCAGGTCCCATGAGTCGAGGTGCCCGGACACGATGACCACCTGCTCGGGGTGCTCGGTGCCTTTCCAATCGGCGATGAGGTTATAACTCGGAACATCGGGCAGGATTTGCGGGGTGAGCGTGAGTTTCAGCTTCACGGGGCCCTGTTGCGCGAGGTTCTTGAGAAGGTCGGCATCTTCCGATGTAACGGCCGCGGCCGGAATCGGCCTGACTCCCTTGTCGAAATCGGTCGCGCCGGTGTGGGGCAGGCGAAAATCGGCTCCCCCGGCGGACGTGACCAGCACCGCCGCTGCGCCCAGGACCGCACCGGCATTGGGCCCCGCGCCGCGATAGGACACGGCGCTTCCATAGGCTTCGAACCCTGATCCCTGAGCTGCCAGCTGCTTATCGAACTTGTGAGTGAAGAGCAGGATTTTGCCCTTCAGCGCTCCGGCCGGCAAGGCCAGCAGCTGTTGCCAGTTGTCCACCACAACGATTTCGGCCGTGAGCCCGCCGGCGGGTGTGGCTCCGCTCCCGCCGAGTGCGGTGAGCACAACTTTCTGGGTTGTGCCTGGAGTCTGTCCCGGCCATTCGACCAGCTCGGCCAGCTCCGCGCCGCGCACCCAATGAGGAACAGAGATCTTTTCCAGGGTCACGGACGCGCCCAAGGAGCGCATTCTGGATGAGACGTACTCCACGGCCTGTTGTGCCTGAGGAGAGCCGCTCAATCGCGGTCCGATATTGTCGGTCAAATGGCGCAGTTCGTTCAGCGCATAGTCGTCGTGCATCGCCGCGTCCCGCAGCTTTTCCATGACCGAGATCTGTTCCGTGTTCCAGGCATTTTTCGAGCCCCAGACCATAGTCTTGATCTGATCAAGAGCGCTGCTCGAAGGCGGGGATGGATTTTGCGCCAATGCCGGGGAAAGGATGGCCAGTAGAGACAAAAGCAGTGCAACGGCAAGGACCGGGCGGATTGTGGGTCTCATCGTTATGCCGGATACTACCATGCCGTCGCGGAACTGTTTCCCCGCATCTACGTCTATACAAAGGAGAAGGCGCAATAAAGCAACGATTCAAAGGACTTTTCCGGCAGGCTTAGCAGCCGGGCGCGGTTACAAAGCATTCTGGTCGTCACCGAAGTACGGCGGGGCAGGATTCTTCTCGATATACTGGATGTTGGGACAAATGAACATTCCAGCCTGAAGGCTGGTGCTCTAACGAGGTCTACAAGCTCATGAAATCGCTCTTCGAACGGCTGCGCGCGCGCCGTCTCGCTTCGATGTTCGTACTTCTTGCCACGCTCTCCGCCGGTGTCGTGGCCGGTTCTTACCTGGCGCACGGCGTCCGTGGCCAGGAGAAGCAGAATGACAGCGCCGATGCGTCGCCCCTGAAGGTGGCCAACTCGCCGGTGCCTCCCAACGATTTCGTGAGGATCGCCAAGGCGGTAGGTCCGGCGGTGGTCAATATCAATACCCAGACGCTGCCCAAGCAGTCGGGCAATCGCAATCCACATCGCAACCCACACAGCCGCGTTCAGCCCAATCCGCAAAATCCGGATGACGAGGATCAGGACCAGGGCAACGGCGGCGGCGGCGAGGACGGCCAGGGCGGGATTGCCAGGATTTCTTCAACCGCTTCTTCGGCGGTCAGGGCCCCGACCAGGGCGAAGGCGATGACCAGGGCGGCGGCGTCCGCGAGTCGCTGGGCTCCGGATTCATTGTCGATGCCAAGGGCTACATCATCACCAACAATCACGTGGTCGACAAGGCCGACAAGATCTACGTCAAGCTCTCGACCGATCCGGACACCCAGGACTTCGGCCGGCCGGCACGGGTGATCGGCGTCGACAAGGCCACGGACCTGGCGGTGATCAAGATCGACGCCAACACACCGCTGCCGACCGTGAAGCTGGGCAACTCCGACAGCGCCAACGTGGGCGACTGGGTGGAGGCTATCGGCAGCCCGTTCACTCTTTCGCAGACCGTGACCGCGGGCATCATATCGGCCAAGAACCGGACGATCGAGCCGGGCGTGGCGGGTCAGTTCCAGCACTTCATCCAGACGGACGCGGCGATCAACCCCGGCAACTCCGGCGGGCCGCTGCTGAACATGAACGGCGAAGTGATCGGCGTGAATACCGCCATCTACACCCAGTCGGCGGGCTACCAGGGCATTGGTTTTGCGATGCCGTCGAACACCGTGGTGGATATCTACAACGACCTGATCAGCCCCGGTCACAAGGTGGTGCGCGGCTCCATCGGCATCCAGTTCCGTCAGGGGCTTTCGGGCGCAGTGAACCGCGTGTACGGGTTCAAGAACGGTGTGCTGGTGCAGCAGGTGCAGCCCAACGGCCCGGCCGACAAGTCCGGCCTGAAACCGGGCGACATCATCACCACCCTCGATGGGCGCTCGATCAAGGACGGCGACGACCTGGTGAACGAAATTGCCAGCCGCCGGCCGGGATCGACGATCCGCCTGGGCTACATGCGGGACGGCAAGCAGCAGGATGCCACGGTCACCATCGGCGACCGCGACAAGGTGTTTGCCGATCTGGGCCAGCAGCAATCGAATGCCGCCCCCGACAACAGCGGCCAGCCCGGCGAGGCCAAGCTGGGCATCATGGTGCACGATGTATCGTCGCAGACTACGCAAAAGCTGCACCAGCAGGGAGTGGTGATCCAGTCGGTTCGCACCGGATCGTTTGCCGACCTCTATGGCCTGGAGCCGGGGCTGGTGATTATCCGGATCAACAAGCAGCCCACCAGCACCAAGGACCAGTTCGATGGGGTGGTCAACAAGTTGAAGTCGGGGGACGACGTGGTGTTCGAAGTGCTGGACCCGCGGCGGCCGAACGACGGGATCAACTACATCGGCGGCACGCTGCAATAAATCGCTTGCACGGGCGGGCCGATCGTATAGAATCAGCAGGTTTCCGGGCGGGGAGCTGAAACCGCCCGGAACAAACCTCTTGCAGAACTTTAACAATCATGACTTCCGTCATGACGGGCGGGGAGAAAAGGGTTGGCAGTTGCGGGGAAATTTGCTTTCATTGAGAATCTCGAATCTACTTCAGGAAAGCGCTCAAAACCGAACGTAACCGGGCATAGACCCGCAGCACTGGTTGATTTTCACTTGGCGCAGCCTCAGGGGTTCGGGTACACTCGACGGAACGTTTCCGACAATTCATTTTCTCGATGGAGGGCGATCATTTTGCGTTCTTCCAGACCTTGGTTAGGCTTCCTTCTTTCTACCGCGCTCCTGGGGTCGCCGCTGTTCGCGACCACGACGACACATAAATCGGGTTCCGCCCACAAGTCGTCCACGAGCGTCCACTCCGCGCACAAGTCGAAGTCGCACCGGCTGCATGGGCAGCAGGTGATTGACTCGAACCGCGTGACGGAGATTCAAAAAGCCCTGATTCGCGAGCACTACCTCGCCGGCGAAGCCAGCGGGAGTTGGGATGCGACGACGCAGGCGGCGATGCAGAAATTCCAATCCGACAATGGATGGCAGACGAGGCTGATGCCGGACTCGCGGGCTCTGAAGAAGCTGGGTCTTGGCCCGGACTACTCGGGAGCCATCAATGCGGAAGGGGCGTCGTTTACGGCGCCGGCTCCGGTGAGTACCATTCCGGCGCCGCAGGCAGCCGGCTTTGCGGCTGCAGCCGGAGTCAACCGGTAGCGCCACCATTTGCGGAAAAAACAGACCTGAGTGCCCCGTCCCAGCTCCGCTGGGGCGGGGTTTGGTTTTTCAGGCCGGGAATTGATCCCGCGTCTCATAGAGCTTTTGGGGGATCACAGTGCGGTTGCCATCTCCGCCACAATGGCGGCGGCTGCCGCGGCAGGATCAGCCGCCTGGGTGATCGGCCGGCCAACGACGAGGTAGCTGGCGCCCAGGCGCAACGTTTCCGCCGGAGTGGCAATCCGCTTCTGGTCGCCGGGATCGCTCCCCGCGGGACGGATCCCCGGAACCACCAGCGTTGCTTCCGGCCCGGCGAGGGCGCGGACCGCCGACACTTCCTGGGGAGAGCAAACAAACCCGCGCATCCCTGCGTTCAGTCCCATCCGCGCCAGCAGTTCCACCTGGTCCGACAGCCCGCGCCCTAGCCCTATGGCGCTGGCTTGGGCGACGTCCATGCTGGTCAGCATGGTGACGGCAAGCAGCTCCGGCGGATTGGCCAAACCTTCCAATGCTGCCCGCGCTGCGGCCAGCATGGCGGGACCTCCGGAAGCGTGAACCGTGAGCATGCGCGCTCCCAGCCCGGCGGCGGACCGAACCGCACCGGCGACGGTGTTGGGAATGTCATGAAACTTCAGGTCGAGGAAGACGGAGCAGCCGCGCGCCAGGATCGGTTCCAGCACGGTGGGTCCTGCGGCGACAAACAACTCCAGCCCCACCTTGAACCAGGTGCAGGCGGCATCGAGGCGACCGACAAGCTGATGGGCCGAAGCCGCATCGGGCACGTCGAGGGCGACGATCAGGCGCCGGCGCGCCGATTCGAGCGCCGAAGGTGCGGCAGCCGAGAACGAAACCGAAGTGGACATGATTCGATGGTAGGCCATGGGGATTGGCCCGCGCACCTCGCGGATCGTGACGCGGTTTTCACGCGAGCCCCTGCCGATAGGCAACTGCAATCGGGAATGGAGCGTTTCCCGCACCCGAAACAATGAAAATGCAACTGCGGATCCTTCGCCTGCGGCTCAAGGAGGACGCTGCCAGGGGTGGGCAAGAGTTATTTTCAGGGAAGATCCTGCGCGGCGTTGATCGTGGTTCGAAAGATCAACTTGCTCAGGATGACAACATCAAAACTTGCTTAGGGATGACGACCCGAAACTTCAAATACCCTCAGGCAGATACCGCGGCGCGGGCCTGCTTCCGGCTGCGCAACTCTTTCACGAGCTTGCCGACGCGTTGGAGCGGAGCCGTGCTGCCGTGGAGCAGTACGACCGCCCCGAGATAGAGTGCTGCGAACACCGCCGTATCGATGACGATGCGGGCAAACGCGCCGGAAATGCCGGATGCACCGCGAAGCCAGGAAACTCGCTCCAGCGCAAAAAAGACGGCGACGCCGGCGGCCAGCGCGGCCACCACGTATCTCCAGATAGCGTCGATTACGGGCGCCATCTTCAACCCGATCGGTTTGCCTGCGTACGCCATGGCGGGAAGCGTCAAGGTCCAGAACGAAACTCCCCAGGCGACGGCCACGCCTTGCGGTCCCCACCGCAGCCCCGCGAAGAACAGAGCCACGGTGGCCATCCACTCGACGACGCCCCAGGCAAGAAAGCGTTGCGCGCGGCCCAGGGAAACGTGCAGCCAGCCGTGGATGCCGTTCACCATCATGATGCCGATGGCGGGGGCGAAAAACATGAAGATGTAGCCGGCGGCGTCCCACCCGGGTCCGAGCAGGACGCGGATCAGGTCCCTGCTGATGAGGGTGAGATCGCCGGCCAGTCCCATGCCGATAAATGCCGTCACGCCGATGGCGCCAAGCACAAATTTCAGGTACTGCTCCCGGTCGTCACGCACTCGGCTCAAGGCCGATACGGCGACATTGGCGTTGTTGCTGATCAACTGCATCAGGGGCAAAGAGAACAGGTCAAACGCCTTCTTGTAGAAGCCGAGAGCGTGCGCGCCGAAGCGCCATCCGACCAGCAGGTTGTCGGAATTGCGGGCGACGTAGTTGAAGCTGTAGCGGGCGGTGATGTGGCCGGCGAAAACGAGCGCGGAATAGGCCCCGGTTCTGCGGCGAGGCAGGCCGGGCATCCATGGGCATAGGATCCACACCCCGATGGCGGTGCTGAGTGCGAGCACGCCGGCGCCCATGACCAGCGCCCAGTAGCCCCATCCGGCAATGCCGAACGCCATCGAAGTGAGCACCCCGGCCGCGCGCGCCACCAGGTCGTTCCTGGCCAGCGCGGAGAATCGCATGCCTCGCCGCAACAGGGCGGAATGAATGGTGGGGAGGCCGGTGAGGAAGATCGCCGCGGAAAAGGCGGTCGCAATCGGCGCAACCGGGGCTTCGCCGAATAACCGCGACAGGAGAGACCCGGCCGCGGCAAACCCGATCGACAGCAGGGTGACGATGCCCAGGTTCATCCAGAAGAGAGTGCTGGCCAGGGCCTGGGTAACTTCCTTGCGCTGGATGAGAGTATCGATGAATCCGTTGGCCGGGCCATTCATCAGCAGGAGGCTGAAGGTGGTGACCATGGTGACGAGGCCGAAATCGCGTGGTGTCAGGAGGCGGGCCAAAACCGCAGCGGACACGATCTGTATCGAAATCCCGGCGGCGCCGGAGAGAATGGTCGCGCCGGCTCCGCGCACGGCCGCCCGCCGGAGGCCGGTCGCTTCCTGCGGAAGGCTGGCCGCAAAGGCGCCGCTGGCGTCGAAAGGCTTCAATGGAGCTCCTGCCGAAAGGCCATTACTGCAGAATCCTCATCTGCCTTCGCGGCAGGCTGCGGCGCCGCACGAAGACTCTGTTTGCGGCTTCCATCGCCTGCTGCGCCGGCACCGCGGTGGCGGCCACCAGAAAAGCAATCCAGATCGGGTTCATCATCCGGAATCCGGCCTCGGTGAGGCTATAGGTTACCGCGGCTACAAAGAATGCAACCCTGAGGCGTCCGTCGTGCGGTTGGAGTCGATACATCGCGGTTGCGTTGCGGTAGGCGCCCACCAAGAGCAGCGCGAGCAGCGCGACCCCAATCCAACCCAGGTTGATATACATCTCGAGATAGCCGTTGTGCGCCTCCTCGATCCCGTTCTGGCTCATCTGCCATACCGACTGCATGCGATTGCCGGACCAGAAGCTTTCAAAGCCTGTGCCGATGAGCGGATTGATTGGTTGCGCCAGGACCGCGGCCCAGATCTGGGTGCGGCCGGTGAGCGTGGAGTTTCTGCCGAATGCCTGGAGAAGCACTCCGGCCGAGCTGATAAAGGTTGAAATGAGGGCCAGGCCGACCGCCGCGGAAAGAAGCGCTGTGAGCGCGCCCCGCTGGCGTAGAACGGCGTTCGAGGTGGAGCCAACCATGACCGCGCCGGCCAGCCCGAAGCATGCCAGCGAGGTCATGGAATCGGCCTTTACGATGAGCCCGAGCGCCATCACGACGATGGCGCCGAAGGCCGCCAGGCGCCTGTGCCGGTATTCTGTCGTACGAATTTGCCAGGCGTGAAGAAACTGCCACAACGATGTCAGGCCCAGGACAAGGCAGAGCAGTCCCAGTTCATTTTTCGAGGTGCACACGCCAATGAACGTGGTGGCGCGATCTTCGCGGTCGTAGTTCGTTCCCAGGGACGGAGCCAGGTAGATAAGCAGCAGCGAAAGCGGAATGAGGACGAAGCCCGTACGAGTAAAGAAGCGCTTCAAGGCGATGCGGGGATTCGGATCGGTGAGCACCACGAGAATGATGGCGAACTCGCCGGTGGCCTTGATGCAGCGCTTGAAGGCCATCATCGGGTCGTCGGACCAGGCAACACTGATCGTGCAGTAGCCAAAGTAGAGCAGGAAAGGCAGATTGGACTGGAGAAAACCCTTCACCTGCGTCCAGCGCGCATTGAGGACAAAGAGCGCCGCGAGAATCAATGCGCCATAGAAGGCTGCGTCGAGCGCGCTGCCTTCCGTGAACCTGGCTTCGAGCGTCCCCAGGCGATGAACGTTCAGCCACGCCGAGATAGGACGCGAACCCACGATCAGCAGCCACAGCACGGGGATCCACAAGGCGAGCGAGGTGCGCCTCTGCTGGTCGCGGTCGAGGAAGAACAACGCCGCGCTCATGGCAAACGCGATCAGGAAGGCAAGCGGAGTCATTTTGCGTCAGCGAGTTTCCGGTTATACCACTGGCTGCGCAATTCGCGCAGTTTTTCGCCCCACCCTACGGGCAGGCGATCGAGGAAGCGGTGATGCAGTCCCAGCCGGAACGCCAACTTGCCCCAGGCCGTTAACGGCACGTAATACCGGGGCAGATCGACGCGCTTGAAACCGTTGTTCTCCTTGAATTCCGTCAGGCTGTCGCGATCGCGGCCCCCGTAGGCGAAATGCGAATAGACCAGGTTGGGAATGCCGCGTTCCGCGCAGGAGCGGACGGCCTGCGCAACCAGCCCGTTGGTGGGCGATTTGTCGCGGTGCTGAATCTTGGAAACGATGTTCATCAGTCCTGCCTGGATGCGTGTCTCGTCGGCCATCATCTTGATAAAGCCGATCAGTTCGTCGCCCAGATAGGCGCCGAGAAACGTGCTGCTCTCGAGGTAGGTTGCCTCTTCGCGGCGGACGCTCTCGAAATCCTTGCCGAAGTGCGGATAGGGCCGGCCCTGGCGCAGCGGGGTTTCGTTGTAGATGTCGCAGATTCCGCGCACCAGGTCGTCGCCGAAGGGAACTTCGCGGATTAGAACTCCCTTTTTTTCCGGGAGCCGAACCTTGTTCCTGGTTTTCTTGCCCACCAGTTCCCACCAGTCGTCAAAGGTGGTCACAGGGAGCACGGCGAAGTTCTCCCACTCCATCGGGTAGGAATATTTCGGCGCGGTGTCGTGGATCGTCTGGGTGAAGGTGAAAAGATCGGGTCTGGAGTCCGATGCGAGCAGAGCCTCGACGATCGGAACGGGGTCTTCCAGAAATTGATACATGTCCGCGTCGAGGCGCGCGACGCGCACCAGCCCCTTCGAAACCCGAATCTCGCGTCCGCAAACCCGCATGGATATGACTCTCGTTTCTATTCGTTCGCTGCTGTTCGTGCCTGGTGCGGCTGGATCCGTCGGAATCGGCCTGCCGGGGTCCGCGGACCTTGGCAAGCCTGCTCTTGCGGGCACCTTTGCCGCGCACAACCAGGGGCCCAGGGGAATGTCCAAACGCTGTGGTACGTCCATTTTCCGCTGTCAAAGAACCCAAATGCAATAACCCATTCGGCATCTTACGGATGCCACCTTCAGGCAGGACGGATGCCCGGCCGCC
>CAVPNO010000043.1:0-16461 GCA_963706455.1 uncultured Acidobacteriota bacterium | reverse complement strand
CTTCCGTCGCGGCGCACATTATAAAGTTGAACTACTTTCGGTTTTCCCAGGGTAACACCAAAAACGGCTTATCCCCCTGCATCCGGGGCTACAGAATGTTGTGACGGACGGGGTCGATTTGTGTTAGAACAAATAACGAACATAACGACCTTCGGCGGCCCAGATGACCGATTTCCCCGTTCCTTGATCGAGTTCCAGCAGCGCTTCTCGGATGAGGCGGCCTGCGTGAGATACCTGTTCGCGGCGCGCTGGCCCGAGGGCTTCGTCTGCCCAGACTGCGGCACCAGTAAAGCCTGGGAATTGCAAACCAAGGCGTGGACCCCGGCCTGCGCCGGGGCAGGCTCTGGGAATGTGCTGGCTGCGGCAAGCAAACCTCGGTCACCGCCGGGACCCTCATGCACCACTCCAAGCTGCCGCTGACCACCTGGTTCTGGGCGGCCTGATCCGATGGCCCACTCATTCCAACAGCCTGCCCCGGCGCAGGCCGGGGGCATCTCGGCTTTGCAACTGTCGGGCGCCGCCGCGGGCCTGGCCGGATCGACGCGATACACCGCCCCCGGACCGCCGGTGGCGATATAGAGCTTGCCCGCGATGTCGAACGTCAGGTCCCAAACGTAGTGGGCTCGAACGTCCTTCTTGCCTTCGCCCTTCTCTTCCTTGTCGTCGTCTGTCTTGGGCTCGGGTTTGTCTTCTGCCGTTTCGCCGGCTGCCTTGGAGAGAGCAAAGACTACCGTCGCGCTGGAGTCGTCCTGCTTCTGCGAGGCGCCGGCGTTCAGCTTGTATACCTTGCCGCTGGGCAGGGTGGCGGCGTAGAGAGCCCCATCCGGGCCTAGCCGGACCGACTGCACCGTGAGCTCCCGCGTCTCGAACAGCGTGAACGCCTTTCCGTCGCGGCCCACGCGCTGGACGGTGGCCGGTGATCCCGTCCCGAGGTAGGCGGTCCCGTTCTTGTCCACGGCGAGAGACCACACGAACGTCGACGGGGTGGTCAGTTCCTCTTTCAGAACCGGCGCTTCCCTCAGGTGGCCGTCGCTCGAGAGGGCCACGCCCTCCGGCGTGCCTTTCTCAAATTCATCCAGCCGCGACTGCGTCCAGAGATGGGTCCCCTGCGCGTGCGCCGGCGGAGCCGGGAAAGCAGCCAGAACGGCTGCCAGGGCGGGGAAAGTGAATGCGAAACGAAGACGAAGCAATGAGCGTACGGTTTCCAGCATCCTGCCGTTGAGTCTACTAAAGTTGGCCGGAGCCGGGATATCCGGGCGGGCGCGGCGGCAACGTCATGTTCGCTCGGCAATGATGCGTTTTGCGGTGTTTCGTACCGCGCCGGCGTGGTCCGTGCCCGAGGCGATCGCCTGCAGGTCCCTGGTCAGCAGTTCTAGTTCGGCTGTCGCAAATGCGCGCACGGCAAACTCGTTGCGGCTCCAGGTGCGGAGGTTGAACAAATGCAGTTGCGCCATATCCCGGGCCGATTTTTCGAGAACCACGCTTTCGCAGTGGAGCGGCGCCCAACCCGTTCCGGTCAGCGAGTCCTCGAGCATTGTTCCCACGTAGAGCTTCTGCCCATGGTGCTGCTGCATTCGCTCGACCATCTCGTAATACCGCACAAGCGCCGGGTGCTCCGCCTCGAGCTTCTCCGTTTCGTGGATGACGAGGACGGCCCCGGGCGCGGAGGCCCGGGCCCACGATTGGAGCGCACTTTGGGGCGAGGAAAGGTGAGTCAGCAGGAAGCGGCAAAACAGCAGGTCGGGCTCAGGAACCGGTAACGGAGTTTCCAGAACGTCGTGCCGCATGAACTCGAGATGAGGATGGTTGGAGCGCGCCTCGGCGACATACAGTTCGGACGCATCCAGGCCCACGGTGCGCGCCGGCCTCAGGGTGGCCGCGAGGAGTTGGGTCGACCACCCTGGCCCGCATCCGAGATCCACGGCCCGATGAAATTCGCGACCGGTACAATGCGATCCCACGCGGTACAGCAGATCGCGCGTTTCCGGCTCATAAACTTCCGCCAGGAGGCGAAGCCGGCGGCTTGCCTCCGGGTTGTCCCCGAATGTATAGGCCATTGCGCTCCAGCCTTCGGTGAAATGGTTCCGGCAGGGCCGCGGGACGTCAGGCGGATCCGAATTGCGATATTCAACCCAGGGGACCGGGCGCCGCGGATCGGTTTCCGTCAGGCTTACAGCGTCACCCAGCCGCCCGTTTCTGCCGACCGGAACACAGCCTCGATCACCGCCATGTTCGCAATCGCGTCCTCCAGCGGCACCGGCACTTCACCGCCCTCGAGCACTGCCTGGGAGAATGCATCGCCCTGAATGGTGTACTGATCGGCGGTGGGAAATTCCTCAGTTACGATCCCGCTCCCGAAGATGTCGCCGGTCTCATCGACAAAGATCCGTGTGGGCCGGTCCTTGGGCGCGTTGAACGGAATCTCGATCTCGATTCTTCCCTTGGTGCCCAGAAAATGCACCCGCTGATAAGGCACCAACTGTGTGCTGCAGGTGAAGATTGCCTGCCCGCCGGGAAAATCCAGCAATGCCGACGTCAGCCGGTCGGTGCCGAATTCGGGGTCGCGGTCGATGACACCCACCACCCGCGCCGGCAATCCGCCGAAGCCCAGCCGCGAAGCGTGAATGCAATAGCAGCCGATGTCGTAGAGCGCGCCGCCCCCGCACTCCACCTGGTTGCGGATATTCGCCGGATCGCGATTGTAATAGCTGAACGCCGCGACCACCGACCGCAGTTGACCAATCCGCCCCTGGTCGAGCAGTTCCCGCACCCGGCGCCATTGCGTGTAGCTGCGGATCATGAACGCCTCGCCAATCTTCACGCCGGTGCGGTCGCGGACCGGCAGCAGCGTCCTGGCCTCGGCCAGGGTCATACTGAGCGGCTTTTCGCAAAGCACATGTTTTCCTGCCTCTGCGGCCTTGATGGTCCAGGGGACGTGCAGCTGGTTAGGCAGGGGATTGTAAACAGCGTCCACGTCGGGATCGGCCAGCATCTCTTCATACGAGCCGTAAGCCTTTTCGATCCCTGTCTCCTGGGCAGCCTCGCGGGCCTTCGCAAGGTCGCGGGACGCGATGGCTGTAACCGCGGTGTACTGGCCTAACTGCATGGCCGGAATGACTTTCTTCACGCCGATCGCGGCAGTGCTGAGCACGCCCCAACGCACTTTTCTCAACATGGCACCATCATAGAACCGCCGGCCCGCGTCAGACACAACCACGATCCATCCCACGGATGTGGTAGGCGAGAAATCAAAAACCGCTCGAATTTTCCTGCGTTTTTTCCTATTCTTTTATTAATCCCACTCGAGTGGTTCCCGCTCTCGTAGAAAGTCAGGCAAGACCGGAGCGAGGAAAAAGGTGCCCCGCCATTTCCGCCCGAAGACCGGCGATCGGAATGTGCGAGCGCTCAAGGAGTTTCAATGCCTGTCCAAGTCCTTCACTCTGCGAACGAAGACTCGTTCGCGGTGGAAACTAAAGGTTCTTCCTTGGTTGCCTCGGTTCTCAAGATTGTCCGTGCCCCCCTCAGGGCTCCAGCCTGGTCGGTCGTCGGTCTCATCGTGATGGTGGGCGTGTACGGTTACGTTTCCGGCCGGCAGAACCCGGTTCACCACTACGTGCCCTACGTCGGCTATCCGCTCGTTCTCGATACCACTACGGGAAAGGCATGTTATTCCACTTCGCCCAAGCCGTCGGACGATGCCGCGCCCGTAAACGCCTCGTACAGCGCCGATGGAAGCGCAGCGACGCCGGAGCCGGCCGTTTCTACCGGACCCGCCATTCCGTTGTGCGGAAAATAGAGGCTTGACGGGCTTATTCGTCCCGCAGGACGCGCATCGGATCGACCGACGCGGCCCGGTACGCGGGTGCCCACGCTGCGGCAACCGCTCCGATCAGGAGCGCGATTGCAACCAGCGTGAGTTCTCCTACGCCCTGGGCGCCAATCCCGTACAACATCCCGCGCAAAACGCGGATACCGGCCACAGCCAGCACCGCTCCAATCGCGATCCCGGCTGTCGTCATCGCGCAAGCCTGGCCCAACACGCTGCGCAGAACGCGGTTGCGCGTCGCGCCCATCGCCATGCGGATGCCGATGTCGCGCCGGCGCCGCATAACCGCCTGCGCAAGCACGCCATATAGCCCCACCAGCGAGAGCAGCAGCGCCAGGACCGCAAATCCGCTGAACAATACGCTGCGGAACCGGGGCTGCGACAGCACCGCCGCCTGCCGGGCGCGCAAGCCGTCGATGTCGCCCAGGATCAGGTTTGGATCTACTGCCGTGAGATCCTGCTGAACTTCGCTCACCAGCGCCAGCGGGTTTCCGTGGACCGCCAACATGACCGCCAGCGACCCCGGGGCCGATTGCGCCAGCGGCCTGTAAACGACTGGCGGCTCAATGTAACCCATCTCCTGAAACACGGTCGTCGTCCTCACGTCCCCGGCGACGCCGATGATCGTAAGCCATGGCTTGGACGCATCCTCGGCGCGGCTCAGCTTGATGCGCGCCCCCAGCGGATTGTCGCCGGCGAAATATTTCTTCACGAGCGCCGCGTTGATGATCGCAACCGGCGGCGCGCCGGTACCGTCGCGGGCATCGAAGGTCCGTCCTCGCAGCATGGGAATGTCAAGCGTCTGCAGCGCCGCCGGACTCACGTCCTGCGTCGCGACGTCCGACGCGGCAGTGTCGCCCTTTCCGGAAATCGAGAGAGGATTCATTCCTCCGGGAACAAAATCCGACCCCAACGCCACCGACGTAACTCCCGGCAGCGTCCGCAGCTTTCCCTCGATCATCTGTGCCGCCCGAGCGCGTGCGGCGTCGTCCGCGTAAGTTTCGGGAAGATCGACGTGGGCGGTGAACAGGTGCTGGGTGCGATAGCCCAGGTCAGCCGTGGCCATCTTCCACAGGCTCTCGGAAAGCAGCCCTGCGCCGGCCATCAGGATCATGGAAAGCGCCACCTGCACGACCACCATGGCCTGCGTCGCCCGTTGCGGCGCAATGCCGATCGATTGATGAACGCTCCCGCTTTTAAGAACCTCATTGACATCGGCCTGGGAGGCGCGCCAGGCGGGAAAGACTCCGAATACCAGCGAAGCCGCGATCCCGCAACCGGCCGTAAAGACAAGTACGCCCCAGTCGAGGACGATGCTGGCGCCGGGCGGCAGTTCAATAGGATTCGCTGCTCGAAACCACTGCAGCAATCCTGCCGCTACCGCGATACCGCTTGCCGTCCCCGTCATTCCCAGCAGCAGCGATTCCGTGAAAGCCTGGCCGATGAGGCGTCCTCTGCCCGCGCCGATCGCTGCGCGAATGGCCATCTCTCGCGAGCGCCCAAGCGCGCGGCTCAACACCAGGCTGCCGACATTCACAGCCGCCAGCAGAAGGATCAGCGTGGAAGCTCCGAGCAGCATCCACAGGCCCTTGCGAAGATTGCGCCCCGTGAGCCAGGTGAAATTCGATTGCAGATCCAGCACGTCGGGAGTAAGGTCGCGCAACACTTTTAGATCGGCGGGAATTTCCGGTGCCACCTGCGCCTGGATGGCTGTCAATTCCGCCTCCGCGGCAGCTCGTGTCACGCCGGGCTTCAACAGGCCGAACGTCCCCACCATGGTTTGCCACGGTTTTTGCGCGAATTCCGATCCGGGGGTAATCAATGTCCACGCATCCGTGGCCACCGGATAGAAAGCGAAATTCTTCGGCATGACGCCGGCAATTTCGCACGAAGATTTGCCCAGGGTGAGAACCCGCCCTATGACATTGCTCGGCGCGCCAAGTTTCTGTTGCCAGAAGTGATGTGCCAGCACGACGGTGCAGCCACTGCGAAGATCGCTGTCAGAAAAGGTGCGTCCCAGGGCGGCGTTTGTTCCCAGCATCGAGAAGAATTCCACCGAAGCAGGAATGGTAACCATGTCGATGGGCTTGCCTTGCCAGAGCGTAGTCTGCGGACTTCTCGCCCATGTGAGCGCCGCGAGCTTTTCGAAGCTCCGGCTGTGCTGCTGAAAAACCTGGAATTCGCGATAGGTATTGAAAAACGCTCCGGAATCATGATGCAGGGCATCGGTCTGCCATACCACCACCAGCCTGTCAGGATGCTGGTAGGGAAGCGGGCGCAGCAGCACGCCCTCCACCAGGCTGAAGATGGCCGTGTTTGCTCCGATGCCCAGAGCCAGCGTCAGCACAGCCATCAGCGCAAATCCCGGCGAACGGCGAAGCTGGCGAATGGCATAACGCACATCGCGACGCAGGGTCGCCAGCAGCGGCGCGACGTTCTTCGATGCGGTGTGGGGATCCATGTGGTTCACTGCGCCTCCCAACAGCTTTCTCAACAGGACTTTTTCAATAGTCCGCGCACGCTGTCAAGGCACCGATATCCGGCGCCATGCAAGCGGTCCCGCACATTTGACGTTTTCTCGACGGGAACTTGACGACTCTTCCGCACGAGACCAGTAGTGTGGAATCCATCAGGCGAGGAGATTCCCATGAAATCGATTCTTTCGAAATTCATCCTGGCTCCAGCAGTGCTGGCTGCCGCGGTTCTGGCCACAAGCACGGCGACGGCGGAAACCACCGTCAAAGTACCGTTCAAGTTCACGGCGGCCGGCCAGGTCTGCCCCGCCGGCTACTACACGCTGACGCATGACGACACTGGCAATTTCGTCACCCTTTCCCGCAAAGGTACATCGCAGAACTTCACCTACATTGTGGCTCCTGGTGACCCGGCTCCCACCGACAACAAGATCTCTCTGAAGTTCGACGAGCTGAACGGCACCCATGTGCTGCAGTCCATCCAGTATGGCTCGCAGGTCACGGGACGGCTCGACAAGAAGGCGCTGCGCGAGATGGAGCGCGAGTCGCAACTCACGGGCGGGCGATAACACTGAGCGGGGCGGGCGTCGAACGGCTTCAGGCGAGAAGCTGTCGGGCGTCCGCCCACATTTGTTGTGCGATCTCCGCGGCCGGGCGCGCCTGCGCCAGTATTGCCGCCTGGCCGGACCACATCTGCATCCGTTCTCCGTCTCCGGCCTGGATGGCCGCATCGCGCATGGCGCGCGTAAGGGCGCGCTGCACGGGATACGGAGCCGGTTGCGGGCCATCCGGCGCCGCCGTGACGTGCGCATACGCATTGCGCACGCTGCGTCCGGCCCGTCCGGTGAATGCTCGCGTCACAACCGTGTGATGCGCCTCAGTCAATCCCAGACGATCTCTGTAAGCAGGGTGCGCGCTTGACTCGTGTGCGCGCAGGAATCCGGTTCCGATCTGCACCGCGCTCGCGCCCAGCATCAGGGCCGCCGCCACTCCCCGCGCATCGGCGATTCCGCCGGTGGCGATGACCGGAATCGATACCGCGTCGGCCACCTGCGGCACGAGAGCGACCAGGCCGACAAGCTGCGATTCAGCCTGCTCCGCCTGAAAGGCTCCGCGGTGCCCCCCGGCCTCCATTCCCTGCGCGACGATTGCGTGCGCTCCCGCGACTTCCGCGGCGCGCGCCTCTTCCGCCGTGGTTACCGTGGCAAACCACAGGATGCCCCGCGCCTTCATCTCCGCCACAAATTCCGCCGCATAGACACCCATGATCGAAGAGATGACACGCGGCCGCGCAGCCAGCATTGCCTGGCACTGCGCATCGAAGTCGGGCAGGGCCGCGTCGCCGGCCGCAGGGGGAACGGGTGGTCCCCAGGAGGCCAGAAACTCACGCTGCCTTGCTTCCCGTTCACGGTCGCGCACCGGCGGCGGGTCCGGTATCCACAGGTTCAGCTGAAATTCTCCACGGCTCTCCCGGCGAAACTCGTCGCACCATGACAGGATTGCTTCGGGGCTCATCAGCAGCGCTCCGCACGCGCCCAGCCCGCCGGCATTGGCCACCGCGATCGACAACGCCGGCGGACACGCCCCGGCCATGGGCGCAAGCAGGATGGGCAGCCGGATCCCAGCCTGATCCGTGAATTCCTGCACGCGACGCTCAATCTGGCCATTCATTTCCGAAACTCCCTGGATATCAGTTCGCCGTTCTTGGTTCGTAGTTCCCAGTTGTGCGCCGGATCGAAGTGGATGCGGGTCACTAGCCGGTGAAGTGCGCATCAATGAATGAGCGTGTAATTCTGAGCGAAGGCTGCGCGCGGCAACCGCGAACTCAGGCCGTCGCCGGCGCGTGCTCGACCGCGCGCGCTTTGGGCTGGTACGTTCCGGGAACTGCCCTGAACCCGATCGCAATCCGGTTCCATCCATTGATGGCCACGATGGCCATCGTTAAACTCACCAGTTCCGCTTCGCTGAAGTAACGCCGTGCTTCCTCATATACGTCGTCAGGAGCGTGGGTTTGGCTGATCAGAGTCAGCGCTTCCGTCCATGCCAGCGCCGCGCGCTCGCGATCGCTGAAGAACGGCGTCTCGCGCCAGGCATTCAGCGCATACAGCCGCTGCTCCGTCTCGCCGTTGGCGCGCGCGTCCTTGCTGTGCATGTCCAGGCAGTAGGCGCAGCCATTGATTTGCGAGGCTCGCATCTTCATCAGTTCCAGCAGGGCCGGTTCCAATCCCGCATTGTGAACGTAGGCCTCGAGTCCGGCCATCGCCCGATAGGCCTGGGGAGCAACTTTCTGCATCTCTAACCGTGGTTTCATCTCGACCTCCTGGTTCGCCAACAGGATATTGGATTCGGCTTGCAGGCGCGCGAAGCGACTTTCACGCGATGAATTCATGGTCGAGGTCGAAGAGCGCCTCCGCCCGACGTTCGGGCAATGGGGCGCGCCCATCTCTAAAGGCAGAGCCCGCCTGCGGGAAAGGAGGAAGCGGAAGATGGTTAGTTCGGCTGCGCTGTCGCAGGTGTTTGGCCATTCACTTCGGCCAGCATCTTCTCCACCTGGTCTTTTTGTTCATATGCGGGATCGGCCTTCAGCAACTGCTCCCATGCGGCCCTGGCGCCCGCCGCATCATGGTTGCCCTTCCACTTCACCAGGCCCAGGTTGAACAGCGTATTCGGATTATTAGGCGCAAACGCCAGGGCCTTGTTGAATTCCGCAATGGCCCGGCCGGAATTACCCATGAACCAGAAGGCTGTTCCCATGTCAGTGCGCACCGCGGCGTCGGAAGGCCGGCCCTTCAGCGAGCGAGCATAGTAGTCCACGGCAATGGGGTATTGCTGGGCGTCGTAATACAGATTGCCGACACTGGCGAGCAACTCCGGATTTGCCGGGTCGGCTTTGAGCTTCTCCAACAGCGGTGCCGCCTGCGCATCGGCCATCGCCTTCAGGCGTGCGGGTTCCGGCACTTGCGACGCGGAACCGGGTGCAGGCGCAGACGAAATCCCAACTGCAGCTGCGGGCGCGGTCGATCGCCGGCCATGGATCGACCATCCGCCGGCGATACCCGCCAGCAGGCACGCCAGGGCGAGGAGCGCAGCCCGCTCCCGCGTCCACCGGAGATCGTTGGAAAGGTGCTCATACCGCGAGAGGTGTGAATCCGCAAGCTCCCCTGACTCCGCGAACTCCGCTAGTCCCGAGCTTTGATGCATAACGGTCACGGGCGCACTCCTTTCTGGCTTGCAGGCTGACGTCCCATCGAGGTAAGGACATCGGCCATCAGTTTTTGCACCTCGGCTTTGCGCTCGGGGCTCAATTGCGGATTGGACTTCAGCAATCTCTGCCAAGCGTCGAGCGCGCCCCTGCCATCATTCTTGCCTTGCAGGCGGATCATGCCGAGATTGAAGAGAGCATTGGCGTCCTTTGGATCGACGGCCAGCGCCTGGTTCAATTGCCCTATCGCGCCGTCCACATCGCCGCTGCGATACATGTTGGAAGCGAGCTTGCTGCGCAGTGCCACGTTCTTCGGATCCGCCTGCACCGCCTTTTCGTAATATGCAGCGGCTTCCTTGAACTGGTGACTGCCGTGGTAAATCGCGCCCACCTCGCTGAGCAGCGCGCTGTCATGGGGATTGCTCTTCAGCTTCTCGAGCAACGGCGCCGCTTGCGTATCGCCCATTTGCTTCAACTGATCAAGACTGGACATCCCTGCGGCGGCTGGCCCTGACGACTGCCCGTTTCTCGCCGTCGGCTGAACCGGCAAAGGCGATTGCAAGCCGCGCGACACGTAGCCGATGCCGAGCCCGACGAGCAGGCAGATCGCGGCTGCCAGGTATACCTGTCTTGCCCGCAGCTGTTCGCCTGCGGCCGCGTCCCGAATGGGCGCGCTTACCATCGCAGTTTCTCGGGTGGTTCCCATCGCCTTTGACCTCATGCTCTTCCCAGGAGCCAAACACACGCGCATGCACGTCTTTCGCCGAATGCCATCGCCGTGGCCCGATCGCACCTACTCCGCGGAGCATTCGTTTTACGATGAGGGGCTCAAGCGGAGACGTGGGCTGACTCCAGACCTCGGGAAAACCAGCACCCGTGCACGAAAAACCCGACCCGTGCAAGGTGAATTTGCCTGTTCAGAAGATCACGAGGCGCGTCGCAGCAATGTGACAGCCATCACTCAATAAGTGCTGACTGAATCAGTGCGCAACACGGCCTCTCACAGCAACTTGCGCGACTCGAATCGAAAACGTGACACACGTCACTTTCGTTTGGGGGTTTTCACCAATCGCAGTGTGCGAGAAAGCCCATCCTCACCGGCGAAGCCTCCTCTCGACACAGGCCCGAACGGCCGGGTCCTTCGCGAAGCTCTTTTCCTGCCAATGGCTTACGGATGAGGGTGAAATCGCGCGTCACACGCCTGGCAACGGCACATGCCGTGCTCATTGCAGTGCAGGACTGAACTGAAAACAGCACCGGCAAGGTCGTCGTCACGGTTCAGGCGAGCACCGGAAGTGTGCAAGAGGAGGCTTTACTTAATGAAGCGGAATTTTTCTATCGCCCTTTTCTTCCTGGCGGCCGCGGGCTTCGCGGCGGCGCAGATTCAAGCGCCGTCCACCGACGTTCTCGGCGCTCACCTCAACTATGGCCGTGGTTGCGCGGCCTGCCATGCACCTCACAGCGGCGTTTACGGCAACGGTAACGCCAAAACCACCGACACCACCGCCGGCGACGTCGCTCTCTGGGGCGAGGACGTGGGCAGCCTGTACGGCAAAACCATCACCACCGGCAGCACCGACGGGTCCACGGGCTTCAAGGAAGTTCTGCCCACCAGCTTTACCGCCGGCACTCCTGATATCGGCGGCCTGCTCGTTTGTCTGAGCTGCCACGACGGCAATTACGCCACGGGCGCCATGATGAAGAACCAGGTCTATGAGAGCCTGCCCGCTACCTACGGCACGGCCAACAAGATTCCCACCCTGCTCGGCAACGACAACACCGGCGTGGGCAACTACCTCAACGACCACCCGGTTGGCCTCAATGCCGTCATCGGCTGCGGCGGCCAGTACAACTGGGATTGCACCGTCAGCGCTACCGGCTCCATCCAGATGACCGGCACCGCCTCGGCCCAGTTCGTCAAGAACTATGGCTTCTTCGTAAGCCCCAAAGCTTACAACAACACGCCCACGGTCATGTGCACCACCTGCCACAACCAGCACCTGATGAACGTGGTCAAGGTAACCAACGGCGCCAACTCCGGGCTGCCGAGCGGGACCTACGCGACCATGTTCTTCATCCGCGCTCCTTACAACCCGGCCAGCGCCACCGCCGGCAGCAACCAGACCGCGCAATTCTGCCGCCAGTGCCATGGTGGCGAGTCGAACGAGATGAACAACGGCACCGCTGTCACTACGTTCTAATTCCCGTTGCAGAACAGGGGAGGGCCCTGAAGTTTCCCCTCCCCCGCTCTTTCATCGCAGGAGGTCAACCGTGAAACACAAGTTCCTGGCTTGGGCATTCTTTCCTTTCGTCCTGGCCTTGTCACACGCGCAGGTCGCTTCCCATGCGCCGACCGTTTTCAAGCCGGCGCCCGCGCAGGCATCCCAGTCATCCAAAGCGCAGACCCCTGACGCCTCGACGAGGCCAACCGTTGCGCCGTCAAAGGCAGTGGCCCGCGTCAACGGCTCCATCCTGACCGACGCCGACCTGGTCCGCGAAGAGTACGCCATCTTTCCCTATGCGCGCCAGCATAACGGCATTCCCAAGGATCTGGCTCCGCAGATTCGCGACGGCGCTCTGAAGATGATGGTCTTCGAGGAACTGGTCTACCAGGAAGCCCTGCGCCGCCGGATGACGATTTCTCCCGCCAGGCTGCAGCGCGCCCAGCAGGACTTTCGCAGGCAGTTCGCTTCGCCCGATGAATTCAATGCCTTTGTGCAGAGCGAATTCCACGGCTCCCAGCCCGCGCTGGACGAGAAGATCCGCCGCTCGCTGCTGATCGATGCGTTTCTCAAAGTCGAGGTGGAAGACAAGTGCGCTCTCACTCCCGGCGAAGTAAAGGCGTTCTACGATCAGAATCCCGCGCGCTTTGAATTGCCGGAGACCTACGCGTTTCAGAGCATCTCGATCCTTCCGCCGCCCAACGCTACGCCCGCGCAGCTCAAGGAAGGCCGCGCCCGGGCGGAGAAAGAACTGCAGCAGGCCATGGCTACAAAATCGGCGGTGGAATTCGGGCTTCTGGCGGAAAAAGTCTCCGATGACGACTACCGCGTGATGATGGGCCAGCACAAGCCCGTTCCGGCCGAGCAGTTGCCCGCTGAAGTGCGCAAGGCGCTCGGAGCCATGAAGCTCGGCGACGTCAGCGACCTCATTCAGGTAGAGCAGGCCTACACCATTGTTCGCCTCGGCGAGCACAAGCCGGCCGGCAAACAGAACTTTCAAGAAGTGAAGGCCCAGCTCGAAAAAGAGATGCAGGACAAGAGACGGAACCAGCTGCGCTCGGCGCTGGATAAGAAGCTGCGCTCCAACGCCAAGATTGAAGAGATGTAAAGAGCTGGATAGAAGGAAGGCTACCGTGGCGACGTGGATGCAATTCGCGAAATGGATGCGTGCAGCGGCCTGGACGCAGGCAGCGGTCCTGCTGCTGGTGCTGCCGGCCGGCGCTCAAATGAAACTCGGCGAAACCGCCTCCACTGCCAACGCCACTCTCTCCAGCGGGTACACCGCAACCTACGGCAACCAGACCGAATCGACGCACGGCTTGACCTTCGGTGGAGCCGGTACCTTTTCCGGCTCGTACTATGACCCCAACTTCCTTTCCTACAGCATCGCTCCTTATCTCAACCAGTCGCGCGCCAATTCCAATTTCCAGTCCATTTCCAACGCCAGCGGCGTGAACGCCACTGTCAATATCTTTTCCGGCAGCCATTTCCCCGGCTCGGTCAGCTACTTCGACGCCTACAACAGCGACGGAAACTATGCGGTTCCCGGCCTGCCCAATTTCGTCACCAACGGCAACAGCAGCACTTTCGGCGTCAACTGGGCGGAGAACATTCCCGACGCTCCCAGCTTCTCCGCCGGATACCAGATGGGAGACAGCAACTACTCCGTGTACGGGACCAATGACGAGGGCTTGAACAAATTTCACTCCCTCAACCTGCACTCCGGCTATAAGTGGGAGGGCTTCAATCTCGGGGCCTATTACACTAACGGCGGCAGCAACGCGCAGATTCCCCAGATCGTGGCCGGCGAATTGACGCAGATTCAATCCACCACCAACGCGTTCGGCGCCAACGTGAGCCACTTGCTCCCCCTTCAGGGCTCCTTCTCCACTGGCTTTAACCGCTCCAATTGGAATACCGATTATCTGGGATACTCCTCCAGCGGAACCATCGACACCGTCAACTCCGTCGCTACCGTGCGGCCGAGGCAGAGCGTTTCGCTCACTGGAACTCTCAACTACTCCGACAATCTCTCCGGGCAATTGATCCTTCCCGTCATCAATGCGGGCGGGGTGGTTCCCGGGCTGAATTCCAATGCGTCGTCCGACTCCCTCGATGTCATGGGCGTGGCCACCTACACCCCCCTCATCAGCCTGCAAACGTCGGCCTTCGTCGAACGCCGCTCCCAGTCGTTCCTGGGGCAAAACTACGGGCTCAACTCCTATGGCGGCGGCGCCAGCTACACCCACCGTGTATTCAACGGCAATTTCAATGGCTCGTTCACAATGTCGGCCAATACTTCCGACCAGAGCGGCCAGGATACGCTGGGATTCTCTACCACCGAGAATTACTCCAGCGTGATCGCCGGATGGCACGTCAATGGAACTTTCGGCTATGCCCAGAACGCGCAGACGCTGCTGATTACCTACATGAACTCCTATTACAACTTCTCCGGCAACGTCCACCGCAACTGGGGATACTTCAATATCGGCGCCGGCGGGGGCGCGGCGCGGACTGCGCTCACCCAGAATGCCGGCACAGCCTCCAGCAGCGAGTCCTATAACGCCAATCTCGGTTACGGCCCGTGGTTGATCGCCAACGGCAGCTACTCGAAATCCAGCGGACAGGCGCTGCTCACTGGAGCGGGCCTGGTCCCGATCCCGATACCTACGCCGGTTTTGCCATCCGGGGTGACCAGTCTTTACGGCGGCGACGCCTATTCCTTCGCGCTGGCCAGTACGCCGGTGAAGGGGCTCATCCTGTCCGGAAGCTGGTCCAAGGCGCTCAGCAACACCACCAGCGCCACCTCCACCACGCCGCTGATTTCTTCCAACCAGAGCAGCCAGTTCAACACCTACCTTCAGTATCAGTTCCGCAAGCTGTACTTCAATAGTGGATTTGCACGCCTGGAGCAGGGTTTCAGCGTGTCGGGTAATCAACCGCAAATCATCAATTCGTATTACATGGGGATCTCGCGTTGGTTCAACTTCTTTTAAACCGGAGCCGTATGGGTGCGTCACCTTCGCCGATTCGCGTATGTGCGAATCGGTCAAGTTGGGAGAGCGCTGTGATGGTGATCGCTGCCGCGGCGCTGGTGTTGTCCCCGATGGGGGCGACGGCCAAGGCGAAGTCCGCGGCTCCGTCGGAAGCCTGGCAGATGACGCTCGATGGCGGCCGCAGCCTTACCTGGCAGCGCAGCTTCCATTCCGAACGCGAAGTCAAACCCAATCGCGGTTTCTGGAATCGCGTGGTCGACATCATCGCCGGCGATCCCGAGTTCAAGTTCCTGGTCCGTCCCTACGGCATCGTCGCCGATTCGCGCGGCCGCATCATCGTCACTGATCCGGGCGCCGCCGGCGTGCACATCTTCGACTTCGCCGAGCACAAGTACAAGTTCCTCCAGCACCACGGAAAGACGCCGATGCGCGTCCCGCAATGCGTCGCCGTCGATGCTCAGGACAACATTTACGTCACCGATTCAGAGGCAGGCGAAATCTTTGTCTTCGAGCCTGGCGGCAAGCTTCTGCGCACCATCGGCGCGTTAAAAGGCGGCGAGGGCTACTTCAAGCGGCCCACCGGTATCGCCGTCGATTCCGCCGCCCAACGGATTTACGTATCCGACACCCGCCGCGACAAGATTTTCATCCTCGACATGGAGGGAACCCCTCTCCAGAGCTTCGGCGAAACCGGCCAGGCGGAAGGCCAATTCAATTTCCCCACCGAACTGCATCTCGACGGGCAAAATCTGCTGGTCGTCGATGCCATGAATTTCCGCGTGCAGGTTTTCGATCGTTCCGGCAATTTTCAATACGCCATCGGCAAGCTCGGCGATAGCGCCGGCGCCATGTTTCGGCCCAAGGCCCTCAGCGTCGACTCGGAAGGCCACCTCTATATCGCCGACGCATTGTGGGGCGTGGTGCAGGTCTTCGACCGCCAGGGCCAGCTTCTCTACTACTTCGGTTCGCTCGGCAACCACGCTGGAGAGTTCCAACTTCCCGCGGGCGTGTTCATCGATCGCAACGATCGCGTTTTCGTGGTCGATTCCTACAACCGGCGCGTGCAGATGTTTCAATACGTCGGTTTGAAGAGCCCGGCAAACCACCCTGGCGACAAAGAGCCGTTGTCGGGGACCCCGGTCACCCACCCCAGCGACAAAGAACCGTCGCCGGGGACCCCGGCCAACCACCCCAGCGACAAAGAACCGTCGCCGGGGACCCCGGCCAAGGAGGCAACCAAGTGAGGCTCAGGATCCTGGCGGCCGGCCTGTCGTTTCTGCTGACCGTATTTACCATCTCTGCTCAAGTCCCCGGCGATGTAATGGGGGTGCACAACCTCGGGACAGGCGACAAATCGCATGTTTCAGGTGCGCGTACTGATTCCTGCTCTTATTGTCATGCCCCGCATTCCGGGTTGAACATCGGGCTCTGGAACCAGAAGCTCACCACCCAGACCTACACCATGTACACCAGCGACACGGAGAAGAACACCGGGGTCCAGCCGGTGCTCGGTTCCGACAGCAACATGTGCCTCAGCTGCCATGACGGCACCGTGGCGGTGGGCTCGACCGTGGCTTATGGCCAGGTAACGATGCAGGGCTCGATGAATACGCCCGACGTGTTCGGGAGCAAGATGCAGTCCATGCACCCCTTCAGCCTGGTGACGCCGCTGAAGGATAACATCCACCTGGCGGCCTCCCTGGCCGCGAACGGAAAAACCGCGGACCCGACCGGAAAGGTA
>CAVPNO010000042.1:0-13925 GCA_963706455.1 uncultured Acidobacteriota bacterium | reverse complement strand
TCCCATTTCCTTCCACTGATGTTTCGCTACCAGACAAACGGAGCGAGTCGATACCGTACCGATTCAAGATAATTGACGTAGCCGGGCAGTTTTCCCACCAGGAACGTCTCCTCGTCCAGTAAGCGCCAAATGATAGCCGCAACCATCAGGACGTTGACCAGCATTCCCCACCACGAGCCGAGCGCCAACGGAATCCCAAACAGCATAACCAATGCACCGGAGTACATGGGATGGCGCACCACGGCATAGGGTCCGGTGGATATCACTTTCTGCTCTTCCGCCACCTCGATGATGCCCGAGGTGTATGAGTTTTCCTTGAACACGTAGAACACAATGACGAAGCCGGTCACCATCAGCAGGTCGCCCAAAATCGCGGCCCAGAAGCGGACATGCGACCACCCGAATCGATGATCCAGGACCGGAACCCCAAAATCCGCAAGAAACACAATCCCCGCAATGGCCTGAACAATCTTCTGTCCCTTCTCCTTCTCCGCCTTCGGGCCGGCTTTTAGCCTCCGCTCGAGCAATGCAGGATCGTGCCTTGCAACCCATACGCTGATCATGCAGGCAGGGACGAAGAACGAGGCCAGGCAAACCCATCCCTGCCACCAGCGCAGCGTCCACACCGGCAGGAAGATGACCGCCAGCAACATGACGAAGGTGCGCAGGATTCCGAGGAGCGCCTTGCGATGCAGATCCTTCATCGCTCACTGCTCCAGCGCCGCCCGCTTCAATCCCGGCGCCAGGAGGCGGAGCAGCCCCAGCGCGATCAGGTAAGCAAATGCCGAGTAGAGGAATAGCGGAACGAAACTGTGCGTCAGTTGCAGAATATTTCCGGCGACCGGCTGAAAAATCGCCCCACCCACGGCACCCGCCACCTGCCCGAAGCTCACGACGGTTCCCACGTGTTCCTGGGGGAACATATCGGACACGGTGGTAAAGATATTGGCCGAAAACCCCTGGTGGGCCGCAGCCGCCAGGCTGACCAGGGCGATCGCGATCCAGACCGATTGCAGATTTCCGGCGACCAGAATCGGCACCACAATACACGCGCAGGTCAGCATGGCCGCCAGGCGCGCCGCTCTCAGTTCCATGCCCAGGCGCATGTATCCTTTCGGCAGCCATCCGCCGTAGATGCTGCCCACCGTCGAGACAACGTAGACAATGGCCAGCGGCAAACCGAGATGCGTCAGGTCGAGCGCGAAACGCGAGTGAAAATACTGCGGCAGCCAAAACAGAAGAAACCACCAGACCGGGTCGGTGAGGAACTTGCCCACCATAAAGCCCCAGGTCTGGCGATAGCGCAGCAGTTTCCACCACGCCAAGGTTGACACCGGCATGGCGCGGTCCGCCTCCTCCACGCCGGCCGCCTTTTGTGGTGTACGGTAGCGAATCGACCACCATACGATCCAGATGGCGCTGAAAATGCCCGTGATCAAAAACGAGGCGCGCCAGCCGAAATGAATGGCGACCCATGGGACTGCCAGCGGAGCCAGGATCGCGCCCACTCCGGCTCCGGAATTAAAGATTCCCGTCGCCAGGGCGCGTTCCTTGGGGGGAAACCACTCCGCAGTGGCCTTGATGGCCGCCGGAAAATTTCCGCTTTCGCCCAGCCCAAGCAGAAAGCGCGCCACGGAGAATCCGAAAACGGTTCTCACCAGCGCATGTCCCATCGCCGCCATGCTCCACAACCCGGTCACGATGGGGTATCCCCTGCGGCATCCCAGCCGGTCCACCAGCCGGCCCGCGAAAATCACCCCCAGCGCATACGCAAGTTGAAACCAGAAAAGAATATTGCCGTATTGCTGCGGGGTGAGATTGACGGTTGTCTCCACCGTCGGCCAACCCGGAAGCAGCGGTTTCAAATGCAACGCCGATCCGGTGAGCACCGGCTTCAGGATCGACAGCACCTGCCGGTCCATGTAGTTGATGGTGGTGGCTACGAACAACATCGCGCAGATGGTCCAACGCCCGGCCAATGCGGGCGGGTCGGCGGCGTGTTCGTAGCGTTCCCCCGCGTCGATCATGCGGTCTACCAATCCGTCCCCGTCTTCACCAGTCGGTAACCGTCCCGTCGAGTTTGCGGTTCACCGGCAGGTAGGCTCTCTGATAGGGATACTTCTTCGCCAGTTCCTCATTCAGTTCCACGCCCAGCCCCGGAGCGTCGCCGGGATACATCATCCCGTCCTTGTAGAAATACTGGTGCGGAAACACGGCCTCCATCTCTTCCGAATGCGGCATATGCTCCTGGATGCCGAAGTTGTGGACGGCAGTATCAAAATGCAGCGCCGCCGCCATGCACACGGGCGAAAGATCGGTCGCCCCGTGGCATCCGGTTCGCACGTGATACAGGGCGGCAAAGTCGGCCAGCTTCTTCAGGTGCGTCAGGCCGCCGCAGTGGGTCACCGTGGCGCGGATGTAGTCGATCCACTGGTTGCGAATCAAATCGTGCGCGTCCCAGATGGAGTTGAACACTTCGCCCACCGCGATGGGCGTGGTGGTGTGGTTACGGATGACTTTGAAACCCTCCTGCAACTCGGCGGGCGTGGGGTCCTCCAGCCAGAAAAGATGAAACGGCTCGAGTTCCTTGCCCATGCGCCCGGCTTCGATCGGCGTGAGGCGATGATGGCAATCGTGCAACAAGTGCAATTCCTCGCCGAACGTTTCCCGCACGCGCGAAAACAGCCTCGGAACGTCCCGCAGGTAAGGCTCGGAGGCCCACTCGTACTCCGCCGGCAACCCGGGCTGTGCCGGCTCGTAGCGACCCTGGCCGTGGGCAACGCCATAGGTGCTCTTCAGTCCGGTAACCCCGCTCTGCACGCGGATAGCCTTGTACCCCATGTCGCGGTGTTTGGCGACATCTTCGAGCGCATGATCGATGTCCTTGCCGAAGGCATGGCAGTACACCATCACGCCCGCGCGGCTTTTCCCGCCAAGCAGCGTATAGACCGGCGTATTGAGCGCCTTCCCTTTGATATCCCACAGGGCCACATCCACCGCCGAGATGGCCGCCATGGTCACCGGCCCGCGCCGCCAGTATGCCCCACGGTACAGGTATTGCCACATGTCTTCGGTGTTGAAAGGATCGCGTCCCAGGATGCAGGGAATCACATGATCGCTTAGATAGCTGGTCACGGCGAGTTCGCGCCCGTTGAGCGTCGCATCTCCCAACCCGTACACGCCCCCATCCGTCTCCACCTTGAGCGTGACGAAGTTCCTTCCCGGCGATGTCACGTTCACGTATGCGTTGGTGATCTTCACGCGAGCACCTGGATTCCGATCCCTGACCCCTGACCCCTGATCCCTGATCCCTGTCACCGATTCACTCCACTCGCCAGGAACCCTCCATCCACCGCGACGATTTCGCCGGTCACGTAGGCCGAGGCCTCGGATGCGAGAAAAATCGCCGTGCCCTGCAGTTCCTCCGCTTTGCCGAACCGCCCCATGGGCACGCGCATGTGCAATTCTTCACCGCGCGGCGTGCCGGTAATCAGCTTGGCATTCAGATCGGTCGGGAACATGCCGGGGGCAATGGCATTCACATTGACGCCGGTCTGTGCCAGTTCAATGGCCAGCACCTTGGTCAACGAACCCACAGCCGCCTTGCTGGCCGAATAAGCCGCCACCTGGAAGAACCCCAGGAACGTGGTCAGCGAAGCGATGTTGATAATGCGTCCGTACCCTGCCTTCACCATGGTCTTGCCGAAGATCTGGCAGGCGCGCAGCGTTCCCGTCAGGTTGGTCTCAACCACGCGCGACCACTCCTCCTCGCTCTCTTCGAGCGTGGGCGACTTGTGCGTGACACCCGCGGCGTTCACCAGGATGTCAACCTTCCCGAACTCCTTCAGCACCGCGTCATGCACGCCCTGCACCGACGCACGATCCAGCACATCGCTGGTCAAGCGCTGCGTCCTCCGGCCTCGCTGCTCGATTTCTCCCGCAACCTTGTCCACCTGCTCCCGGCGCCGCGAACTGGCAACCACGTCGGCGCCCGCATCCGCCAGTCCCAGCGCAATCGCATGCCCCAGCCCGGTCGTTCCGCCCGTCACCACAGCCACCCTGCCGCTCAAATCGAAAAGGTTCACAACCCGTTCTCCTCGCCTCCGCCACTGTACAAGACGAGCTTGCCCCGCGTCCCGTCCGGCGAAAAGAATCTATCATGTAAGGCGATTTACTCCTGCCTCGTCACGATCTGCATAAAGCGGCATGAATTAGAGTGTCAGTGAGCGAGTCCATGGAGCCGATCCACCTACCGCAAAAAGACCGCCGCTGGGACTGTTTGAGCCTGGGCGAAGTCATGCTTCGCCTCGATCCCGGCGAAGGCCGCATTCACACCTCCCGTCAATTCGCGGTGTGGGAAGGAGGCGGCGAGTACAACGTGGCGCGCGGGCTGCGCCGCTGCTTCGGCCTGCGCACGGCCGTCGCCACGGCGCTGGCCGACAACCCGGTAGGCCGCCTGGTGGAGGATTTCATTCTGCAGGGCGGCGTCGACACCTCGCTGATCCGGTGGATGCCGTATGACGGCGTGGGCCGCACCGTGCGCAACGGGCTCAACTTCACCGAGCGCGGCTTCGGCGTGCGCGCGGCGGCCGGCTGCTCCGACCGCGGGCATACCGCCATCAGCCAGGTGAAACCCGGGGACTTCGACTGGGGCTCAATCTTCGGGGATGGAAACGGCTCGCGCTGGTTTCACACCGGCGGCATCTTTGCGGCATTGTCGGCCTCGACCGCCGAGGTCGCCGCCGAAGCCATGGACGCCGCGCGCGCCGCTGGCACGCCGGTCTCCTACGACCTCAACTATCGCGACTCGCTCTGGAAATCGATCGGCGGCAAGGCCAAGGCGCAGGAAGTGAACCGCGACCTGGTGCGCAAGGTCGATCTGCTGCTCGGCAACGAAGAAGACTTCTCCGCCATGCTCGGCGTGGACATCAAGGGCGTCAGCGAAGACTTCGGCGAATTGCCCATCGCCGGCTACGAAGAAATGCTGCGCGAGGTGGCCGCCGCATATCCGAATCTGAAACTGGTCGCCAGCACACTGCGCACCGCGCACACGGCCAGCCGCAATGCCTGGGGAGCGATCGCGCTCTACGAGGACAAGATCGTGCACGTGCCGCAGCGCGACATCGACATTCTCGATCGCGTGGGCGGCGGCGACAGCTTTGCCTCCGGCCTGATCTACGGATTTCTCGCCGGCAAGCCGGTGGAGTGGGCGGTGCAATGCGGCGTAGCCCACGGAGCGCTGGCCATGACCACGCCCGGCGACACCAGCATGGCCACGCTGGCCGAAGTGGAACGCGCCATGAAAGGCGGCTCGGCGCGCATCGCCCGCTAGATCCAGGTGCCCCAGGTCCCCGGTTTTGGAACCTGGGCTGGACACTGCTAGCTCCGCTTGCTCCGCTCAGAAAGGAACTCATGTCCGAAACCACCGCACAAATCATCGAACGCGTCGGCCTCATCCCCGTTCTGCGCGCGAAGAACCCAAGACAGGCGCACGCCGTCGTCGAAGCGATGATTGCCGGCGGCGTCACCGTCGTTGAAGTCACCATGACCGTGCCCGGCGCCGTCGATCTGCTGCGCGAACTCAAGAAGGAGCACCGCTGCGCTGCTGCTCGGCTCCGGCACCGTGACCACCGCGAAGGACGCCGAAGACACCATCGAGGCCGGCGCGGAGTTCGTGGTCAGCCCCAGCCTGCACCCCGAAGTGATCGCCGTAACCAAGGCCCACAGAAAACTTTCGATACCCGGCGCGCTCACGCCGACAGAAGTCATCACCGCGCACCGCGCCGGCGCCGACTACGTGAAGATGTTTCCATGCTCCGCCATGGGAGGCGCCAGCTACTTGAAATCGATCCTCGCGCCATTTCCGCATCTGAAGCTGATTCCCACGGGAGGCGTGACCCTCAAGACGGCCGAAGAGTTTATCCGTGCGGGCGCGCGCGCACTCGGAGTGGGCAGCGACCTCGTCAATCTCGCCGCCATCGACGAAGGCAAGCCGGAGATCATCACCGAAGCCGCGAAGGCGTATTTGGATGTGCTGGCAAGAGTCAGGGCCTTATAAGAGCGTTGGCTGGGTGCCCCACATCTCGATTCTGAGATGTGGGATTGGAATCCACTCATGCAACCGACAAACAGCCCTACAACCGGTACGCCTTCCTCACCAGCCCCACCGTCAACTCCTGCGCCAGTTCCACCGCCTCATCCTGATCGATGCGATGCTCGGCCACCAGGCCAGCCAGGAAACCCGCATCGATCCTGCGCGCCACATCGTGCCGCGCCGGGATCGACAGGAACGCCCGCGTATCGTCGTTGAATCCCACCGTGTTGTAGAACCCCGCCGTCTCCGTTGCCTGCTCGCGGAAGCGCCGCATCCCCTCCGGGCTGTCGTTGAACCACCACGGCGGCCCCAACTTCAGGCACGGATAATGCCCCGCCAGCGGCGCCAGTTCGCGGCTGTAGGTCGTCTCGTCCAGCGTGAACAGAATGATGGTCAGATCTTTCTCGTTCCCGAACCGGTCCAGCAGCGGCCGCAACGCCTCCACATAGTTCGTCGCCTGCGGAATGTCGGCGCCCATGTCGCGCCCGTACCGCGCCAGGACCTGCGCATTGTGGTTGCGCACCGACCCGGGATGGATCTGCATCACCAGGCCGTCCTCCACGCTCATGCGCGCCATCTCGGTAAGCATCTGGCCGCGGAAGATTTCCAGGTCCGCCGCGTAGGCCGTCCCGCCGATCACCTGCTCGAACAGGTCCGCGGCGCTGGTCTCGCTCAGATCCATGGTCAACGCCGTGGGGTGGCCGTGATCGGTTGCCGTCGCGCCCATCGATTTGAAGAATTCCCGCCGCTGTTCGAGCGCGCGCAGGTAGCCCCGCCAGGTGGCGGTGTTCTCGCCGGTCAACGCTTCGAGCCTGCGCAAATTCTCCAGAAATCCGGGAAACTGCGGATCCACCACTGCATCCGGCCGGAACGTGGGAACAATGCGCCCCTTCCATCCCGAATCGCGAATCGCCGCGTGGTCCGCCAGCGGATCCAGGGCCGAATCGGTGGTCGCCAGCACTTCCATGTTGAAGCGCTCATACAAGGCGCGCGGCAGAAACTCCGCGGTGGCCAGCTTCGCCTCGATGGTATCGTAATACAGGTCCGCCGTGGCATCGCCCAGCCGTTCCGTCAACCCGAACAGTTCCTGAAACGCGTAGTCGAGCCACAGCCGCGTGGGCGTGCCGCGAAACAGGTAATAGTGGCTCGCGAAAATGCGCCACACGTCCCGCGGGTTCTCGATTTGGGCGCGCCCGATCTCGAGATCTTCGAGCGAAATCCCCTGGCTGTAAAGCATGCGGAACACGTAGTGATCGGGCTGCACAAACAGCTTCACGGGATCGGGAAAGGGCTCGTTGCGCGCGAACCACGCGGCCTGCGTATGCCCGTGCGGGCTCATGATGGGCAGGTCCCGGATTCCCTCGTACAACCGGCGCGCAATCGCGCGCGTCTTTTCGTCCGCCGGAAACAGCCGATCCTCATGGAGCAGCGCCGCCCGTTTTTGTGCCAGCGTCGTCATCTCTCTATCATGCATCAATCCGTCGCCGCGGTTCGGCCCGGGGACGCCCTTTATGCTTGAAGATTGAGGGTATGCATGAGCACTGAACAGCAAGCCGGGCCCGCCTTCAGTCTCGCCGGGCGCCACGCCCTGGTCACCGGGGGAGCCAGCGGTATCGGCGAATCGACCGTGAAGGAACTGGTGCGCGCCGGCGCGTTTGTCTGGGTGGCCGACATCAACCTGCCCGCCGCCCAAAAGCTCGCCGCCTCCGCGGGATCGGCTGGCGCGATTCAACTTGACGTCACCCGCACCGAATCCATCGCCCAGGCCGTGGCGCAGTTGCAGAAGCTCGATGTCCTGGTCAACAACGCCGGCATCGGCCACGTGGGATCCATCGAGACCACGGAGCCCGAGGACTTCGATCGCCTCCTGAATGTGAATGTGCGCGGCGTATACCTGGTGACGCGGGCCTTTCTCCCGCTGCTGTTGGAGGCGCGCGATGATCGCCACGTGGGAACCATCATCAACATGGCATCCGTGGCCGGCCAGGTGGGCATCCGGCAGCGCTTTGCCTACTGCACCAGCAAGGGTGCGGTGATCGCGATAACCCGCCAGCTTGCCGTCGAGTATCCCAAGACTCTTCGGGTTAACGCCATTTGCCCGGGCACGGTGGAAACTCCGTTCGTCGAAGGATACCTGGAGAAATTCCACAAGGACACCAAGGAAGAGACGCGCGCGGAACTGCGCGCCCGGCAGCCCATCGGCCGCCTCGGCCAGCCGGATGAGATAGCCTCAATGGTGCGCTACCTCGCTTCCGACGAAGCCGCTTTTGTCACCGGCGCGTGCTTCGCCATCGATGGCGGATGGACTGCAGCTTAACCGCCAAATCTCAACCAGCACGAGGAAAAAAATGAAGCTCGTTTCGTTTTCGACCCACGGGAAAAACATTCAAGCCGGGGTTCTTGGTTCAGACAGCGGCAGCGGCGGGCCGGACGCAATGATCACCGGCTTCTCTGTGAACGGGGACATTTCCGCTCTCGATGTGATCACTTCCGGGGCGCGTTCACTGCACCAGATGATCGGCTCCAAGACTTGTCCCATCTTCCCGCTGAACCAAGTTCGCCTCCATGCGCCCTTGCCCAACCCTCCGCGTGTGTTCGCCATCGGGCTCAACTACCGCGACCACGCCGTCGAATCCGGCATGGCCATTCCCACCACGCCGGTGGTTTTTTTCAAACTGACCACGTCGGTGATCGGGCCGGGCGAAGCCATCGTGCTGCCAAAGAATTCAACTCAGCCCGACTACGAGGCCGAGTTCGCTTTTGTCATCGGCAAGGGCGGTTACCGGATTCCGGCGTCGGCCTGGCGTGAGCACGTATACGGGTATACGGTCGTGAACGATGTAAGCGCGCGCGACGTGCAGTTCTCCAGCACCCAGTGGTCGATGAGCAAGAGCTTCCCCACCTTCTGTCCGTTTGGGCCGGCGATCGTCACCGCGGACGAGATCGCCGACCCGCATCAGCTCGCCATCAGCCTCGAGATCGACGGCGTGCAACTGCAGAACTCCAACACCCGCGAGCTGGTCTTCAAAATTCCCGAGCTGGTCGAGTACCTTTCCTCGATCACGCCCTTGCTGCCGGGCGACATCATTTCCACGGGCACGCCGCCCGGAGTCGGCCTCGGTCGCAATCCCAAGCGCTGGCTGCGTCCCGGCGAAACCGTCACCGTCACCGTCGAAGGCCTGGGCTCGCTCACCAACCCGGTCATCGCCGAGTAAGGTGTCGCTGAACCCTGAACCCTGATCCCTGAACCCTGATCCCTGGATAAAGTCATGGAACTCATCGGCCTCTCCTTCCTCGGCAACCGGCGCAGCTCCCGCGACGGCGCGACGTTTCACGCATTCAATCCGCAGAGCGGCGAAACTCTTCCCCCCGCTTACCACTCGGCAAGCCCGCAAGAAGTGGAAGCGGCGGTCACTCTGGCTCACGAGGCATTTGCAAGCTATTCGCAGGCTTCCGGAAAGGCGAAGGCCGGCTTCCTGCGCCGCGCTGCGGACGGTTTTGACCTTCACAAACAGGTAATCGCCGAGCGTGCGCACCTCGAGACGGCATTGCCCATGCCGCGGCTTCTGGGCGAAGTCGGCCGCACATCGAATCAGCTCCGCATGTTCGCCGGAGTGGTGGAAGACGGCTCATGGGTTCAGGCGCGCATCGATCCGGCTCTCCCCGATCGCCAGCCCCTTCCCCGCCCCGATATTCGCTCCATGCTGCGTCCGCTCGGGCCCGTCGTCGTCTTCGGCGCCAGCAATTTTCCGCTGGCGTTTTCCGTCGGGGGGGGTGATACGGCTTCGGCCCTCGCCGCAGGGTGCCCGGTCATTGTCAAAGCCCACTCGGCGCATCCCGGAACCAGCGAGCTGGCGGCGAAGATCATCACCAGCGCCGCCGCGGCCGAGGGCCTTCACCCCGGCGTGTTCAGCACCCTGTACGGATCGGGCAGCGAGGTTGGCTCGGCGCTGGTCAGGCATCCGCTGGTGTGCGCGATGGCATTCACAGGCTCACTCCATGCCGGCCGTACGCTGATGGACCTGTGCGCCGGCCGCCCCGTCCCCATTCCTTGCTTTACGGAGATGTCGAGCGGCAATCCGGTATTCGTGCTGCCGGGCGCGCTGCGCAAAGATCCCGTCCAGCTTGCGCGGAATCTCTTTGGCTCGTTTACGCTCGGCGCCGGCCAGTTCTGCACCAAGCCAGGTATCGTCCTGTTCCCGGCGGGACCCGACGCACAACCATTTGTCGCCCAGCTCAAGCTGCTCGTCGAAGAGGCGCATCCCTTCACCCTGCTCACCGGCGGCATTGCGCGCGAATACAGCCGCGCCACCGAAGCCCGCGCCAAGGATGTGCCTCTCGCCGCCGCAGCCGCCGTGCTCGAAACCAGCGACGCGTTCCACGCGCAATCCAAGCTTTTCAGCGTTGGGCTCGATCAGCTCATCGCCCGGCCCGAGCTGGCTGACGAGATCTTCGGCCCTGACACACTTCTGGTCCAGTGCGACAATACAAACGACTACATTCGCGCAGCCCAGGCGCTCGACGGCCACCTCACGGCCACCATCCTCGGAGACGATGACGATCTGGCCCGCAACCGCGAGCTCATCCGCATCCTCGAACAGAAGGCCGGCCGTCTTATCTTCAACGGCTTCCCCACCGGCGTCGAAGTCGGGCACGCCATGGTTCACGGCGGCCCATATCCGGCCACGTCCGATTCTCGCTTCACGTCCGTCGGCAGCCTGGCCATCTTCCGCTTCGCACGCCCCGTCTGCTTCCAGGGTTTTCCGCAGTCAACACTTCCGCCCGAACTGCAGGATGCCAATCCGCTCGGCATCCGGCGCCTGCGCGACGGCAAGCCCGAAACCTCGTCCTCAAATTGAGTTCAGCGGAAATTGGCCGCGCGCGTCTAACCGGCATGCTCGGCAAGCTCCGACTCGCCTGCACCCGCGGCGCGGCACGATTCCTGGCCGTAGCGGCTCTGTGCGGTGCCGTTCACGCCCAGACCCCACCGGAGAAAGTCGGCATCGACGACCAGGGCAATACCTGGGTCGCAACGGACGACGGAAAGCGCCTCCTCATGGCGGACCGCGATCATTGCCTCGAAAGCAGCGAAGCCCCCGATCGCCTCAGCATGACTTGTCTCGTCTCACGTGGCGTTGTCGGCGATGGCGCTTTCGAGCCTTCCTTCCAGCTGGAAATCTACCGCGTGGGAGGCCGCACGATCGTTCTCAGCCCAGGCGGCGCGATCCGCGAATGGCGATTCTGGAACGACGGACAGCAGGTTGCAGTCTCATTCCAGAACCCGTCTGGCGAAAGGGAGTACGCCCTCTACGATTCGGGAAACGGCAGTCTGATCGAACTAATCCCGGAGCCGGCCGACCTCACGCAATTACCTCAGTGGGCCAGGGGCCGCGCCCAGGTTGACGACGATTCCGTCTCGACAAGTCCGGCTGCAGCCGAGGACCGAAGCAAGTGGATCACGAAGGTGATGCGCCAGATCGAACCCATCAAACCAGGCATGCATCGTCAGGATCTGGCGGCACTCTTTCGTGAAGACGGCGGAGTGACGTTCTTCGGCGGTGCGCAGAGGTACGTGCTGAAGGAATGTTCCATGATCAAAATCGATGTGAAATTCAAAATATCTCGCGGCGAGCCGATGTCGGAGAGTCCGGACGATGTGATCGAGTCTGTCTCGAACCCCTATCTCCAGTACCCGCTCTATGACTGATCCGTTTACAGCACCCGAGCCAGCCACTTTCCGGTGTGGGAATGGAGATTCGACGCGATCTCTTCCGGCGTTCCCACCGCCACAACCTGGCCGCCGCCGTCGCCGCCCTCAGGCCCCAGATCGATCACCCAATCGGCCGACTTGATCACATCCAGGTTGTGCTCGATCACCACCAGCGATCCACCCCCGTCGATCAGCTTGCGAAACGCCGTCAGCAGCTTCGACACGTCGTCGAAGTGCAATCCCGTCGTCGGCTCGTCGAGGATGTAGAGCACGCGGCTGGCCTGCGACGGTTTCGCATTGGAATTCGCCGACCGCACCTGCGCCAGGTGCGCGGCCAGCTTCACGCGCTGCGCCTCGCCGCCGGAGAGGGTGGTCGCCGACTGCCCCAGCCGCAGATATCCGAGGCCGACCTCATCCAGCACGGCGAGCTTTTCCAGCAGCCGCGTCTGGCCGGCAAAGAAACGCAGCGCCTCCTTCACCGTCATCTGCAGCACTTCGTGGATGTTCTTGCCCTTGTACTGCACTTCCAGAATGCGCGGCTGGTAGCGCGTTCCGTTGCAGTCTTCGCAGGGCAGTTCCACGTCGGCGAGGAATTGCATTTCCACCGTGACCGTGCCGTCGCCCTCGCAGGTGTTGCAGCGCCCGCCGGGCACGTTGAAGGAAAAGTGCCCCGGCGTGAGCGACAGCCGCTTGGCCTCCGGCTGCGCGGCAAACAAGTCGCGGATCAGGTCGAAGCCCTTGATGTAGGTAATGGGATTGGACCGCGGCGTGCGCCCGATCGGCGTCTGGTCCACCAGCACCACATCGTTGAGCCGCTCCACTCCGGTAAGCGATTTGAACAGGCCCGTGGGATCGGCGCCGTCGCTCTGCCCCAGCGCCCGGGCCACCGCGCGATACAGCACCTGGTGCACCAGCGTCGATTTGCCCGATCCCGACACCCCCGTGATCGCCACCAGCAATCCCATTGGAATTTCCACGTCGACGCCGCGCAGGTTGTTGGCTACGGCACCGCGCAGCACCAGCTTTTCGCGCCCCGGCGCGCGCCGCCGCGTAGGCACCGGAATCGAAATCTGCCCCGAAAGATACCGCCCGGTCAGCGAATTCGGATTGGCCTCGATCTCCGCCAGCACTCCGTCGGCCAGCACCTTGCCGCCGAACTCGCCCGCTCCCGGCCCAAGGTCGATCAGGTGATCGGCGGAGCGCAGCACGTCCGCATCGTGTTCCACCACCAGGATGGTGTTGCCCAGGTCGCGCAGGTCCTCGAGGATGCGGATCAGCCGCTCGGTGTCGCGCGTGTGCAGCCCGATCGACGGCTCGTCCAGCACATACAGCGCGCCCACCAGCCGCGAGCCCAGAGAAGTGGCCAGCTGGATGCGCTGCGCCTCGCCGCCCGAAAGCGTAGACGCTAACCGGTCCAGCGTCAGGTACTCCAGCCCCACCGCATCCAGGAACTTCAGCCGCTGACGCACTTCTTCCAGAATTGGGCCGGCGATCTCTTCCTGCATCGCCGACAACTCGAGCGAATCAAAAAACTCCTTGGCGCGCGCGATCGTCAGCGCAGAGGCCTGGCAAATGTTCAGGCCCCCATATTTCTTCGTCGTGATGCGCACCGCCCGCGCTTCGGCACGCAGCCGCTGCCCGCGGCACTCGGGACATTCGGCATAGCCGCGATACTTCGACAGCATCACGCGCACGTGCAGCTTGTACTTCTTGCGCTCCATCTGGGCAAAGAAGCCGTGCACGCCGTCAAACCCGCCTTTCCCCCCATGCAGAACGATCTCGCGCGCCGGCTCGGGCATCTCGCGCCAGGGCACATCCAGCGGCACGCCGAGCGACGGCGCCTGCTTCTTCAACTCGGTGAACCAGCTTCGATACTTCGGCCGGTTCCACGGATCGATCGCTCCCTGGTTGAGCGTCAGTCCCTTGTCCGGAATCACCAGGTTCATGTCGAAATCGATGGTGTTGCCGAACCCCTGGCACCGTGGGCACGCGCCAAACGGATTGTTGAAGCTGAACAGCCGCGGCTCCGGCTCGCGCCCCGGCCGATGACAATGCGAACACTCATACGCCGCCGAGAACCGGTAGCGCGCCCGCTCCGCCACTTCTTCGCGAGGCACCACT
>CAVPNO010000041.1:0-5318 GCA_963706455.1 uncultured Acidobacteriota bacterium | reverse complement strand
TCAACGCCAGCCTCAAGACCAATCCCAAGCTTCACCCCGCGTCAGGCGACCAGTTGCTCGAAGCCGCGCGCGGCTACCTCGGCCCCATGCAGGCCAAACTGCCGGAGTTGTTCGGACGCCTGCCGAAGACCTCCTTTGAAGTAGCGGCCGTGCCCGACTATCTCGAAAAGACCTCGGCCCCGGCCTATTACGAGCCGGGCTCGCCCGACGGCAGCCGTCCCGGACGCCTGCGCATCGACACATACAACGCCCCCACCCGCAACCTCTACCAGGTCGAAGATCTCAGCTATCACGAGGGATTGCCGGGCCACCATATGCAGATTTCCATCGCCCGCGAACAGACCGGCGTCCCGGCCTTCCGCAAGTTCGGCGGCTACACGGCGTTTTCCGAAGGGTGGGGATTGTACGCCGAGCGATTGGGCAAAGATCTGGGCTTCTACCAGGATCCCTATTCCGATTACGGGCGGCTGGAGGGCGACATCTGGCGCGCCATCCGACTGGTTGTGGATACCGGCGTCCATGCCGGAGGCTGGAACCGCGAACAGATGGTGGACTTCTTCCACGACCACTCGGCGATCGACGAGACCAGCATCCAGGCGGAAGTGGACCGCTACATTGCGTGGCCCAGCCAGGCCCTGGCCTACAAGATCGGCCAGTTGAAGATCCTCGAACTGCGCGACCGTGCAAAGAAGGCGCTGGGCGACAAGTTCGACATCCGCGCCTTCCACGACCAGGTGATCGACTCTGGCGCGCTGCCCCTCGACGTTCTCGACGAGCGCATCAACGCCTGGATCGCCAGCCAGGGCGGCGCCATCGGAAAGTGAGGGTTGCAGATGAGGCGTACGACCCGCCTTCCCTTCGTCTTTTAAATCTTTTTTCGAAAAAGGTGGCAGGCGCTGAATCCGAAGAGCCCAATAAACAGTAATAGAAAGGCTCCGGCGGGAATCGCACGACTCAGTGGGAATCTTCCGTGAATGGTCGCTATTGCACCGTAAAGGAAGAGAACGCTCCAGAGAATCACCAGATAGGAAGTAACAAGGCGTGCGATCCAGAGGCCGACCCTCATCCTCGGCGAGGAGACTGGTGTTTGTTGCTGGACCGTTCTCACCTTCGAACGGATTCTCCTTATCACCAACATCAGAGTGAGGAAGTTCGCGACGAACCAAATCAGAAGCGTGTTCGTCGCCCAACCCGGCCAATGATTCGGCGGCAGCTTGAGCGAGCAATACATCACAAATGCGATGAATGGGAGCATGAGACCGAATGCGGTCCCGATCAAAACCACAGCCCCTGACTTGGGATTCACGGTAAAGCCAGTGTATTCGATTTCACTTCCGGGCAAGGATAGGATCCGGGTTAGCCCAAAGTCGGCCCCAGTGTGCTTCTGACGCGAAACCCCGAATCCTTTGTTCGTGCGAGTATTCTGGGTGTAGCAACAGAAATCTCGTTAAAACAAGGAAACCGATGACGGAAATTGCTGTCGAGGCCAACGCGACTCCTGCACAGTTGCCAAACATTCACGTGGCCGTGCTGGGCGCGGGCAAAATGGGGGGCATCCTTCTGCAGGCTTTTCTCAAGCAGAACCTCTTCGCGCCCGACCAGATTCACGCCACCGTCGCCCACGCTGAGCGCGCCCTGGCGCTGAGCACGCAATGGGGGGTCGACGTCAGCACCGACAACCTGGAAACCGCTCGCCAGGCCGATCTGATCCTGCTCGGCGTCAAGCCCTTTCAGGTGCCCGACCTGGTGGCGGAGATCAAGCCTGCCCTCACGCCCTCCAAGACCATCGTGTCTTTTGCCGCCTCGGTGAAAACCCGCGCCATCGAGGACGCTGCGGGAATGGAGATCGCCGTGATCCGCGCCATGCCCAACACGCCTTCGGCATTGGGCGCGGGCGCCGCAGGCCTCTGCCGCGGCCGCTTCGTGAGCCCGGCGCAGATGGAACTCGCGCAGCGCATCTTCGAAACCGTAGGCCGGGTTGTCATCGTCGACGAGAAGCACATGGACGCCGTGACCGGATTGTCAGCCTCGGGCCCAGCCTACATCTACATCGTGATCGAGGCGCTCGCCGAAGCGGGTGTAAAAGTGGGCCTGCCGCGCGACACCGCCACTCAACTGGCCGCGCAGACGGTGTACGGGGCAGGAAAGATGGTGCTCGAGACCGGCTATCACCCCGCGCTCCTCAAGGACGCCGTGACCACCCCAGCGGGCTGCACGGTGGACGGCATCCTCGAACTCGAAGAAGGCGGCTTGCGCGTCACCTTGATCAAGGCCGTGATGCGCGCCACGGAGCGCGCCCGGGCCCTGGCCGCCGGATAAGCTGCTCACAGGGAGGAGAGATGAACATCGCCGAGGGTGCCAGACGAATACGGCGTGCGGGCCAATGGATATTTCTTCTTGCCGTGACGGCAATGTTCCTGTGGTATGGCGCCGCCTGGTTCCTCAAGGTCACGCTCCCGGGGTTCGGCGAGTTGGCCCAGATCGCGCTCTTCGGCGTCGCCCTGTGGGTTTTCGCATGGATCGTCGAAGGATTTGCCGAGAAGGCGCTTTGAAGAAAATCCCCCATTGAACTCCCCACGCGCCACGCCAATCGTCCACCGCCCATCCTGGTTGCCTTCCTATATCCCCGAACTGCAGGGACTGCGCGGACTGGCCGTTCTTGCCGTGGTGATCTACCACTGTCATCCGCGCCTGGAAGGCACATGGCTTTATCGCGCATCCCTGTGGGGCTGGGCCGGCGTGAATCTCTTCTTTGTCCTGTCGGGTTTCCTTATCACCTCGATCCTGCTCGAGTCGCGCGGCGGGCCGCACTACTTCCGCAATTTCTATGCGCGCCGCGTGCTGCGCATCTGGCCGGTCTATGTACTGGTGCTGGTCGTGTGCTATCTGAATGCGCCCTGGTTCATCGGCCCCACGGTGCTCGAGGCCATCCGCATGGCGCCGTGGTGGGCTTACGTTCTCTTTCTGCAAAACCTGTTTCATCTCGCGCTCCCTCCGGCCATCGGACCAACATGGTCGCTGGCCATCGAAGAGCAGTACTACTTCCTCTGGGCGCCCATCGTGCGCGTCCTCACCCGCCCGCGGTGGCTCGTGCTTTTCCTCTGCGCCGCATTTCTGGCCTCCCCGCTGTTCCGGCTCACTCACTATGCCTGGATCACGCCCACCCACACCGTCACCCACATCGACGGCATCGCCATGGGCAGCCTCCTGGCCATCGGCCTGCACACGCTGGCGTGGTCCAGGCGCGTCTGGCTAGGCCTCGGACTTGCCGGTATCGCGGTCGGCTTTCCGGCCGCAGCCACTGTGGCCGGCGGGACCGCTTTTCTCGACACCGCCCTCACCGCGGGATTCGCGGGCGCGGTCCTCGCCTCGATTGCCTCCACCGGCGCGCGCAATCCGCTCAATGCAGCGCTGCGCCGGGGGCCGCTGGCGTTCTATGGGCGCATCAGTTATGGCATGTACATGACTCACATCATGGTGTTCATTTACTTCGGCTGGTTCGACCGCCGCATGGACGCCTACGGCATCGCCGGCAATCTCGCGGTAGCAGCCTTCCGCCTTGCGTCTTCCACCGCCGTCGCCACTGCCTTGTGGTACGGATTCGAATCCCAGATCCTGAAGCTGAAGCGCCGCTTTGCCTGACCGACCTGAGCCCATTCATCGGAAATTGACATGACAGCGTTTGACTGGGAAAGAAACCAATCGCCGGGGCGCAACCGGCGACGTTCCGATCATCCGACCAGGAAGCCACGGGCGCGGTTCACGCCCGCATCTCCCCAAATGCGATAGCCTGATCAGTCACGCCATTTTTTTCGTGCGAGGTACATCATGAGTGAAACCACAGAAGTAGAAGTCGCAGCAGGTTCAAGTCCGCTCAGCCACGACGAACTCAACCGCATGAACGCCTACTGGCGCGCGGCCAATTATCTTTCCGTCGGACAAATCTATCTCAAAGACAATCCTCTCCTCGAGCGCCCAATCACTCTAGATGACGTGAAGCCGCGCCTTCTGGGTCACTGGGGCACCACCCCGGGACTGAACTTTCTCTACGTCCACTGGAACCGGATCATCCGCGAGCGCGACCTGAACATGATCTATATCATCGGTCCCGGGCACGGCGGCCCAGGCCTGGTGGCCAACACCTACCTCGAAGGCTCGTACACCGAAATCTATCCCCACATCGAGCGCAACAGCGACGGGATCAAGCGCCTGTTCCGCCAATTCAGCTGGCCCTATGGCGTTCCCAGCCACGTTGCTCCCGAAACGCCCGGCTCCATCCACGAAGGCGGAGAACTTGGTTACGCGCTGGTGCATGCGTACGGCGCGGCCTTCGACAATCCCGATCTCGTGGTCGCCTGCGTCGTGGGGGACGGCGAAGCCGAAACCGGCCCCCTGGCCACCAGCTGGCACTCGAACAAGTTCCTCAACCCTATGACCGACGGCGCCGTCCTGCCCATACTTCACCTGAACGGGTACAAGATCGCCAACCCCACGATCCTGGCGCGTATTCCGCACGCCGAACTTGAAGACCTGATGCGCGGCTACGGCTATGAGCCCTTCACCATCGAGGGCGACGACCCGATGGTGATGCATCAGAAAGCCGCGGCCGTGTTCGACACCATCTTCGACCGCATTGCCGCCATCCAGGCCGCGTCGCGCATCGAGGGCTCGACCGAGCGGCCGCGCTGGCCGATGCTCATCATGCGTACCCCAAAAGGCTGGACCGGGCCGAAGTTCGTCGATGGGCTGCCGGTGGAAAACACCTGGCGCGCGCACCAGGTTCCCTTCGCCGAACTCCGCGAAAAACCCGAACACGTGAAGCTGCTAGATGAGTGGATGCGCAGTTACAAGCCCGAAGAGTTGTTCGATGACAAGGGCACGTTCCGCAACGAACTCGCAACTCTCGCGCCCTTGGGCCGCCGCCGCATGGGCATGAATCCGCACGCCAACGGCGGATTGCTTCTCCAGCCGCTGCGCATTCCCAACTGGCGCGATTACGGGCTGAAATTGGACGGCCGCGGCACCATGATTGCCGAATCGATCCGCCGCCTGGGCCACATGTTGCACGCCGTCATGGAGTCCAACCGGGAAGAACACAACTTCCGCATCTTCGGCCCCGATGAGACGGCGTCCAACCGCCTGCAGGACGTGATTCCCGGCGTCGGCAAACGCTGGATGGCCGAGATCCTCCCCGTCGATGAGAACCTCTCGCCCACCGGCCGCGTGATGGAAGTCCTGAGCGAGCACATGTGCCAGGGCTGGCTGGAGGGTTACCTGCTCACCGGCCGCCACGGCCTCTTCAACTGCTATGAGGCGTT
>CAVPNO010000040.1:0-28370 GCA_963706455.1 uncultured Acidobacteriota bacterium | reverse complement strand
GCTCTTACTTTGGGTGTTTGGCGTAGAAGCGTTCGTTGGGATATGGATGCAGGATTCGGGGAATAGGAATCCACCGGTCGGACAGAGGGCCGAACCGCTCCCAGTTCATGCGATGCCGTTGACTGCGTCGCCGTAGCGAACGAAGCCAGAGGCGCACTGCCTGAAGCCGGAAGATTGCCAGCCTGCCGTGGTTGCCGGGTACGGCATGATAATTCAGCCAGCCCTGCACCACAGCCCGCAGCCACTGGCCTTGCTGGGCGATAGGGAGCGGACGCATCTGCATCAGCTTTTCCTTGATCGAAGCCAGTTTGGCCCGAAGCCGTTTCTTGCTCGTCAGACGTTTCACGATGAAGCCGCCGCTCCAGTGCTTCTTACCGCAGATATGCGTGAAGCCTAGGAAGTCGAACGTCTCTGGCTTGCATCCTTCTCGCAGCCGCCGGTTCTTGTCGGCGAACCGTCCGAACTCGATCAACCGCGTTTTCTCCGGATGCAAACTTAAACCGAACTGCTCCATTCGGGACTTCAGCCCTGTCAGGAATTGCTCGGCATCGTGCTTGTGCTGGAATCCCACGACGAAATCGTCCGCGTAGCGGACGACTATGCAGTCGCCGCTGGCGTGATGTCTTCGCCACTGATTCACCCACAGGTCCAAGACATAATGAAGATACGCGTTGGCGAGCAGTGGCGATGCCACGGCCCCTTGCGGCGTACCCACCTTCGTCTCCGACCATCGACCGTTCTCAGACACTCCCGCCCTCAGCCATTTGCGAATCAGGCGAAGCATCCTCGGATCGGCAATCCTGTGCTCGACGAATTTCATCAGCCATCCGTGGTCGATGGTGTCGTAAAACCCGCGGATATCTGCATCGAGCACCCAGTTCACCTTCTTACCCATGAGTCCCACCCACAGCGCATCCAGAGCATCGTGCTGGCTGCGCCCTGGTCGAAAACCATAGGAGAAGCCCAGAAAGTCTTCTTCGTAAATCGCGTTGAGCACCTGCACAACGGCGTGTTGAACAATTTTGTCCTCCAGCGCCGCAATGCCTAACGGGCGCATTCGTCCGTCAGACTTGGGTATATACGCCCGTTTTGACGGTAGCGCCCGGTATGTGCCCGCGTGGACCCGCTGATGCAGGTCCACTAGGCGATCTTCGAGTCCTGACTCATACTGCGGCCATGCAACGCCGTCAACGCCAGGAGCAGCCCCACGCTTAAGGGCATGGAAACTATCCCGAAGCAAGTCGGTGGTGACATGGTGCAGCAGGGCGGTGAACTTGGCATGCTTATCCTTGCGTGCCACTTCTCGCACACGATCCAGCCTGTTCGACGCGCATGTTTCCCGGCTCTGTGTCCGAGGCGCGGCTGACTGAACCGTGTTTCCCTCAGTTGATCGTCTTCCCCTGTCCGACTCAATGCCCGGTTCTTGCTTGGCCTTGTCGGAACTCGCCCACTCCCGCAACGACGGGATACTGTCGTTGCAGTTCGCAGACAGCTCGGGTACTACACAATCATCCGACTTCCCGAAAGCGTGCATGTCGGACGGACGGCAAGTTGCCTTCTCCGACCGGTCCGCCGCTCCATCTTCATCGGCGGACACTCTCGGGATCTCCCGGTTCCCGTGCAGGAAGTTTCCATGCGTGCTCAGGGTCTGCGACTGCGCGGGACTCGTCGATGGCTTGCCTATAGCGCCACCGGCGATGTTGCCTTCCGCTTCGCTCAACGGCGTCGGCGTCCCGGATGATATTTCGCAGCTCAATACCTGGCCTGCATGTGCCCCTGTCAACGCTTCGCCGTCGATCTTACGACCGCCGTCGCATGACTCGGGGCCAATGTGGCTGGCTAGGCCTTCATTGTATGACTCTTTCATTCACTACTTCCTGCCGGTTTCCCGGCGCACTGAGCGCTACATGAACCCCAGTGCTGGCGCGGATGTCAGTTACTCGGCTGAGCGGCGTGGTAATCTTCCACTGATCGGGAAGCCAGGCGGGGAGTTCAACTAGCGAGGGATGGGGAGGTTAACGAGCAGTGCGTGCGGATCCCGTTCCTGCTTCCGGCACTCCAGTGGCTCTTTCATGAGAATCTAGCCAGTGTTTTCTACGTGCCACTCTCGGCAAATCCAATGATGTTCGTGCATAAGAGCGCTTTCAATTGCTTAAGGCGTCTCCGTTGGCTTAATGGCCATGACATTCGCCATCGACCTTTACCTCCATCGGGTCAGGTCAAGGTTTCCTGCCAAGCTATAAATAGTTGGCTTCACTCACTTCCAGCCCACCGTACCTGGCCTTCCATGCGTAGATCGTCGCCTGGCTTACGCCGCACTCCCGGGCCACATCGTCCACCGTGCGACCCGCCTCGACCTGCTTCAGCGCGGAAATAATCTCCTGTTCAGAGTGTTGTTTCTTCGGCCCGATGACCTGCTTCCGAAAAACTCCGCCAGGGAAAACTGGAGTTCTCTCGTAATTGACCCAGCCCGGAAAACTCGGCCGCACGAGGTTGGAAATTTCGGCCTGCCTGGTTCGGTTTGTGCCCGTTTGGCGGGCACGATTGCGGTTAATGTAACTCAAGTGATGGTCTCAAGCAAGCGCCTTGAAACGGACGGGTAAATCAGATCATTGCCAGCCGCCGTCGCCGTGCGGTGGATAGGTGGTAAACGCGAAGCGTTTTCCAAGGCGGTCTTACCGCCGTCATATCCACCGCTGCATATGGCTGCAAATTCAGCTGGCGTGCGATCGGCGAGCGCTGAGTGTGGCCGGCTGTGGTTGTAATCGTGGAGCCAGAGGGCCAGTTTGCCGCGAGCATCCGCGAGGCCTGCAAAACCTGTCCCCAGCAAGGCGTGATGGCCGCGCCTCTCCCCGACCGGATCATCGACCAGAGTCTGGTGTCGGATGAAGTGATCATCAACACGGTGGTGAACAAGTACTGCGACCACGCCCCACTTTAAACGGTAGCAGCCGCCAGGTCGCATCACCCTGCCCGCGAAAGATCGGCCGATTCTGGGGGCTGAAGAGTGGCATCGGTGACTGTGATCCTAACGGCGCGCGCCACCAAAACCTGCTCAGTGAGCAGGCTCGCGGCAAACGAACTGGCTCCAATCTTCACCAAGTGCTTTCTGCCGCGAACTCCAGGGGGGTTGCGAGAGTTGGTCCCCGATGGTGAATACTGCGTGTTCAGGGACAGAAAGGCGACACCAGATATGTGGTGAGCGGTATCTGAACGCCATCTTGTTCAGAGCGCGTGCGTGAGTCACCCTTAATCCATGACAGAACATGGCGCAGGTCTTTGGGAGAAGTGGCGTGCGATCGTGTCCGAGCAGATCGCGAGTGGTCAGAGCGTGGCGGCGTTTTGCAAAGAGCGCGGGGTGACATCATCTCAGGTGTTTGCCTGGAAAAAGCGATTGCGAGAAGCGGAAAGAGCACAGTTCGTCGAAGTGCAGATCAAGCCAGCGGAGCCGCCGCGCGAGATTGGTGTTCGGCAGCAAACCAAGGCGATTGAGGTCAGGCTCTGTGGAGGTCGCAGCATCGCGGTTGAGCCGGGATTCGACGCGGATCATCTACGTGCATTGCTGGCGGTGTTGGAGCCGGAAGCGTGATCGGGCTGCCGAGTTTGCGCACTCTTGATGGTGCGCAGGTATCACGAATATGGCTTGCGGCTGAGCCCACCGATATGCGCTGCAGTTTCGATCGATTGGCGGAACGAGTGAGGACCGTGATTGGTCAGGATCCGTTGGGCAACGGTCTGTTCGTTTTTCGCTCGCGCGGTGGGGATCGATTAAAGATTTTGGCGTGGGACCGGGATGGGTTCGTTCTTTGGTACAAGCGTCTCGAGGCGGGCGTGTTCAAGCTTCCTCGTGTAAGCCCGGGATCACGATCGGTGGAGTTGCGTGCCAGCGAACTGGCGATGATCCTGGATGGGATCGACATGACGAAGTTGAAGCGGGTTCGGCGTTATGAACGCGGAGCGTGAACCATTTCAGATAACAAAGCGACATCTACGGTGTAGTCTCTGCTTCAGAAATGGTGCATATATGAAGTGTGTCCCCGCTGGATGTTCAATTACCCGATGATCGCGAATCGCTTGTAGTCATGGTGCGATCGCTGCTCGCAGAACGCGAGGGCGACAAGCAACGCGCCCAGGAGCAGACACGCAGAGCGGAAGAACTCCAACGGCGAGCCGATGATCTCCATCTTGAACTGCTACGTGCGCAGTTAGAGCTCGAGCGCTACAAGAAGTGGTATTACGGCCCGCGAGCGGATCGTCTTCAGGGCACCGGCGATCTGGCGCAATTGCTGTTGATCTTCGCCGAGGAGATGGACCGCAAGGCGGTTCACCCTGACGATGTCACTTCGCCTTCGGAACCGCAGGAAGAACTGCGCCGCGTAAAACGGCGGATGGGCCGGCGGAACTTGGCCAACTTCGAAAATCTCCCCGTCAACACACAGATTTACGAACTGAGCGCGGAACAGCGCGCGTGTCCCTGCTGTGGTCTGGAGCGCAAGGAGATCGGTGCTGACGAGAGCTGGCAGATCGAATATTATCCGGGCCACTTCGAACGCCTGCATCATGTGCGCAAGAAGTACGCCTGCCCGGCGTGCGAGCACAACGGCGACAACCCGCGGATGGAAACCGCCACCAAGCCGAAGACGGCGATCGAAAAGGGCATGGCCGGACCGGGCCTGCTGGCCTACATCGCCACCAGCAAATTTTCCGAGTACCTCCCTTTCTACCGGATCGAGGACATTTTCGCCCGCCAGGGCTTCGAAATCCCGCGCGCCACACAATCGGTCTGGTGCGGCGACATGGCGGATCTATTCGAGCCGTTGTGGGAACTGATGGGTGAAGGCGTACGCGCCTCCCACGTCGTGGCCACCGATGACACCATCATGCCCATGCTCGCCACCGGTAAAGCCGCTAATGCGCGGATGTGGGTCTATGTCGGCGACGACGATCATCCCTACAACGTCTTCGACTTCACTCTGAACCGCGGGCGTGACGGACCGAAGTATTTCCTCAGAGATTACAACCAGGTTCTCCTGGCCGATGCCTACGGCGGCTACAACGGCGTGGTCACCGGCAATGCCATCACGCGCGCGGGATGCTGGGCCCATCTACGGCGCCGTTTTATCGATGCCGAGAAGGTCGCTCCCGAAATCGCCCGCGAGGCGGTCGAAATGATCCGCATGCTCTATGCGGTGGAGAAGCAGGCGCGCGACGTCTCTGCCGGGGAGCGTCTCGCACTGCGCCAAGCAGAATCGGCTCCAGTGCTGGCGCAGATACGAGACAAGCTTCTTCTCTGGAAAGAGCAGTTGCTGCCCAAGCATCCCATGGCCGAGGCAATCAACTACGCCCTGAGCCAATGGCGGGAGATGAACGTGTTTTGCTCCGACGGCGCTGTAGCTATAGACAACAACGCAAGCGAACGCGAAATGAAACGCGTGATCCTCAATCGAAAGAACAGCCTTTTCGTCGGCAATCCGCGCGGCGGTAAAACTGCAGCCATCTTAGCCAGCCTCACCAGCACCTGCCGCCGCCATGACATCGACCCCCAACTCTACCTCACCCAGTTGCTGACAAACATACCCGGTATCTCGAACAGCGAACTTCCTCGCTGGTTACCTGACGAATGGAAGCAGCGCCGCAACCCTGCAATCACAGCCAAGAACAGATAACCTCACAACGTTCTGGACACCTGTCCTTCACATACCGCTCACGATATGTGGGCTTTCGATAACCGAAAACCCGGCTCAATCTGTCCGCCTGAGATCACAACTTGCCCAATCGGCTGCGCAATGCCCGGTGAGAACGTGTTGAAGGTTGTTGAAACCGTTGAGGTCTAGTATTAGCAAGGGAGTGAACAGCGCCAAACGTCACTGCCCCAGGGCATTCTGAAGTCAATGCGCTCCCGCTGCATTCGACTTATAATCCATTTTCACCAGGCCATCGCGAAGATCCAGATGGACCGTCACATCTCGAAGCGTCGAATTGCCAAGCAAACCGGCGATCTGGATCGCCGCGTCTGCAGTAAATCGTGACGTATCGTAGCTGCCGATGTGCGATACGTTCTGCGTGAGACCCGCAAACGAAAGCTGCACATCCCCAGCGGAAAACCGCGTGTCGGTGCCGTTCAGGTCTCGTATCTCGTAGGCCCTGTCCTTGTGTCCCTCTGCGATCTCGTGCGCAGCCTCCGGCGACAGCATCGTAAAACCCACGGCTGTGTCCAACAGAAACAACTTCGGGAACTTGCGGTTCACCATCACAGGCACCATCACGTCCGTGCCCGCGCGGTACACCGGGGTGTAGTCCTTCATCTCCGGCGCAATAGTACGGTCGCCGTTCGCTAGTGTGCCCTCGGGCAGCGGGGGAAGCGGGTCCAGCATGAGCTTGTGAGCCGGGAAATCGAGCGTTACCAGAAAGTCTGAGAAAAGATTCGTCGAGATTGCCCCGTCTCCATCGTTCCCGAAAAGGCCCTCCATCACCTGCACTGCACAGTTGTGAAACTCCAGGCCTCCAAGCTCAATCAAATCGGCGTAGGCCACATATCCCTTCCTCGGGCCTTGAGGCCCAGTCCCAGGCACCATGTTCTCGAACAGCGGTTTCAACCCCATGTGCTCGGCGGCCGACTTCAGGATGAGCAGCCCGCTCACGCCTTCGATAGGCAGTCGCCCGTTAAAGCTGGTATCGAACCACAGATGCACAATCTTATGATTCACACGCACATCCAGCACGGGCGACGGCACGTCCCCTCGCATCGAACGAATCGAAGCGAACGAAATCAGGGTCGAGGCCCCTTTCGCCGTCACACTGCACGGCGGGCGCGGCTCCTCGGCCCACTTTTTCAGCTCCTCCATCTCCGCCTTGCGCTCGCTCAGTGTCTCCGCATCTTCGCCCCGGGGAGAGGAAAGATAAGCCTCCAGCTCGGTGATCCGTTGTACGGCGGGCAGCGTCTCCATCCAGGCCGCGCGAATCTCCGCATCCTCCGGATCCAGTTGATGCGCGTTTGCCAGCAACTTTCGCGCCGTCGCATGACGTGAATTTAGCTCCGCCAGCCGCGCAAACATCAGTATGGTCCGCGTATTGCAGGGGTCCAGCTTCGCCGAGGCACTCGCTGTCTCCGCAGCCGACCACGGCTCCCCCTGCCGGAGTTCTACTTCAGCGCGGAGCGTCAGCAGCGCGGCGGTAGTTGGTTTCTCGCCAATCAGTCCTCGGACTGCGTCCGACGCCTCCACCACCCGTTGTTGCCGCAACAGCGAGTGCACCAGTCCGATCCCAGCATCGACCTGCTCCGGGCCCTTCGCCAGCGCCGCCTTGTACAGTTCCGCGGCCTTCGAAAAATCCCCGGCCAGGTATGCCGTATCGGCTTCGGTGAGTGGCCCATGATGCACAACCGCGCAATTCGCGGCCATCATCGATTGGGCTGAAACCCAGAACAAGCCGGGAACTAGGCACAAGCGAACGCGAAGCAGTCCAGATCCGTTCCCATTCCGAAGTCTAGACATTATCAGATGCCCCCAAAGCTGCAAGTTGATAAGAATCATATACCGGCACTCCATCCAACGGTGCCCCAGCAATTTTTGAAACTTAAACAGTGGTTCAGCCCGATTCTGAGAGAATCGGGCTGCAGCCCTTAGAAATGAAAGTGCGGACTGCTCCATATATGCTTAATGGCTAATCGCGGGTACGCGCCATTATCTGGGTTAACTTCTTCACACGAAGGTACCTCATCAGGCTATTGGGCTATGGAAACCGCTGGTAATTCTCTAAGCGCCTATGAGGCCTGCCATGCGGCACGAGAGGCAAATAAGAGCAGCGGGTGTCAAAATCTCCGTGGATTACGGAAATGAGAGTTGAGGTTGGGCAGCGTTGAGCCGATCACAATAGCATTCCAGGTCATCAAGAGCAGCGACCCGGGGTCCTTGCCTCCCAGCATCTCGGAGTATTATCTCGCTCGTGCCAGTCTAGCTTCGGGGGGCTGGAATCCGTTGGTCGCGCCATTCAGAAGGCCGGACGGATCAAGGAAGATTCCATCCAATCTCATTCCGGCGTCGGGGAGGGCCCTGGGCCTCTGGTCCAATCCCAGGTGCTCTGCACGCGTCTTCGAAACCTCCGATCTGTTGGGATCACAAGTAGATCAGCAAAATTAGATCTTCGACGAGAGCACAGCACTGTCGTCGGATATGTATCTTTCAGATCCCCACAACAGAACTAGGACCGCACGGCGCTTTCGTCGAGAAAGTCCTTCTCGCTGCACAAATCAAGTTGAGAAAAACGGGCACAGTTCCAAAGTTCCAGAGTGGCGTTGGAGACGACCGATTTTAGATATCGCTGGCAGGTCGGCCGCGATAGTCCCGTTTATCACGTGTAGCCAAACCACTCATATGCAGAGCTTTCAACAAATCACACACTCAATCACGGCCCAATGTCTGACTTGGAATCGATGCAGTTCCCAGTTTGACGGTCTGCGTTTGAATCTCGACATGGGGACGCGTTTGATTTCCGAGTATGTCCGCTATTACCACCGCGACCGGACGCATCTCGGGTTGGCCAAGGAGGCGCCTGCATACCGGATTGCAGCCCCGCTGCGCTTTCGTATCGTTCCCGTCTTGCATTCCCTTAAGTGCTCTTGACTTTTTATGTTGATCGAGTTTGCTTTGACGGCGTGTACACTGCGTGCCCGTAGACCCCGGGGTCAAGTCCCCTTCTCTGGGCTACGAATGCACAGTCGACAGGACGGATTTGATTTTCGCTGCGTTCTGAATCCCGGGTTGCGAGCGTTGTAACGTTCACCAGCTGTTGTGTTTATAATTCAGCAATTTGCCAGACTAGGGGGCCCCCGTGATTGTGTCTCCGTGGGAAGCCGTTAAATACGTGTCGTCGGGATTCTCCCTCTGCGCCTTTATCGTCGCGGCGGTTGTTTGGTACCTAAAGACCCGAGACCAAGAAACACGTTTAACGATCGAGGCAGCACCTCCGGAAAGAAGGCAGGACCTGGTTGCCACGCTGGCCGATGCATTTCATGTAGACACCAGCGGTCTAACGCGGCAGCAACAATATGAAATCGTGATGAAGCAGATAGGCGCCCGGATCGAACGCTTCAGAATCACCGCCGCCGTCGTAGTTGGATTGGCGATTCTTGGTACCGGTTTGTCGGCGTTCGCGATCCTTGAAAAGAACCCGAATGAGTCCAAGCACGGCACTGCCGCTACAGAAAAATCTTCGCCACAGGATGGATCCTCCATCCCGATCTGGATCGATCCATCCACGGGGCTCAAGTGGACTGAAAGGGACAATGGTCAGAACGTCAATTGGAACGATGCGACGAATTTCTGCGCGAACTTGAACAGTCGAGGCTATGGCGGCTATTCCTCGGGATGGAGCCTTCCCTCGGTCGACGAACTGGCGAATCTTTATGATCGGACTGCCACCAGGACCTACGTCTATCGAGGTCCCCCACACGGGGGCTTTTCTGACGGTTCATCCTACACGACTCACATTGAGCACATCGACCTCGGCTCGTGTTGCGCGTGGAGTAGAACAAGAGATGGCGTTGCCAACGCGTTCTATTACCGCTTTCATCGCGAAGAGCCGGAATCCACTTCTTACCCAATTGACGGAAGTGGGGTGATCCGTGCATTGTGTGTCCATCAACCCTAGCCGACCGAAGCGTGGCAGCGGGGTTATCCGGAGCGTTTGTACCACGCTGTGGGTTGCCGAAGTTCCTGTGGCTCTTGTTTTGTGTCGCTTCTTTTTCATCCGCCATTAGTCATCTGTGGGAAGAAATCTACTTCGCACCGGGAACGGGTTTGGCGCGTTATGCGCGAGGATAGATTTCGATCCGGCTAGAATTCCAGGCCAACCATCGTACCGAGAAACGAACAAAAACAAGCCGCGACTCGACTGCGCAAAGGCGAACTAAATGAGCGAATCGACAGAGAACAACTCCCCGGCACCGGGCACTCCCCCCGCACCACCAACCATCTTGAACCGGTCAATGGCCATTTGGCTCATGTTGGCCATCGTATGTACCGGTCTTCTCACCGGCTGGCTTACCGGCCTGAGCGAGAGCCCTGTTACCGGCGTCTTGCTTCCCCTTCTCTTTACCTTGATCGCAAGCGCAGGAGGATTTCATTTCTCGAATCCCGAAAAGGCGATCTCGGTGAACATAACCCGAGTCGCGCAGGCAACATTCTTTTTCATGATCGCTTGCGGACTTGGCATTGCTGTGGGCATTCTCCAAAGAGCTGGCAAAGAGCCAAGGGAGAAATCTGCTTGGCAAGTTGACCACCTTCCGTCCCTGCCTTCTGCAGAGCTGATTCGCGTCGTGGCCATTGAAAAGAAGTTGATGCTCCTTGGAGTTCCGTCCGACGTCATCCATAAATTCGCGTCCAAATATGCTGATGAATTTGCGGCCAATAAGGCAAAGCACGAGAAATTGCTAAGTGACCAGGACTTCGACGAGTTGGAGCGAGCTCTCCAGGCGGTAGCCAAAGAATTTGCAGCAACTCCAACGGACACAAGTCACGGAACCGAATTTAGAGAACGCATCGGCCTATATATCAGTCACATCCAGAGGATTCGGGCCTTTGCGGCCAAGACGGGAAAACGCATCCCAGCAGCACGCTATGCCCAGTTCCTCAACGCTGTCCAGAGTGATAATGACGCGGTCATCAAGGCCCATGAAATGCCCCGAATAAGCCCTGAAAAGACGCGGCTCAACTTCGTCCCGTTCTATGATCTCGAACTGGTACTCACCATGCAATTGGAACCGCTCGAGGAGAATGACCGCCAGACGATCGCCGGTGATCTCAGCGAGGACGATATCAAGCTACTCGACAGTTCGCTTGCGTTCATCACAGGTACGCAAAAAAATGAGGAGACTCCACAGCGCTTTAGCCTGAAACGCTAGAGAATCCCATCGGTGGAGCAGTTGGCAGTGGCGAGACAGGTCTGTGGGCTGCGGCCTTGGGCCTGGCAAAGCTTCGCTCTCGCTTGAAGTTCCTTTAGTCCTCGCAGCGGACGTATTGGTCGGCTTTGGAGGCCGAGTGATCCCACTTGCATGGACTAGAGACTAACCGAAGCGACCAGCCCAAACGCGACACCATCGAGCAATGAAAAGCAAACCATCGTAGCCGTCCGGAAGCCGATAGGAACAGCGTGTAGAGTCTTCTTGAAATGTTTGCTGACATTCGTGCATTCCTATTCAGATAGCCGTCTTTCGCTTCTCGCTCTACAAAGGAAAACCCCCGATGACGAGATTCCAGCTGTGGTCCCGTCCATCGCGATCGACCTGTCGATCGGTTCGACAACAATGCCGGGCCTGCTTCAACGCGGCCCAGACTGGATCGCACTATTGTATTTTCTCCACGTTTTGAAGTCCATCTCGACTAGGAGCTCTCTAATGAACCGGTGCAATCTTGGTTGGAAACTGTTTGTGTGCCTGGTCAGTTTCTTTGCAATTCTTGCCCTTGTCCGAGCTGAGGCCCAACCAGCCAGCCAGCCAACCCCTAAGAACAAGAAGACGCCGGCGCAAACCAACCCCTCTCCAGCCAGCCAAACCAGCTATTCGCCGTTTGATGCCATAGCCCAGAAACTCACGAGCGAGCAGTTTAGCCTGCTCACGGGATGCAAAGCGAAAACGACATTCGACACAGACATGAAGGCGTTCGCCTCACATGCAGAGACCTCGGATGCAATGTGCATTATTAGTAAGCTTGCCGCCGCCGACTCGGCAGATGTGCTCGAGGTCGGCAATTCGATCATTCTGCACGTGCTGATTTGGAACAGAACCTTGGGCTCTGCCGATGCCAAGAGCCAAGCACAAAAGTATCAATACCAGCCTGAGCAAGGGGCTTGGGGCTTTTATCAGGTCAAGAAGAATAAGAAGCTGACTCAACTTCTCGATCTCTCCGGTACTCCTTATTTCTTCAGGGCGAAGAACATCTACGTAGTCGATGTCAACTTCGGACACGTTGCTTGCCCGCAGAGTAAGACCGATGCCAATGTTCCTGATTGCACCCAGATCAAACCGCCAGTCGACGTCAACTATGACATTCACACGACAGCCCGCCAGAAGCAAAACCAAAGCGATCTCGCAACCTTGGTCTCAACGCTCTTGAAGACCGGCGGTGCAACTGCGACACAAGGGGCACAGAACCAGGCCATTACCAACCCAATCTTCTGGGGAACGGTCACCAAAGTTGCGCCCAGCTCACCGGTTCCCTATGACGTGTCGGTTACCGCGACCTACAGCGCCAGCCAAGACCCAGTCAACCAATCGACAACCAATACGGTGACTTTGGCCTGCAGCGTGGTTCAACCGAACAGCCCCAACACAATGGGGAATCAGCCAGGTGGTCAGAATCAAGCCGGCAACCAAGGCGCTCCTGCAGGCCAGGGCGGCCCGAGTGATCAGGATGTTAGCGACAGCCAGGGTGAATCTTCCAGCCCGGGTGCACCAGCTGCAAACGACCCGAAGCCCCAAGGTAGCCAAAACACTCCCGCGCCCTGTTCGCTATCAAAAACAGTGACTCACTTCGATCCAGAGTTCTGGGACGTGAGTGTAGGTATGGCAATTCCGGGTCCGATCGAGACGACCTACAAGAGCTCTAGTTCGAGCTCGAATTCTGGCTCAACGACGGTGACGGCCAGCAAGGTCACCCATACCGATGCCTACGCTTTTTTTGATATCTATTTAGGGGAATTTTCTTCTCGGACCGCACCGGCAAACCTGTCGTTGGTTCCGCATATCAATGCGGGTATACCGATTACAAGTCAAACACTCCACCGACCGTACGTCGGATTGGCGGAGAACCTCGGGTTTCTGACCAAATACGCCAAGCTGAACATCCCGCTATCGGCCTTCGCAGGTCCTGTCTTCATGAAGCAACAGATCGAGTTGCCAGGGACCACGACGCTCAAATGGGACCGGGCAACCAAAATGATCTATGGTGTCGAGTTGCCGATTAGCTCGATTACGAACTTCTTGAAAAGCAGTGGAGGATCAAAGAATAACAACTCCTCGAAGAACAGTAACAGTGGTGGCAGCAGCAGCCAATAACGCTCTCTCTGGTTGTGTTTGGGGGCGCCAACCTCGATAGCCGAGTTCACGCGAGATGGCGCCTTTGCTTAGAGGCTCGACACACGAGCAGTTACGCAAGGAAGGTCGTAACGATGGCAACCAAGAGGACCACAGCTCCTAAGAAACGCACGGCAAGAACCAAGAAGTTTCCAATTCCCCCGGCAGAGTTCGACTACGCCGCTGCCGATGAGGCCTCGCTTCGAGAGTATGGGATGGACCATATCGAGGGGCTTCACCCCGAGATCTTGGAGGGATTCCGGAAGGCCATGTCGACGCCAACGAGATTTTTGAAGCCACGGTTCCGGAGAATCCCTCGTACTCAAAATGGAACGCAAGCCTCCGCTCCGCCGGGTGGTCAGGCCTCCGGCAATTGGTCCGGAGCGCTCGTGAAAGCTCCCGGCGGATTTCAAATTCAATCTGTCACGGGTCAATGGACGATTCCGAATTGTGCACCATCGGCCGATGGCGTAACTGCTTGTTCGATCTGGGTAGGTTTTGATGGAAACGGTTTGCTGGATCTGTTTCAAGCAGGAATTCAATGCGAGTTGACGCGCGGCAACAGTGGCGTTCAGTCCAAGCTCTATCCCTGGTGGGAATGGCTTCCCAATCCATTGGGAATACAAAAGATCTCGGCCCCGGTCGCCTCGAGCGGTGACGAAATATATTGTCTCATTACTGCGCTTTCCTCGACGACCGGCAGGATCTTCCTTAAGAACCTGACAACAAACGACGCCACGACCTTTGACGTTTCCGCACCTGACGGCGGAACGCTGCTCGGAAGCTCAGCGGAATGGATTGTAGAGGCTCCGTCGGTTGGCGGAGATCCAGATACTCCTTTGTGCAACTATGGCACCGCCCAATTCTCCAGTTGCGTCGCCGGCGTATCGAATGGGACAAGTCTCACTTCGTCGGATGGAGCGAGTCTATACATGCAACAAAACGGCCAGGTGGTTTCGACAGCGGCTGCGGCGAATCCGGGACAGCTGATCTGCACCTATACTGGTCCGGTCTAAGACATAACGCCTATTCGAGTATTCTTTTGCGCAAGACGGGCGCCCGGCTTCGACCGGTTCAGGCAAGAAAGGAGACCAACCGATGTCTCTTATCCCTCTGCAGGGTATTTCAGATTCGTCGACAAAGTGTTCCCGCATAGGGCTCGTCTTGGTGATTTTTCATCTCCTTGCCCTTGGGCTTGGCACGGCAAATGCGGATCGGCCAAACCAACCCAATCAAAGTCAGGAAAAAAATCCGACTTTCACGCTCGATGTCGAGACGTCGGCTTCGAATGGGTCGGTCAATCTGACTCCTCCCAGCGGCGGCGAGATTTCGCTCAATCTTATCTACACCGGCCCCACACTCAAGAATGTCCCCATTTCGCTTTCGCCATTTACATCGGATAGCGGCAGTAAGGCCCTCGATGTCTCTCTCGGGTCTACCTGCAAAGAGGCTCGTTCCGGCACCGGCTCTCAATCGATCTCCGTCGACGCCGATCCGAGCAAACTGATCCCGTTGTGCTTCGTGATCGGCAACTTTCCCACCAACAAAACGTACACGGGACTGCTCCGCATCACGCCCACATCGGCCCCATTTGTGATCAAAACGATCACGTTCAAGCCCCCCATGCTTCCCCAAGGTGTGTTGATGGTCGACCAGAATGCCCTATCCCGGACATTCACAAGGGCTTTTTGCGCAAAGTGTCTTTGGTGGCGACCCGGGCACACCGATGAGCTCTCTGTAGGACTCCGGGAAAAGACGTCCGCGATCGAACTCGAAGGCGTGTCTGTACGGCTCGAATCGAGTGGAGGAGCTTCGGAGAATAGTCTTGATCTCGGAAAAAATCTAACCTTCTTGTGGAACGACAAGGAGACGGACCTCGAACGCTATCCTCCGAAAGATCCCTCCGAATCTCGAATCATCGGTCTGGGGGACCACCCAACAATTAAGATTCGCCTTCATGGCTTGAAACCGGGCGATTACACGGCGGTGCTACGGTTTTCTGCCATCAATTCTTCGGCAGATGACGCACAGAAGCTAGAGCTCCACACGCACATTCGGAGCTCGATCGTATGGGCGATCTTTTGGCTGCTTTTGGCAGTCGGTGTGTCCTTCACCGGCACTAAGGTGCTAACCACCATGCGGTACCGCGCTACCCTGCTCTCGCAGATCCGGGCGCTCGAGCCGCAGTGGTTCTCCTCAGCGCAACCGACTCCCCTGGTGGTCGGGCTCAGAGCCCTCTTACACCAGACCAAGTCGTTAAGTAGGCGATTCTGGCTCACCAGCCCCGATCAGATCGCAGCCACTCTGGACAACGCACGACGTATGCTTCACGTTCTCGACGTCTTCCGTCAAATGCGGGATAAGTTGCAAGTTGCCCTCAAGAAATTCGTGTATCGACGGGTTGTGATCGGGTTAGACCGCATTGCCTCCCGACTCGGAGACTCCCCGCTCTCCGATACAGACGTCCAGACCATCCTGACAGAGTTGGCTCAATTCAACGACTGGCTCGATCCTCAAAAATTTCCAACCGTCTTTTGGGCCGATATTCAACCTGCCTTTCAATCGCTTCAAAGCGATATGACAGTGACGCCAGACCCACGATTTCAAGATCCGGACGTCCTCGCTTGGGCCGGCGCAGTTTCGCAAGCGCTAACAACGCCTCCGACCGACCGAGTCGTTCTCGAACACCTCTATGAGCAATACGTTCGGTTAAAGGTGCTATGGGACGAGCGAGACGCCTTCGCCGATCTCATCGGGCCAGCCAAAGGGGATCTTTCCCAATTCTTAGAAATAGCCGATGCGCGGGAATGGAACCGAATCAAAGCAGATGCGCTTGAGCTACGGACACCCAAGCCCTCCAGTCCGGACGACCTCGAGGCCTTTGAGGTACTGCATTTTTCCGTGAAAGCGATCAATTCTAAACTCGAGCAGACCTACATCTTTCGCCACAAGATCGAGTACCAGTGGGAATTCGAACTCGAGCCCACCAACAAGAAGACACCAAAGGTCCTCCTCCAGCCGGTTTCGCTCGGTCCCTCCATCGTTCAGTATTTTCCCCAGGCGGGCAAAGTCTCTGCGAAGGTGACCTTGAAGTACGGGGCCGATACCAAGCCGATTCAGGCTTCCGATCCGCTGTCGATCTCTCCCTCCTCCGATTTCCAACCGTACAAGATCCTTGCAGGAGCGGAGATCCTGTCGTGGATGATTTCCGCGGTCACGGCGGTGGTGACCGGGCTCTCCATGTACTACTTCAAAGGCACGTCCTGGGGAACCTACCAAGATTATTTGACCTTGGTGTTGTGGGGCATGGGCGTCGACCAGGGAAAGACGTTTGTGCAAGCCTTGCAAGCGAACTCACCGCCGTCCATTGCTTCGACGAGCCACTGAAGCGTCGGGGTCTCTCGAGTTTCAACAGCGATCTTTGCCTACTGTATCGGTGGTGGGGTTCTCGCCTTACTTTGAAATCTAGAACGCCACTAATCGCTAGCGATGAAGTTCGCCGACCGTTAGAAACGGGATTTGCCAGGGACAAGCGACCGAGACCGCGGGTGGCGGGTGCGACGAGGACCGCCGGATCGGGTGCGGGTTATCTAGCGCCTTCAAACAAATAGGCGCTTTCGTTTCGGGTGACGGATCGCTGGGTGTGCGCGTCGCTTCCGGTGCGGTTTTTCGGGTTCCGTTCCGGCTCGAGGATGCGATGGGTTTGGCCCGGCAATCGATGGGACACGTTTGTCCGGGATTCTCGGGACACGGAAGCGACGATTTTGACCGGCCATCGGAGCGACGGGCTTGGCCAACTTCTAAGCTGATCGCGGAGCTAAGTCGATGCGCCCTACAGGCAGCGCATCGATAAGAGATCAGCCGCAATTCCGACACGACGTCGCACGAAGATCGCTGAGGCCCAAACAAAAAAGGCTGGGCAGCGGCTAAGAAAACGTCGAAATGAATCAGTCATCTTTCCCTGTCCAGGCGGTGGGTAATTCCCTGAGCACGGTATAGTTCCGCAAGTCAGCCCGGGCATTCTGGAAAAAGGCATGCCAAAAGCTCTTTAGGCTCTGCCAATAATCGGTGGGCTTGCCTTCACCATCGGCTCCTACGACATAGGTTTGAACATTATCGAGGTTGGCCGGCTCACCGCATCGATGTGCGACGGCTCGCATCGACGGGATCGCTTTGATGGACTCGAGATCGAGGCACGAAGTGCTCTGACGCATATCGGAGAAAATGACCAATACGTTACGGCTTGCATCCCGCTGTCCGGAGAATATCTGGCTCGCGAGGTGCAATGCCCCGAAAATATCCGTCTCCCGGAAGCCGGGATTGAGATGAGCAGCGCGATGCTCCCACACGCGTACCAACTGGGAGCGCGCCGCATTCAGCCGTTCGCCGAAATAGCCCGGGTCGTCCGGGACGCGGGCTTCCAGTAAGACATATGGCTGGGTGAAACTGTGGTCGGTAATGCCGATCATGGTGATCCGCGAACCGGCGGGAGACTTGGCCAAGAGGCGGCCGACGCCCTCCACGTTCTTTTGGTACTCGCTTTTGCCGTCCGGTCCGGCGGTCGCGACGGACCGGGTGAGGTCGATGGCAACAACAAGATTGAGGGGATCCTCCGCATGGGCACGTGTGGCGGCAACTAAGAAGACGACAATAAACAGGCTAAGCATCCGCTTGATGGCGCTGTCGGTCGCTTTGAGGAGGAGCGCCCGATAGAAATCCCTCCAGAATTGCGCGGCAAAGACTGCGGACTCATTCCGGAGCATGGTGATTTCACAGGTAATCTGCGCCAGGCGTCCGAGGAGTCGGACCCGATCACGCCTAAGCCCGGCCCAATCCTCCGAGTCATCCGGAGCAGAACGCCACGCGGCATGGAGCACGAGGCCGGCTCCGGCTTCCATGGCGAAGGCCATGAGAAACAGCGCCAAGCGCAACCAGGCAGTCGTCCGGTCGTAGAATGTGTTGGGCGTCTCCGTTTGCGCGGGAGCGTCGTCCAGGATCACCGCGCTCGCCTCGCTCTCACGCATCTCTTGGCCCAGGAGTTCTCCGCGAACGAGCGCGAGAAGCATCACCGTCGCGAGAGATGCGGCCGCCGCAACTGCCGTCAATGCGGTCAACACCCGCTCCATCCCCGGTCGCTCAATGAGGCAGTCGACGAGAAATGGCGTGAGGACGGCTATGCCCGCGGCAATGAACCACCCCATCCAGCCCAGCCGGAAGGGTGCGAATGAGAGCAGCGTACCGAAAAACCCAGACATGGCCAGGAGTATGGCCACAAACCAATAGAAGATTGCGCGGCCTCGTAGCCGGCGAAGATTGCCCGCCGGGGGCGCCTTTTCGAGGATGGCCGCGATGCGCTGCGCTTCAGACAACACGATGCTCCCCTCAGCCTGGAGCCGGACAATGAATGGCTCGTTTGTAATCGCAATGCGCTTCTCTTCGTAGCTGCAGATACGCTCCGCATCGGTGACCAGATGGTCCACGCCGTCATTTCCCAGTTGCCGTGCCACCAGTTCCGCATCAATTCCCGTGCTCATTGCTCCCTCCTGCGTGTTTGAATTTGGTAAAAAAAGGAGCTTGCAACGTGTGCAAACTCCTGTTGTGAATGAAAGAGCTATTCCGCCTCCAGGAGCTTCTTGGCCTGCTGGAGCTTTGCGAGTTCCCGCTCTTCGCGAGCGAGTTCCTTGCGCATGTCGCCAACCTTCTCTTCCTGCTTGTTGATCTGCTCGAGGACCACATCGACCGGAGTCTTTTTGACCCAGGGCTTCCTTTGTCCAGCAGTTGCGGCGGGTACGGCGGCGGTAACTTCGGGTGCTTTCTTCGGCGTTGCCATGGTGCCTTCCTTTGCGTGTTGAGGTGGGCGTTGTGCAGCTGCTCTATGTGTCAAGAAGCCGCAGGAGGGTTTTGAGATTGGCAACCTCGGTTTCGACGCCGTCGAGTGCGCCGAGCGCGCCGAGATGGCGTTCTTCTTCGAGATCCTCGGCCGCGATCGCAAAACGCGACTGGATTTCGGTATTGAGGGCTCGGGCGCGGCCAAGGAGCCCCAGGCGAATTGCCTGGTTCGGATCGAAGGCCGGCGGTCCGGTTTGGGTCATAAGTTCATTCCCCTTTCTTCGGTCTTCAAGTTGCGGTCGAGAGGAGGCGTTGACGCCACCTCAGGGTTTTGCAGTGCATTGATCCGGGCGGTGTGCCACGCCTCGAGCCGGTCGATGGCCTGGCGCAGCGTCGGCGATTCGATGTGGGTGTAGATCGAGTTCACGTCGCCCCCACGGCTATGGCCCATGAGTTCCTTGCGGATGTCGGCGATGACGCCGAGGTCGGCGAGGCGGGAATTGAACGCATGGCGCAAGTCGTGGAAGCGGTAATGCGGGATGTTGGCCCGCCGGAGCGCACCCGCCCATCCGGTTTTCACCTTACGGATGGGCCGGTCATCGTAAGTGAAGACATGGCCCGCCGGTTTCCGTGACGCCGAGAGCAGATCGCATACCCGGCCGGTCATGGGGATGAGACGGTGCTCGCCCTCGGCGGTTTTTGAATGGGTGACGGAAATGATCTTGCGGTCGAAGTCCACGTCCTCCCATCGCTGCGCGAGGAGCTCGCCCCGGCGCATGCCGGTGTCGAGCGCCACCGTGACGATCGAGCGAAGATGTGGTGCGCAGGTAGCTAGGAGTTTTACCTCTTCCGCCACCGGGATCACGGGGCGACGCGCCCGCCGTTCCCGCACCATGCGCACGCGCATAAGCGGATTTGCCTGAATAAAGCCTTCGTCCGCTGCCCAGAACAGCACGTGCCGGACGACTTCGATGTCGCGGTTCACGGTCGTTTCAGACAGCGGCTTCGCATCCTTTCCGCGGCTCTTGCGGTACCACTCGTGGCGTAGTTTCCGGTAACGGATCACGTCGTTCTTCGTGATCGCCCCGATGGCCATTTCAGAGAAGAAACCCAGGAAGTGCTTCGCGCGCTCCGTGTGGTGGGGCTTCACGTCGGCTTCGGCGAGGAACTTCGCATAGAGTTCCCCAAAGGTCATTTCGGGACGAAGCTGCGGAAGTTGGAAGCGCCGGACGACGAGTTCGTCCCGCAGTTTCTGTTCGATGGTTTCTGCGCGCCGGCGATTGGAGGTCTCAAGCGAACGCATGTGCCGTACGCCGTCGACCCAGATCGCCGACCAATACACATTGCCTCGCTTGTAGAGACTCACGGTCTTCCTCCTTTCCGCTGCTGGTGAAGAATCCACGCGACCACCTGGTCGCGGAAGAAAATCAACTTGCCGTTCGGCCCCGACCGGAAGTGCGGCAGGCCGTCGGGGATATGCCGCTGCCGGACGGTCCAGGGCGAGCAGCCGAGCATCGTGGCGACCGCCCGAATCGAGAGCGGCGGCCCGAGCGGTTCCGTCGGCGCACCGCTTTCGTCCTCGTGCCGGGTAGCCTTTTGCCTAGCCCAGCTCTCGGCTAGGCCAACAGGCGAAACCGCTCTGTTTTCCAAGGTTTTGCGGGCTTCCGGGAAACCCGACATATATCTCCGTGAGTCAGTCCTCATCTCCCCTCCTGCGGCGCTTTGCGGATTGGCGCAGGGCATCCTGGAGCCATTCCGGAAGCTTGGACCAGACGATCCATAGAGCGAGAAGAAGCAGGCCGATAGAAACCAATGCCTGCTGGATTTGCGGGGTCCTCACGAGCGTAATCAGGAAGCAGAGGCTGACCCAGAGGAGCAAGAGTCCCAGGCCAAGGCGAATCACGATGGCAAGCAGTTTCCACACGGCAGGCACCTTCGGTTGCGGGGTTGAGAGTTCGCGGCTGCCGCATTTCGAACACACCTCGGCGCTGCGCGGATTTGCATGCAAGCGCGGGCAGAGTTTCACGTCATAGCTGCGCCCGCAGAAATTGCAGAAGGCGGGTTCGCCGGGCGTGAGGTGTCCGCAGTTGTAGCAATAGCTAGTCATGGGTTTCGATGAGGGCTTCGGGTTCAGTCCCGCGCGGTTTCATCCACACGGGCATAAAGAAGTCCCTCTGCGCTTCCTCGAGGGTCGCGAACCGGAAAATTTTGTCCGTGATCGCGGCGACGGTTTTGCGGAGCGAGTCCTTGCGCCGCGCGGAATTTGCAATGACGAGCACACGAAAGCGATCGTGGCCGAACTGTCTTGTGTATGCGCCCGAGATCGCGAGCTCGAGATATTTCCGGATTTTGTCCCGCCAGATGGCGAGGCTCTCGTTCCCCATATCGACTTCGAGAAATGCCGCGACGACCCCGGACGGCGTGACGAGTTCGCAATACCCGTCGGGCATCAGGCGCAGTTCCGGAGTGATTGGCTCATGGAAAGCGATCCAGCGATGGAACGTGACAGTGCCGATGGGAATCGTTCCGAACTTCACGGCGCAGTAGATGGCGTTCACGGCCAACTGGTGTTCGACGAAGAAGTCCGCGACGAGCACCGCTCCCGATGGCCGCCGCAGCCCGCGGAAGGAAACTCCCGCGAACTGTGCGCCTTTCTCCGAGAGCGAGTAGAGAGCCTTGCGACCGCCGCCCGAACCAAGGAAGAATCGGCGGAGGAGTCCGGCTTCCGTCAGCTTCCGGAGCCGCTTGTTTGCGCGGCTCAGGGACCCGAATCCGGCTACGACTCTCGCCTGCGCGTGATCGATCACGCGCATCGTGGACAATTCCTCGAGAAACTGCCGGTCCCGCGGCTGCGCGATCATGCGGTTAGTCCCACCCATGAAGCACCTCGTCGGTCGCACGATGGAGCGCCGCATGCCGCGCCTGGATCTCATGCTCGATCTCGGCGCGCGGCCGTGCGAATTGCGCGCGGACCCGTACCAGAAGATCGTCATGCGCCGCCTTCGGGTCCTCCACGGTGTGCGCCACGGCCTCCTTCCACCGTTCCGCACCGGACTTCACGATGAAGTGGCGCTGCGGAAGGTTCTTGAGCCGCTCGGCGAGCGACTTGCCGCCGTCGAGCGCCTGGGCGATCGCGGTCGCATCCGCAGGCGAAAGCTGAAAGAGCGCGAGCGTGCCCACGGAGAGAATTGCCGCGCGCATGGACGGCGGATACTGGTCGAGGAACTGATTTGCGGATACCACCGAAACTGAGAACTTGCGGGCCTCGGAAAGCACCGTCTCAATGCCGCTCTCGATGGCTACCAGGTTTTGCACCTCGTCGGCGTAAATCGTGAAAACCGATTTGCGTTCGCGGGTGAAGATTGCACCTTTGATAACCGAGAAGAGCAGGCTCGCAAGCGTGAGCGCCTGTTCGCCGAGCCGGCCCTTGTTGAGGTCCGCGATCACCCAGTAGCCGCGGTCCATCGCCTCCCGCATGGAGAACGTCGAGGTGCGCTGGCCGACCATGTGACGGAAATTCGGATCGGCGGTGAATGCGGAGGTTTTGTTGAGGATGGGCTCCCGGAGGACCGTGCGCATGGCATCGCTTGCCTTGTCGTAGCGCAGTTCGAAATACTGCTTCACCTCGGCATTGGGAACGGGCTTCAAAGACGCCGCCCGAAATCCGCTGTGCGTGAGCAAGGGGGCCAGTTCAAGGAGCGTCATGCGGTTTGCGGCCAATACGTAGAGCGAGTTCCGCAGGAGTTCGTCGGTGCGCGCGCCGAAGTGATCGAGTCCCCAGCGCTGCTTGAGAATCGCGGCAAACTCGGCGACGCGCACAAAATCCGGACGTTCCTGTTCGAGCGGATTGAACCCAACGGCGACTTCCTGATCGGCGGGCGCGATGAGCACCACGCGGTCGCTCAGATGGCGTTCGAGTTTCCGTTCCCGCTGGGCAATCGTGCGCAGGAGGAAAGGCGTCGCGTCACCGTGGAGGTCAAACCAGAAGAATCCCCGGCCCGCGGCGATGTCCTGCTGCGCCATGCTACGCATGAGCGAGCTCTTTCCGCCGCCGCTTTTGCCGAGCACGGCAATGTGCGTGGTGCGCCGGGCGGGCCCTATGGTGATCGGGTGCCGGGAAACCGCGCCGTCATCCACCTCATACCCGAGCGACAATCCCGACGATTGCTCGTTTTGCCGGCGCTGCCGGTCGCGGAGTTTGTTCCATGCGGAACTGATGAGATGTTCGAGGAAATCTTTCATTTCGTGATGGTGAATGAGGCCGCGACAATATCGGTAACAACTCCGGCAGGTGGAGACGCGATTTGCCTGAATTTCAGGGAGTTATCGCCGAAACAAATTGATGAGAACGATATTGACGCGAATTTAGAAATTCGTGATCAGCACTTCCTTGTATTGCCGTCCGGCGATCTTCTGGGCGGTGTAATGGAATGCAATGCCGCGGATCTTGAACCCTTTGAAGATTTCCCGGACCGGCGGCAGGTCATTCAAGCTCAGGACGAACTTGCCTTTGATGCCGTCCAGGGCCTCTGCCATGCGAACGAAGTCTTTGTGCTCAAGATTGAAGCGGTAGAGCTTGCGCGCGTAGTACGGAGGATCGAGGTAAAAGAGGGTCGTTGGGCGGTCATAGCGGCGGAGAACCTCCTCATACGGCAGGTTCTCGATCTGCACCCGAGCCAGCCGCTTCCGGGTCTCTTCCAGTATTTCCGGAAGCCGGTCGGGATTGAATCCGGTCAACTGCGTGACGCTCGTCCGGTAGTTGCGGCGGGCGACAAGGCCCGCATAGGTGTTCTTTGAAAGATACAGAAACCGGGCTGCGCGCTGAACATCCGTCAGGGTTTCCGGATCGGTCTTCATCATGAGGTCGAACCAGGTGCGGCTCGCAATCGTGAACCGCATGTAGCGGATCAATTCCTCCGCGTGTGATTGGCAGATCCGGAAAAAATTCACCACGTCTTTGTCGAGGTCATTCAGCACCTCGACCGCCGAGGGCTCTTTCCGGAAGAGCACCTGCGCGCCACCGGCAAATGCTTCGACGAACGTGGTATGCGGGGGGAACATCGCAACAATCTGTTTGGCAATTGCGCGCTTGCCGCCGATGTAGCTGAACGGGCCGAGCATGTGGGAAATGGATGTGGACGGTCGTGAGCGCTTCGACTCGACCTTTATGGATCGAAGCGTCCCATCACCTTACCGCAGTGGCGCAGGATGAAAAGACGCCGGAATTTTCGCTACGCGACAGCGTTCCGAGGAAGGCGCTGCCTGCGCGGCGCACCTACGGGGCTTTCAGTCGGTTATATGAATATTGTGTGGAACCGGGAAAAAGAACCCGCGACGACGTCCGACGAGCCGGTGGCTGCAAAGAAAGGACCGTTCGTCCTTCCCGAGCACGGGGTAGGTATCCACAAACCGCTGAGAAGGGATTTGCGCAACAGCCACCTTCGATCCTCAGTGGCTCTCACCCGTCGAACGGCGCGACATAAGCGTCGCGCATCAGCACGTTCGCCACAAGACGCCGGATTTTTCCAAGGAAGACAACATTGTCGTGTAATGCAAATAGCGGCGCCTTCCGGTAATCGCCACATAGCTGCATACTGACCGCCTATGATGCCGCAGCGTGAACCCGAACCGACGAGCTTGCCCCTAAGTTCGCCCGACACTTCCGATCAGGACGATCCGGAGTTGGCGCGGGCTCTGGACGAACTCGCGCAATTGCTGTTCGACATATATCTTTGGCGGCTTGAAGAGGAACGGAAGACACGCGAAGGCGGCCGGGTTGACAAACATCCTCCACCCACTACGATGTGATGAAAAGGTCGATAAATCAAAATCTAAGCAACAAGAAATGAACGCAGTCATTTACTGCCGCGTATCGTCAAAAGAGCAGGTGGACGGCACGAGCCTCGAATCGCAGGAGTTGGCATGCCGCGAGTACGCCACCCGAAACCACATCAATGTTTCGCGCGTGTTCGTCGAACGCGGTGAATCGGCAAAATTTGCCGATCGCACCCAACTCCTCGAATTGCTTTCCTTCTGCAGAAACCGGGCGAACGAGATTGAGTGCCTGCTTGTGTGGAAAGTGGACCGCCTGGCGCGCAATGTCGGCGACCACTTCAATATCAAGGCTGGCCTGCTTCAAGACAATATCCGGGTAATCTCGGTGACGGAGCCCATCGACTCGAAGCCCGAGGGAAAGCTGCTCGAAACGATCCTCGCCGGGTTTGCCCAGTTCGACAACGACATCCGGGCGGCCCGGACCGTGCAGGGCATGCGCCGGAAAATCCAAGAAGGTTTGTTTCCAGGATATGCGCCGCTCGGCTACCGTTCGGTGACGTTGCGACGGAAGAAGACGGAGCCCGATCAACCGGAACAACCGGCATTCAGGCTTCTGCAACGGGCATGGAACGAATTTGCAACCGGGAGCTACATGAAGGTGGAAATCCTTCGCCGTCTCACGAAATGGGGTCTTCGTACGCGGGGGGGAAAGCCGCTCTCGAAGCAATCACTCGATAACATCTTCCAAAACCCATTCTATGCGGGCATCCTGCGCGATCCGGCGACCGGAGAAGAATATCCCGGACGACACCTTCCGATGGTGAGCCGCGCAACCTTTGCCCGAGTTCAGGGAATCCTCGGGCGCAGCCATGTCGCGGTGCCGCACCGGAGCGTTCGGCCGGAATTTCCGCTGCGCGTATTTGTGCGATGCGCGAACTGCGAGCACCCGCTCACCGGTTCCTTCTCCCGGGGCCGCTCCAACCTCTATCCGTACTACCACTGCTTCAGTCCCGCATGTGATCCTCGCGGCAATTATCCACTGGCACACGTGCACGATGAATTCACCTCATTCCTGAGCCGGGTAAGTCCAGGCCAGCGCACACTTGAGAGCTTGAAGCACAGAATCGCGGCTTTGGCCGACAATCGGGCGGCGACCAGCCGAGCGCTCCAGGAAAAGCGTGCAGTGGAAATTCAGCGGATCAGAGATCAGCAGCGACAATTGATACGCATGAAAATGGATCAACTCATCAACGACGAGGAATTCATCGCCCAGCGTAGTCTCCTCGCCTCCAGGCTAATGGAACTCGAAGCGCATGAAGAAGAACATTCCGCAGATGTTGGTCCGGTGCTGCAAAAGATCGATGAGATTTGCGCGCCCATTATGGACCTTGCATCGGCATGGGAGGGCGTTCCCGTTGAATTTCAGCGACGGTTCCAACTGCTCATGCTTCCCGGCGGTTACGTATTCGGAAGAGTTGGAACCGCTCCGAGAGGCCGTCTTCTCTCGTTTTTTTGCGGGTCAGACCCCCCGGAGTTAACTATGGTGCGCCGGGAGGGCGCGTCTTGGAACCAGTTGGTAAAAGAGATGGACTCCTTTGCGGCGATCTTTCGTGATCTGTGACCTGAAACCAACCTACTTTCCTCCGTTGTAAAGTGCCGCGATCTCAGTGGCGGAAAGAGCACGGTTGTAGATGCGAACGTCGTCAAGATAGCCACCAATATTATTTGAGCTTCTTCCGATAGAGCTGACAGTCGTCGATGCTGAGGTATTGAGAACATTAGTCGCAACTAGTTGTCCATTGATATAGAGAAGCCTATTACTAGGGCCGGCAAAAACCGCCGTGACATATTGCCATTGATTTAGCGTCGCACCAATAGCCGCGGCAGACCCTCCAACTCCGGAATGATCCATATTCCACGATGATCCGCTCAGGTATACTTGCGCATTATTCACTCCGCCGGTTCCAACCGGATATTGCAGCCCTGCACTCGCAAAAGGATCTGCCCAAAACGAAATTGTAAGAGGTTCACTTATAGAAATACTGCCGAAGCTCACATAGTCGCTTGTTGTTGTGGCGAACTGACCAGTATAAGTTCCTATCTTGCCGGTAGCATAGTGCGTTCCACTCCCATTCCAGCTTCCCGTAGCATTGTTCCCAGAATAGTCGTAGGCAATGCTCGAGCTCCCTTCTTCAAAGCTCCAGTAGCCCACGAGGGAGGAGTCGCCATAATCCATGGGCTCAAGCCCCAGCTTGGTGCCTTTCTCATAGACGCTTGCGAGAGATCCCCCATCGCCCGTGATGACATCATTGGATCCTCCTACCTTGTATTTTTGTGATTCAATAGCAGTCGTTACCTCATAGGTGGTGCCATTCGTTGCATAGGAATAATAGAGTCTTGAGGAGGAGTTGTTTGTAGGATCGACGGGGAGATTTCCGATTGGAGCTCCTGATGAGATAGATTTGAAATTCACGGGGATCCGTCCAGAGCTTGGAGACGACGGCTATTTCTCGGCTTCTCTGCCTATATCAGTATACGTATCGAAGACTCCGGTTACCTTATCTGTACCAGCCGGATATCAGGCCAATTCAGCTGTGATGTCTCAAGGTGGGCCGGTTTTCATTGATAATTTCTTGCATGCATATCAACATGGCGGAATTATTCCGAACAGAGGCGCCGAGATCGTCGTTACAAATGAGAGTGCACCACCCTCTCTCAGTTCATTCATCACCAGTGACTTAAGTGGGGCGACGATCCTTTCCTCCAGTCAGCAGACTGTCGCCGGGAATCCCGCGACGCGCGTGATATACATCGATCACTATGGGCCAGTGAAATACAGTAATGTTGCGATTTACATCGTCCATTCCGGCACGTTGTATAAGGCATATCTCTCATACAACATGGGAGATCCACTTGAACAAAACTTTTTGACTGATTACCAGGGAATGATCGATTCAATGCAGCTAACCCAATAAAAGCTGCACCTTAAGGGGGCGATCCGCGTGATACGGATGGATAATCTTGGTTATCGGACGATGTCAGTTCTGGCCACACTTCTGATTGCCATTTGGTCCCCAAGAGTGACTGGAGAACCGTATGACGCTAGTTTGGCTATAACAATCGATGGCGTTATGTCGGAGTTTTTGAGACGGATTACGGCAGCCGCAACGAAGTGGTCCTCCTCAGCAGTTGATCCGTATGAAGATGGACCAGCTCATCAGCGACGAAGAATTTATGACGCAGCGCTCGCTGCTTGCGTCGCGCCTTGCTGAGCTTGAGGGCCAGGAAATCGAGCACGCCGTGAACGCCGATGCGGTACTCAAGAACATTGATCGCATCTGCGCACCGATGACAGACCTCAGAGCCGCGTGGGAGAGCGTATCGGTTGAATTTCAGCGACGGTTCCAACAGATAGCGCTCCCCTCAGGGTATGTATTCGGGAGAGTTGGAACCGCTCAGAGAGGCCGTCTTTTCTCATTTCTTGCGACCTCCAATACCTCCAAGGCAAGTGTGGTGCCCCAGATGGGACTATGTTGGAACCAATTGGCAACTGAGGTCGATTTGTTTGCCGCCATATTTCGAGAGGCATCTGAGTGTGCTACAGGCTAGTTTTTTAGGTGCATTTTGCTAGTATCACCGTAAGGTTAAGAAGCTCAATGAGCTTGCCCCCGCAAAACGTAGCCCTTAGCGAACTGCT
>CAVPNO010000039.1:0-10960 GCA_963706455.1 uncultured Acidobacteriota bacterium | reverse complement strand
GCACGTGGCCGGAGATTCCCGGAGATACGCGGTCCGATTCACACGCGTGGACGGCGCATCCGATTTATGACCTGCTGACGCTGGTGGCGGGGATTGAGCCGGCGAGCCCGGGATTCGGCAGCGTGCGGATCGCTCCGCACCTGGGGAAGCTGGATACGCTCAAGGCGACTTTCCCGCATCCGAAGGGAAATATTGATGTCGAGTATCATTCGACGCCGGCGCAGCGGGACCCGAGCGCGAGGGGAGGCGGTGCTTTCCACGCCACCGTGACGCTGCCCGGTGACCTGACCGGCACCTTTGAGTTCAACGGCATCCGTAAGCCGCTCAAGTCCGGAGTCAACCAAATAGAATTTCCGATGCGGTGAGGCCCTCCCAGGTCCCATACATCAGGGACCGGGGGCACGCAGGGAGGCACGCGCAGGCCGGGCATTGCGAAAACGGCTGCCGCTTCGCCATCAGCGCGGTAACATGCGGCCCTCCGGCCGAATGCTACTGATGAACGGTCCGTAACGAGGATGTGTTTACGGCGATATCGAGGGTGGCCCGGATCATCTGGCCCTGGGCGGAAATGAAGACGCCCGCGATGAATCCACCGCCCGCCACAACGACAGCACAAATGAGGGATCCCAAAAAGACGGTTGCGCCGCCGAAGCCGGAAGCTCCAACAAGGCCGATAAGCAGGATGAGACCGCCGAGAAGAAGCGCAACGACCTTGACGATTTTGCCCAATGCGATAGCGCCCTCCGCGATGCGATAGGCGTCCTGGTACCTGGCTTCAACATTATCCATTTTTGCTCTCTCCGTGAATGTTCCAAAGCCGCACTTCCGGAACTGGAAGCTTTGGGGGAGCCGGATCGGAAAATGCGCAACTCAGTCTGGCAAAGGGTCTCGAAGGCAGTCGGTGTCACCTGTCACAGGCAATTGACGACCTGTCAGGGACAAGCGCCGCTGAAACCGCCGGTGACCGATACCACGCGCGAAACCGCGCGGAAACGGAACTTACTCCTATATTGTGCGCATGCCGGGGCCTTGTGACTTACCCTGCTAAATCGTGTTACAACTCCAACATGACGAGAGGCAAGAATTCCGCTCCGGAGGGGCACGTGAACCTGCGCATGCTCGCGGAGCATCTGGAACTATCCCAGACTACGGTTTCGCTGGTGCTGAACAATTCGCCGTCGGCCAAGTCGATCCCCGAGGAGACACGGAAGCGGGTGATCGAGGCAGCGGAACGGCTGAACTACCGGCCCAATTACTTTGCCCGGTCGCTGCGGCAGAGCCGCTCGATGAGCGTGGGAGTATTGGCGCCGGACCTGAGCGAGGGCTACTTCACGCGGGTAATGAGCGGGGTGGTGCAGGAGTTGACGGCGGCACACTACTTTTTCTTCACCGCGTGCCATGACTGGAACCGCGATCTGATGGAGAAATACCCGCGCATGCTGGTGGAACGCGCGGTGGACGGTTTCCTTCTGCTGAACACGTCGGCCGAGGACATCAAAGTTCCTGTCCCGGTGGTGGCTATTTCCGGGCACAGCCGTGTGGCGAACGTGACCAACATCGTGCTCGACCATCACACCGCGGTGGAGCAGGCGATGAAGCACCTGTATGAACTGGGTCACCGGCGGATCGCGTTCATGCGCGGTCCGGAGTCCATCCCGGACTCAGAGTTTCGCTGGAATTCGATCAAGCAGGTGGCGCGGGAGATCGGGCTGAAGATCGATGAGTCGCTGGTGGTCAGGATCGACGAGGTCGGGTGGGAGCCCGGAAACCACCCCATGGCCCCCGAAATTGGCTTCATTCCGATGCGGGGGCTGCTGGAGAAGACGCGCGACTTTACCGCCGTTTTCTGCTTCAACGACATTGCTGCCATCGGGGCCATTCGCGCGCTGAAAAATGCCGGGTTTTCGGTTCCGGGAGACGTGTCGGTGGTGGGCTTCGATGACATCCTGTCGGCGGCCTACGCCACCCCATCGCTCACCACGGTTCGCCAGCCGCTGCTGGAAATGGGCAAGCGAGGCGCCGCAGTCCTGCTGGAGCGAATCGCGAACAAGGAGCAGGAGTACCCGGGGGAAATCGTGATGGCGCCGGAATTCGTGGTTCGCGAATCCACCGGGCCGGCGCGGAGCGGGGCGAAGGGCTGATCGGTTCAGCCAGGGACTTTCCCCATCCAAGGCTCCGAAGAAACCACGTCGCAGGGCGAAATTCCACTCACACAAAGGCGCGCCGAAGGGTGGAGCACCCAATCTCAACTATCGAAGCAGAGCCGGGCCACGATCGGGCGCCATCGGGCGTCTGAATCATAGGGACATGGGGCTGCGGACGGTCGTGAAACGGGGGCGAGACACGCTACCACGGTAACTCTCCCGCATGTTACCTTAGGGCTGTATGTTACCTTCGTTGCACCATTTGGCGGAGGCCCGATTCCCCATTTGTGCAAGAGTCAACTGGCTATAACCTCCTCATAATAAAAGGAGGGGAACGATCGTCCCGGCTGTCGAGGACCTGGGGGCTGAAGCAGGGAGCAAAAACCTTGCTTCGTGAGGTTCCGAGGCGCCGGGAAACCCGAAGAAATTACGGCGGCGGCGAAGTTGTCGCGCCCGGATGAGGGTTGTTCTGTGCCGGTTGTGGAGACCATTGTGCGTACCAGCGGGACATTGACGACGAAGTCAGATTTCGATGTCCTGGACCGCAACGCCGATCCTGCGCTGGATGAACTGACGGAGTTTACGGCGGTGCTGAGCGGCGCCGATTACGCCTACCTGGGCTGGATGGACTTCAGCCGCCTCTGGTTCAAATCGAGATTCGGGTTCACGGCCGCGGAGCAGCCGCGGATTTCGAGCGCGTGCCAATACGTGGTGCAGGAAGGCAAGCCGCTGATTATCGAGGATGCGGCGTCGGACCCGCGCTTTCCTCCTTCGGGAATTGAAGTCCCGGGCGGGCGGCCGTGCCGATCCTATGCGGGGCTGCCGCTGAAAGCGGCCAATCAGCACATCGTGGGAACGCTGGCGATCCTGGCGCGGCAGCCGCACCAGTTCGCCCAGGAACACATGACCCTGCTGGAGGTGGTGGGCCGGCAGATCATCACGCGACTGGAACTCTACACGCGGGTTCGGGCCCAGGAACAGGCACAGCGGGCGCGGCAGCGCATGGAACGCGCCCTGGCCACGGAACGAAGTTTCGTGGCGGCGACGCTGGATTCGATCCCGGCGCTGGTGGTGGTGCTGGATACGGCGGGGCGGGTGGTGCGCTTCAACCAGCCTTGCGCGGAATTGACCGGCCTGGATCCAGTCGATTCGGCGGGACGTCCGTTTGTGGAAGCGCTGCTGGAACCTGACGACCGGCAATGGGCCCTGGGCAAGATTCGCGACGCCGCGGCGGGCCAAATGTCGGGGCCGCATGAAACGCCCTGGCGCATTGGTCACCCCAAGAACGAAGAGCGTGTTCCCGGGGACGCCGCCATTACGGGCGAGCAGACGCGGCGGGTGAGCTGGACGCTGCGGACGCTGAAAGGGCCGAACGGCGAGATTCAGTACCTGATCGTCAGCGGGCAGGATGTGACCGAGCAGCGCGAGGCGGAAAAGGCGTTACTGTCGACCGAACACCGCTATCGCGAAGTGGTGGAGAGCAGCCTGGGTTTTGTGTTTACCTGCACGATGGAAGGGCGGCTTACATCGCTGAATGCCTTCACGGCGGAGACGCTGGGCTACCAAATCGAGGACCTGATCGGCCGATCGGTGTCGGAAATGCTGGAGACGACTGGGGCGGCACGGTTCCAGGTGGGCCTGCGAACGCTCAAGACCCAGGAGGAGTGGCACGGTTCGCTTCCGGTCCGCCGCAGCGACGGCATCTACCGGAGGATTGCGTTTCGTTGCCGGAGGATGGATCTGCACGGCGAACGACCGTTCATCCTGGTCCACGGGATCGATGTGACCGAGCAGGCCGAAGCCGAGGAGGCACTGCACATCGCCACGCGGCAGCGGGAGCTGATTCTGCAATCGGTGGGCGACGGCATTTACGGCATCGACCTGGAGGGAAGGCTGACGTTCATCAACGATGCCGGCGCGTCGCTGCTTGGGTATACGCCTTCGGAGCTGGCGGGGCGGGAAATCCACGAGGTGATTCGTCACGGCCACACCGACGGAACAGGCTACACACGGTCGACCAACCCGATTCTCCAGGGGATGCGGCGGCGGGAAGCGGTGCGCATGCGCGACGAGGTGTTCTGGCGCCACGATGGAACCAGGATCCCGGTGGAATACGTGGCCAACCCGCTGGTCGAAGATGGTCATCTTGCCGGCATGGTGGTGGCCTTCCAGGACGTGTCGGAACGGCGGCGCCTGGACCGGATGAAGGACGAATTCATTTCCACGGTGAGCCACGAACTGCGGACGCCGCTGACGTCGCTGCGGGCGTCGCTGGGGCTGATCTCGGCAGGAACTCTGGATAAGCGTCCGGAGAAGCAGCGGCAGATGGTGGGAATGGCGATCGGCAACTGCGACCGTCTGATACGGCTGGTGAACGACATCGTCGATTTCGAAAAGATGGAAAGCGGCCGGCTGCCGCTGAAGCGCGTGGCGACCGAGGCGATGGACCTGCTGCGGCGGGCCGGGGATGTGGCGCACTCGGCGGCCACGGAGGCGCATATCCGCGTCCAGACCAAGGGGGAGCGGGGGCTGGTGTTCGCCGATCCCGAGCGCATCCTGCAGGTATTGAATGAGCTGGTCGAGAACGCCATCAAGTTTTCGGCACCCGACACGGTGATCCGGCTGGGGACTCAGCCGGCGACCGAAGACGAGGTGTGCTTTGTGGTGGAGGACCAGGGATGCGGTATCCCGCCGGAGAAGCTTGACCATATCTTCGACCGGTTCCAGCAGGGCGACGCGTCCGACTCGCGCGCGCTGGGCGGCACCGGGCTGGGGCTGGCTTTGTGCCGCAGCATCGTGGAACAGCACGGCGGGCGGATCTGGGCCGAAAGCACTTTCGGCAAAGGAAGCCGGTTCCTATTTACCCTGCCGACCCCGGAAGCGGTGCCCGTGGAGGCGTAGGTTAACCGGGTAAGAACGGATAAGTGCCCGACCCTACACTCGGGACCATCAGGGCCCATTACATTACATGTACCGCGATTGCCTGAGATTGGAAGTCAGGGTGAGTCATTCCAATCGTTCCCAGACAGATGCCCCATTCATGCTATTGGCTTGGGCCGTTCGGCTCTTCATTTGCTTTGAGAATCGCATCGGCCCACTGCTCTGCCGTTGTTTTAACCCGCATGACCGTTCCCTCGTCTTTGTAAGCCGCGTAAGTGAATAAAGACAGAAGGCGGCCCCGCGCGCGCAACAAAGTGAGGCAACCCGCCATACGCGTTGTCACTCCGGGTCCGGCGACCGACCTCGACGAGGGCGTACTCGTCCATTGGCGGTGCAGTTGGCGGCCCGCCCGGCTTGAACCCTTGGCACCTTCTGTTGCGTCGAATGAGTAGCAGGGGCCCTTTGCTGGCAGCCAGAAGCCAGGAGCTAGAGGGAGCTTATGAATACGCTCAAGACGACAGTTCTTCTTTCGCTACTCACGTTGATCCTGATTGTTGCCGGGGAGTATTTCGGCGGCACGAACGGCGCGCTGATCGCCTTTGTCATCGCGGCCGCCATGAACTTCTTCAGCTACTTCTACTCGGACAAGATTGCGCTGGCGATGTATGGGGCGCGGCCGGTGACGCGCGACGAACTGCCGCGCGCCTACGAAGTTGTGGAAAGGCTGACGGGCCGGGCCGGGCTGCCCATGCCCAAGATCTATGTGATTCCGAGCGACTCGCCCAACGCCTTTGCCACCGGACGGAACCCGCAGCATGCGTCGGTGGCGGTGACCCACGGTATCCTCAACCTTCTGACGGATGAAGAACTGGAGGGCGTGCTGGCCCATGAGCTGGGCCACGTGCGCAATCGCGATATCCTGACCAGCTCGGTGGCGGCCACAATCGCCGGGGCCATCACGATTCTGGCGCGAATGGCGTTCTGGTTCGGAGCGATGAGCGGGATGGGCGGCGGCGACCGCCGGGACCGCGAGGGCGGGGGGCTGGGCGCGTTGTTCATGCTGATCTTCGCGCCGTTTGCGGCCATGCTGATTCAGCTCTGGGTTTCGCGCACGCGGGAGTACGAGGCCGACCACACCGGCGCCGAGCTGACCGGCAACCCCTACGCGCTGGCCAGCGCGCTGGAGAAGATCGACGCATACAGCAAGCGCCTTCCGCTGGTGGCGTCGCCCACCACGGCCCACCTGTTCATCGTGCAGCCGCTGCTCTCCGGTCAAACATTCGCCAGCCTCTTCTCGACGCACCCTCCGATCCAGAAGCGGATCGAGCGGCTGATTGGACGGCCGCACGTCTCAGGGAACAGGGAATAGGGAACAGAAGACCTTCTGGTTGCGCGGCGCATCAGCCTGGTCATCGGCCAATGTATTCTTGTCTACACAGGAAAGGGCTGTTCCCTGATCCCTGTTCTCTGCCTTTATGAAGATCGTTCTACGCACGCTGCTCTATCTCGCTCTGATTGTCTGGCTGGGCGCGGAAATCTTCTTTCCGGTGGTCGCCGCCATTACCTTTATGACCCTGCCTGACACGCACGCCGCTGGAACAATTGTCGGCCAGCTGCTCAGAATCCTGCACGGGATGGGCCTCATCTCCGGGGCGATCGCCCTGGCGCTGCTGGCGCTGGCTCCGTCATGGGGTATCTACAAATCCAGGACGGTGGTGGCTCCGATGATTCTGCTGATTGTGATGATCGCCGGCACGTGCTACTCGCAGTTCATCGTGATTCCCTCGATGGAGCGGGACCGTATAGCTGCCGGCGGGGATGTGAATGCCGCCGATGCCGCCAATCCCGCGCGCATTCATTTCAACCATCTTCACGTGCTCAGCGAAGGCCTGGAACAGGCAATTCTGCTGGTCGGCCTGGCGACGGTTGTCCTCGTAGCCAGGGCGGAGACCGTGCGACAATAGGTTCCGGCTTTGCTCATTTCCCCTTTCAGAGAACCGCGCAATGAATTTCTATTATCGATCGCTCCCGGAAGGCCGCTGCGAGGTGGTGTGCACACGCTGCTTTCGAACCCTGGGAGCGGCGCGGGAGTTGGAGGAGATCCGGCGGATTGAAAGCCGCCATCAGTGCGCTCCGAAACGCCCGGCGGATCCGCCTCCCGGACCCATTTCGATTTCACCGCCGCGTGACCGGACGAGAGTCCGTATCCTCGGTTTGACAATGGATCGCAATTCCCTCTCTCGCGTGACGCGCAATGCTGTCTTGGCGCTGATGGCGGCGCTGCTGCTTTATGGGTTGCCGACCGCATTGGAGTTCGCGGCGCTGCGGTATTGGAATCCGTGGGTATCCACGCTCTTGCCGGGCGACGCGGCGGGCTGCCTGTGCCTGGGGATTGTTTTCCGGAAAATGAAAGCCGGGATTTTGCTGTATTGCCTGCTTACCGCTTTCGAGGCGTGCGCGTACGGGTTGCACATCATGCCGTTGAGTGTGCTCCCATGGTTCACCGATCTTGTGCCCACGCTGGTGGTCTCGGCCATGGTGCTGTGGCCGGCGGAAAGCGGCGCGAGGCTGATCACCATCCGCTGAGCGCCTCCTCGGGCCTGCGTTTCAAAAGGGGTGGAGCACATCGATGGGCCGCGAAGCGCAATGCGTGTGCGAATGCAACGGCGCGGTCACGCGCGTGAAGGCGCTGATCGAGCCGCCTGAATTGATCCTGCGAGGGGAGTTGCGCCGGCGGCTTCCCTTCTCCGGGCTCAGGCGGGTTCGCGCAGAGGGCGAGATGCTGCGCTTTGTGGCGGGGGCAGAGACATTCTCACTTGCGCTGGGCAGCGGGACGGCTCAGAAGTGGGTCAAGGCGATCACCACACCCCCTCCCACTCTGGCGAAGAAACTCGGCATCAACGGCGAGGTGGTGGTGAGGACCATCGGCGCGGTGGATGACGACGCCCTGCGCAGTGCGCTGGCGTCGGCCCAGGCTGTAGGCGATAAAAATGCAGGGTTGCTTCTGGCACGGGTCAACACGCCGGCCGAGCTGGCCGGCGCTCTGCGCAAGGCGGCCAAGCAGTTGGCGGAGCGGGTGCCGATCTGGTTCATCTATCCCAAGGGGCGGGGGCAGGAGCTGACGGAGACCGAGGTGCGATCGACGGCGCTGGCCGCGGGCATTGTGGACACCAAGGTCTGCGCCGTTTCTCCGACGCTGACGGGGTTGCGATTCGTGCGGCGGCGCGTGGAGTGAGTTCATCGGGGGTGATTGTTGCCGCCGGTCACGATGCGCCGCTTCCGCCGTTGATTCTGACGCCCGGCTCCGGGCTTGTATCATCTAAGAGGCTCATCGTTTGCGATTGGTCGTGGTGAAGACGCAGATCGTGGCAGTATCGGCGTACCTCACTAGCTAGTGGGCATAAGGCCCACGAAGAACAACCGCAGATCCTTCGACTGCGCCGGCCGCTCACGCGACCGGCTCCGCTCAGGATGACACTTCCCTGGGTGTTATGCGTGGGCTTCTGAGGAACACCCAGGATGACAAGACAGGACACCAGGACGTAGATGAAGACCGGGATTATCGGCCTGCCGCAGGTGGGCAAGACATCGTTATTCAAGATTCTCACCAAGGCGAAGCTCGAGGAGCGGGGCTACTCGAATCCGCGCGAGGCGCACATCGGCGTGGCGCGGGTGCCGGATGAGCGTCTGGAAAAGCTTTCGGCGCTGTACTCGCCCAAGAAGACGACCTTCGCCACCGTCGAGTACGTCGATGTGGCCGCGATCGGGCAGGAGGCGCTGAAGGAGACCGCGTTCCTTACCAGCCTGCGCAACAACGACGCGCTCATCCACGTGCTGCGGGCGTTCGAGGACGACTCCATACCTCACGTCGGACCGATCGATCCGCTGCGCGACATCAAGAATGTGGAATTCGACATGATGGTGAGCGACCTGACGCAGATCGAAAAGCGGCTGGAGCGCGTGGAGAAGGATCTGAAGAAAGGGCGCACGGGCGAGCTGGAGCGCGAACAGGCGCTGCTGCTGCGGTCGAAAGAGGCGCTCGAAAAGGAGCAGCCTCTGCGCGAGCTGGACATGACGGCGGAGGAGAAAAAGCTCATCAAGGGCTTCATGTTTCTCTCTCAGAAACCGATCCTGTACGCGCTGAATATCGGGGAAAGCGCGACGCTGGGGGCTGACCTGGACGGTGCAGTCGCGCGCTACCAGCTGGACGAGGTGGCGCATCGGCCGAATGCCGCGGCTACGGCCATCTGCGGCAACGTGGAAGCCGAACTGGCGGAGATGGACGACGCGGAGGCGGCCGATTTCCTGGCCAGCTACGGGCTGCACGAGAGCGGGCTGGTGCGGCTGATCCGCAAAAGCTACGAGTTGCTGGGGCTGATCAGCTTTTTTACTGCCGGCGAGGACGAATGCCGCGCGTGGACGGTGCCGGTGGGGTCGAAAGCACCGCAGGCCGCGGGCGCGATTCACACCGATCTCGAGCACCATTTCATCCGCGCGGAAACCATTCGCTGGGACCAACTGCTCGATGCGGGCTCGGAGGCCGCGGCGCGGGCCCGCGGCACCCTCCGCCTGGAAGGCAAGGAATACATCGTGCAGGACGGTGATGTGATGCACATCCGGCATAGCGGTTAGCCATGCTGACCCTCTCCGTTCTTCTGGGGATTCTGGCAGCGCTGGCCGACATTGCGGGCGGGTTCGTGCTGGTGCGCGCGCGGGGGGTGGAGCGCTACCTGCGCTACTTCGTGGCGCTGGGCGCGGGATTCCTGATGGCCACCGCGGTGCTGGAGATGGCGCCGGAAAGCATGCGCCTGAGCCCGACCCTTGGGCCCATTTTCATCATGGCCGGCTACTGCATCGTGCACCTGCTGGAGCACACCATCATTCCCCATTTCCACTACGGCGAGGAGACGCATCACGCCGAATTTGTCTCCGCGCACACCGTGTATTCGGTGCTGGGAGGGCTGAGCGTGCATGCGCTGTTCGACGGCGTGGCCATCGGCTCGGGCTTCGTGGTCTCGAACTGGTTCGGCTGGCTGATCTTTCTGGCGATCTTTCTGCACAAGGCGCCGGAAGGGTTCACCATGGCGTCGATCATGCTGGCCAGCGGGCGCAGCCGCACGACCGCGTTTTATTCCGCCGTGGCTCTGGCGGTCGCCACGCTGGCGGGAGTGCTGGTGATCCAGCTGATCCCGCGCTGGCTGGAATTCGGGCTGCCGCTTTCGGCGGGGGTGGCTCTCTATGTCGGGGCCAGCGACCTGGTGCCGGAAGTCAATCGCGAACCGGGGATCCGCATGGCGCTGGTGTTTTTCCTGGGTGTGCTGGGATTTCTGCTGCTGCGGATGCTTCTGCCGACGCTCTAGAACGCCCCAGGCCGCAGGGGTTCCTGCCAGGTCCTACTGTAAAAATCGTTGACATTGGCCTCGCGCAGGCGGATGCTTCGCCTAAAGCCATTGCATTATATGCGGGCTGCAGGATCATTCCCCATTTCACGTCAGCGCTTCAGGATCGCCGGCCGCAATTTCAGTTGAGTTCGATTTCTGCTTCGCATCGGGGAGGCCGCCAAAGCCCGCGGGCCGGGAATGGCGATCCTGAGACAACGGATCAGGGAGAGGCGCAGCTATGCAATGGAGACAATGGACGGGTTTATCCAGAATCATTTTGGTGGCGGCGGTTGGCATGGCCCTCGCCGGTTCTTCGCGCTCTGTAGCGGCAGGTCAAGTCAACAAGCAACCTGTTCAGACGCCCGCTAACACGAACCAGGACGACGGCGGCTTTTTTGGCAAGCTGCTCGAAAAACTGGTCCCATCGAGTGTGACGAGTGCAGCCAAGAAGGTCGACACCAAGGTCGAAACCAACAGGACACAGAGAGATATTCTCGGGTCGGTCATCGCGATCATGACATTGCTGGTCAGCGGAATACCGGTGCTGCTCAAGTC
>CAVPNO010000038.1:0-8682 GCA_963706455.1 uncultured Acidobacteriota bacterium | reverse complement strand
TCCCCAACGGCCCGGACCCCCGATTCGCCTTCGCCGGCTACCTTAATTTGGACGGCAACGGGAAAATCACAGGCGGGGAACTGGACGAAGTCGTATCCAACGCCTACCAAGGCAAACTCGTGACCCCAACTACAAACCCAAAGAGTCTGGCTGGAACCTATTCGATCCCGACGCCGTCGACCGGACTTCCGACGGGCCGCGGCACGATGTCCGTCACGCACAACGGGGTCATCTTTGCGCAGTTCGTCTTCTATCCCTACGGCGGTGCCACAGCCACTCCCAACAGGTGTCGAGAACCTCGCCGCCGGCCTGGTCTTTCTTGAAACCAGCGTCCCTGTCAGCGGCACCACGCCCGTTCACCTCGCGTGGGCAGGCACCGGCGCGCGACGCATCGTCGACAACCTTTTCCGCGGCCTCACTGAATGGCTGGTCGGTCGCGTCACAGTACTTCATTGAGAACCCGGGGACGAGCGACGAGAGCGAAGGCGTGGGCATCGACGTCGATCATTGGGACGGCGTCAGCAGCTTCACCTATACCGGCGACCGGAACTCCGCTTCGCTCGCGACGACGGTCTCCGGCAAAGGTACCTACACCGTCGACGCCAACGGGCGCTTCGCCGTCATGGTCAGCGGGCTATGCTCTCCGTGCGGATACCTCACCGGCTTCAACCAGGGCTTCGCCATTTACGACTCGGTGAACACCAATCTAGTGCTTCTGGAAAAACAGACGCTTCCCATCCTCGGCGGGCCGTTCCAAATCTCCTCGATCCTGGGCGGATACGCTTTCGGCAGCCGCTGGTATACCTTCCCGCAACAGCAGACCGCCACTGGCGAGACCATCACGAGAGGCACGGGCAATTTCACCGGCACTCTGGACACCAATACCCTGGGCAAGACCGATGTCGACTTCATGCTGACCGCGCTCGAGACCGCCACAGCAACCTCCGGAACCGAGGGCCGCTTCCTCTACCAGCCCAGCAACACGACCTTCCCCTATGCCATTTACGTCATCGACCCTTTTAACGCTGTCGCTATCCCGCTCGGCGGCTCCGCGAGCGAGACCGATCCGCTCTTGAGGTTCATTCACCAGTAACCGGGACAGCGCCTCCGCCGGCTCGCTCGAGTATGTGCCGGCGGATGCGCCAATGTCGGTGAGCAAAAAACCGCTGAGGCGCTCCCCGACAAATCGACGAAGCAATCATCGAGGTCGATTACTACCGAAATGTTAGCTTGGGAAAATTTGGAGGCGCGGGCCGGGATCGAACCGGCGCATAAAGGTTTTGCAGTTTTGACAGCAACTCGTAACCCGCTGATAAAACAGGGCATTTCCGTCGGATTCTGGTTGCCAAAAGGGGTGGTTTTAGCCCCTCTTGGCACCTTATTGGCAACCCTAATGGCAACCATGAACCACCCATCGCGCTTGCTCCAAGCAGCGAGTTCCTCGTTCATTAAGTCCGTCGGTTCTTCTAGCCGCGACGAGCATCCTGGACCTCGAATGCAGGCATAGTGCGGCGAGTCTCGAATTCAGTCAAATCCGGCTTCCTCGAGAAGCATCCCCTCGGCTCTAAACGGGGGGACTCGGATTGCCTCCCGGTCGCTTGACTCATCCCCGGATTCGTTCCATTGTTATCCCAGCCCGTCCTTTCGATGCTATCCGTCACCAAGCTCTTCGCCTACACCGCTCTGGCCGGTTGTCTCTGCGCTCTCCGCCCTGACGTTGCCGACCTTACTCCGCCCTCCGGCCGGATGAATGGGCTTCCGGCCCGTACTCTCTAGGTCGGGGAACGTCCTGAGGACCTAAGCGCCCCCGATCCGCGCGCCACGGCAATTGCCACGCTCGACCGCACCCTTCTGCTAGGCAGTTCCGTCGCCGTCGTCCCCCGTCGCCAGCCCTACGTCTATCCTGCTGGCGTTACCCGCAGCTCAGGGATCCGCATCGAGGCACCGGGGACCATCGACCCCGCACTTGAGCCCGCCGTCGTCGATCTTGTTCTCGACTCGCTTTCCACCTCACCCTCTGCCTTGCAGATCGACTTCGACGCCCGCCAATCGCAGCGCGATTTCTACACCGCCCTCTTGCGCGATCACCGCCGCCGCATTGGCGCCTTCCATGCCGCTCTCGATCACCGCTCTTGCCTCGTGGTGCAGTTCCGACGACTGGATCAACCGCCTCCCCGTCGACGAAGCCGTCCCGATGTTCTTTTGTATGGAGCCGGATCGCCGCATGGCACCGGCCGATCTGCCGCAATTTCGCATACGCGAGCCGCTGTGTATGGGCAGTGCGGGCATTTCCACCCGTGAGGCGTGGCCGGACGGCTTGCTACCGCGCATCACCTCACACCAGCCGCTACCGCCGTCCAGTTTCAAGCTGCACGCAGCTTCAATACGCATTGCGTCACCGACTTTGTTCCTTGCCGTTGCCTCGCAGACCTAACGCCGCACGCTTGATTACATCAATCGGCCCCGAAGTCGGCAGCACCGTCACCACCGAGGGATGTCCTTAGTGCTCCCAGCCAGTAATTTCCAAGTGGACCTGTGACCCGGAAGTAGTTCCGAGCGAATCGTGGGCCACTCTTCCCCTACGGTGATCTGGATCACGGTAGGGGAAGAGTAGTCCACCACTCACTCACAATCCCGTTTTATTCTCAATAAACGAGGTTAATCGGCCGATGCCTATTGATCCGAAAAGAATTGCAATCGAATACTATTTCGGCGATTTCCAGTATTGGAAGCTTCCACGATTCGCCTCCGATGCGCTTGAACAAGGTCATGATGGACCTGCGTTGAGGAGACTCGCCGGGCTGGCAGGTCAATCGGTCGGCTACATACGAGAGGAAGACATTCGAGCCGAAGAGATTGATGCGGCTTTCCGTGAAATGGGCGTGGATGCTCCGATCACAGAGGAAAAGGCGCGTCTGTGTCTTGCGACGGAGTCGGCGCGCAAGGCGCTCAATGGCGGATCAAACGTATTCGATGAGGCCACACACATTCGCATTCACCTTTGCCATCTTTCCGACCCGCCGGAAGTTCTCAGACAGATCGTGAATCTGTCCAAGGCGGCCAGCAATTCTCCGCGCTCTCGATGGAGTCAAATCGAAGCTGACCTCCAGTACGCATTCGCAGATTTTCTGAAATGCCAAGATGCTCAAGCTCCCGAATAACCGCCTACTCGTCCCCAACCCCGGCGGGGCTTTCTTAGGTGCCGGAGCCGGGAGAGCGAAGAAAAGGCATAGTGACGAGTTTCGCATGGACCTTCGGTCCACCTATGGGGATGAAACCGTGATGAGTTTCGACGGAGTGGCCCACAGTCCACCCGGAACCGCCAAGCGAGCACCAACAGGGCTCCTCACTGAGAGGAATCGCCTATGCGGTCCTTGACTTCCCACTCGGGGCAAGATTGCCCTTGGCCCGAATTTTCTATCCCCGTGCCAGAGTTCAGAGTTTCTCGCGCACGGGCCTGATTGCGTATAGTGCGTCCATCGGGCTCCCCCTTTTGAACGAGAGGTCATTGGATGGCGCGGCGCACTCTCTTCCTCCTCACTTTGGCAGTATGGTTTTCAGGCACCTTTGTGGCCGCGGCACAGATGGCAGGCGCGCCACAGGGCCAGGCAGAGACACAGCCGGGCAGCAGTGTGTATGGCATCTCGCACATCACCCTCGGCCAATCCGCGGTACCGCTCTATGGGCCGTGGAAGTTCACCGTGGGCGACTCGCCCATCGACCGGAAGACCGGCAAGCCGCTGTGGGCCGAGCCGGAATTTGACGACTCCAAGTGGGAGACGGTGGACCTGACGCCGAAGAACGGGGCCATTTCGGCGAACGCCGGGCTCTCAGGCTATGTGCCCGGCTGGACGGCCAAGGGGCACCCCGGCTACTTTGGCTATGCCTGGTACCGCATCCGGGTGCAGGTGCGGGCGCAATCCGGCCAGAAATTGGCGTTGGCGGGGCCGGCTAATGTGGATGACGCCTACCAGGTCTTCGACAACGGAGAGCTGGCCGGCCACTTCGGCAACTTTGCCGGCAGCAAGCCTGAGGTCTACTACACCCAGCCCAAAATGTTCCCGCTGCAGCAGCCGGGCAGTCATGACGCCGCAACCGGGCGAGACGGAACCGGATCAGACGAGACTGCGCCGGACCCGACCATTCAGGTTCTGGCCTTCCGGCTGTGGATGGAGCCTTACTCGCTGGTCAACCAACCCGACGCGGGCGGCATGCACGGCGCCCCGGTGCTGGGCGAGGCCGGCGCGGTGGCGGCTGCCTACCAGATGCGCTGGCTGGAACTGATTCGCGCCTATTCATCTTCGGCCGCCCTGGCTCTGCTGTTTGGCCTGCTGGCAGTGGTCGCTTTCAGCCTCATCCTCTTTGACCGCTCCGACCGGGTTTACCTGTGGATGGGGGCTCTCTTCCTGCTCATTGCTGTCTATTACACCCTGGTCGTCATCGGCTCCTGGACGGAACTTCAGGGCATCTCCATCAACAATCTGCTGGTTGATTGTCTTGTGGCGCCGCTGATTTCCGCCGCCTGGGTCATGGTGTTTTGGGTGTGGTTCGGTCTGCAGCGCCCACCGTGGCTGCCCCGGCTCACGGCCGGGCTAGCGCTGCTGTTGACCATCTCAACCATCCTGAGTGAGGAGATCTTCTTCGGGCTTGTCCCGCATGCGGTTGCCGTACCTTTCGTGACGGTCTCCCTGGTCCTCCGGCTGCTCTTCTTCGCCCTGCTGTTGTGGATTGTGATTGAAGGCATTCGCCGGCAGGGAGTGGAGGGCTGGCTGGTTCTGCCTGTCGCCGTATTGCGGGGAATCAGCGATTTCGCGATCCAATTCAACTTTCTGCGTATACGGTTGGTTTGGTACCCACTCGGCATCCGCGTCAACGTTATCGCCATTTCGAGTCTGCTGGTGGCCGTTGTCATCGCGCTGCTGCTGCTGCGGCGGCTGCTCAAATCCGTGAAACGCCAGCGGCTGATGGCTCTGGATGTGAAGCAGGCGCAGGAGGTGCAGCAGGTGATCCTGCCCGAGGCAAGGCTGGCGCTGCCGGGGACGGCGGGATTGCCAGGACTGATGGTGGAGAGCGAGTACCGGCCGGCGCGCGAGGTGGGCGGGGATTTCTTCCAGATCATTCCGCACAAGACCGACGGCAGCCTGCTGATTGTGGCTGGAGACGTAACCGGCAAGGGGCTGAAGGCGGGCATGCTGGTGGCGCTGCTGGTGGGGGCGATTCGTACGGAGGAGCAGCACAATACCGATCCTGCGGGCATGCTCGGCACTCTGAATCAGAGACTGTTGGGCCGCGCCGATGCCCAGGCCACTTGCCTGGCGTTGAGGATTGAAGCGGATGGCAGCGCGACGCTGGCCAACGCCGGACACGTGCCGCCCTACCTGAACGGGGAACCGCTGCCGATGGAAGGCGCGCTGCCGCTGGGCTTGGTTGAAGGCGCGGAGTTTTCGGTGATGCGCTTCCAGTTGAAGGAGGGCGACCGGCTGATGCTGCTGTCAGACGGCGTGGCAGAGGCCACCGATTTGAATGGGCGGCTGTTCGGGTTCGAGCGGGTGAATGAGTTGCTGCGGAGTGGCAGGTCGGTTGCCGAGATTGCAGGCGCCGCGCAGGCATTTGGGCAGGAAGACGATATCAGCGTGATCTCGGTGACTCGAACAGCAGTGCGGGAGCTGGCGCTGGCGTGAGGAAGCCACATGGCGGCTCCATTGGCTGTGCCTGGATCACCGCGTACTCGTCCCCAACCCCATTCCGGCCTGCTGGGGCGAAGAAACGTCAAACTGACGAGTGGTCCACCACTCGACAGCAATCCACGCGAAGGCCCCCTACTGATCTGGATTCACCGAGCAGAAATTGGCTGGATTGAGGCCACCATCGCATTGATCTCCCCTTGCGTGAGCACTTGTCCGTGCCCTTCCGGCCCGCTGACATCGAACGCAAAATGCCGGTCGGTTCTGTCGAACAAATCTAGGTGTGCCTCGTACGGCGGAATGTTCGGGTCGCCAATCTGGAAGCCGCGAAACACTCCAGCGGAAATCGGATAAATTGGCCCGAGAGCGGGCGAACCATGGGAAGTAAATACGACAACAAACTTCGTAAGAAGCAACAACTGGGTTTTCTCATTTTCTGAACTACGAAATTTCCACCATTTCACCTGTTCCGGTGTCGTCCACATTGCTGCTTGCATCAACTTGAATTTCGACTGGAATAGCTGTTTTCCAACCAGTCGTTGCGCGTGTTTGTCGGTGATCTCAATTTCGAGTATGCCCGAATCACGCGAGGGGTTGTGAATTGTCAAGAATCCACCGTTGGAAATTGAAACCAACGTCATTAGGTCGTCACCATGGTGGGTCGGGACGATTGCCTCATTGGGCAATGGGACTTTGTATCCGTATCTATCAATGGTCCAGTTGGACAAAGGCACTTCAGCGTTGGACGGGAGGTCTACCGGAACGAGGCTCAATCGAGGCTCGAATTTGCGCATCCGTTGCGATGCCATCCAAGGCGCTAAGGCGTAGACGATGCCGTAACCAATTGCAGCAATCAGAAGAAGGATGGCGAAAACCTTGCCAAAAATGGGCACAAACCGCGAGAGTGCCTTGCCCGCAGGTCTCCATCGAACGTGCCACCATTTGAGCTTTTGATCGGTCACGCGGCGATGATAGCAGCCTGTTGACGGTCATCGCACTGAGCGGGCCTCTTCATTCCGGTTCCGGGAAGATTACCGCCCACTCGTCCCCAACGATTCCCATTCCGGGAACGAATTAACGGGAGGGGCGAACATCCGTCAAAGTGACGAGTTGGCCACAATACGCCCGCGACTCTGATTTATACCTAAGGACGTGGTGACGGAACAGGAAATAAAAGCTGCTGTGAGCCTGAGCGCCGAGCGCCAGTTCGATGCTGCTCTTGCCCTGTATCAGACGATGCTGCCCCGTGCAAACGAGGTCCATACTCGGATGGCGGTCCTCTATGGCATTGTTACGTGTTCGACGTGGCTGAACTTGGATCAGATGAGAGAGAATGCCATTCAGGAGTTGAAACAGCTTCCTGATTACGAGGTATCCGAGGCTTGGGTTGTCATAGCACAGGCAACAGCGTATGCGGACTTCGGACGAGCACAGGAGGCGCTCGATCTAATCAATAGAAACCTTAAGAGGGAGGTACTGGACAGAGACGATTTCCTCGACTGGAAATATGAACACCTCTTTTATAAGGGACACTGCCTCGTTCAGTTGGCTCGTTGCGAGGATGCGCTCGTTGCGTTCGATGCAGCACATCGCATCTGTCCTGAAGGGGATTTTGAGACGGATATGCTGATTGACCAATCTAATTGCTTTCTGGCCTTGGCTCGCTATGACGAAGCATACGCTGCAGCCAGTCAGGTGCTAGGTCGGGGCGACGAAGAAATGGCAACGCTGGCGATGCAATACATGGCTGAATCGAGGATGTGGCAGTCAAGAGTGCCTGAGGCGTTGGAATTATACGCAGCGATCCAAAAGAGACTCCCATGCAGGTTTGTTCAAGAGGAACGCATTCAGACTGGGGTCAGGAATGCTATGGCGCGTTTGGAGAAACAGCATCCACAGCGAAGGCCATTCTGAATTGATACAGCCTGTACGCGTCAGGGCTAGCGTCGTTTTGTTCCCAAGTGACCGCTAATCCGGAAGTAATGGTGATTCAAATCACAGTTACTACCGAGTTGCCCACGATACGCCCACGACGTTCCGTCAAGGACGGGGCTATGCTTTTGCCATGATCTGCATTCCGAAATTGACGTCAGCGACTCTCGGCGTTTTTGCTGCCTACTTGGTGTCGGCAACTGCGCTGGCCGCAATCGGACAAGAAAACATCTCCGCGCCCTCACAAGACTCGCCGCCCGAAAGTGCGCCCTACGTCCCGACCCTTGCCTATGACGTGGTTTCTGTCAGACAATGCCCGCCCGGTCCTCAGGCAATCGGCTTTGAGAACCCAGTCCATAGCGCGCGGCTTCGGGCAAGGTGCGTTTGGGCGGAGCAGCTTGTCGGATTAGCAAACGGTGTGATGGCCGACCGGGTCCTAAGCGGTCCGGATTGGGTGCGAACGTTGCCTTCGAATGAAGTGCGATTTGACGTCCTAGCCACTTCGGATGCCGCAACGGACGACAAGCTGGCGAAGTTGAGCAACCATCAGGCGTCGTTGGAAAAGAAGCATATGCTGCAGCAGTTGCTCGCGGACCGCTTCAGGTTGAAGGCGCACATTGAAACCAGAGATAAGCCCGCGCTCACGCTACTGGTCGCGAGAAGTGGCCCCAGAATGCAAACGGGAGAGCCCCCGCCGCCGAGTCCCCCGGGCGAGCAAGGTCCCGGTCCCAAGCCGCTCGAGAATAAGGTCGATCCGCGTGGGGTTGAGATAGATGGCCACGGAGCAACGATGGACCGATTGGCTAAGGTGCTCGAGTTGTGGCTTCGCAAGAGCGTTATTCCCCGATCGCATGAAGAGCGGGAGGCCCGATCTCGGGCCCAGCATCGCATCATTCTGAACGTGCTGGTCACGGATTCGTCCGGCAAGCCTGTCACTGGGCTGAGGCAGGAGGACTTCGCCATCCTCGACAATCAGCATCCACGGGCGATCGCGTCCTTTCGTGCTGTGAACGGCGGCGCGGTGGCTGCGGCGACCCATGTTCTGCTCATGCTCGACACGATCAAT
>CAVPNO010000037.1:0-15092 GCA_963706455.1 uncultured Acidobacteriota bacterium | reverse complement strand
ATCCTTGCGTCGGGCCGGGTGGCGAATGGGACGAAAATGCTTCCGATAGCCGGGCCGGTGAGGCTGTGGCAGGCCGATGTTCGCGAGCTTCAATTGGCGAAAGGCGCCATCGCCGCTGGGTTCAAGCTGCTGCTCAAGCATGCCGGCGCACGTGTCGAGGATTTGAAAAGCGTGTCCCTGGCGGGTGCTTTCGGAAACTATATGCAGATCGAGAGCGCGATCGCCCTCGGCCTGCTGGACGCGCCCAGGGAGGTAATTCACGCTGTCGGGAATACCGCCCTGCGCGGAGCGAAGATGCTGCTGGTGCAGAAGGAAGCGCCCGAGTTGCCGCCGATCGAGCACGTCAGCCTGGCCTCCGATCCGGATTTTCAGGAAGAGTTCGCCGCGTGCATGTCCTTCCCGGCCCCAGTACTCATTCCATTCCTCCGTAAATGATCTCGTCATCCTGAGAGGATGTGACCTTTTTTCAGGTTGTCATCATGGAGCGAAGCCGTGCGAAGGGCGGCGCAGTCGAAGGATTCTGCAGTTGCTTCTAAATGGTTCTAAAGGAATTCGCTTCTTATGTCCGCTATACCCACCCGTCATTGCGCCGACAGCGCGTGCAACGATTTTGGCGCAAATAGCCGGAAGGTCAGCGCGACCGCGGGAACAAGGAACACTACCGAATTCAGAACCCACATTTCGGCGCCGGCGGCAACCTGGTCGTGAAGCGGTGTCAGCGAAGAGACGCGCTGGACGTGCAGGTACGACGGATAGAGCACGCGGCCGGAAAAGGCGAGAGTTGAGGAAAGAACGGTGTTGAGGATGTCGGCGCTGAGCAGGTAGGGGATCACGGTCCAAATTGGCCATCCACGGCGCGATGGCCAGGGTGAGAACACTACCCACCAGAATGCGATCGATGTCAGAAAGAAACAGGCGTGCTCGAGTTGGTGGATTGTTTCCGAACGAAACGTGAGTTCAAAAGCAGCGGGAACGTGCCATCCCAGGTAGGCGATGTTCATCAGCAGCCATGCGGTCACGGGGTGAAGGAAGAAGCGCACGACGCGATGCAGCCGGCGGGCCCGGAAGAACGGACGCAGTAAAACGCGAATAAACCTGGGAAGGCCGCGAAGAAGTGGAACGGTGGGGGCGCCCAGCACAATGAGCGGGGGCGCGATCGACATGAGGATGAAGTGCTGGATCATGTGGGCGGCGAGGAGATAGTCGTCGAGCGCGTCGATCGGCGAGGCGATGGCGATCCACAGCGAGGCGATTCCGCCTGCGAACGAGAACGCGCGCCAGAACGGCAACTGGCGCGGGCGGGTGCGATGAGCGGCGCGCCAGCCGCGGTGATAAAGGAACAGGGTTACTGTCAGGGCAATAAATGGCAGCAAAGGAAACGACCACGCGGCCCACAAGTTCGCTCCGGGGGATTCAAGGTCGAGGATGGCGATGATCGCGATGGGCATGATGACGGTTGGCAACGTCCAAATGCAGGTCTTTCAACTCGGTCAGCGCGCTGATCTTCGCTCGGGATGACAACCTTATCTCTTACTTCCGTTCGCGATGACGGCCATTTCTCAACGCGCAAAATCCAAATGCCCAAAAAACGAAAGCGCTAATGCCCGGCGGCCTGGCCGCTGCCCTGTTGCACGGTGGAGTTCGGCGGCACCCCGGCTTGTCCCACCACCTGGAGGGACGCGTCGCTGGCGGCCGGCTGGTAGTTGGGGTGGAGGGTCTCGAGGAAGCGCACCAGGGCCGTCGTTTCGGCCGGCGAGAGCGCGCTTCCATACGCGGGCATGTTGCCTCCGCCGAGGAGTACCTGGCGAATCAATTGATCTTCCGTGAGGCGCGTCGCCACATCGTCAAGCGCGGGGCCGCGCATGCCCCCGAGGCCCCCGATGGAATGACAGTTGCGGCATTGCTTTTCCTGAAAGACGTTCGCGCCCTGGCGTTCGAGAGGCGAGCGATGTTCGAGGTACTGCACCGGAACGACTGCACCGCTCCAGGCAGTCATCTCAGGACTCCACGGGGTGTACGTCCCCAGGTGAGTAAATACCGCGAAAAGGATGGCGAGGAACATCACGGAAAAAACGGCCACGGGCCGCCGCCACCAGCTCTTCTCGCCCACGCCGGCCACCAGGGGAAGCGCCAGGAGGATGACCACCGCGACGATGGGAGCAATCAGAATGAACGGGGTTTCCATCTCCGGCGGCAGGAAGGATAAGAACCGTGTAGATCCAGAGAAAGAAGAAGTCGGGCTTGGGAACGGTGTTGATGATGGTGGGATCGGGAACGCCCTTGGGACCGTAGGGGCCGAACATGGCGGCGCAAAACGCCACGGCGAAGATGACGGCGGCGGAGAAGACGAGGTCCTTCCAGACCGCGCCGGGCACGAACGGGAGGCCGTCCTTGTGCGCGAGTTCGTTGTATTCCTGGAGGTAGGTTTCGCGACGCACGATGCGGCCGGGCATGGGCCACTCGTTGATACCCAGCTTGAGCACCATCCAGACGTGCAGCGCGGTGAACGCCAGCAGCGTGCCGGGGATGATGAAGACGTGGAGCGCGAAGAAGCGCGTGAGCGTGGCGCCGTTGATGATGGGCCCGCCCAGCATGATGTGCACAAGCTGACCACCGATCAACGGGATGCGGCCAACGATGGAAACTCCGATGCCGAGTCCCCAGTAGGCATCCTGGTCGAAGCGCAGCACCTGGCCGGTGAAGGCCATGCCGAGCGTCATCAGCAGCATGAACACGCCGAGGATCCAGGTGAATTCGCGAGGAAACTTGTAGGCACCGAAGAGAAATACCTGGGCCATGTGGATAAGCACGATGGCCACCATGAAGTTGGAGCCCCAGCCATGCATGGCGCGCAGAAACCAGCCGAGCGGCAATTGATGATTTAGGACCTCGAGCGAATTCCAGGCATCGGCGCCCGTGGGAGTATAAACAAGCGCCAGCAGGATGCCAGTGACGATTTGCAGGATGAGCAGCACGAGGCTGGCGCTGCCGAAGACGTACCACCAACTGGCGGTGCTGCGGGGCACCGGGTGCAGCACGGCGTCCTTGATCGGGCCTTCGAGTTGTACGCGCAGCTCTAGCCAATCGTAGAGGCGCTGGTACCAGGGCCTTCCGTACTGGGGCATGATTCAATCCTCGTGACGAGCGCGGGGGACTTCGGGGTTGCCGATCCGGGACAGGGCGACGCACCGGCGCGATTGCGCAGCGTAGGTAATTGACCGGCGCGGATCATCAGCTTGCCGTTTTCGATTTTCAGCTCATAGGTGAAGAGGCCGCGCTCGGGCGGCCCGGAGGCGCGGCTGCCGTCCGCATAGTAGACGCCGCCGTGACATGGGCACATGAAGAGCTGCGACTCGGAGAACCAGCGCACCGGGCAGCCGAGATGCGCGCAGTTGATGGCGAACACGGTGAAGTTGCCAGGCTCGGCGCAGCGCACGTAGGCGGGGACGTTGGCCGTGTCGCCGTCCCATGGATCCCGGAACGGATTGCGGAACGTAACCAGCGTGGTTTCGCCGGGCTTGAAGTCGCTGACATTGCCGAGCGAGACCCAGTCAAGATAATCCTTGCGGCGAAGGACCGGGCCCAGCACGTAGGCGACTACCGGAGTAGCCAGGGCGAGAACGACCAGGGCGTTGAGCGCGATGCCCACGTTCATCAAGAACGTGCGCCGCGAAACGCGCTCCTGTTCCAGGCGCTTGGCTTGTTCCCCCTGGGGGGGCGAAAGTTTTTCGTCCATGGGCTCTCTCCTGCGCTGGTCCTCGTCAGGGTTTTGGATACGGCTGCCCTGGAGTGGCGGGCCTTTGCGCAATCAGCCAGGCGCTCACATCGGTAATTTCGTTGTCGGTCATGGCGCGGCCGGGAATATGGTTGCGCCAGTCGGGCTCGCCGATGTCGGGACGGCCGGCGATGATGGTGGTGCGCACGGTCTGTTCATTGATCAGCGCCAGGAACGATCCGTCGAGGATGGAGCCGGCGCTGCCGCGATGCTGCGCGTCATTGCCGTGGCAGCGGGCGCAGGCCAAGACATATACCGCCTGACCTTTGTTCACGTCGCCGGCATCGGTGGCCTTGTACGGAGGCAGATTCTCGCCCTGAATGGCGTTGTCCTTCTTCCAGCGCGAACGCATGCCCTGCACGACGGCGTCGATCTGCGTATCGGTCAGCGGGCCGCCGGCCTTGGTGCCGAACGCCGGCATCAGCGTGCCCTTCTCGCCGTTGGCAATCACGTCGCGCAACGATGGGTCGTCGATGAGCGCCTGGTACTCGGGGTTGGCGAGATTGGCGGCGGAGCCGTGATCGCCGTTTTTGCCGTGGCAGCCGGCGCAATTCTCCCCATACAACGCATCGAACGAAAAGACAGCGTCAGGGCGCGGCACTTCGGGGCCGGGTTGAGGGCGTCCGGGCAGATCGCAGCCAGTCATCAGCGGAAGCGCGCAGGCCGCCACGGCCGCGACGATGCGATGCGCTCTCATGGGCGAGGCTCTTTCTGGTCCGGCCCGCCTTCGTGATGTTCAGGATGAAGGCCTGGCGACTCGACCCCGAGGCGTATCGAGAGGGGGATCTGCTTGAGTTGCTCGATGTGGCCCAGTTTGACGACCGTGTAGCCGGCCACCAGTCCGAAGATGACCTGCGAGGCCGCGAACGACCACCAGTCGATATGATCGGCGAGATACGGATTCACGATGCCCAGCACGCTGTGCAACAGGCCGGTCCAGATGGCGGGCGCGATGATGCCGCCGAGCAGGATGGGCCGCCCGGGCCACATGGGCAGCATGGCCCCGTAGAGCAGGCCGACCAGCAGCGTGACCGCTCCCTGGATGATGTTGGCGGTGAGAAACGCCATCAGGTGGAAGTGGCGCAGCTCTTCGGGCGAGGGATTGGCCCAGTAGCCGACGCCCGCGCCGCCCAGCAGGTTCACCACGTACCAGACGCTGTGGTAACGGATGATGCCGTAGATTTCCGCCGGGATCACCATGGCGATGCCGCCTGCAATGCCGCCCTTGATGGCACTACCGAGAGAGAAAGTGTGCAGAGGAAGTTGCGCTCGGTGCGTCTCGTCCACCTCGATGCGCGCGACTTTCTCGACCGGCGTGAGGAGGGTGACGAACTCTTCCTCGACGACTACATCCTCGTGTGCCTCGTGTGGGAGGACGTTGCGGAACCATCCGACGATGGAGACGATGGACAAAAACAGGCCGAGAGCCCCGATGACGAGATTGGTCACCAGCGAGGCGGAGATCAGCGTGATTCCCAGCGCAAGCATAAACGGCCACGCAGTGGGCGCGGGCAGGTGTACGGCAGCCGACTGAGTTTCGCCCGTACGGCTTTCGGCCGGGTTGGGAGTGCGCGGTTCCATCATCGTCCTATGAGATACACAACGCTGAAAACAACCACCCAGACGGCGTCGACGAAGTGCCAGTACATGGCCAGCACCTTGACGCGATCGGCATGCGCAGGATGAACCCTCCGCCCCAGGGCAAACACCAGCACGACGAACATCATGATCAGGCCCACGATTACGTGCGAAGCATGCAGGCCGACGAGCGAGTAGAACGTGGTGCCGAAAAGATTGGTGTGAATGGTGAGATGGTCGTGAACGATCAGCTTGTACCATTCGTTGGCTGTATCGCCCAGGAAGATCAGGCCGAGCAGCATGGTGAAGGCCCACCATCCGGTGAAGGCGGCCATCTTTCCGTGCTCGATGGCGCGCTCGGCGAGCATGATGAAGATGCTGCTCGAAAGCAGGCAGACGGTGCCGAACCATGGAATCTCGAGCACTTCGCGCGGGGTCGGGCCGTTCACGTCGCGGCCGATGTAATAGAGATAGGCCACGACGAAGATGATGAAGATGGCCGATTCGGCGACGATGAGGCAGGCCATGGCCATGACGCCGCGCGAAGGGAGGCGCCACTCCTGGTTTGCTGCGTGTCCGAGGGGAATCGTGCTCATCGGGCGTCGTTGAATCCTCTCTGCCTACTCGAAGGCGGAATCGGGATCTTCCGGATGCTTGAGGTCCCACAGCGGCCGGCGGCTGGCAACTACCGGATCGGTCGCGAAGTTGTAAACCGGGGGCGGCGAGGGAATGGACCACTCCAGAGTCCATGCATCCCAGGGATCGGCGCCGGCTTCCTCGCCGCGGAAATACGAATGCACCAGGTTGTAGACGAAGATGAGCACAGCGATGGCCTGGATGATAGCCGCCGATGGAGACGATCTGGTTGAGCAGGGTCCAGCCGCGGTCGGGCTCGTATGTGAAGATCTGGCGGGGCATGCCTAGCAGGCCGGGGAAATGCATGACGTCGAAGGTGAGATGGAAGCCGATGACAAACAACCAGAAATGCCACTTGCCGAGCCGCTCGTCGAGCATGCGCCCGGTCATCTTCGGGTACCAGTAATAAAGGGCCGCAAAGATCATGAAGACGATGGCGCCGACGAGCACGTAATGGAAATGCGCCACTACGAAATAGGAATTGTGCAGTTGCCAGTTCCACGGCGATATCGAAAGCATGATCCCCGTCAGCCCGGCAATCACAAACTGGAACAGGAACGCGATCGAAAACAACATGGGCAGTTCGAAACGGATCTTTCCACCCCAGATGGTCGCCAGCCAATTGAAGGTCTTGATGCCTGTGGGAACGGAGATGACCATCGTCGACAGCGTGAAGAAGGCGTTGCCGAACGAAGTCATGCCGATGGTGAACATGTGGTGCGCCCATACACCCGTGCTGACGAACGCGATGCCCACCGAGGCGGCGACCATGGCCGGGTAGCCGAAGATGGCTTTGCGCGAGAAGACGGGAATGATCTCGTTGGCGAACGCGAAGGCGGGCAGCACGAGTACGTAAACTTCGGGGTGGCCGAAGATCCAGAAGAAATGCGCCCACAGGATAGCGGAGCCGCCGGCCTGGGTGTCGAAGAAGTGACCGCCGAGGTAGCGGTCGATGAGCAGCATGGCCTGCGCGGCCGTAAGCGGGCTGATGGTGATCAGGATGAGGAACGACACGGTGGCGTAGAGCCACGGCAGGAGCGGGATGCGCAACAGGGTCATTCCCTTGCAGCGCATGCAGAAAACGGTGGCGATGATGTTGATGCCGGTGCCGATGCTGCCGATGCCGCTGGCGAGAATGGCCACGGCCCAGTAGTCGACCGGGTGGCCGGGAGAAAAGGCCTTCTCGGTGAGTGGAGCATAGGCGAACCAGGCCACGTCGGGAGCGGACCCGGTGCCAGCCAGTCCCACGCCGCCGATGAAACTGTAGTAAAGCAGAATGCCGCCAAAGGCGCTGATCCAGAAGCTGAACGCGTTGAGGCGCGGAAAGGCCATGTCGCGCGCGCCGATCATCAGGGGCACAAGATAGTTGCCGAAGCCGAAGCAGGATGGGCATGCCCACCAGGAACACCATGGTGGTGCCGTGCATGGTGAACATGCGGTTGAACGTGGCCGGCGAGACGAAAGGTGTTGTGGGGAAAGAACAGCTGGATGCGGATCAGCAGGGCTTCAATTCCCGCCACGACGAGAAAGATGAGCGCGTAACCGATGTAGAGGATGCCGAGTTTCTTGTGGTCGACCGTCACGATCCAGCTATGGATCAATTCGAGGTAGGTGCCGCCATGGGCGTTTGCGGGGCGTGCGGTCGATGCCCGCTTCGATTCCTCCCGCGATCGGAATTCCCGGTGAATCCGTTCCCATCGTTGGCTCCGGTTTACTTCAGGGTCAGCAGATAGGCGGTGATCTGCGCATTCTGCCGGTCGGTCAAATGCATGGCGGGCATCAGGCAGCCCGGCTTGAAAGTGTTGGGGTCGTCGATCCACGCTTTGAGATGGTCAGGGGAATTGGTCGTCGCGCCGGCGGCCAGGGTGTCGCGGCTCATCAAGTGCGTCAGGTCGGGGCCGTATCGACCGTTGGCGACCGTCCCGGCAATGGTATGGCAGTTGATGCAGGCCTGCTGCTCGAAGACCAGTTGCCCGTCGTGAGGGTTGATCGGCCCGGGTGCGCCGGCCGGTTGCGCCGACGCCGGCAAGGGACGCGAGACTTCACTTTGCGCCTTCTGCTGGCTCGCGATCCACTGCTGGAACTGCTGCGGCGAATCGACATAGACGCGCAACAGCATCTTGGCGTGTTCCATGCCGCAGAACTGCGCGCATTGCCCGAGATAAAGTCCGGTCTTCATGGGATCGATCCACATCTCGTTCACGCGATTGGGAAGCAGGTCGGTTTTCCCGGCCAGTTGCGGAACCCAGAAGCTGTGGATCACGTCGGCGGAGGTGAGCTTCATGAAGGTGGGGCGCGGCGAATCGCGGCTGCTGAGCGGGACGTGGAGTTCGTTGGCGGTGACGACGTTGAATTGCGGGTAACGGAATTCCCACCAGATATTGGTGGCCAACAACGATGACATCGAGGGCCGTAGGCGGCTTGCGGGCATCCTGGACGGAAAACAGGACGCGGGCAGTGCCGAGGAAGAGCGTAACGATGATCAGGACGGGAATGATGGTCCAGGCCAATTCGATCTGCACGCTGCCAAAGACCTGGGGCGGCTCGGTGTTTTCACCTTTGCGGGCGCGGAAGCGCACCAGGGCGTAGGTGAGAAGAACGCTGACGCCGAGGAAGATCATCGCCGAGATGGTGAGGACGAAGATGGAGAGGTCGTTGACTTCGCGCGCGGGCGTGGAGGGTCCGCCGAAGATGGATGTGGATGAAGATGCAGCCCAAATGGCGCGGGAATTCAGGATTCCTGCTGCTGCCACGAGATCGCGGAGGAGCACTCGCGTTTTCACTTGGACCGCTTTCCAGGTTGTGAGGTTCAGACTGAATCGCGCGCGAAATCGAATCGAGGTGGTGAGCCGACCGGGTTGTCCACGGCAAGTCGAGTGTACAGAGCGTGCCGGGCGCGCATCAAGTAATTGGGATTGAAGGCCCGATGGCGAAGTCCGGTTCCCGCGATGCTGCGGAACGGGGAACATTCAGGGAATGGCGATCAGCAGGCCTCCGCTGATGCCCAGCGATTTTTCATGCCCATGCCCGAAGTCGCATTCAAAGCCAGGCTCGACATACCAGCCGTACCGATGCTTGCGGTAGGGCCAATACATGAAGTCGAGCGCGGCTTCGCCGCCAAGCGAGTTGGTCTTCGCGCCTCTTTGGCTGGCGTGAATCCATTCCGGTCCAAGCCCCGCCATGAATTCCAGCTTGCGGGACAGCTCCCAGGGTTTTTTGAACAGCAGGTCAACGTCCACCTCGCGCGAGTGAGCCGCGAAGAGCGGCGTCACGCCCGCTTCCAGTTCCAGCCAGTGCTCGACAGGGGTGATTTCGATGGCCGCGGTGGGACCAAAGCTGGAGCCTCCATCGGGGATACTCCACCCGGCGGCACCACCAAGCTCCAGAACCGCGGCCGGGTCCTTGTCGGCTGACTGGGACAGTGCCGCACCGGAGCACAGAAGCAGGGCCACAGAAAGCGAAAAGCCGGCGGTTTGCATGCGAGTCTTCAATCTGAACCTTTGCGGACCGGAGCGGGTGACTGCGGGTCCGACGTATCTTGGGACGCAACGACGGAGGGTTCAACCGCATTCCCGGCGGGAGGCGGTTGCTTCTCCACCAAGGGTACCCAGAAGCGGAACGCGACGCCTTGGCCGGGACGGCTCGCGACTTCGATTTTTCCCCCGTGCGCGGCGAGGATGGCGCGGGCGATGGGCAGTCCCATGCCGGTTCCCTTGCCATGCGACGCGCTTTTTTTGCCGCGATAGAACTTCTCGAAGATCAAAGGGAGATCGGAGGCATCGATGCCGGGACCGTCGTCCTCAACGGTGAACTCGAGACGGCCGTCGCGCCGCCGGCTGGTGAGCGTGATACGGCTTCCCTGTGGCGTGTATCGGGCGGCGTTCTCAACCAGGTGGCGGAAGACACGGCCGAGCAGATGGGGATCGAACCAGGCGGGGGTATCGGGCGGTTCGACGTCGATAACGACCCGGTGTTTGGCGAGAATGGTCTGCGACTCGTCGACCACATGATCGAGCAGCGTTCCGGTGTGCTGGGGAACCGCGCGCACCTGAACCACGTTGGCGTCGATCTCGGCCATCTCGACGGCCTCGCCGATGAGCTTATCGAGGCGGGCACTCTCTTCATCCACCAGCGCCGCCAAGTCGCGCCGAAGGGCCTCATCCAAGCCCTCCGATTGAACCAGCGTGGTGGCCGCGGCGCGTATGGAAGTGAGCGGGGTACGCAATTCGTGGGTTAGCGAATCGATGAGCGCCGCGCGCAGGCGCTCGCCCTCGCGCGCCGCCTCGATGCGCGTGTAGGTCCCGATCGCAAGGGAGCGGGTGAGAGCGATGGCGACCTGGGCGCTGACCGCGGTAGCCACTTCGCGGGAAAGCTTGTCGGGTTTCCAGGCCAGGGCGCCGATGGGCTTCAGTCCCAGCATGAGCGCCAGGCAAGAGAACTGTTCGGGGCCCGCGAGGGTAGCGCTGTGTCCCTGGGTAAGAGCGCGCATGGTCGCTTGCACCCCGGCCGGAACTTCGGGAATAGACGCGTGGAACTGGTCGTCATCGCGCACGTACAAAATCACGGCCTCGAGGGCAAAACTGCGCTGGATGAGGGAGGGCAGATCGTGGATCAGGCGGGCGGCGTCTTCGTGGAGCATCATCTCCTGGCTCAGCGTGTAGAGCCGTTCCACGTCGTCGCGGCGCTGGTCGGCGGTGCGGGTCTGACGGCGGGCCTGTTCCGCAAGACGGCCTACGACGACGCAACTTACACCAAAAGAGAGCATTTCAATCCACTCCTGAGGCCCGGCGAGGCGGAAGGTGTGAATCGGAGGAATAAAAAAATAATCAAAAGAAAGCGCGCAAAGGAGGGCCACATAAAGCGAGCGCTGAATGCCGGCGCGGGTGGCGAACCATACGACCATGGTGAGGAAGACCAGACCCGCCGAGGATTCATTCACCCGCGCCCAGAGCAACAGCGCCGTAGCGAGGACTACACCGACGGTGGCGGACAGGATGCGAAAGACCTGTCGCCCGTTGAAGAAAGTCACCATCTCCCTCACGGCATTTCCATGACTTGTCTAAGTGTGCATGATAGACCCGGGGGAGCATAATGGTATCTTCCCCCAAGAGAAGGATTGAAATGGCGGGCAGAATTCTGGTCATCGATGACGAGCCGCAGATCACGCGTGCGCTGCGCGCTGCGCTCTCTGCGCAGGGCTTTGACGCGCGCACGGCCAATGATCCCGAGGAGGGCCTCGTGATCTTCAGGGAATGGGCCCCCGACCTGGTGATCACCGACCTGATGATGCCCGGAATCAGCGGCGTGGAGGTCTGCCGCGCTATCCGCTCCCAGGGGTCGACGCCCGTAGTGGTGCTTTCCGTCCGCGATCACGAGCGCTCGAAGGTGGAGGCGCTGGATGCGGGCGCGGACGATTACGTGACCAAGCCGTTCAGCATCCAGGAGTTGATGGCTCGTGTGCGGGCGCACCTGCGGCGGGCGCCGGAGCGGACCACGGCGGCCATCGAGGCGGGCGATTTCGTGGTCGATGCGGCGGCCCACACCATCACCGTGCAGGGCAAGCCCGTCCACCTGACGCCGAAGGAATTCGACCTGCTGCTTCACCTGGCGCGCAATGCCGGAAAGGTGATGACCCATCGGGCGCTGCTGACCGCGGTGTGGGGCGGACAATCCGCGCACCAGCCGGAGTACCTCCGCGTCTTCGTCGGGCAGTTGCGCAAGAAACTCGAAAACCAGACCGGGCGGCAATACATCCAGACGGAGCCGTGGGTCGGATACCGCTTCGTACCCGAGGGGTGGATGGGAAACGCCGAGTGATCAATCACAATACCCCGTCATCCTGAGCAAAGGTCGCGCAGCGACGGGAGTCGAAGGACCTGCAGTTGCTCATTTTTGCTCGCATAACCCAGATCCGGCCGGCGTGGCCGAGTATTGCCGTGAGCGGAATCGACCTTATCAACTCCAACGTCTTTACTTTTTCTTTATTTTTCCCTTCTGATAGTCAAACGGTTTAGCAATCACACTCATCTCTGAGCGCGGGAGCGGGCGTGGGTATGCCAACTTACGCGCCTTCAAGGAAATTCGTCCTGATTGCGAGTTTTGCGATGCAAGATCTGACCATGTTGTTCTTTACTGCGGTGTTCTTCGTCATCGCCTTCCTCTATGTGAAGGCGTGTCAAAAGCTGAGGTAGCCCATGGATCTGATTACAGCGGTGGCACTCATCCTTTCCATTTTGTTGCTGGGATATCTGGCGATGTCTCTGCTTTATCCGGAGAAATTCTGAAATGTCAGCCAATGGCTGGTTGCAGTTTGGGGTGTTCAGCATCATTCTGCTCGCGGTGACGCGGCCGGTCGGCCTGTACCTGACACGGGTGCTCGAGGGGCAGTCCACGTGGCTCGATCCGGTGTTGCGGCCCGTGGAGCGGCTCATCTACAAGTTGGCCGGCATACGCGCCGAAAAGGAAATGAACTGGCGCGAGTATGCGTTCGCGCTGCTGGGATTCTCGGCGATAAGCCTGGTGGTCACCTACGCCATCGAGCGGCTGCAGGGAGTGTTGAGGATCTGGAATCCGCAGCACCTCGCGGGTGTGGCTCCGGACCTGGCGTGGAACACGGCGGCGAGTTTCACCACCAATACCAACTGGCAGTTCTACACGCCTGAATCGACCATGAGCTATCTGACCGAGATGGCTGGCCTGGCGACGCATAACTTCTTTTCAGCCGCGGTGGGGATCGTGGTCGCGGTCGCTATCATCCGCGGCATCAAGCGGACCACCTCGTTCACCATCGGCAACTTCTGGGTGGATACGACGCGCACGCTGCTGTACGTATTGCTGCCGGGTTGCCTGATCTATGCGCTGCTGCTGGTGGGCCAGGGCGTTCCGCAGAATCTGCATGCCTATACCGTGGCCCACACCCTCGAAGGCCAGACCCAGACCATTGGACAAGGTCCGGTGGCCTCGCAGGAAGCCATCAAGATGCTGGGAACCAACGGCGGCGGATTCTTCAACGCCAACAGCGCGCATCCCTACGAAAACCCGACGCCGTTGTCGAACTTTCTCCAGATCATTTCCATCTTCATCATCCCTGCGGGCCTTACGTACACGCTGGGCCGCATGACGGGCTCGCCGGGCCACGGATGGGCGGTCTTCGCCGCCATGTACTTGCTGTTCGCGGCGGGCTTCGTGACGACATATTGGGCCGAATCGCATCCCCATCCGTTGATTCATAACGCGGCCCAAACGCGAACCGCGGCCGCGCCCGGCGGCAACATGGAAGGCAAGGAAGTGCGCAACGGCATCGCCGAAAGCGCGCTGTTCGCGACCGTGACGACCGACGCCAGTTGCGGCGCGGTCAACGGCATGCACGATAGCTTTACCCCGCTCGGCGGGCTGGTTCCGCTTACCAATATCATGCTGGGCGAAGTGATCTTCGGCGGCGTGGGTTCCGGCCTCTACGGGATGTTGATTTTCGTCGTGCAGGCGGTCTTCATCGCCGGACTGATGGTGGGCCGTACGCCGGAGTACCTGGGCAAGAAGATCGAGGCCTACGACGTGAAGATGGCCATGCTGTACGTGCTGATCTTTCCGCTCATCATTTTGTCGCTCACGGCGATTTTTGTGCTGTCGCCGAATGTCGGGCTGGCCACGACGAATAATCCAGGGCCGCATGGGTTTTCTGAAGTGTTGTACGCGTTCACTTCGGGCGCAGGTAATAACGGCTCCGCGTTTGCCGGTCTCGGGCCGAACTGGTGGTACAACATCGCGTTGGGCTGGGACATGCTCATCGGGCGCTTCCTGATGATGCTGCCGGTGCTGGCCCTGGCCGGCAACCTTGCGCAGAAGAGAAGCGTTCCGCCATCGCCCGGAACGTTCCCCGTGAACACGCCGTTATTCACAGTTTTGCTGGTGGGGGTAGTGCTGATCCTGGGCGCGCTGACGTTTTTCCCGGCGCTGAGCCTGGGACCGATTCTGGAACACCTGATGTTGAAGGCGGGACAACTGTTTTAGCCGTCGGCTTTCAGTTCTCAGCTCTCAGCAGTCCCGGAATTAGCTGATAGCTGATGCCTGAAGGTTGAAAGCTTTGGAACTCTATGGCAAAAAAGACAAGTCTTTGGAATTCGCAGATCGTGGGCCAGGCGGCGATCGATTCAGTGCGCAAGCTGAATCCGCGCTGGATGGTCAAGAACCCGGTGATGTTCGTGGTCGAAGTGGGCAGCGTGCTGACAACCGCGCTGCTGATCGACAACATCTGGCGTCAGCGGCCCGGGTTTGGATTCAACCTGCAGATCACGCTTTGGCTGTGGTTCACGGTGCTGTTCGCCAATTTTGCCGAGGCGATGGCCGAGGGCCGCGGCAAGGCGCAGGCAGATACACTGCGCAAGGCCAAGGGCGAGACCATTGCCAGGCGCTACAAGGCTGACGGCGACTTTGAAGAAGTTGCGGGCGGACGGTTGCGCGCGGGGGACATCATTTTTGTCGAGGCCGGGCACTACATCGCCGGTGACGGCGAGGTGATCGAGGGCGTGGCTTCGGTGGACGAGTCGGCCATCACGGGCGAGTCGGCGCCGGTGATTCGCGAGGCGGGCGGCGACCGATCCGCGGTCACCGGCGGCACGAAGGTTCTCTCGGACTGGATCAAGGTGCGCATTACGTCGAATCCCGGCGAGACGTTTCTCGATCGCATGATCGCGCTGGTGGAGGGCGCGACACGGCAAAAAACGCCGAACGAAATCGCGCTGAGTATTCTGCTCTCCGGGCTGACAATCGTGTTTCTGCTCGCGGTGGTCACGCTGCAGCCGTTTGCGATCTATTCGAAGGCGCCGCAGACGGTGTTCGTGCTGGTGTCGCTGCTGGTGTGCCTGATTCCGACGACGATCGGCGGGCTGCTCTCCGCAATCGGCATTGCCGGTATGGATCGCCTGGTACAGTACAACGTGCTGGCCATGAGCGGCCGCGCGGTGGAAGCCGCCGGCGACGTGAACACGCTGCTGCTCGACAAGACGGGCACCATCACGCTGGGCAACCGGCAGGCGACAGAGTTCATCGCCGCACCGGACGTGACGCCGGAGCGGCTGGCGGATGCGGCGCAGTTGGCTTCCCT
>CAVPNO010000036.1:0-17732 GCA_963706455.1 uncultured Acidobacteriota bacterium | reverse complement strand
GGGTTGCCGCCGCGCTTTTCAACGGCGGCGCGAGCGGCGCGCAGCGGCCAAAACTGAGACGTGGTTCAAAGTCGGTCGGACATAATGTGGATAAGGTGTGCAAACACAATATGTTGCGATTCGGGTTTTGTCCCCTTGACCGGACCCTTCCGAGTGTAATCAGCCAATTTATCGGAATATTTTCATAACATGTTGATATTTAAGTGTTTTTTATATCAAAAAATGTATGAGAAATCTCTTGACGATGATCGGGGCTGCGCCTTAACCCTCCTGAGCCCGCACACATATGTTGTGGTCGGTAGTTCGCGGTAGTCCCCGTTGGTCTTGACTCAAAGCTAACTCTCGCTTTTCTAAAGGACCGCCGCAGGTTGTGTTTAATTTTGGCGAGATAATTATAAGGGAGCGGCTCCAATACCCATGAATACGGTGGTCAAAATACAGCCCAAAGAAATTGGCGATATTTCATTCCAGGAAGCGTCGTTCGACATCTGGGACAAGAAATATCGGCTTACGGCCAAGGATGGTTTGCCCATCGACAATTCGATGGACGATACCTATAAGCGCGTCGCGCGCGCTCGCCGATGTCGAGAGCGACGAATCCCGCGAGCGATGGTACGAGTCGTTTCTGTGGGCGCTGCGCCATGGCGCCATTCCCGCCGGCCGCGTTACCTCGAACGCCGGCGCGCTCGAGCACAAGCCGGCGACTTCTACGATCAACTGCACCGTGTCCGGCACCATCCGCGATTCGATGGACGACATATTGAACAAGGTGCATGAAAATCATCAGGGCACGGTGTATCGGGAAAGCGCATCCGGCAGCACGACATGGAACAAGGCTCGAACGATCGCGTACTGGGCGTTTACATCCATCGTGGTTTTTGAGATGGCGGCGGGCGGGATTTGGGATCTTCTGCGCATCGAGTATGTGCGCGTGATTCTCTCCCAGCTGGGCTATCCCATGTACTTACTTACGATCATGGGGATATGGAAAATTCCCTGCTCCCTGGTCCTGATGCTGCCCCACTTCGGGCGAATCAAGGAATGGGCCTATGCGGGCGCGTTCTTCACTTACAGCGGCGCGGCGATGTCCCATTTCGCCGCGGGGCAAGGCTTTCATCGCGCTGGCGATCCGCTGGTCCTGGCGGCGTTCACACTGCTGTCGTGGGCGTTGCGGCCCGCGTCACGGCGGCTGGTTGCCGGGGAAGCACAAGAAAAAGACACCTCGCTTGTGTCCTGGCTGGTGCCCATCGCAATTGTTGTCGCGATGCTGATTATTTCCTTCCTTACTTTGCCCAAGGGACCGCCGCCTGCCTGAGAGGATCCGCGGGAGTAGAGGCCAGAACGTTTCTACTCCCGTGTCCCGCCTAAAACTGCACCTTCGCCCCGAACTGGATCTGACGAGAGGTGGTGGAGGTGGCCGTGATTACGCCCGCCGTGGGCGAAACCCCCGACGTCGCCGACGAGTACACCACCTCGTTCGGGGTGAGGAAATTGGTGTGGTTGAGCACGTTGAAAAGCTCCGCCCGGAACTGCAGCCCAACCCGTTCGGTGATCCGGGTGTTCTTGGCCGCCGAAAGGTCCACTTCCGTCAGCCCCGGCCCGCTGAGCGAATCGCGCTTCACGTTGCCGTAAGTCCCCGTCGCCGGCGGCAGAAACGCGGCAGGGTTGAACCACTGGCCCGGCGTGCGCGGATAGAGCTTGCCGGTGAACGCGGGATTCCAGTTCGGCCGTACCGGGTTGCGGGTATCGCCGTTGCCGGTGGGGTTGTAGCCGAGCTGCGGCGAGAACGGAAATCCTGACTGCGCCGTTACGATGGCGCTCGCCGTCCATCCTACGGCCGCGATCCGTGCCGGCCCGGTGGTCTTCGCCAGGAACCGCCGTCCCGGCCCGAACGGCAACTCGTAGCTCCCATTGATCGACGCGGCATTCCGCAGGTCGGTCGCCGCCGGGCCCCAGTCCCACTTGGGCCGCAGCGGAAACTCAACATACGCCGGCGTGTTGCCGCTGACGCTGGTGTTCCACGCCGAGCCGTCATCGAGATTCTTGCTGTAGGTGTAATTGCCGCGCAGTTGGAACCCGTTCGCAAACGACCGCCGCACATCCACCAGCAGCCCGTTGTACAAGGCCCACGCCCTGCGACACCCACGATGTCGAATTGGCGAGGTCCGGGATTCGCGTTCTGCGCGCCGGCCGGATAGAACGGCGTCCCATCCGCGCTGGAACGTCGGCACCGGCTCGTTCATGTCCTCGGAAAGAATCTGGTGATAGCTGTGCGATCCCACGTAGCCGACGCGTGAGCGACGTCTTCCGGGCGCGACTTGCTGCTCGACGCGCAGGCTCCACTCCAACACCGTGGGCGTGGCGATATCCGGCTGCACGTTGCTGGGCGATGACCAGCGCCCCCGACGGCGGCGGCGCGCTCGGATTGATGTTCAGATTCCTGACCGCGATGTTTTTGATGGTCAGCGCGCTGTTGAACGGCGCGGTCTGGTCGAGGCGATAATCGAGCGTGTCGAGCAGCCCGCGATAGAATGCCGAACCCGCCGTGCACCGCGGTCTTGCCGTTGCCCCAGACGTCCCACGCAAAGCCGACGCGCGGCTCGGGCAGGAACTTGGCGCGATTGTCTCTCAGCGCCGACGAGCCCACCACCGGCTGCGTCTGCAGCACTCCGTCTGACGATGGCGTAGTTCGCCGCGCGGCCGTGCGCCTCGTTCCACCCGTTGGTCGACTCGAAGCGGAATCCGGCGCGCAGTTCGAGGCGCTTGCGTCACCTTCCATGTGTCCTCGACGAAACCGGCGCCCTCGAGCGAGCGCCAGCCCAGCTCGGTGGGCGACGGCACCACCGTGAACGTCTTCACCGTTCCCTGGAGAAACGACTGCAGCGTGCTGAACGAAGCCTGTCCGTACTGATCCTGCGCCAGCAGGTCGTTCGACTCGCACGCGCTGCAGCCACACGCCGGCCTCGACCTGGTGCGCTCCGTGCGACCAGTAGACGTGATCGTCCCACGTGAACAGATTGCGCAGCCGCGGTATTGTTGCTGCCCACGTTGGTGCCGGCCTGCGTGATCTGCGACGCGCCGTTCGACGCCGTGCTGCCGCTGATCACGATCGCGCCCACCGGCTTGCCCGTCACCCATCCGGTTACGGCGATCGGAGTAGTAGCCGTTGAAATAAAAGCTCGCCGCGCGAATAGCCGAAGCGAGCCGTATTCAGCAGCGACGGCGAGAACACGTGCTGCTCCTGCACGCTGGCCACCTGCTCGCGCAACCGCTCGTCGATCAGGCTCAGCGGATTCTGCGACGGCGTGTTGGCGCTGCTGTCGTCCACCGTGTAGACCGCGAAGAGCAGGTCCTTGCCGCTCAGATTGTCATCCAGCCGCACCGTGCCGAAGTCCTCGCGGATATGCTGCCGCGGATGGCTGAAGGCTTCGCCGATGCCGCCGCCCAGCTCCGGCCCGTTCTGCGTCGGCCAGAGCGCCAGCAGCGGCGCCACGGCCGGATCCACGCCGACGTGCTTCTCATTGCCCGACGAGTCCGGCAGATAACCTTGCCGCGCCTGCGTATCGGGCACAAACGTCACCGTGCTCAATCCCCAGGCCTGCCGGAAGCCTTCGTAGTTGCCGAACAGGAACAGCTTGTCCTTGCGCACCGGTCCGCCCAGCGAGCCGCCGAACTGGTTGCGCTGAAATTCGGGAATAGACCCCTGGTCGAAGTAGTTCCTCGCATCGAGCGCGCTGTTGCGCAGGAACTCGAACGCGGTGCCATGCAACTGGTTGGTTCCCGAGGTGGTCACGATGCTCACCTGCGCGCCGTCGCGCTTGCCGTAGCTGGCGCCGTAGGTATCGCTCACCACGTTGAATTCCTTCACCGCGTCGACGCCCAGCAGTTGGCCGCTGGTTCCGCCCGGCGTCACGTTGATCAGCGATGCGCCCGTGTACTCAATGCCGTTGAGCAGGAACAGATTGTCCTGCGGGCGGCGGCCGCTCACCGCGAACATGTTGCCGACGGACGAATTCGATGTGCCGATCCCGCCGGAGCGCTCGCCGGTGTAATTCACGGTCGCCGGATTGAGGGTGAGCAATTCGTCGTAGCTGCGCCCGTTGAGCGGAAGCTCTTTCACCTGCCGCTCATCGATCAACCCCGCGGTCGATTGCGTAGTGGTGTTCACGCTGTCGCCGGTGGCATCCACTTCGATCTGCTGCTGGATCTTGGCGATGCCCAGCACGAAGTTCAATTGCAGGCTCTGGCCGACGGTGAGCTTGATGCCGCTCTGCTCCTGGGGATCGAATCCTTCCTGGGTTACCGTCACCGAGTAGTGCCCCACCGGCACCGACGGTGCGAAGAAGCGCCCGTCCTCCGCGGTCGTCAAGGTGCGCGTCGCGCCGGTCTCCACCTGGCGCACCAGCACCGTCGCGCCGGACACCGTCGCGCCATTGGGATCGTGCACCGTCCCGCTGATGCTCCCGCCTACGATCTGCCCCTGTGCCGGGCGCAACCAGCACTAATAGACGAACGCCAAAACAGCCAAAAGGAATTTCAAGATGACCTCCAGAATGACTCGGCTTGTATGAGGGCACGACTTCAGTCGTGCCGAAGATGTTGTCAAATTTGATTTGGGATTGTGGCCCATGAGGAACGAAGTGCCGGACTCTAGCGACAACAACAACCGCGGATCCGCCGGGCGGCGGAGGGAGTGGGGCGGGGTGAAGCCTGGGGGAAGTCATTCAATCGGAACGCTCTCACATGGAAACTGTTCTCCGTGGAATCGCGGCCCCGGAAAATCAAACGCCGCGTCAGCCAGAAAAGCTGAGACGCGGCGTTCAGGAGAAAACGGATAAAGCTCGACTCACTCGCGCGCGCGGCTCAGCGGCCTACAAAAGGCGCGACAACAACCGGCGTTGAGGAACTTACCCATGATGGCAATATACCGGTGATCCAATCGAGCGTCAATGTGCCCGCGCAAACTCCAACCTGCTCCAGTTCGTCTCTCAAGATGAGCGGTCTCCCCACATCGATGCAGAATTTTGGCGGACGGGAAGGATTGTCTCGCCCTGAGCGGCAACTTCCTTCGTCAGTTTTCTGCGGATATTCCGGTCCGCGATGTCGTTTCGGCGGAACGGTCGTCCGTCATGGAGATAGACGGCCCGCCGCATGGTTGCCATGCACTGGGCCCACCGGAGGGAGGTCACCATGTTGAATCAATCGTTTACTGCCCAACTGCGGAAGAGCCCGAATCCCGGCGGGTGGACCTATGTCATCTGGCCCGAATCAGCGGCATTCTTCGGCACCCGCGGACTGGTCAAAGTGGAAGGAACGATGGATGGCTGCCCGTTTCGCAGTTCCTTCATGGCCCTGGGCGACGGCAATCACAAGTTGCCGGTGAAGGCCGAGATTCTGCGCGCCATCGGAAAAGCCCCCGGCCAACGAGTCACGGTCCGGTTACTGAAAAGAATCTCGCCGGGCAAAACTAATCGCAACCCCTAACCCCTGATCCCTGACCCCTGACCCCTGACCCTGACCCCTGTCACTCATGCCGCAGCGCCAGCATCGGGTTCACTCGCGCCGCTCGCCGCGCCGGGATCCAGCTCGCCCCCAGGGCCACCACAATCAGGACCATCGCCGACACGGCCAATGTCTTCGCATCGTTGGCCTTCACCCCGTAGAGCAGGCTCGCCACCAGGCGCCCCATCGCCAGCGCGCCGCCCAGCCCGGCGGTCACGCCCATGGCCGTAATCCACGAAGCCTCGCCCAGCACCATCCGCAGCACGCTCTCCGGACGCGCGCCGAGCGCCATGCGGATCCCGATCTCGTTGGTCCGCTGCGCGACCGAGTACGCCATGATGCCGTAAATCCCGATGCACGCCAGCACCAGCGCCAGTCCGCCGAAGCCCGCGGTCAGGCTCGCGAAAATCCGCTCCTGCCGCAGCCGCGCCTCGATCTGTTGATCCTGCGTGCGCACATCCAGCACAGGAATCGTTCCGGTCCACCGACCGCACCGCGTCCACCATCGACGGCAAGATCGCCATGCCCTCGGTGCGCGTCGCCACAGCAAACGTGCCGTCCGTCATTCCGTCCTCCTTTTGCGTGTACAACGCGTAATATGTCGGCTCCGCCTGCGCGCGCAGATCGTGATACTTCGCATCTCCGCACACGCCCACGATCTCCACCGTGTAGGGATGGTTGAACCCTGCCTGGAATGTCCGTCCCACCGGGCTCACGTTGGGAAAGAACTTCTTCGCCAGGCCTCATTCACCACCGCCACCTTGCGCGATGTCGGAGTATCGCTGGCATCGAATCCGCGCCCCGCTCGAATCGGCAATCCCGAAGACCTTGAAGAATTCCTTCCCCACGTCGTTCCCATTACGGCGGGCTTGTCCTCGGGCCTGCTTCCCTTATTGCTCCAACCCTCCGGCACAAACGTCCCGTTCATGACGTTGCCCGAAATCAGCGGCACCTGGATCAGCGACGCGCCCGCCACTCCCGGCAGCGCGTTCAACCGGTCCTCCAGGCGCCGCATCACCTGAACGCTGGTCGCGCCCGGAAACCGCGTCTCCGGCAGTTGCACGCTGAACAGCAGCAGATTATGCGACCGGAATCCCAGGGGCACTCGTCCCAACCGCACCAGGGTCTGCACGAACAATCCCGCGCCTACGACCAGCAGCATCGAAAGCGCCACCTGCGTCGCCACGATCGCCTTGCCCGTGAGTCCGCGCCTCCGGCGTGTCACCGTCTGGCCCGCATCTTTCAACCCGGTGCTCGCCTCCACCCGCGTCGCCTGCCACGACGGCGCCAGCCCGAAGATCACGCCCGTCACCAGCGAGATTCCCATTGCAAACAGGAAGATCGGCCAACTGAACCGCGCTGAAAACGCCGGCGGATTCCACCCATCCGACGCCATCCGCGGAAGCACATTCCTCATCCCCCACGCCAGCATCAATCCCGACAGCCCGCCCATCAGCGCCAGCAGCAGGCTTTCGGTCATCATCTGCCGCAGGATGCGTCCCCGGCCCGCGCCCAGCGCCTGGCGCACGCTCATCTCGCGCTGCCGCGCTCCGGCGCGCGCCAGCAGCAGGTTGGCCAGGTTCGCGCAGGCCAGCAGCAGTACAAATCCCGCCAGCCCCATCAGCACCGCCACCGGCTTCGTCAGGTCTTCGGCATTGGGGTTCTGCCCGCGGCTTCCGTCTCTCAACAGGAATCGCGGCATCTGCGCGTCGTTCTTCACCGTCATGGTGCCCCGCACCGCCGCGTCGAACGTGACCGCCAGCGACGCCGCAGCCGTCGCGTCGCTCACTCCCGGCTTCATCCGGCCCATCACCAGCACCCACCAGAACTTCTTGTTTACCAGCAGCGAGGGCGGCCAGTCGGGATCGAAGCTCGACGGCGCCACCACCGCCTGCATGCTGAACGGCAGAAAGATATCCGGCGTACCCTGCGCCGAAAAGGCGCCCGTGAAGGCCCGCGGATTCACCCCCACGATCGTCATCGGCTTCGCGTTCACCAGGATCGTCTTTCCGATTACGGCCGCTGAACGCCCGAACCGCCTGGTCCAGAACTTGTCGCTGATCACCACCACCGGCCCGCTGCCCTCCGCGCCGTCGTCCGCGTTTTGAATCCCGCGCCCCAGTTGCGGCTGCACCCCCAGCGTGGAGTAGTAATTCCCCGACACCATCTCCGTGTCCACCCCTTCGGCCTGCCCATCCGCCGTCACCGTCATGCGGTCGAAGTTTTTGAACGCGAAGATGTCGGCCATCTCCCGGTTCTGATTGCGCAGTTGCTCGTAAACCGGGTACGAGAACGATGTAGACAGCTCCCCTCCTCCGCCGGGCAAGCTGCTAAACCAGCCCCACATCTCCTCGACCACGCCGTCTCGCGCTTCCGACCACGACAGCATGCGCAACTCTTCGGGGTGCGCCACCGCCAGCCGGTCCAGCAGCATGTGCTGCGCCACGGTGAAAATCACGGTGTTCGCACCTACGCCCAGCGCCAGCGACCCCACGGCGATCGCCGTAAATGCCGGACTCCGCCCCAGCATCCGAAGCGCATAATGCACATTGCCGCGCAGCTCGTCCCACCAGCGCGTTCCCCAGGCCTGGCGGCAATTCTCCCGCGCCGCCGCCACGCTGCCCAATTGCGCCCGCGCCCGGCGTACCGCTTCCTCGCGCTTCATTCCGCCGCGCACCAGGTCCTCGGCATAGCTCTCGATGTGGAACCCCAGCTCTTCTTCCACCTGCGCATCCACGTGACCCCGGCGCGTGACCGCGCGCCACCATGTGTTCATCCGGCTCTTCAGGCTCATTGGACCTCCGGCACGGTATTGAGAATGGTTCCGATCACCTCGGCAAACTCGCCCCATTTTTTGGTTTCTTTCTCCAGGCGCCGCCGGCCCGCCGCCGTCAGCCGGTAGAACCGCGCCCGCCGCTTGTTCTCGCTCAGCCCCCAATCGCCCGCGATCCACCCTTCGTGCTCCAACCTGTACAGCGCGGGATAAAGCGACCCCTGCTGGATCTCCAGCCGGTTGGCGGAAATCTGCTGGATCCGCAGCAGCACCCCGTACCCATGCAGCGGCCCCAGCGACACCGCTTTCAGCACCAGCATGTCGAGCGTGCCCTGCAGCAGATCGATCGGCGTTTCCATTTCTTTTTTGCCCTCTCCCAGAATGGCTAGGAGAGTAACCCGCATTCTCCTAGGCTGTCAAGGAGAACCATTCCTGCACCAGCGACCCCGGGTGACCCTCGGGGTCCTCACTTGATGTGGCGCAAAAGCCAAACGGGCCGGATCTGGTAATGCTTGCTTTTGAACGGGTCCAATCCCCCCCGGCTTACAATCATCTTTTGAAAAGGGTTGCTTATGAAAAAGAACCTCGGGAAATCATTCGCCGTTGCCGCTCAGTGCATCATCCTTTCGGCTGCGCTGGGGCTCACCCGCGCCCAAAGCCCTGCGCCGCAGATCACGCAGCCTTCGGTCCCGCCCAGAACCCCGGCCGATCCCTACGCCGCGTCTTTCGCCGGATTGACCTATACCCCCCAGCAGAAAGTAGCGATCGGCAAGATCCGGGAGGATATCGAGTCGCGCAAAGCGGTGGTCCGCAAATCAGACCAGCTGAACGACGACCAGAAGAACGCCATGCTCTCCGGTTACACGCGCATGGAATACAGCTTGATTTACAAAGAACTGACGTTTGCGCAGAAAAAACTGGTAAGCGGACGCCTGCACGCCCAGGGTCTCGCCGGTCAGGCTGCCCCGAACAGCCCCGCGCCCCAGCGATGACCGTTGCCGCCCTGGAAGCTGAACTCCAGCGGAGCCGCGCTGTGGAAACCCGGAGGCCAAGGCATCTATGTCGCCAAAAAAGATTGCCGGCGGTGTGGTCCACGCACTGCCGGCCGATTTGAAAATGGCGCTCGCCTCTGACCCGCGAGCGTTATCCACTTGGGAGGACATTACCCCCCTCGCCCGCAACGAGTGGATATGCTGGATTGAGGCCGCGAAAAAACAGGAAACCAGAACCCACCGGATCGAGTGGGGATGCTCCAGCCTCAGGGATGGGAAACGCCGCCCCTGTTGCTGGCCCGGCTGTGCCCACCGCTAATTCCATACCCTTAGGCTTGTCATCGCGCCCCTGACTGCGGAGAGCGGGATGGAAATCGCGGGTGGCCCAGGTCCGCGGTTTGGGACCCGGGAGGACTACGCCAGCCAAGTCTTCCCCTTGGGATTGACCTTTGCGCCGCCACCCTCTCCACAACTCGTCCCCGTTTGCGCGACAATAGTCACCGATGGCGAAGCTATCTCGCGCCGGCGCCTGCTTCCGCTTCCGGGCGGCCGCGTGGCTCACTGCGGGTGCCTGCGCAGTTTGCGCGGCGCTGGCCTTCGCGGCATCGCCCGCAGGCGCATTGCACAAAAAAGCCGCATCCGCCACCCCGCCCCCGGTGCACGCCACCGTCCCGCCGGCTTTCACCATTCCCATTGAGCCGCTTGGGTTTACGGCGCCCGCCCCGTTCTACCTGGGTACCCGCAGCACCCTCGCCTCGCTCGACTTCCTCGACGAGGATCACCTCCTTTTCACCTTCCGCGTTCCCGGCCTCATCCACCGCGACCACCGCGAACCCATCGGCTCCGACGACGAAGAACGCCGGGTCCGCGCCGTCGTCCTCGCCCTCCCCTCGGGCACCGTCCAGGCCGAGGCCGTCTGGTCTCTTCATGACCGCAAGCGCTACCTCTGGATGCTCGACGGCGGACAATACCTTCTCCGCGACCGCAATGAGCTCAAAATCGGCGACGCCTCGCTCCAGCCCAAACCCTTTCTCCGGTTCCCCGGACCGGTTCTCTGGGTGGAAGTGGATCCGAACCACAAGTACGTCGTCACCGGCTCTTCCGAGCCGCCTGCGACGGCCTCCCGCGCAGGCGAAGTTCCGAGCCCGCCCACCGCGGCGTCTGCGCTCGTCAGCGACGATCCCGCCCCCGGCGCCCAACCCGACCTCGTTCTCCGTATCCTCAGCCGCGATTCCGGCAAGGTGATGCTGGTCAGTCACGTCAAATCCGCGATCCATCTGCCCATCAACGACGACGGCTACCTGGCCACCCTCCGCGGCAACGGAAAAACGTGGGTCGTCAGTCTCGATCGCTTCGACGGCGGCAGCACCGTCCTCGGCTCCATCGACTCCGTCTGTTCCCCCATGCTCGACTTCCTCTCGCCCCGCGCCTTTCTCGCCACAACCTGCGAATCCAGTGGCGATCCCCGCATCGTCGCCATGACCACCGGTGGCCATCGGCTGTGGGAGAGCCCGGGGTCCGGTTCCTCCGTCTGGCCGGTACTCGTCACCGGCGCTGACGGCTCCCGCCTCGCCCGCGAAACCCTTACCGTCTCCCACGGCGTGAATGCCTTTGCCCCCATCGATACCGACGACATCAAAGGGCAGGACGTCCAGGTCTTCGACGTGGCCACCGGCAAAGTCGCCCTCCGGGCGCTCGCCAGCCCCCCTTTCGACGTGGGCGGCAATGTGGCCGTTTCCCCCTCCGGCCGGCGCGTCTCGATCATCATGTCCGACGGCATCCAGGTTTTCGATCTCCCCGCCCCGCCCGCCTTGCCTCCCGATCCTCCGGCCTCATCCAAGCATTGAGCAGGCGACATGGGTGCTGCAGGTTCCCGGTGCGGGGACCTGGGAAGGGCGAACATCGGTGGCCCCGGGAGCGGGCCGGGCGTAACGTGCCGAACCCCCGTGATCCCATGTAAACTGGCCTGCGGGAGACCTTCGCTTGGCAACGGCTGTCCTGCGCTACACCGCCGCGGCGCTCACCGACCGCGGGCGTAAGCGCCCATCGAACGAAGATGCTTTTGGATTCTCCGTCGAGCACGGTATCTACGTCGTTTGCGACGGGATGGGCGGTGCCGCTGCCGGGGAAATCGCCAGTTCCATCGCGGTGGAGGAGATCCTCCGCCTCCTCGTTGGCTGCCGCGAACCCGACGCCGTTCTGCCCGACATGGCCCGGAACGCCGTCATCGCCGCCAACGACGCGATCTACTCCCGCGCCCAGCGCAACCCCCGCCTCAATGGAATGGGCACCACCCTGGTAGCCCTGGTGGTGGACGAACGCAGCGCCTGGGTCCTCAACGTGGGCGACAGCCGCTGTTACCGCCTGCGCGACTCCCGCCTCGAGCAGATCACTGTCGACCACTCGCTGGTCGAGGAGCAGGTCCGCATGGGCCGCATGAGCCACTCCGACGCGCTCCGCTCGCCGCTGCGCAACGTCATCACCCGCGCTCTCGGCACGCAGACCTCCGTCACCCCCGACTGCTTCGACATCCAGGCCGAGCCCGGCGACGTCTTCATGCTCTGCTCCGACGGACTCACCCGCGAACTCACCGACCCGGCCGTCGAATCCATCCTCCGCTGCAACCTTCCCCTCGACGTTCGCTGCGCCCGCTTGATCGAAGCCGCCAAAAAAGCCGGCGGCCACGACAACATCACCTGCATCCTCGTCCAGGCGCTGGCCTGATCGCGATCATCCAGTGTCCGGTCCCGTTTTCGTTTCCGGATGCACCGGGCCGACGTCAAATCGTCCGTTCGCCTTTCCCTCTGCGCTGCTGCTTCAGGATTCGGCAGACCGAACTGATGTGCCTGAGTCGGTTCGCAAGGATGCGCGCGACTTCCTAACACACCAGCGAGGGAAGCAGAACGAACGACTCTCCGGGCTGATCCCCAGGCTGGAGTATTGTCCGACATGACACCAATCCGATGGCTTGCTTTGGAGAGGTGCGGCCCTTCTTTTTTGCTTTTAATTTCTCTCTGCTCGAATGTAGAATGCCGGTGCCATTCACCATCTTCCCTGAAAGGAAAAGAGAGGAAACGCAGGCCCCTCGGTCTGACGGTCCCGTTCGTGGCCTGCCCCGCCGTTTTGCGCTTGGGGTATCTCCGTCAAATGGAAGTTCCGGCTGAGGCGGCTTGTGCCGGGAGGTGAACGGCCCCGGCCCGAAAAGGGCTTGCACCACGGAGGCTGCACCAGAACCAAAAAACGGGGCAGGAGCTTGGGGGAACTGTATGTTTAATTTCAAACCGACGCCCGGCAACTACGACAACGCTTCCATGGGGGACGCTGTGGGCTGGTTGCTCACCGATTTCGAATGCTTCGCGCCCAACCCGAAATACAATTGGAAAGAGCGAGGGGCTGTCGATAAGAACAAGTGGCCGATCATCGTGCCGAGAAATGCCCCTCCCATTGGGGAACTTCCGGACATCATCAAGAAAGTTGTCAAGAGGTGCTGGAAGACGGCCGAACCCTCCTTTTATCGTGGCGACATTACCATCGGCACGCGAGGCGGCCCGGCGCCCCAACTCGACGACCACTTCCATTCGTATGTTCGTCCGACGCAAACCAATATCCCGTCGACCATGGGGAACGAAGATGCAATTGCGTCCGACTGGAAGATATTTGAGCAGATTAAGCGCACCCATTCGGTGAGCTTCCGCGGCGATAAGCGCACCCCATACCAGGTGATCGTCGAGGCAAAAGGGTTTTTCCCGCCGATCTCCCGCACAGACCAATATTATCTCCACAACAACGTTTACAAAGCATTCGAGGACTATCTCAACCGGCGATACCAGCGTCCGATTACCCAGGACGAATTCATCCGGGCGATCGACGCGACAACCATCATGGAAAGCGACAAGAAGCTGCTCGTCGATTACATGATGTGGCGCAAGATCACCGAAAAGGAAGCGGTGCATCTGGGACGAATGGTGGAGAATGAATGCTTGAAAGGATATATTTCGACCGCGCGCGCGATTGACACGTCGATCCAATTCGCAACGATGTATGGGGTGCCGACCGGCTTTCTCTACCTGACAATCGTTCATGGCGGCTTTGAGGTGCCGTGGGGCCATCAGTCTAAGTGGGGATCGGAAGAAGCCGAAATCGCGCAATGGGGGCCAATTCCGGCGGAGCGGATCGTTGGATTTACCCACGTGGTCAAATACCAACCGGACTGGCCCATTTTCATCCGGCGTTCTTTCCGCAAGGCTGAGCCCGAGGCGTTTGAATACATGTTCAACGTCATGAGTGGGGCGCGCCCGGATACCGCATAGGCACCCTTTGGCTTGCCGATTCGTGTCGCTGGAGAATGGCAAAATTGCGCATTGCGGGAGTGTGGTGGCGTACTCGGATGTGACCTTGAGGTTATTGCTTGAGTAGCGGTCACTCGACCGGAACGCGATCTGTGTGCGCCCTGGCGATAATGCGTAAGATAATGCGTAAATTTCGGAAACCATCGCATTGACGGACTGCCAATCTATATACCGTCCACGGAACATCCTGAAAAGCAACCTACCCCGCTGCCCCTCGCTCTAATCCAACGGAACGACTCATTAAGCTTGCGAAGTTAGTCGCAGCGCAACCCAGATTCGAAGGAATTCAAAGGAGTGTCCATGATGCCTCTCACGACGGCAGGGAGAGCCCGTGTCTATTTGCAAGCCGCCCTAGCCCTTCCCCTCCTCGGCAGTCTCGCCTTGGCGCAGTCGGTGGTTGCCACCATTCCCGCCACCGACGGCACCCAGGGAAATCCCATGAGCATCGCCATCAACCCATTGACCAACCGCGTTTATATTGCGGGCAGCAATGTTGAAGTCGTGGACGAGAAGACCAGCGAGATTCTGGAAACCATCGATGTGGGCAGCGGACAGTTGCAGGGCATCGCTGTCGATCCCGTGCTCCGCCGCGCATACGTGCTCGACTACGCGCAGGGCGTGTTCGCCATTGATCTGAACACCAACACCATTGCCGGCAACTACCTCTACAGCAACGGCAACGGCATTGCCGTCAATCCTGCGACGCACCGCGTTTACGTGCAGGCTCCCGACTCCAGCAACGGCAACGCTGCCATGCTAGTGTTCGACGGCGGCACGCTGAACCTGATCGCAACAATCGACGATCCCGAGCCCACCTACACCCCGTTTGGCGATCCTCAGGCGGCGGTATTTGTGAATCCGGCCACCAACATGGTGTACACCGTGGTGAACCGGTATCCAGGCGCGCTTTGGGTGGTCGACGGCACGGCCAACGCCTCGGTGACCACGATCAAAGGGCTCGCTCCGCTGGCCTATGGCGGCGATGTTGACTCCTCGCGCAATCTCGTCTTTGTTGCCGGCTGGTTTGGCGATATCTCCAAGGTGAATGGCGCCACGAACACGCTGATTTCCACCACCTCGGGGTTGAATGGCCAGCCGAATGGCGTCTCCGTCGATCCGGCAAACCAGAAAGTTTACGTGGCAAACCAGCAGTACAACGAAGTGCAGGTGGTGGATGAGAAGACCAACGCGATCACTCCAAGCACGATCCCGGTAGGGAACGCCCCGGCGAACACGGCGATCGACTACGGCAACGAACGTCTTTACGTGGGCAATACGAGCGAAAACTCCAACACGCCGCCTCCGCCTCCGAGCGTGTCGGTGATCAAGCTGCGGTAGGCGCCGCAGCAGGTTCTCGCGAAACGTCATCCCGAAGCGCGAAGGTGGGGCGGGCTGCCCGCCCTACCTAGCCGCCTAATTTGGTTAGGGAAAAGGCGGTGGTAATCCGCTCGAAACAGCAAGAAAAACTGAATGAACGGGCCGATCCGACAGGAAGGAGTGCGTGCTATCCGGCAACGTGGGATTGCCACCACGTCGGTTTCTTCACGAATACCGTTACTTGCCCTGGAACAGGTTTGAGTTTGTGCCGCTGCTTCGTTGGGCACCAGTAACCGCCTGCCCCGTTCGGCTCACTGATGATGCCTTTGGCGAGAATATCGCTCAACGTCAGAGCGCCCAAACCGCCGCACGCCCCCTTTGCTTCTCCAGGTACATCCACAGTGATATTCTCGAGACCTTCCTGGCATTGGTAAGGCACTTCTGCAATCCCATTCAAACCGGTCTTTGCTTCGTTCTGCGGATTCCAACCCAACCCTTCACAAAAATATCTGACGATGGCGCCCGACTGCGGTTTTCCGTCCAGCGCATCCAGAACCAGCACGTTGAAATTCGAGGACTGGGCACCAGCGATCGTGGTGAGAGTGGATAGAAGGACCAGAACAACGGTTGCCAGCCGCCTGACTTTCATGTGATTGATTGTGAGGCTCTCCTGCCGCGAAAGGTGCCTCGATTGTGGCACTTTCAAAATTGACGCAACCACGCGGCGAATCGACCCTACCCCCTCCCCCCGTCTGCATTCGACCTTCAGGCTCAGGGAGCCGCCGGTGCGGACGGCCTGGCGAACTTTGTGTCCTCGATGGGGAGGTTCTGTTGCACGCTCTCAATCTGGATGGAGAAGCGGCCCGTGGGCCGCGAGAGTGTCCAGTGGAAGGGGATCTTGATGCCGTCCGCCTCGCGGTAATCGGCAAAATCCACGCGCACCGGCATCAGTCCCAGGCCGACATCGTTGTAGCGCTCCAGCCTCATCAGCAATCCGTTTTGCTCGTCGAAGTAGAACTTTGTCAGCGGCACGCCCGGCCCGCGGCCGGAAACGACATACATCTCCCGATCGCCGACCCGTTCCGGCGCTTCCGGACGGAGTTCGGTAAAGATTTTCGGGGCCTCCAGGGGTAAATCGAAGATGGCATCGACCATCGCGCTGCGCGCATCGGCCGGATACATGTCGCGAACCATCCCGCCGCCGCCGAGCCACCCCGAGGCGCCGTCGAACGCGGTCATGCTCTGGCCGTGTTCTCCCTCCGAAATCGAGACCCGCTTGTTGGGGCTCTTGGCGTAGATTTCAATCGGCATTCGCATCTCGCCGATGAGGACATTCCCTTTCTCGAGACGGGTGGTGATCTTCTCGAGAGCGGCAGTGCCGCCCGCGGCCAGCGCGTACTTGGCGAACAGCTGGTCAGCCGCAGGCGATGTTGCCGAGCCATGAGGCGGCTCGTCCCGTTCGCCATCCTTCTCCAGCACCGCAGGCGTGCCATGCGGATGAACTGCGCCCTGGTGGCAGGTATTGCATGTCACAATGCGCTTGCCTTCGAAACTGGTCTTGTTCAGCTCGAAGGTCATCCGCATCATGGCCCGGGCTTTCACCTTGGCGGGTTTATCGTCTTTGTCGTTCGCATGCTGCACATGGCAGTGGCTGCATTCCACTCCAAGCGATGCGGCGATGAATTGCATCGACGACTGCAGCTGGTCGGCATCGAGATCCTTGAGGATCTGAATATTTTTGAAGACTTCCGGCGCTTTTTTGCCGGCCAGTGCCGCCGGAGTCATTTGCGGCGGTCCCCCCTGAGCATGTACTGCATTGGAGCCGCATGCGGCCGTCAGAATGATCAGGGCGGACCCTGTACACAACCAGGACGATTTGCGGGGATTCATCCTTCTTCTTCTCCTGCGATGGCGTGTTATTTCCGGATTCGGGCCCATGACCGTTCGGGATTCATCACCGTAGCTCATGAACCGGGTTCGACGCAGATGCTCGCGCCAATGGTGAACGCATTATAGAGGGTTGCGCGCTACAACCTACGTTGACCGGCGCCCCAGGGCGGCGGTACAGCACGTTCGCGCGATGGTGATACGGGTCACATGAAGAAAAGCGTTCCGTCGGGGACAATATTGGCGCTGCTTGAGGATTCACTATGAGCACCGCCGCCCTTCCCGAAACCCGGACACATGCTCACCCTCCCGACCGACGCCATCCGGCAGATTCAATGGCGCTTTGCCGATCGGTTTGACCTCCAGATGCTGGTCCAGTCCGCGCGCGGGCGTGGCCCGCGGCACGGTGGCGCGCCTGGTGGCCGGAGGGCCAGCGCAACACCCACGAATGGACTCCCGCCAAGGAAGAGATGATGGAGGCGTTCGATCGCGCCGGGCCTCAGCGCCATCTTCATGGAGCCGGAGGAGGGCGGCTTCATCGCCGGACCCAAGAACCTGGCGCTGGCGCTGGCGGCATTCGAACTGGCCTGGGTGGATGGCGGCGCCGCCACCGCCAGCCTGGCCGGATTCCTGGCTCTCGCTCCGATCCACGAACGCGGCACGCCCGAGCAGGCGCGGCACTACAAATCGCTTGCCGCTCCCGCCGCAGCCCGGCGAAGACCGCAAACCGTGGCGCGGCGCCTTCGCGCTCACTGAGCCGATTCCCTATGTCGGCGTCGACACCGGCATGCTGAGCGGCAAGCTGCGCGTCGCCCAGTGGAACGACGGCCAAGAGCCCTGGCTGCAGGTCGACAAGCGCGGCCGCTTCATCACCAACATCGCATTCGCCAATTTTGTTACGGCCGCGGTCTG
>CAVPNO010000035.1:0-13693 GCA_963706455.1 uncultured Acidobacteriota bacterium | reverse complement strand
GCAACCTGAACAACACCAACAACAGCCTGTCGAAGACGCTGCAGCAATTGTCTTCGGGCTCGAAAATCAACTCGGGCGCCGATGATGCCGCTGGTCTCTCCCTGGTCAATGGCCTGGGAGCCAACGCAACCGCCTTGTCCCAGTCGCAGACCAACGCCACCGAAGGCGCGGGCCTGTTGCAAGTGGCCGACGGCGCTCTCTCGCAAGTGACGAACCTGCTCAACCGTGCCGTGACGCTGGCCACCGAGGTCTCGAACGGCACCCTCAACAGCACTCAGCAGTCGGCCGCCAACCAGGAATACCAGTCAATTCTTTCTGAGGTCAACAACATCGGCTCGACGACCACGTATAACCAGCAAACTGTCTTCGGCCACAATTTCTCCATCTACACTGGCGATTCGTCGATCGCCAGCGCTTCGCAGGATGCGCTGAGCATCGGCTCGCTCTCTTCGACCAGTCTGGGTCAGAGCAGCGGCACCATGTCGTACACGGCGGGCAACAGCGTGTTTATCGACCTATCGACAGCCGCGGCGAATGCTGCCAATTCGAACAGCCTGGACGCGGCCAAACATGCGATCACCTTCACCTATTCGACTGGTACGGCATCGGACGGCTCGTACACCGTTGGCACCAAGGCGATTGGCGCGCCCGGGACCGACGTGACGGTCGGCGGCCTGATCAATGCAATCAACTCTTCCGGCTTGGGAATTACGGCTTCGCTGGGCACCGATGCGCAGGCCGGCTCTGGCACTACCGGCCACACCGGCATCATCATCACCGGGAATCTCCAGAATGCTGGCGCGACATCAGGAAGCTTTACAGCCATGGGCCAGGTTTATGTCGGTAACGGCGCTGCTGGCGGTATCGACGTGCTTGATTCCTCCACGACCAAGGATCAGTCCGCCTCGACCGCTGCTGCAAGTGGAACTACTGGTATGGCTACCATCAGCTACACGGGCGGCGCCGGCGTAGATCTGCACACGACGAATCTCACCGCGCAGGCCAGTGCGGAAGGTGCCCTGACAACCCTGAATTCGGCCATTGCCGCCGTTGCATCCCAGGATGGCTATATCGGAGCGCAAATCAACACGCTGAACGCGGTTAGCTCCGTGATCAGCACGCAACAGCAGAACATCACCGCCGCGCAGAACGCGGTGCAGGCCACCGACTATGCGCAGGCGTCTTCGAACCTTTCGAAGTACGAAATCCTGAGCCAGACCGGCATCTCCGCTCTCGCCCAGGCCAACAGCCTGCAGCAGGAAGTCACCAAGCTGCTCCAGTAGTTCTTCAACCTTGTCAACCGGCTACCAACCGCGTGAAGGGCGTCCGCAACGGGCGCCCTTTGCCATTGAATGACGCAGACTCGTCATGAGAATCTCTCAATCTTCTCGATGACTGGATGGCAGCAATGCTGCTTGGAAAATGAAACCGGAGAGCGCATGGGCACCGTAGGACTGAATTTCGGGTCGCCGACCAGCGGGCAGGGCTTTGATGTAACCTCCACGGTCAACAGTATCGTCTCGAACCTGCAGAAGGTGGAGACGCCCTGGAAAACGCAGTTAACCGCGTTGCAGTCCCAGGACACGCAAATCTCCAATCTGGGCACGCTGCTGTCCACCCTCTCTACGGATGTCAGCAATCTCACCGACTTCACCGGGGTGCTGGCGCAGAAGACGGGATCGAGTTCCGACACCAGTGTTCTGGAGTTGACGTCGGCTACCTCGTCCGCCGCCGCCGGAACACATCAGGTTACCGTGAACAGCCTGGCCACAACGTCGAGCGGCTATCTCACCGAAGTCGCCAGTGCATCCGACGCCCTGACGGGCTCGCTGTGGCTTGGAGTGGGCAGCGGGACGCTGTACCAGGTGAGCGTGCCCCAGGGCGGGAATCTCCAGAGCCTGGCATCAGCCATCAATTCGGCCGGCATCGGTATATCGGCCAGTGTCCTTACGGATACCACCGGATCGCGGCTCAGCCTGGTCTCCGCCACCTCGGGGGCGGGTGGAAACATCGTGATCGGCTCGTCCTCCAATCTCGCCGACGCCAGCGGGACGGTGCTGGGCTATTCGGGCACTGCGGGGAGCGGGAGTTCAAACTCGAACGGCACGCTGGCCTCCGTGAGTGCCGCAGGCGACAGGCTGACCGGTTCGATCACCATCCAGGTGGGCGGCGGCGGCGCCCAGACCGTGAGCTTGGGTTCATCGGGCGGCACGGTTCAGGATCTCGCCCAAGCGATCAACAACACCAGCGGCATGGGCGTGACAGCGACCGTCAGCACGGACGGCAAGAGTCTTCTGCTCCAGTCGACGACCAGGGGAAGCGCCGGCAACATCGCCGTGAAGTCGAAAATCGTCGACACCGGCGCGACATTGCTGGGGTATACGTCGACGGTGAGCGGTACCGACGCGTCGCTGAACGTAGACGGGGTGAACCTGACCAGCGCGTCGAACATTGTTTCCAATCTCATCCAGGGGGTGACGTTCCAGCTTCTCGCTCCCAGCGCGACGGACACCAACGGCAACGCGGTTCCGGTGCAGGTGGTGATCGGCAACGACAATTCAGGCGTGGAGAGCTCGATCAATACGATGGTGAACGACTACAACGCATTGATCAAAGCCATCAATACCCAGGAAGGCAACGATTCATCGGGAAAGCCGGAGCCGTTGTTCGGGTCTCCCACTCTGTCTCTGCTGCAGCAGCAGATGATGAGCAGTCTGAACCTGCAAAATCCGAACGGATATATAGATGCGGTCCAGAGCACTGGGACGACGTTGTCCGGATCGGTGACGATCCAGGCAGGGAACGGCCCCTTGCAGACGTTCACCATCGGTCCGGGGACCAACGGGATCAACACGTTCTTCACCGGTTCCGGCAGCGATGCGAACACCCTTACCGGCTTGCTGGACGCGATCAACGCCGCCAACGCCGGCTCGACCGTCGCCTATACGGGAACGGACGGGAGCGGAGGAAGCAACTCCAGCGGAACCATGAATGTGAGCAGCAACGCCACGTTGTCCGGCTCATTCACGGTTCAGGCGGGAAACGGCACGACCGAGACCATTCAGATCGGAACTGCTCCGAATCCACCAGCGGCCAACACGATCTATACCGGGTCAGACGGCGACGCCGACACGCTGGCGGGTGTTGCCGCAGCCATCAACGCAGACAGCAGCCTGGGCTTTACCGCCGGTGTCACCACCATTAATGGCATCTCCACCCTCACCTTGACATCCGGCACGTCGGGTACAGCCGGCATGTTGACCGTGAACTCCAGTCTTACGAGCTCGGGGAGCGGAATTTCGGCGGGCATAACGACCCGGAACGGACAAACCACGTTGACTCTGCTTTCACAGCGGAGCGGGTCGAGCGGAGCGCTGGTAGTCAATTCCAGCCTTAAAGCGCTTACCGATCAGGCGCTGACCTATACGGGAAAAGCAGGCGCGGACGCGACTTCGACGGCGGCCGCGACCACCTCGAGCGGTTCTCTAACCGGAATTTCAGATCCAGACCAGGACACGCTGTCGGGTTCGCTGTCGATCCAGGTGGGCACGGGTGCGTCCGAGACTATTCTTCTTGGTTCCGGCACAACGTTGGCCGACGGCACGACCCCGGTGAATACATTGACGGCTCTCAAGGAATACATCAATCAGAACTCGGCCAGCCTTGGAGTCACCGCGGACATCGCGACGAACAGCGGCGGCACGTATAGCCTGACTCTCAGCTCCAACACCGCGGGCAGCGCCGGAACTCTGTCTGTGACTTCGAACGTGTCCAATACCGGCAGCACGAGCTCGACGAACCTCAACTACAACAACTCGTCTGACATTACCGGGCTGACCAGCCTGGGCATCAGCATGAACAACGACGGTACCATCAGCCTGGATGTCAGCGCGCTGGATTCGGCGATCAACTCCGATTACAACAGCGTGCTGGGTTTCTTCCAATACGCCAATAGCTGGGGCGTGAACGTGTCCAACATCCTGAATCAGACGGGAACTGGCTCCTCCTCGGGCATTCTCAGTCTCGCCCAGAAGGCCAACAGCACGATGGAGTCCACGCTGAACTCGGAAATCTCCAAAGAGGACGCCCTGATTGCGGATCAGCAGAAGCGTTTGACGGATGAGCTGAACCAGGCCAACCAGATCCTGCAGCAGCTTCCCTCGCAGCTGAACGGTATGGACATGATGTACTCGGCAATTTCCGGGTACAACACCCAGAAGAGGTAAACGCAGCCACGGCGAAGGAGCCGGAGACGAATGAGCATTTATCAGGAACATGCGCTGGAGGGCGCCTCGGCGGTCGACCTGGTCGTGGCCCTCTACGATGGGATGATTCGCTTTCTGTATACGGCGATCGAGGCCGTCGAGCGCGGCGATACTACGGCGCGAAGAGCGGCGGTGAAGCGGGTGCTCGACATTATCATTCATCTGCAGGCGCGACTGCGAATGGATGTGGGCGGGCGGCCTGCCCAGGCGCTTAGCGAGTTCTATGTGTCCATATTTGCGCAAATCCTTCAGGCGTCGCAGGCCGCGTCAAAGCCAAAGTTCGAACAGGCGATCCACTGTGTTCGCAACGTGCGCGAAGCGTGGCGCCAGGTCGCGAAGGACCCGGAGGTGAACCCTCGACCGATGTCTCCCGTTGTTTCCGGCGCGGAATTGGGCGAGTTTGCGAATGATTCGGCAGCCCGATTCTGGAGCGCGTGAATAGAAGATGGTAATTGGTGATTCGCGGTGAGCGCACAACAATCCAACTACGAACCTAACCGGCCACGGTGAGCTCTTCTTCCAGTTGTTGCTTGTGAAAGAGACTGGCGTAATAGCCGTCCATGGCAAGCAGTTCGTCGTGTCTGCCGAGCTCGACGATGCGGCCGCGGTCAAGCACGGCAATCTGGTCGGCGTGACGCACGGTGGAAACCCGATGGGAGATGAGGATGGTGGTTGCGCCCGAGGTATAGGCCTGTAATCCTCCCAGGATGCGCTCCTCGGTGTAGGTGTCAACGCTGGCCAGCGCGTCGTCCAGGATGAGAATGGCCGGCCGGCGCACGAGGGCGCGCGCAATTGCGGTGCGTTGCTTCTGTCCGCCTGACAGCGTGACTCCCCGCTCGCCCACGATGGTTTCAAAGCCCTGCGGGAACTCCTCAAATTCCTGGCGAACATGCGCCGCCTCGGCTGCCTGCAGCAGTTCGGCGGAACTGGCCGCCAGCGCGCCGAATCCAAGGTTCTCTTTGAGCGTTTCACTAAACAGGAACGTCTCCTGCGGCACCATGCCGATGTTGCGGCGCAGCACCGACAAGGGATACTCGCGGATCGGCCGGCCGTCAACAAGAAGCGAGCCCTCGGGCGCCTCGTAGAGCCTGGAAATCAGGTTGACCAGGGTGGTCTTTCCCGAGCCCGTCGGTCCTACGATGGCGAGGCTTGAGCCGGCGGGAACGCGCAGGCGGATATCGCGGAGAACCGGCGTATTGCCGTAGCTGAAATCGAGATGGCGGAACTCGATAGCGCCGGCCAGGACCGCATCAGCGGGAATGGAGGCATCGGCGGTGCGGTCGTCAATCGCCGGCTGCTGACGAAGCAGTTCGTCGATGCGGGTGACAGAAGCGGTGCCGCGCTGAAAGATGTTGACGACCCAGCCCACGGCAATAATGGGCCAGATAAGCAGGATCATGTAAGTATTGAACGCGACGAACTGCCCCACAGTGAGCCGATGATCAATGACCAGGTGCCCGCCGGCGAGCAGGGTGATGATCATGGAGACGCCGAGAATGAACTCGAGCGTGGGCCACAGCATGCCCATCAGCTGCACCAGGCGCAGGGCGCGGGAAATATATTCGCGATTGAGCCGCTCGAAGAGGCCGATTTGTGCGTCCTCGCGGGCGAAAGCGCGCACCAGCCGCGCGCCGGAGTAGTTCTCCTGGGCATGCGCGGAGATCTCGGAGAAGCTGGCCTGGATCCTTTCGAAGCGGTCGTGGATCTTGCGTCCCAGGTACTGGGTGACGATGCTGGCAACCGGCGCGGGCGCAAACGCCACCAGGGTGAGGTACGGACTGTAATGGAGCAGAAAGAACAGTGCGCCGACGGTGAATACAACCGTGTTCGCGCTGTACATGATCGCCGGTCCCAGCAGCATGCGCACCGCGTTCAGGTCGTTGGTCATGCGGGCCATGATGTCGCCGGTGCGATAGCGCTGGTAGAATCCGGAATCTTGCTTTTCGAGGTGGCGGAACAGATCGTTGCGCAGGTCCAACTCGATATCGCGGGAGATGCCAATCAGGATCCATCGCTGGGCGTAAAGAAAAACTCCCTTAACCAGCCCAATCGCCACCAGGGACCCGACGAACAACAGGAGCCGGCGGTGCGAAATGCCGTTGCGCAGGCCGTCGATGGCCTTTTCCAGGACCTTCGGAAAGAGCACGTAAACGGCATTCGTGCCCACGACACACAAGCTACCCCCAACATAACCCCATTTGTAACGGCGCATGTAGGAGAAGAGTGGCCTCAGGTCGCGAAGCATAATCCTATTGTACGGGGCGGTGTGGTTTCCCGTGAGAACGGGATGCGCGGATTGTGACAGGCGACTCAAATTCCGCGTGCAATTTGTCGCGACTTGCTCTTCAGGCCGGGTTACCCGACTCACGGGGCGGATGATTCAGCCGATATAGACCGCAGCGGTCTCCCACGCAGTGTGGGGTGACGGGGGCAGGATGGAGACCGGACATCGGCAGATATCGTGCGAGCGAAGGCGTCACGAGCGTTTTGCGTGTGATGGCTTTGCGGAGGTGGTGGCTTCCAGTCCCGAATTGCTGTTCCGCGGCGAAGTCAAAGACGTGAGTCTCACCGGATGCTATATCGCCACCCGCGCTCGTCTCAAGCTGACGCGGTTTGCGGAGATCGAACTGCGCTTCTCCGCCAATGGCCGGCAACTGAGCTCACGGGCGCGGGTCATGGATGTGCGGCCGGGCAATGGACTGGGCGTTGAATTTCTTCCCGGTGATCCGCGGATGAAGGAGCGATTTCACGAGTTAATCGAGCATCTGCAGGCAAGCGCCAGTGACCGAGCGGACCACGCCTCACGTGGGCGTTCGCAGCAGGAGATATCCGCCCGTCAGGCCGAACAGGACGTCCGATGACCAGGCCGCCAGCGGCGCCGGGAGGTAGTTGACGTACCCCATGGCGCCAAAGAGACCGTCAACTAGCAAGTATGTGACGGCGACCGCAATGGCGACCGCAACGCCCGTCAGGGAACCGCGCCGGCCCATCGAAAGCGCGAAGGGAATGGCCAGCACCGCCATCACGATGGCGACCAACGGGTAGGTGACCTTGTGCCACAGATCGACGCGGAGCCGCATGGTGTCAAACCCGCTCTGGCGCAAATCGCGAATATAGCTCTTGAGCTGGCCGAAGTTCATCTCCTGCGACTGCAGGCTCTCTTTCTTGAAGTATCCCGGTTCTTCGCGAATCTCAGGATAGGTCGTGTTGATGAACTCGCGGAACTGGATCTGGTTCGCGCCGCTGAACTTGCGTTCCCATCCATTCTGGAAGCGCCAGCCGTTTTGCTCGGCATCCCAGAAGACCTTGGCGGCGAAGATGCGGCGCGAGAGCGCGAAGGTGTGGGGATCAAATTCGAATACGGAGAGATTTGCGAACGCGTTGCGGTCGGGATCAAAGAACTGGTAGTAGAAGATGCGCCCGGGTTCGCCCGGCTCCTGCTGCCCGAAAATCCACTTCTGCTCGGGGTGAAGAAAGGTCTGCGGCGGGCGGCCTTTAATAGTGCTCCGCAGCGCCTCCTGCCGGCGATTCGCCTGGGGCAAATAAAACTGGTCGAAAAGGAACAGGCAAACGGCCACGATGGCGGAGATGGAGACGATGGGAATGACCAGCCGGTAGAGACTGATACCGGTGGCTTTCATGGCGATGATTTCGCTGTTGCGATTCAAGACTCCGAAGGTGACCAGCACCGCCATCAGCACCGCCAGCGGCGCGAACTTGTAGAGCATGCTGGGGGTGAGGTTCACAAGGTAGGCGCCCACGGTGGTGAGCGGGATGTGGTTGCGGATGATATCTCCCACCAATTCGAGGTAGGTGAACAGCAGGATCAGCAGCACAAACGCGGCCAGGACCAGGACAAAGATATTGATAAAGTCGCGCACCACGTATTCATCGAGAATGCGGGGAAAGCCTATGCGAGCGGACCGCCGGATGGCCCTTGGCTGCAGGCGATCGAGAATCCGGCTCAGGTGAGCGCCGTTTTCAGGAATCGCGGACGACAATCTCACTCCTCCGACACGCGAGGTGAGGCTGACGATGGCGCTGAGCACGCGTCCACCGGTGGCCATCTGCCAGAGCAGGAAGATGCCCGCGGCCGCAAAGAGAAAGTTAGCGAGCCAGACCGCCAGCACGACGGGCATCTTGTTTTGCCGCGCGAGGGAGACCCCGGTGTACGAAAGGATGTAATAGAGGATGACCAGCAGCAGCGTGAACACAAACCCCGAGCTCTTGCCTCCGCGGCGCGACATGACCCCGAGCGGCACGCCGATGAGCATCAACACCAGGCAGGCGACAGGATACGAAAACCGGCTGTTCAATTCGATGAGAAAGCGCCTGCCTTCCGGACCATGGAGGCGCTCGAGCAGCAGCCGGGTCGGTACGGCGTAGACTGCCGTATCCATGCGCCCCAGGCGGATATCGCTCTGGGGGGTCAGTGATAGAGGCAGATCGGTGCTGGTGAAGGTGGAGATGGTGTACTGCTGGGAGGAATCGACCGTGTGCTGCGCCCCGTCATGCAGACGCATCAGCAGTTCGGAAGTGGAATCGTTGGCAACGGTGGCGGAAGCGGCGGTGGTGACCCGCGGCGAAGCCGGATCGCTGACGTCGGCCATGAACACCTGGCGCCAGTTGGCCGCGCCCGTTCCTCCGCGTACGTCCTGGACATAGAGGACGTAGTTGCGGAAGTCCTCGTAAAACACCCGCGGCTGAATCTGGTAGGACGCTTGCGAGACCGCCAGCGACTGCTGCATTTCGAGGATCGCGTGGTTGGCGCGGGGAGCGACGTAGAGAGAATTTCCCAGACCCAGGAGCGCGCCGCCTATGGCGACGATCGACGCGACCCGCACGAAATATGTGACTCCCAATCCCGAGGCGCGCATGGCCACGACTTCGCTGTCGGCGGACAGGCGGCTCAGTCCGAGGAGTATGCCCACCAGCACCGACATCGGGATGGTGACCCAGAACAGGTTGGGCATGGTGAACAGGAAGATCTGCAGCACGTTGGTGAGCGTGGAGCTGTTGCGCACCACCATCTCCAGGATCTGCGGCAGGCGGGGAATAAACAGGAGAAAGGTGAACAGCGCGCATCCGATCAACGCGTGGGAGAGGATCTCGCCGAGGATGTAGCGGGTGAGGATGCGCACGCCAAGGAGTCCTGTGACTAGTCTAGCTTGCCAAAGGGGACGAGCGAATGGGGCTGCCAGCGGCGCAGGCGGAGGCTGTTGGCCAATACGCTGACCGAACTGAAGGCCATGGCCGCCGCGGCGATCCATGGACTGAGCAGAATGTGGAAGGCGGGATACAGCAGCCCGGCGGCGAGCGGGATGCCGAGCAGGTTGTAGACCGCGGCCCAGGCAAGATTTTGCCGCATCACGCGCAGGGTGGCGTGCGCCAGGTCGAGGGCGGCGGGAATAGCCGAGGGCTGGGCTCGCAGCAGTAAAACGTCGCCTGCTTCCTGGGCAAGGTCGGCGCCGGTTCCCATGGCGATTCCGGCATCGGCCTGCGCCAGCGCGCCAGCATCGTTGATGCCGTCGCCCACCATTGCCACCCGTAGCCCATCCTGCTGCAGGGCACGAATCCGCGCCAGCTTGCCGGCGGGGTCAAGGCCGGCTTCTATTTCGGTGATTCCGGCCTGGCGGCCGATCGGCCGGGCTGCGGCCGGCGAATCGCCGGTGAGCATCACGACGCGAAGACCTGGGGTTCTACCTTTCAGCGCGGCCACAGCTTCCGCCGCATCCGGCCGCAGTGCATCGCGGGCATCGAAATACCCTGCCACCGTTCCGTCGACGGCCATCCAGAGGCGCGTGACCCCGTCCGCTGAAGAAGCGACACCTGCGGGGAGAGGAATCAACATCTCCGCCAGAAGAGCCTGGTTGCCAAGCAGGCAGTCGTGCCCATCCACGGTAGCGGTGAGGCCGCGTCCGGGCACGATCTGGACATCGGCCGGTGCGGGCCAGTTCAGGCCGCGCCCACGGGCGTACTCGACCACGGCGTGTGCGAGGGGATGGTTGGAGCGCTCCTCGGCGGCCGCCGCCCAACGCAGCAGGTCGTCTTCGGCGAGCCCTGAGACACTATGCAACGCTTCCAGCACTGGCCGGCCCACGGTGAGCGTCCCGGTCTTGTCGAGGAGTATGACGTCGAGATGCGAAAGGCGCTCCAGCGCCTCTCCGCCCTTGAACAGCACGCCAAGTTGGGCGCCGCGTCCAACGGCCACGGTAAGCGCCGCCGGGACAGCCAGGCCCATGGCGCAGGGACAGGCAATGACGAGGACAGCAACGGTGTTGGCCAGCGCCAGTTGCAGGGACCGAGTGGCCAGCGCCCAGGCGAGGAACGTAATGAATGCAAGCCCGAGGACGACAGGGACAAAGATCACGCTGGCGCGGTCGGCCAGCCGCTCCATGGGCGCGCGCGACGATTGGGCCTGCTCCACCATGCGCGTAATCTGCGCCAGCACGGTGGCTTCGCCCAGAGATTCAGCGCGGCACACCACCGCGCCGTCATAATTCAGTGACCCGGCAAGGACGCGCTCGCCGGGCTCGCGAGCCAGCGGAGTTGACTCGCCGGTCAGCATGGATTCGTCCGCGCTGGTGCGGCCTTCGAGGATGGTGGCATCCACGGGGACGCGCTCGCCGGGCAGAATCAGGACGTGATCGCCGGGACGGATCTCCTCCAAGGGCACTACGGTTTCCACGCCGTCCACAATGCGCCGTGCACTCACCGGGCGCAGGCGGCTGAGCGAATCGAGAGCCGCCAGGGCGCGGCGTTTGGCGCGGCTCTCGAGCGCCTTGCCGAGAAGCAGAAAGCCCAGAATCAGCAGGACAGCGTCGAAATACACCTGGCGGTTGGCCGCCGGCCGGATGGTTGCAAAGGCGGAGTAGAGAAAGGCCGCGCTGGTTCCCAGGGCGACCAGTGTATTCATATTGGTTGTGCCGTGGCGCAGGCCACGGGCTGCATTGGCGAAGATGCTGCCGCCCGCCCAGACCATCAGGCCGCTGGTCATGGCCAGCAGCGTCCAGCGCAGCAGATCCGGCGGCGCGGCGTACAGCCAAGGCAGAACCTGCATCAGCGCGTGATCAATCGAGCCCATCTCTCCGCCGAGGGGCATGGCCAGAACCATGACGATGGCGCCGGCCACGAGCATCGTGATTGCCTTGATCCACGCTGTGCGTTGAGCACTCTGCGACTCGCCGGGCTGCGCGGAACCCACATCAGGACGGGGAAGCACGGCGTCGTAGCCGGCGCCGCGAATGGCGGCGACCAGCGCTTCGGGACGGGCGCGGGAGGGATCGAATACCACGCTGGCGCGGTGGGCCATCAGATCGACGCGCGCCGATTCGACGCCTTCGGTAGAGCGCAGCGCCTCTTCCACGTGATGCTGGCAAGCGGCGCAGGTCATGCCCAGCACGGGCAGGGTTACGGACTCGGTGGCGGGCTGGGCCACTGGATCACTCCGCATGAGCCGGTGTCGAATCCAGGTGGGCGCGATACCCGGCCTTCAGAATGACGGCCAAGGCGCGATCCACCGGTGGCGGATCCTGGTGCGAGTCGATACGCGCCGCTCCCAGCCGAACTTCTTTTACGTCCAGGCCTTCAGTTGCCAGAGCCTGGCTGACGCGCCGGAGGCACGCTCCGCAATGCATTCCCTCAATTCGCAGTACAAACTCCGCCATCGTCTCCCCTGTATGGATTGATGATAGATGCCGGGGAAGGATGCAGACGCCGTCTCAGCGCGGGGAAGCGATTATCGTGCGGAACCGGATCTCGGGATTTAGCGCGAGATATATGATCCCGGAAATCGAGTCAATCGGAAACGGGCAGCCGTTATTCTGGCGGCTGGCCGGATATCGTAGATTCATGCCGCAACGAGAGTTTCCAATGTCGCCGCTGGTGGGTGTGGGCGGCATTGTCGTTCATGAGAAGCGGATTTTGCTGGTGCAGCGCGGAACGGAACCTTTGAAGGGCCACTGGACCATTCCCGGCGGCCTGATTGACGTGGGCGAGACGCTTCGCGAAGCGGTGATCCGCGAAGTGCGCGAAGAGACCGGGCTGTCCGTGGAACCGATCGAACTGGTTGAACTGCTGGACCGAATCCATCGCGAAGGAGAGCGGGTGCGCTACCACTACGTGATCGCCGATTATCTGTGCCGTTGGGACGGTGGCGTGCTCCTGCCAGGGTCCGATGCGGCGGCCGCGCGCTGGGTGGAACGAGCGGAGTGGAATAGCCACACCCACCCCGTCGACAAAGACCCGTCGCCGGGGACCCTGGCCAGTGCTTTGCGCATCGATCCCATTACGACACGGGTGATCGAGGCGGCATGGCAGCGGGCCCGGAGCATTGAAGGGAGAACAGGAGAATCGTTGTGACCCCCAAGCGCAAGCTCACGCTGGCCGTGGTGATCGGAATTGCCGTGATCGTGAGCGTGGCGGCCGGGTTCTGGGAGCGGCCGCTGAGCTATTTCAACGCCTTGACCGCGGTGCAGATGAGACTGGGCGGCGCCCGGAGCCGGTACGTTACGGTGGCGGGCCATCGCCTCCACTATTACGTGACGGGGCCGGAAACGGGCCGGCCCGTTGTCCTGGTGCATGGACTCGGAGGCCGTTGCGAAGACTGGCGCAACCTGGCGCCCTACCTGGTGCATGCCGGGTTTCGCGTCTACATGCCCGACCTGCCCGGCTACGGGCGGAGCGACCGGCCGGCCGATTTCTCCTACTCCATTCCCGACGAGGCCCAAGCCGTGGCGGGCTTTATGGATGCGCTGGACCTGAAACAGGTGGAACTCGGCGGGTGGTCCATGGGCGGCTGGATCGCGCAGTATCTGGCGGCCAGCCACCCTGAAAGAATCACGCGACTGGTGCTGTTTGACAGCGCCGGCCTGAATGTTGCGCCGGCCTGGAACACGGAGCTGTTTACGCCCGTTTCCGCCATGGAACTGGATCAGCTGGATGTCCTGCTGATGCCCCATCCGCCGGCCGTCCCGAGTTTCGTCGCGGCGGACATCCTTCGAGTTTCGCGGGAGCGGGCGTGGGTCATCCACCGGGCGCTCAAGTCGATGCTGACGGGTCGCGACGCCACCGACAAGCTGTTGCCCCAACTCAGGATGCCGGTGCTCATCGTGTGGGGAGAGCTGGACCACATTACCCCCGTTGACCAGGCTGCCACCATGCAACGGATGGTTCCGCAGTCGCAACTGGACGTGATTCCGAACTGCGGGCACCTGGCGCCGGTGCAGTGTGCCGACCTGATTGGGCCGAAGGTGGCGGAATTTCTTCGATGAGGGAACAGGGAGCGAGGGAACAGGGGTTAGGGGTTAGGGGTTAGCGAAGGTCGTCCGGGGAGCGATTTGGATCAATGTTTTGCGAATGATTTGTGGTCGATTTTCGGGCCTTTCGATGCGGAAAGGACTGTGAGACTGTGTGGCTCCTTTTCCGTA
>CAVPNO010000034.1:0-85784 GCA_963706455.1 uncultured Acidobacteriota bacterium | reverse complement strand
CGGGGAACGGCCGGAAGGAGGTGATGCCGAGCACGCCGACCCGCAGGCCGTCGGCGCGCAACTCGTCCACCACGTCCTTGACCGTGCCGAGCACCGAGCCGAGCGCGACCACGACGATCTCGGCGTCTTCGGTCAGGTACGGGCGGACCAGCCCGCCGGAGTCCCGGCCGAACTGGGTGCCGAACTCGGCCGCGACCGCGGGGATGACCTGCAGCGCCTGCTGCATGCGCTCGTGGGCCAGGTAGCGGACCTCGGTGAACGCCTCGGGGCCGACCATGGCGCCGATCGAGACCGGCTCGTCCGGGTCGAGCACCTGGCGCGGATCGTACCGCGGCAGGAACGCGTCCACCTGGTCCGGGTCCGGGATGTCCACCCGCTCGCTGGCGTGGGTGAGCAGGAAGCCGTCCATGCAGACCATGACGGGGACCGACAGGCGTTCGGCGATCCTGAACGCCTGGACGTGCAGGTCCAGCGCTTCCTGGTTGGACTCGGCGTAGAGCTGGAGCCAGCCCGCGTCGCGCTGGGACATCGCGTCGCTGTGGTCGTTCCAGATGTTGATCGGCGCGCCGATCGCGCGGTTGGCGACCGTCATCACGATCGGCAGGCCCAGCCCGGCCGCGTTGTAGACCGCCTCGCTCATGTAGAGCAGCCCCTGGCTGGCGGTCGCGGTGTAGGCGCGGGCCCCGGTCGCGGACGCCCCGATGGCGACGGACAGGGCGGCGAACTCGGACTCCACGTTGAGGAACTCGGCGGCGAGGTCGCCCTTCTTCACCATGGCGGACAGCGCCTCGACGATGTGGGTCTGCGGGGTGATCGGGTAGGCGCAGATCACCTCGGGGCGGCACATGGCCACCGCCTCGGCCACCGCGCGGGAGCCCTCGATCTGCTTAAGCATCGGTAGGAAGAATCTATGATTACTCGAACGAGAGGGTTTGAAGGACAGATTGGCGATTTTGTCGCAAGAAAGCATGGTGCCCTCTATAGGAACGCTTGTCTTGAACTGAGCACGAGGTTGCGGCAGGAGGAATCCCTGAGATGGACTCTGCATAATCTGCGCAGATTGCTGAAAGAGCGCCTCATGCAGAAAATGCATGGGTCTCCATCTACCGTACGTCACCTGTTCTAGGGTACACGTTGTTGTCATCGAATGGTTAACACGACGCCAACGGTGAGCGTAATTGTTCCGAACTACAACCACGCCCGGTTCCTGCCGAAGCGCATCGAGAGCATCTTTGGGCAAAGCTTTCAAAATTTCGAGCTGATCCTGCTGGATGATTGTTCCACCGACGATAGCCGATCGATCCTATGCCGGTATGCGAGTGATCCGCGGGTGAGGGTCGAATTCAATGAGGTGAATTCGGGCAGTTCTTTCAAGCAATGGAATAAGGGTGTGAGTCTAGCGCGTGGCGAGTATGTCTGGATCGCGGAGTCGGACGATTACGCCGACAGGCAACTCCTAGAGACTTTGGTGACAACTCTCGGCGCTGATCCAACGGTCATGCTTGCGTACTGCCGATCGTGGCGTGTAACTGAGGACGATCAGAAGAATGGATTCGGGGATTGGTACCTGGACTATCTGGACCCGCAGCGATGGACGGCGAACTTTGTTACGGACGGAGTTGAGGAATGCCAAAACTACTTCGTGTATTCCAACCCTGTGCCGAATGCCAGTGCCGTTGTTTTCCGGAGGGCCGGCTACCAGCGCGTTGGCGGTGCAGATGAAAAAATGCCCGGACTGGACGGGTTTGCCGTCCTCAATCGGCTCAGGGAGCGCAGCGAGGCCATGGCGCGCGCCCATCCAGGGGAAAAGGAATCCCTTCCGCAGATCATCTTCGCCACCGCCTACGACCAGTACGCCGTGCGCGCCTTCGATGTAAATGCCGTAGACTACCTCCTGAAGCCCTTCGATCGGACACGGGTCGAGCAGGCTGTGGAGCGGGCCAAATCGCGCATGTCGGGCGGCGGTGAAACGCAAATCGATGCGCTGCTCCGCTTGCTCAACCATGGAACCGCGCGCGCGCATCCTCCGGCCAAGCTCATCGTCCAGGCCCAGAGCCGCCTGCTTCTGGTTGACCAGGCAGAGATCTGCTTTGCGGCCATCGATGACGGCATCATCCGCGTCGTCACCCAAACGTTCGAAGGCCAATCGAAGTGCCGCACCCTCGAAGAACTATTCGAGCAACTGGATCCGGCTGTCTTCTGGCGCGCCCACCGCGGATTCGTGGTGAACATCAACCACATCCGTGAAGTGGTCCCGTGGTTCAAGTCCACCTACCAGCTCCGCATGAACGACAAGCAGCAGACCGAAATCCCCGTAAGCCGTTCCCAGACCCGCCGCCTGCGAGAGCTGTTCAATCTCTAGTTAGCTCATCCATCCGCCATCATGCGCCTGTCATCCTGAGCGCAGCGAAGGATCTGCATTAGAACTCAACAATCTCCACGCCCCCGCTATCGCAAATCCGCCCATCGCAAACACCGAAACCAAGGCCGAAGCTGCCAGGATATCCGCAACCAGCCACGTTCTTCCGCTGGCGTCGACCGCAGCCTGCTGCGGCAGCCGCGTGAATACCTGCATGGCATTTCCCCCCGCGCACAATGCATAAAACGCGATCGGAGGCCACAGAGCGGCACGGCCGCGCCCGGCGTCGCCAGCCGGCCATTTGCGCAGATAGATCGAAAACGCAATGTAGATGAGAGTGACCGTCAGAAACCACCCGAAGTAGTTCGAGAGCGGAACGCCGAACCAGGGCCCGCCATCCCGCCATTTCCAGGCGTGCAGCAAAGTGGCCCACACCGGATCCTGCGCCCAGTCCCAGGTCACCATGATCGCGCTCGCCACAGGCAGTGCCACAACCGGCGTACTCGTGCTTCCCACGATCAGGCGCGCCAGCATCCACGAAACGTAGGCCATGCCGATATATGCAGGCCCCAGAAGCACCGGGACGTGGAACAGCCTCGGCCCCATCAATTCGAGAAACTCGTAGCGGCCAAAAGGAACTCCCGTGGCGACGCCGATGTTCTCAACAACATTGCCGATGACCGCGCAGATTGCTGCGAACACCAGAATTCCGCGCCACCCGTAATGCCGCGCGCCGTCGACCAAAGCGAAGGCCATTGCGGACAGAACCTCGAACGCGACGATGCTGGTTTGAGGGAATCCGGTCGCGACTTCCACGCCCCGCGCCGATGCATAGATGGCGAGAATGGCGACCAGCGCCATCGTCGATGTCGGACGCCGGATCTCCATCATCGCTTTAGTCGTAGCGCTCGAAGACGATCTGCTTCTTGTGCCAGCCATAATTGGCGAGCTTCTCGCGCACGCCGGCCACCATGTTGTTCAGGCCGCAGATGTAGGAGTAAATGTCGAACCTGAGATCGGCCGGCGGAACGGCCGGGTCAACTGGCGCCAGGGGAAGGCTGACACCAAGCCGGCAGGCACGTTTTTCCACGATCCGCGCCACATGCTCCTGGACATACCCCCGCAGCCCCTTCCAGTGGTCGTCCGCGCGGCTGAGCGTGGGAATGTAGTGAAAATTCGGCTTGCGCGCCGCCAGCGCTTCGAATTCGTCGCGGTAGTACAGCTCGCTTTCATAACGCGTGCCGTAGACCATCCAGATGTCGCGCCCTTCGCTGCGATCGGTGCCGTCCTCGGGAAAGAGCCACTGCGCATACGCGCGCATGGGAGCAATCCCCGTTCCCGTGGAGATAAAAATCGAGTCAACCACCGGCTGGCTGAGAACGAAGTGGCCGTGGGGCCCGTGGAACTTGACCGTGCCGCCCGGCGGCAAATCCGTCAGATCGGCCAGGTGATTCGAGAAGAAACCTCCCTCGACCCGGTTCACGCACAGGTCGAAGCGATTTCCACTGGCGGCGGAGGCAATGGAATAAGCCCGCGTCTGCTGTTTCCCCCGCGAATCAGGAGCCACCGTCGAGACGAATTGTCCCGCCACGAAGGGAAAATTCTCCAGCTCATCCACGACAAAGTTGAAGTGGTAACACTGGGCGATATCAGAGATGCAAATCTTGCGTTCAAGACGCGCCGTATAAAGCTTGCGTTCCAATCCGAACTCCGCGGAAAAAACGAAATGAAGGCCCCGTCGGAGGGGCCTGTTCGCAGTATAACTGGTAGCTCACGAACGGCTTCAGGGGCAGCACAACCGGGTACCACTTGGCGGGTCCCCGGCGACAAGTCTTCCTCGCTGGGGTGGATTGAGTCGTGCCGCAGGGCCGCAAAATGAAGGAGGGCTTCCAGCCCCTGAGGGAGCTTTCATTCCCTTTCACGGGCCTTTCGGATCATCCGCAAAGAGCCCGGGCTGCGACTCATCCGGAACAGGGGTGATCAGGTTCGGGTCGTCATTCTTCACGTTTCCGACCGCGGTGCTGATCCTCCACGCGGTCATCAACTCGTCGGGGTATGGGCGCAGCAGATCGACGGGCAAATGATGCGGCTCCGCGGGCGCGAGCCAGCGCTCGTAATCGGCGGGCTTCACAATCACCGGCATGCGGTTGTGGAACGGTTCCAACAGCTCGTTGGGATCGGTGGTGATCACCGAGTAGGAAAATAGCGCCTGGCCGGTCTGCTTGTCCTTCCACACGTCAAAAAGGCCGGCCAGCGCAAACAAGGATCCGTCCTTCAGCGCAAAGGCGAAGGGCTGCTTGTTCTTGCGGTCGATCGGCTGCCATTCGTAAAAGCCATCGGCCGGGACCAGGCACCGCCGCCGCTTGATGGCCTCGCGGAACACCGGGCTCGTGGTCAGCGTTTCGGCTTTCGCGTTGATGGTGCTGTAACCGACCTTGGGGTCGCTCGCCCAGTAGGGCACAAGGCCCCAGCGCATCTGCAACAATTCGCGTTCCAGCGATTTTTTGTTGAAGGCGACCACGGGCTGAAACGTCTGCGGCGCCACGTTGTACGAAGGCAGGATTTCAAACGTGGTCGGCACACCCGTCCGGAAGACCTCTGCGATCTTCTGTTTGTCGGAACGGCGATAATAGCGGCCACACATGGTCCGGATTCAGTTCTAGCAGGTCGCCCTTTTTGCCGGTCTCAGAAGCGAGATCTCCGACCCCGCGAACAAAGACCCGTTCGAAGGGATTCCCGGCCTGGCTGCCCCGCGGATGTTGCACACCCACGGGCCCGCCTCGCATACTACTGAGCGGGCGCAGCGGCGCTCAATCCTCATTGGCTGAAGGTCTCCTCATCGCATGTCCATTTCCAAAGTTTTCCCCAACGCCCAGGTCGCGCTCGACGGCATCGTCGAAGACGGAATGACCATCGCCGTGGGCGGCTTCGGACTTTGCGGCGTTCCCGAAACCCTGGTTGTGGCTTTGCGAGACACAGGCAAGAAGAATCTGACGGTCGCCAGCAACAACGCCGGCGTAGATGGATGGGGGCTGGGCCTGCTCCTCGAGACCCGCCAGATTCGTAAGATGATTTCCAGCTACGTCGGCGAGAACCGCGAATTCGAACGCCAATTCCTCTCCGGCGTGCTGGAGATCGAGTTTTGCCCGCAGGGAACGCTGGCGGAACGGATGCGCGCAGGCGGCGCCGGCATTCCCGGCTTCTTCACGCGCACCGGCGTGGGCACGACCATCGCTGAGGGCAAAGAGCATCGCGTCTTCGATGGCAAGACCTACATCCTCGAGCAGGGAATTCGCGCCGATCTGTCGCTGGTGAAGGCTTGGAAGGGCGACACCAGCGGGAATCTGATCTACCGAATGACGGCGCGGAACTTCAATCCCATGGCGGCGGCCTGCGGTCGGATCACCGTGGTCGAGGTGGAGCACCTGGTTCCGGTAGGCGAACTCGACCCGGACCAGGTCCACACGCCCGGAATTTATGTGCAGCGCATCGTGCACAATCCCCATCCGGAAAAGCGCATCGAACAGCGGACCATCAGGAAGGCTTGAACAGCCATGGCTTGGACACGCGAACAGATGGCCCAGCGCGCCGCGCTGGAGCTAAAAGACGGGTTCTACGTTAACCTGGGCATCGGCATGCCCACGCTCGTCGCCAACTACGTACCTCCCGACGTGCATGTCACGCTCCAGTCAGAGAACGGGCTGCTGGGCATCGGCCCGTTTCCCACCGAAGCGGAGGTCGACGCCGATCTGGTCAACGCGGGCAAGCAGACAGTCACCGCGCTCCCTGGAGCAAGTTTTTTCTCCAGCGCGGAGTCGTTTGCCATGATTCGCGGCGGGCACATCAACCTGGCGATCCTCGGCGCGATGCAGGTCTCCGAGCACGGCGACCTGGCCAATTGGATGATTCCCGGCAAGATGATCAAGGGCATGGGCGGCGCCATGGACCTGGTGGCCGGCGTACAGCGCGTGGTCGTGCTGATGGAGCATACATCGAAAGACGGCCGGCCAAAGATTCTCCACGCCTGCAACCTGCCCCTCACCGGCGCCGGCGTGGTGAACCGCATCATCACCGATCTCTGCGTGCTCGATGTGACCGCCGATGGATTCAAGCTGGTCGAACTGGCGCCCGGCGTAACCCGCGACGAAGTCCAGTCCAAAACAGAAGCGCGTATCACCGATTAGCGGGGTGCCCTGAGCCGCGAATGGAACAAAATGAACTCGGTACGTGGGTGCGGGTGCCCCCCCGGCTTTGCTCCGGGTGGGATGCGCTAATTCCCGTTTTGTCGTGCTTTTGCTACCCGCGATTGGGTCGTCCGGCCAAGCCTCTCGCAGATAAACGCTCCCGCGCCGATCAGGCGATCGAGATCGACTCCCGTCTCAACACCCATACCGTTCAGCATGTATAGCAGGTCTTCCGTCGCCACGTTCCCAGCGGCGCCCGGCGCATAAGGGCACCCTCCCAGGCCGCTGACCGACGCATCGAACACACTTACGCCCTCGAGCATTGCGGCGTAGATATTGGCGAGCGCCTGCCCGTAAGTATCATGAAAATGACCGGCGAGCTTCTCTCTCGGAATGCGCTCACTCACGGTCTCGATCAGCGCGCTGGTCCGATTGGGTGTGCCCACGCCGATCGTATCGCCCAGCGAGATCTCGTAACAGCCGCGCTCGAAAAGAGCCGCCGCAACCTCGGCCACCTTCGCCGCCTTTACCTCGCCCTCATACGGACACCCCAGCACGCACGAAACGTAGCCGCGCACCGCAACGTTCTCCGCGCGCGCCGCGGCGAAAATGGGCTCGAAGCGCTCCAGGCTTTCGGCGATGCTGCAGTTGATGTTGCGTTGCGAGAAGGTTTCCGAAGCCGCCGCGAACACCGCAACCTCGGTAGCACCCGCCGCAACCGCTTCTTCAAATCCCCGCAGGTTCGGTATCAGCACCGGGTAGGTGATTCCCTGGCCTTGCTTCAGTGCGCGCAGCACCTCGGCATGATCGGCCATCTGCGGAACCCACCTGGGCGAGACGAATGCCGTGGCTTCGATGGTCGTCAGGCCGGCATCGGCCAGTCGCCGGATAAACTCGATCTTCGTTTCGGTGGGAACCGTCTGCTTCTCGTTCTGAAGCCCGTCGCGGGGGCCGACTTCGACGATGCGCGCCTTTTGCGGAATCCCCATGATCAACCCTCTTTGGCCGGCGTCTCCGCGCGTTCGAACTGAAGTAACTCAACGCCTTCGGTCACCTGGTCGCCCACCGCAAAGTGAAATGCGCCGACCTTCCCGGCCGCCGGCGCATGGACGGTGCACTCCATCTTCATGGCTTCCAGAACCATCAGCGGCGCGCCTTTCTCCACGCGCTCTCCCGGCTGGACCGATTGGGCGATCACGCGCCCCGGCATGGGCGCGCGCAGGCTGCTCTCCGCGCTGTGTCCCTCGGCGGCGACGGCAAGCGGATCGAGGTAGGCGAACACGCACGTTTGCCCGCCGGAAAATACATGCAGTCGCTTGCGATCCTCAATCACCTTCGCGGAAACCCGTCGCTGATCGATGACCGCATCGATTCTTCCCTGCTCGTGGAGTTCCGCGCTGACGCGATAAGTTACTTCGCCGATGGTGATGCGATATTCGTTCGCGTCGAACTCGACGGTTGCGCTCAATTCACGATCGGGCTGGCTGAAGTCAAGGCGCCGCCGGTATCTTCCATTCAGACGCCATCCGTCGCGCCCGGTCCATGGAGATGCGCGGCCCACGGAACCCGCCGCTTCACCGCGAATCACTTTAAGAACGGCGAAAACCAGCGCCGTGTCGGAACACTCGGCACACTTGGGAAAAACCCGGTTCTTCTCGCGTTCGATGAGGCCGGTATCGAGCTTTGCGTCGACAAAGGAGCGGCTGGAGACAAGGCGATGCAGGAAATCAACGTTATTGGCAACGCCCACGATCTGGAACTCTGAGAGCGCGGCGCCCAGCCGGCGCACCGCCAGGTCGCGCGTCTGGTCCCAGACGATCAGCTTGGCGATCATCGGGTCATAAAACGGCGTAATGGCATCGCCCTGCTCGACGCCGGTATCGATGCGCACATGTTCCGACTGCGCCGGCATGTTCACATGCACCAGTTTTCCGATCGACGGAAGAAAGTTGTTGTTCGGATCTTCGGCGTAGATCCGCGCCTCAATGGCATGGCCCCGTATCTTCAGTTCTTCCTGCGTAAGGGGCAGAGGCTCCCCGGCAGCGACGCGCAACTGCCATTCCACCAGATCGAGCCCGGTGACCAGTTCCGTTACCGGATGCTCCACCTGCAGCCGGGTGTTCATTTCCATGAAGTAGAAGCTGCCGTCTCCATCCAGCAGGAATTCCACCGTCCCCGCGCTCTGATAGCCCACCGCGCGCGCCGCTTCCCGCGCGGCCTTGCCGAACGCCTCGCGTTGCGCATCGGTGATCAGGGGCGCCGGCGCTTCCTCCATCACCTTCTGATGCCGCCGCTGCACCGAGCAGTCGCGCTCGAAGATGCTGACCACGTTGCCGTGGGTGTCTCCGAAGACCTGCACTTCCACGTGGCGTGGCGCGACAACGCATTTCTCCAAAAGCACCGAATCATCGCCGAACGCCGCCGCGGCTTCCCGCTTGCATGACGCAAGCGCCGCCTGGAACTCGGCGCGCGCATCCACCGAGCGCATGCCTTTGCCGCCGCCGCCGGCGTTGGCCTTGATCATCACCGGGTAGCCGATCGTCTCCGCCTGCCGTTCGAGGAATTCCGGATCCTGGTTGGATCCTTCGTATCCCGGCGTCAGCGGCACTCCCGCTTTGCGCATCAATTCCTTGGCGGCGGCTTTCGAGCCCATCACGCGAATCGCCGCCGGCGGAGGCCCGATAAAGACGATCCCGGATCGCGCGCAGGCCTCGCCGAATGCGGCGTTTTCCGACAGGAATCCGTAGCCGGGATGGATGGCCTGCGCTCCCGAATCCCTGGCCGCTTCGACGATGTGATCGATGACGAGATAGCTTTCCCGCGCCGGTGGCGGACCGATCCGCACCGCCTCATCCGCGAGCCGCACGTGCCGGCTGTGCGCGTCGGCGTCCGAGTACACGGCCACGGTCCGGATCCCCATGCGCCTGCACGTCGCCATGACGCGGCAGGCAATTTCGCCGCGGTTCGCAATCAGAATTTTTTCAAACATCGCCGGCGTCATTTTGACGGCACCCAGTCCGGCTTGCGCTTTTCGAGAAAAGCGCTCAGTCCTTCCACCGCCTCCGGATTCGACCGTCGGTCCGCAATGGCCACCGCGGTCAGTTCCATCAGTTCGCGCGTGATCGGCTGATCCACCACCGCGTCGATCATCCTCTTGGCATCGCTCTGCGCCCCGGGCGCTCCGGAAAGAAGGTTACCGACAATCGATTGCAGGCATGCATCCAGTTGATCGGGCTCCGCGATTTCATGCACCAGCCCGATGCGTTCGGCATGCGCCGCATCGATCCGCTCGCCGGTGACAAACAGCCGGCTGGCCTGGCGCGGGCCGATGGCGCGCACTACGTATGGCGCGATGGTCGAAGGTATCAACCCCAGGCGAACCTCTGACACGGCAAACACCGCCGTACTCGATGCGACCGCTATGTCGCATGCCGCCACCAGGCCCAGACCTCCTCCCATCGCGGCCCCGTTCACGCGCGCGATCGTGACCCTGGGGCATCCGGCGATGATATGAAACATCTCCGCCAACCCCCGCGCGGTAGCCAGGTTGGTTTCGCGCGCCGCAGCGCCCTGGCGCTTCATGTACTCGATATCGCCGCCTGCGGAAAAGCTTTTGCCCCGCCCCGCAAGCACGATCGCGCGCACCTTCGGATCTTCGCCCAGGTCGAGAAACGTCTCGGCCAGTTCGTCGATCATGGCTTCATTCAGCGCGTTGTGCACGGCGGGCCGGTTCATCCAGACCCAGGCCACGTCGCCGGCGCTCTCGATTTCAAGGGTGGGCTCAGGCATCACTTGCATTCTCACATGCGGAACACGCCAAAACGCGTCGGCTCGGGCGCCGCATTCTGCGCCGCCGCCAGGCCCAGGGCCAGAATGCGCCGCGTATCCAGCGGGTCCACAATGCCGTCATCCCACAACCGCGCAGTCGCGTAGTACGGATTGCCCTGCTCCTCATACTGATTGCGGATCGGCGTCTTGAATTCCTCTTCTTCCTCGACGCTCCACGACTTCCCGCGTCCTTCCAGTGCGTCACGGCGCACGCGGGCCAGCACGTTGGCGGCCTGCTCTCCGCCCATGACCGAGATACGCGAGTTGGGCCACGTCCATAAAAAACGCGGCCCATACGCGCGGCCGCACATGCCGTAATTGCCCGCTCCGAAGCTGCCGCCAATCAGCACCGTAAACTTGGGAACGCGCGCGCACGCCACCGCCATCACCATCTTCGCGCCGTCCTTGGCAATGCCGCCGTTCTCATACTTGCGTCCCACCATAAAGCCGGTGATGTTCTGCAAAAACACCAGCGGAATCCCGCGCTGTGCGCACATCTCGATAAAATGCGCGGCCTTGAGCGCCGACTCGGAAAACAGGATGCCGTTGTTGGCGAGAATTCCGACCGCGTATCCCGAGATGTGCGCGAATCCGGTAACCAGCGTCGTCCCGTAGCGCTGCTTGAATTCGTCCAGGCGGCTTCCATCCACCATGCGTGCGATCACTTCGCGCACGTCGTAGGGCTTGCGCAGGTCGGCGGGCACGATGCCGTAAATCTCTTCCGGATCGAAGAGCGGCTCTTCGGGCGCGGACTGCGGCCCGGCCGGCGTGGGCCGGTTGAGATTGGCAACGATGTGCCGAACCAGCGCCAGCGCGTGAGCATCGTCGTCGGCCAGGTAATCCGCCACGCCCGAGATTCGCGTGTGCACGTCGGCCCCGCCCAGCTCTTCCGCGGTCACTTCCTCGCCGGTGGCCGCCTTCACCAGCGGCGGCCCGCCAAGAAAAATGGTTCCCTGTCCCTTCACGATCACCGATTCATCCGACATCGCCGGGATATAGGCGCCGCCCGCGGTGCATGAGCCCATCACGCAGGCGATCTGCGGAATCCCCGCCGCGGAGAGATTGGCCTGGTTGTTGAAGATCGCGCCGAAGTCGTCGCGGTCGGGGAAGACCTCGTCCTGCATGGGCAGAAACGCCCCGCCCGAATCCACGAGATAAACGCAGGGCAGGCGATTTTCAAACGCGATCTGCTGCGCGCGCAGATGCTTTTTCACCGTGAGCGGAAAATAGGTGCCGCCCTTGACCGTGGCATCGTTGGCGACGATCACGCATTCCTGGCCGTTGATGGGGCCAATGCCGGTGACGATGCCGGCGCTGGCCACGTCGCCGCCATACATGCCATTGGCGGCCAGCGGCGACAATTCTAGAAACGGCGCGCCCGCATCCACCAGCAAGTCAATACGCTCGCGCACATACAGCTTGTCTCGCGATTTGTATTTCTTGCGCGCGGCTTCCGGTCCGCCCAGCGCCGCAGATGCCGTTTTCTCCCGCAGTTCCCTCACCAGCGCCCGCAGCCGTTCCGCGTTGGCCCGGAACTCATCCGTGCGTGTCTGAACCTGCGATGTGAGGATACTCATAGCAACCCTGATCCCCGTTCCCTGGTCCCTGTTCCCTAATCCGACGTCTCCTTGAACAACTCCCGCCCAATCAACATCCGGCGAATCTCCGACGTCCCCGCGCCGATTTCGTACAGCTTCGCATCGCGCCACAGGCGCCCGGTCGAATGATCGTTGATATAGCCGTTGCCGCCCAGCGCCTGGATCGCCTGCCCCGCCATCCACGTTGCCTTCTCCGCCGAATACAGAATCGCGCCCGCCGCATCCTTGCGCACCGGATCGCCGCGATCGCATGCCTGCGCCACGGCATAGACATACGCGCGGCAGGCATGGAACGCCACATACATATCGGCCAGCTTTCCCTGCATCAACTGAAATTCGCCGATCGCCTTGCCGAATTGCTTGCGCTCGTGAACGTAGGGGATCACTACGTCCAGACACGCCGCCATGATGCCCAGAGGCCCGCCGCTCAGCACCAGGCGCTCGTAGTCCAGCCCCGACATCAACACCCGCGCGCCGCCATTCACGCGCCCCAGTACATTTTCCTCGGGCACCGGGCAGTCTCGAAAAACCAGCTCGCAGGTATTCGACCCTCGCATGCCCAGCTTGTCCAGCTTTTGCGCCGTGGTGAACCCCTCGAACCCCTTTTCCACGATGAATGCGGTGATGCCCCGCGAGGCCGCGCCGGGGTCGGTCTTGGCGTAGACGATCAGCGTGTCCGCTTCCGGCCCGTTGGTGATCCACATCTTGCTTCCGTTGAGCACGAAGAACCCCTCGCGCTTCTCCGCCCGCAGGCGCATGCTGATCACGTCGGACCCCGACTCCGTTTCCGACATCGCCAGCGCACCCACATGTTCGCCGCTGATCAACTGGGGCAGGTACTTGCGCTTCTGTGCCTGTGTGCCCTGCTTGGCGATCTGGTTCACGCACAGATTCGAGTGCGCTCCATACGACAAACCGATCGAAGCCGAGGCGCGCGATATTTCCTCCATGGCGATGACGTGTGCCAGATAGCCCAGATCCGAGCCGCCGTATTCTTCGTCCACCGTGATGCCCAGCAGCCCCAGATCCCCGAGCTTGCTCCATATACCGCGCGGATAGCTGTTTTCGCGGTCCACCTGGGCCGCGATGGGCGCGATTTCGTTGAGTGCGAAGCGGCGCACGGTTTCCCGCAGGAGCGCGATCGACTCGCCCAATTCAAAGTTCAGCCCTTTCACACGGTTCTCCTTGGGTTCAGTACATGGCAGGGAGGGTTATCGAGAAGGGGTCGCCGGCAAAAAGGAAATCGAAATCGGGCCGTCAAAAACCGGCAGGGGAATCTGGAGATGCCGCATGTCACGCTCCGCAAAGAAGATACACCTTCGTCGATGGAGTCGTCCAGAAGGGTCGCTTCCGGCGCCGGGCCCCGCGGGTGCGGTGGCGAAGTTCACCCAAACGCTTGTCGTTTCGCCTGCGGTCGCGGCAGTCTTCAACTCCCGGCCAAACAAAATCGCGTCGCAGCTGTAGCAGACTTCACCGAGCAGCGCACGGAGGGACCTGGGAATTTCCCTAGTTGCATTTCTGCCACCGTGGGTGAATAATCCGATGCCTCGGCCTTTTCCACCCCGCGGCGGACAAAACTTATGAACGTTTCCGGGCTCGGCACCACGAGCCTAAGACCAGACGGGTCTCGAATGCGGTGTCCTGTCTGCCGGTCGGCACGAATTCGGCTGTCGAGATTTCGATGGCCGGACGTAACGTACTGGCTCAGCATGCGCCGTGCGGTTCGCTGCCGTGATTGCGGGAGGAGAAGTTTCGCCAGTTTGTTCCGGCTCTCGCGCATCACGCCCCGTGGGTATCGCTGAAAGCGCGGAGAAGAGGCCTGTGGGATTCCAAGAGGGTGACGATGCACGTTCCTGGTTTGCTCGAAAGAGTGCGCTTGTCGGGTCTGGACGAGGTGTATCTCGTCCTTAAGGTGGATCGCGAGGCGCAGGCGGATCGCTCCTATGCGGCGCGGCGGCCGGTTCGTTGGCTGCTGGTCTTGCCGCGGACTTCCAGCTCCAGGGCAACCATGCGGCGGCGAAGAATACGCTTCAATTGGGCAAACGACACAAGATCATAGGCATGGCGCTCATGTTCCAGCCGTGCAAGGATGTCCCGAAGGCTTGCGAGTGTCCGGGTTGGCGGGCTGATGGCCATGACGGTTCGAGTGTCCTAGATGCGACATATCGGGAAGTGGACGTCTCAGCTTCAGAAAGCTCATCCCGACCCCGTTGATATTTCCCGGTGTTTGGCCGTATTCTAGTAAGGCGAACGAGTTTGTCCGCCTGAGGTGCCGTGAACTATGGACATCCCCAAAATGTAGATTTTTGAGGGGAACACGGCTGGCGGAGAGATGAGTGGGCTCAAAGCCCACTTTTTATTTGGTGCAAACTCCTCGCTGAAAAATCGCCGCAGCAGACGACGGCTTTTGGCCCCGGAAATCGGCCTGAATGTCGCCAATCGAGCGGTGGTAAGCCGCACGATTTGCGGCGTTTGGAAGAGATGGCAGTCAGGCTGGATGAAATTCGGGCAGCGGCGGAGCGCGTGGCGGCCTCGCACGATCTGGATGTAGTGGACGTGGAGTTCGCCGGCTCGTCCAAGGAACGCCTGCTGCGGGTTTTTCTGGAGAAGAATGCCCTGGCGCGGGAGCGGCTGAAAGCACAGATCGCCGCCGGCGCCGAAGGCCTCCCGGAACGGCTGGTTGAGGGCGCGTTAAGCCCCGAGCAGCTTTCGGGCATCACACATGAAGATTGCGCCGAATTTAGCCGCGACTTGGGCGTTCTGCTGGACGTGGAAGACCTGGTTCCGGGCGGCGAGTACACCCTGGAAGCCAGTTCGCCGGGCCTGGATCGAAAGCTGACCAAGCCGGGGGATTTTCAAAGATTTATGGGCAGCCTGGTCAGGGTTCAGACGTTCGAGCCCGTTCGCAATAACCGCCACTGGCAGGGCCGGCTCGTCGACTTTCACTCCCAGCTTCCGAGCACCGGGGAACCTGGAGCACCCGGCATCACGCTGGACTTGGGCGCGGTCAGGCAAAACAGCAAAAGCCGGAAAGCCGGCGTCAGCACCGTTGACATAGCGCTTGGCAACATCGAAAAAGCGCAGCTGATCCCGGAAATCTGAAAAACAGGGAACAGGGATTCGTAAGTTTGGTCGGACGTTGGCCTGCCGCCACTCTGACCGCCGGGTTTCCGCCCTAAATGAATTGAACCGCACGGGTCGCAAATCCCGGGCCAAACCAAAATCCGAGAGAGCAAGAAGTATGGCAAGTGCTTTGTATCAAAGTATCGAGCTTTTGAGCCGGGAAAAGGGCATCGAGCCCTCGATCGTCGTCGGCGCCGTCGAGGAGGCGATCGCCCTGGCTACGCGCAAATACTACAAGACCCAGGAAAACATGCGCGGAGAGCTGAACAAGGAAACAGGCGAAATCACCGCTTATATCTACAAGACCGTGGTCGCCGATGAGGACGAAGTTGAAGATCCCGTGAACCAGATCACTCTGGAAGAGGCCCAGGAGATGGCCCCCGGAGTCGAGATCGGCAGCGAGATCCGGCTTTACCGCGACACCACGCCGCTGGGACGCATCGCCGCGCAGCTTGCCAAGCAGGTCATTTTCCAGAAAGTGCGCGAAGCCGAGCGCGACACGGTCTTTCAGGAATACGCGCACCGCGAGAAGGAAGTCCTCAACGCCACCGTGAAACGGATCGAAGGCCAGGACGTTATCTTCGACCTCGGCAAGGCCGAAGCCCGCTGCCCCAAGCGCGAGCAGTCCCGCCTGGAGCAGTTCAGCGTGGGCGAGCGCGTGCGCGTCGTCCTGCTCAAGGTCGACCGTGCCGCCAAAGGCCCGCAGGTGATCGTCTCCCGCGCTGCCCCGGAGCTGGTACAGAACCTGTTCCAGTCTGAAGTGCCGGAAATCTACGACAGCACTGTCGTCATTCGCGCCATCGCTCGCGAAGCCGGCGAACGCACCAAGATCGCCGTCATGAGCCGCGACAAGGACGTCGACCCGGTAGGCGCCTGCGTGGGTATGAAAGGCATGCGCGTACAGTCCATCATTCGCGAGCTCCGCGGCGAGAAGATCGACATCATCGAGTTCAGCGAGGAGATCACCACCTTCGCCGAGAAGGCCCTGCAGCCCGCCAAAGTCAGCCGCGTTTCGATTACCGACTTGGGCGAAAAGCAGCTCGAAGTCATCGTCGATGATACGCAGCTCTCCCTGGCCATCGGCAAAAAGGGCCAGAACGTGCGCCTGGCCGCCAAGCTCCTGGGCTGGAAAATCGACATCAAGAGCGAGGAAGAAAAGCGTCAGGAAGTCGAACAGCAGATGCAGGCGCTGTCCGGCGGGCCCACCACCCCCATCGAGCAGGTAACCGAGCTCGGCGATTCAACGATTCAGAAGCTGGTTGCCGCCGGCATCACCACCGTCGAGGCGCTGGCCGACATGACTCCGGAACAGCTCGAGGAGATTCCGGGCATCGGCGAAAAAACGGTGGAGCGCATCAGCGTGGCCGTGCGGCACTACTTCGGCCACTTCGAAGAGGGCGAGGAACCGGTCGAACCGGTCGCGGAAGAAGAGCCATCCGAAGGCCGGGCCGCCGAATCCGCCGCAGCGGACACCGAAGACGTTCCGACCGGCGAACTGGAAGTGGCAACCGCGGATGTGGTCGCCGAAACCGCGGATGCCGAGCTCGAGAACGCCGCCGAGACGCTCGAGGAAGCCGAGAGCGAACGCGCAGCCGAGGCTGAAGAAGAACTGGAATCCGCATCCGGCATCGAGGAGCAGGCCGAAGCCGAAGCGGACAGCGAAAGTATGACGGCCGAAGAGCTGGCTGTGGAGAGTGTTCCCGAGCCGGACGAAGCCGAGGACACCAAGGAATGAGCGGGCACGTGAGTGCGGTTCCTTTCCGGTGCCGCACTTTCCACCGCCACGCAAGTCATAATGAACCTGAAAGCAGCGGCCAATGCCATGAGGTGACTATGAGCACTTAGGGCTTTTGGTAGCACAGACCGAAAAGAGGCGGATGAGCAAGGTACGAATTAACGATCTCGCACGCGAGTTGGAAGTGAAGCCGCGCGCGATTCTCGACATTCTTCCGGAACTCGGCATCACCGAGACAAAGACGCACTCCAGTTCCCTGGAGGCGGATGAAGCCGACCAGGTGCGCACCCATTTTGGGCACACCACCAAGCCGGCGAGCCACGCGTCGAGCGCCCAGTCGCGGGCAAACCAGGCCTTACAGCCAAAGATCGACCTGTCGCATATCTCCAAGCCGGGGGATGCGCTGAAAGCGATCCTGGCCAAAAAGCAGGAAGACGAGATGGCAGCGCGCCGGAGCTATGCTCCGGCCAGGCCGCCCGCTCCCGCCCCGCAGCCGCCCGCTCCCAAGCCTGCGCCGGTCGTGGCGGTCGCTCCTCCGCCCGCCGCTCCCCCGCGTCCCGAGCCGCGGAAGATTGTCCCGCCTGTGCGTCAGGCTCCCCCCATCGTCTCCGCTCCTCCCTCGGCTCCGGCCATCGCTTCCAAGCCTCCGGCAGCCCCGGTGGTAGCGAAAGCTCCGGCCGTCGCCGCGCCGGTCGCGCGCCCCGCGGTGTCGGTCGTACCCCCGCAGGGAGTCACGGTCGTGAAACCGCCGGCCGCCGCCTCAGCGCCCGTTTTGCGACCTGTGGAAGCCCCGGCCAAGCCGCCGGCCGCGCCGCAGCAGCAGGCCCCGGCTCCGCCCGCCGTCTCTGCTTCCGCCGCCGCGCCCGCAGTCCCAGCGCCGCCGCCCGCCGCGGTCATCGCACCTCCTGCTCCGCTCGCGGAAGCCGTACCCGCGCCCGTTACCCCGGCACCGCCGTCCATCGACATGGCTGCGGCCGCCCCGGCGCCGGAAGTCCGGCTCCCGGCTCCTCCTCATGTCGAACCCCCGGCCAGGACGGCCGTCCCTGCCATTCAGGCCGCTGAAGCCGCACCCGCCCCGGCCCAACCCGTTGCCGAGGAAGCTCCGGTCGAACCGCCCGCCGCTCCCGCTGCACCTCCACGCCGAGTGGTGATGCCCCAGACCGGGCCTCGCCCCGTCTACAAAGCTCCGATCGTTCCCGCAGCCGCCGCCCCCAGCCCCGCTGTCGCCGCCGGCACTGGAGTGCAGCGCGGCCGGCCGATTTTCGATCGCCGGCCCGCCGGTGCTCCCGGCCAGGGTGGCTTCCAGCGCGGCCCCAGCGCTCCCGGACAATCCCTGGGCGGGCCGCGGCCCAAGCATCCCACCCGCTCTCAACCTGGCGCATTCACCGGCGCTCCAGGGACCGGTGCGCCCACCGGGCGGCCCGGTTTCGGACAGCGCCCCGGATTCGGGGCGCCACGGCCCGGTGGGTTTGGTCCGCGCCCCGGCGGTTTTGGCGCGCCCGGCACTACGGCGCCCCCGGGAGAGGCCCCGCGCGCCCAGCGTGTTTCCGCGGCCAAGGGCCGCGGACGCGGACAGCAGCAGTACCCCAAGACCAAGGAAGGCCCGATGAAGGGCTTTGTCCCGCCGCCGCGTTTTGGCGGGGCTGCCAACTTCACCACCGAGCCGCTGCCCATCACCCGGGAAATCACCGTCACCGAGGGCATCAGCGTCAAGGACCTGGCCGAGAAACTTGAAATCCGCGCCAAGGACCTGATTGCCGCCCTGCTCATGCGCGGCATCTTCGTCACCGTCAACCAGTCCCTCGACGCCGAGATGGTGAAAGACGTCGCCGCCAAGTTCGGCGCCGCCGCCACCGTCATCAGCTACGAAGAGGAATTGGCCAATCAGGCCATCGAGGAAGTTCTCGAGGCCCCCAATTCCGACGAACTCGAAGTCCCCCGCGCCCCCGTGGTCACTGTCATGGGCCACGTCGACCACGGCAAAACATCCCTCCTCGACGCGATCCGCGAGACTGACGTCGCCGCGGGCGAGGCCGGCGGCATCACGCAGCACATTGGCGCCTACAAGGTCCGCTTCACCAAGGAAGGCTCTCCGGCCTCGGGCCGCGAGATCGTCTTCCTCGATACCCCCGGCCACGAGGCCTTCACGCGCATGCGCGCCCGCGGCGCCAAGGTCACCGACATCGTCGTCGTTGTCGTGGCAGCCGACGACGGCGTCATGCCTCAGACCCTCGAAGCCATCGACCACGCCAAGGCCGGCGCCGTGCCCATTATCGTGGCCATCAACAAGATTGATAAGCCCGGTGCCCAACCCGATCGGGTTAAGAAGCAGCTCGCCGATCGCGGCCTGACTCCCGACGATTGGGGCGGCGACACCTACTACGTCAACGTCTCGGCGAAGAAACGTGAGAACCTCGACCTGCTGCTCGAAATGATCTGCCTGGTCGCCGACGTCAAGGTGACGCCCAAGGCCACCCCGGGACGCAAGGCGGTCGGCTCGGTGCTCGAAGCCAAGCTCGATCGCGGCCGCGGTGCCGTCGCCACGGTACTCGTCCAGGACGGAACACTGAAGCTGAACGACAGCTACATCGTCGGCAACACCTTCGGCAAGGTCCGCGCCATGTTCGACGACCGCGGCCGTCCGCTCGAAGAAGCCGGCCCATCCACCCCGGTCGAAGTGCTCGGCCTCGAAGCCCTGCCCGACGCCGGCGACACCTTCCTCGTGGTCGCGGATCGCGACAAGGCCAAGGGCATCGCGCAATACCGCAAGATGAAGGAGCGCGAAGCGCAACTTGCCAAGGATGCACGCGCCAGCCTCGAGGGTCTGGCCGCGCAGATCCGCCAGCAGGGCATCAAAGACCTCGCCCTCATCATCAAGGGCGACGTCACAGGCTCGGTCGAAGTGCTGGAGAACTCGCTGTCGCGCATGTCCACTGAAAAGGTGCGCATCAAGGTGATCCGCGCCGGCGTCGGCTCCATCACCGAGAGCGACGTTCTGCTGGCCGCCGCCTCCAACGCCATCATCATCGGCTTCAACGTGCGCCCCGAGCGCAAGGCCGCGGAGCTTGCCCAGCAGGAAGATGTCGAGATCCGCCTGCACTCCATCATTTACGAGCTGCAGGATGAAATCCACCTCGCCATGATGGGACTCCTCGAACCCGCGTTCAAGGAGAACTACATCGGCCGCGCCGAGGTGCTCAACATCTTCAGGATTCCCAAGGTGGGCACCATTGCCGGCTGCCGCGTAACCGACGGCGTCATCCGCCGCGACTCGGAAGTGAAGGTGATGCGCGGCGGCGAACAGGTCTTCAAAGGCAAGGTCGGCTCCCTCAGGCGCTTCAAAGACGATGCCCGCGAAGTGACCAACGGCATGGAATGCGGCATCGGTGTCGCCAATTTCGGCGACATCAAGGAAGGCGACCTGCTGGAGGCGTTCACCACGGAAAAAATGGCCGCCGACCTCGGCGCACTCACCTCCGCCAAAGCCTGACCACCAATCAAGCCGAAATCCGGCGCCCCATCCTGGCTCAGCCAGGGTGGGGTTTCATTTTTGACGGGTTTTTCGATCGGTCGAGTCGAAAGACCGCTCCCCGCCTTCAGACAAGATTTCCGAACACCTGGGCTCCACGACCCGTCTTAGCGTATGAACAACGCAACTGGGTGCACCAGGTCCGCGATTTTGCGGCCTGGAATCGAACCGACCCAACCATAGGACCGGAGCGGACCACGTCTTGACCACTGACGAAGAGGCGGAGTTTACCGCGCTGGTTCGGCGCCAGTCGAGCTTCGTCTTTCGCGTTGCCTATGCGGTGCTGCTCAATGCGCACGATGCCGAAGACACCGTGCAGGAGGTCTTTTTGAAGCTCTATCGAAATAGCGGATGGCGGGACGCGAAGAATGAAGCGGCCTTCCTGGCTCGCGTGGCCTGGCGCGCCGCCGTCGATCGCCGCCGGTCCGCAAAGCCGGCCGAGGCGATTGCCGATTCCACGCTCGATCCTCCCTCGGCGCAGCCCGGCCCCGAAGAAATGCTGGTTGAGGCGGGTCAGCATGCCCTGATCCACGCGCTGATCGACGCCCTGCCTGAAGACCTTCGCCTGCCGCTGGTGCTCTCGGCCGCAGACGATCTCAACTCGCGCGAAATCGGCGCGATTCTCCGCATTCCCGAGGGCACGGTGCGCACGCGGCTGCACCGCGCACGGCAGATACTGCGCCAGAGGCTGGCAAATCTCAATGCGCGCAACCAGGAGAACCTCCATGCCTGAACGCGACGAACTCGATCTCCTGCTCGACGCGGGGCTGGCCACCTATGCCGATCCCGGCCCCGATTCCGGCCTCGAAGAGCGCGTGCTATCCGCGCTTGCGGCAGCGCGCATGACTACCCAGGAGCGCAGCCGCAGCCCATGGTGGCCGAAAAGGCTGGCCTGGGCCGTTGCAGTGCCCCTCGCGGCTTCGTTGCTGTTGTGGATCTCAATTGCGAAAATCAGCCACGCGCCGTCGAGTCACATCCAGCAGGCCTACAAGCCGGAAACCGCAAAGACCCCAAACGCCATCGCGCCGCGAATCGAAGCTGGTAGCCCCGCCCATCCCTCGGAGGCTAAAGCCCGGGTTCACCCGGTGCCATCTACGCGGCTCAGCGGCTCCACGCAGGGCAAGATGAAGTCGTGCCCTCTCAGAATCGGCGAAGCCGAAAAATGCGCGCCATTACCCAAGCTTGATGTCTTTCCGAAGCCCACCCCGCCCAGCATGGAGGAACAGGCGTTGGTAATTGTGGCGAACACCGGACCGGCATCGCCGCGCGAAGCGCTCATCGAGTCGCAACAACACGCCGATGCGCCGCTCAGCATCGTCGCACTCAACATTCCCCCGCTCGCTGTGCCTGGCGAGGGCAAGAACTGACCCGCATCCGCGGGCAAAGGAGAATCCCAAATGCGCAAGACCGTACGACTCATGCTTACATGCTGCATTCTCATCGGCGTCCCGGCCTCGGGAGGCATACTGCTGGCGCAGGAATCCAACGCAGCTCAGGAGCAAGCCAAAGCCCCCGAACCGCCGGCTCACTTCTATCACCTTGAATTCGTGGTGCAGGAAACTGGCGCCGATGGAAAACCCACCAACAGCCGGACGTATTCGGGTACCGTCAGCACCAGCCGAACGGACCGCGGCTTCTCGACGCGCACCGGATCGAGAATACCGATTGCCACGGGCGCCTACGGCGACAAGGAGAACAAGAACACGCAGTTCCAGTACCTCGACGTCGGCGTGAGCATTGATGCCCGCGATGCGCGCGAAGAAGGCGACAAGCTTGCTCTTTCGCTCAACGCGGAAATCAGCAGCCTGGCAGGAACGCAAACGATTAGCGGCGTGAATGAACCGGTCGTTCGCCAAAACCGATGGCAGGCATCGGTGCTCGTACCCATCGGCAAGACGACCGTGGTGTTTACGTCTGACGTGCTTGACAGTAAGGGTGGAATGCAAGTGGTGGTGACCGCCACTGCAGTGAAATAGCTGGTGCTCAGGTCTCGGGTCCTTTGGAGACCTGGGAAACTGGGTGCCTCAGGGACGGGTCCACGCGGGCAGCTGTTCGCCAGTCGGGTGGGGAGCCTGCCCTGTGCTTGCCGAAGTCCCCGATGTTGGGACCTCGGAGCACAATCGTCCGTTCTTCGCCGCGCTCTCTGCGCCACTTCTGTCAAATTCATCGCTAACAGCCCGTGATAAAAGTCGCGTTTTGAAAGGGCACGACTTTAGTCGTGCCATCACTGGTCTGGAATGAGTGCGGCTTTAGCCGCTGAGGGATGATTTTCTTCGATGTCTGACTTCACCACATGCTGCTAATCCCGGTAATAAGATTTGATCAATTCCGCAGCGCAATTCTTTATTCCATCCTTATGCGAATCCCGCATGGAAGTATGAACTTACTCCTAAGTCGTTGATAACTTGATTGACCTGACTTACCCGTTGACAGTAGTTACTAAGTCAATCAAAACTGGTGATGGTAACTATCAACGCAAAGGAGGTCAACCATGCGCCGTACCCTTGCTATCACTTTGCTATCATCATCCCTGACTCTTACCGCAGCGGCAGCCACCGGCCCTTCCGTTGATGTCTCTGCCTCCACCGCACCCGACGGGGTTACCAGCCCCCGCCTCGTCTTCTCCAGGCCAATTACCATCTCGTCGGACGAGCTTCCCAAGGCTTACCCCAACCCCGCTCGAGTCGTGCTCAAGTTCGATCTCGACCAGACCGGCAGCCCCCGCAATCTCCGCGTCTCCGAGGCCCTGACCCAACCAGTCGATGCCCGCGTGATGGCGGCCGTTCGCGACTTCCGCTGGACACCAGCCGTAATCAATAACCACGTGGTGCCCATCGAAATGACCCTGATCGTCAACGTTCAGCACTGATTCACTTAGTCCTCACAACCCCATAACTGCTGCCCGTGCGCCTCGGCACAGGCGCTGTCACTGGCGTCAAGTTACCCGTCAAGTGCAGCGCTGGCCACTCCTCTGTCTGCCGCGGCCGCACGGCCGAGCTTGTTTGGGAAATGTCTCGCGCGCCCAGGGTCCCCGACTTTGAGACCCGGGGATACTTACCGTACCGCCACGCTCTCCCCGCTGACTACCTTCCGCGCGTGCGCCACTTCGGGCAAGCTGCCGTCCGCCGAGGGCCATGCCTTCAGGAATGCCGCATACGCGTCGCGCGCCCCGGCCGTATCTCCGCTTAATTCCTTCACCCGCGCTAGTCCGTACAGCCCGAATCCCGAGTTCGGCCGCTCCCTCAGCGCTCCTTCGTACGCGGCCTTCGCGCCTTCGTAGTCCTTTGCGCGAAGAAGCATCGCGGCCTCGGTTTCCCCCACCGGCCGGATATACATCGGCGGCTCATGATATCCAAGCTTCTTCTCTTCCTGGGCTGCCTCGGCGTACACCTTCTTTGCCTCATCCAGCTTGCCCTTCGCCGCCATGATCCCCGCGCGCAGCTCGAGCGACTGGATGCTCAGCCCTTTCATCAGCGGCTCGCTCAACGCATCCGGGTTGACCGGCATCGTCGGAGGCTCGTCCTTTTTCGCATCCTTATTTTTTTCTTTCTCCTTCTTCGCGGCGGCCTCTTCCTTCTGCCTTTGCTGGATCCTCCACAACCCCGCGTCCATGCGGTCGCTGGCGGCCTGTGCGCCGGCGACATCGTCGTTCTCGAGCCCCTTCATCCCCGTCGCGTAGTCCGTCAGTTCCTCCGTAAGTGCTCGCAGGTTCACTGTCTTGTCGCCCTCCAGCTTCACCTGCCCCAGCATGGTCAGCACCGCATTCCAGTCGGCAATCCGCAGCGCCACCGGCAAACGGAAGCTCACGCGCGCCATCTGGTCGCGCGCCGACCAGATATAGAGCGAATTCGACAGCTTGCCGCGCGCGGCGGCGAGATGATCGCTCAAGGCATTCGCATCGCCCAGCCGGCCCTGCTCCATCAGGTTGGCGATGGCGTACATCATGTTGTGCGCGTAATTCCAGTCATTATCAGGACTCTCATGCTCCTCGCGAAGGTACTTTTCGTCCGCGTTGGTTGAAGCAGCAAACCAGTGCTCCGCCTCGGAATAGTTCCCCACCCGGTAGTAGATATGCCCAGGCATGTGCACCATGTGTCCCGACGTGGGCGCCAGGCTGGCCAATAGCGCGGCGCTGGTCAGGGCGCGCTCAGGATGATTGCCCGGCTCAATGGCATGGATCCAGTAGTGATTCGCGGCCGAATCATTGGGCGCATCCTTCAGCAGTTCTTCAAGAATGGAGATGCACTCCTTTTGCCCGGGCTTCGGCTCGCCCGCATCGTCGTAGCCATCGCACAGCGATTCCGCAAGGTAGATGCGGGCCTGGGTATCGTGCGGGAACTTCTTCACCAGCTTGCGATAGATCGGCACAGACGCCTTGCTGTCGTCGTCCTTTGCCTCCGACTCCGCCTGCGCCGCTTCGATATACAGCTTGTCCGAAGCGCTGGCGTGGCTCTTCAGGCGCACCGCCTCCGCCAGGGCCTTTTTGCCATACACCTGGGCATCGCTATGGAAGAAACCTTCGGCCTCCGCCAGTCCCCACCAGCACATCGCGCAGTTGGGATCGACGCGGACGCTCTGCTCAAACGCCTTCTGCGACTCGTAATCCCAGAAATCATGCATCAGGCTCAAACCCTGGTCGAACCACGCCTGGGCCTCGGGAGTGCCCTTGATCGTGATGTGGCTGTTGCCGATGCCCTCCATCTTTATCGGTGCCGGCAGCTGCTCCGGCGGGGGAATCATCTCCATGTCGGCCATGTTGTGCGTCTGCTGGGCTGCGGACGGGCGCCCGCCGGCGCAAAGGATGACTCCGCACGTCAGGACCAGAAACGAGCGCGCAGGGAAAACCTTCAAAACGAAGCGTCGCATGCCGCGACTATAGCGCAGCCAAGATACGGTGGGCACGGAAATTTGTGACCAGCGGCGGCCCGAAAAGGCCTCTCCCCCTGGTCCCCGGCCCAAGTCCCCGTTTTCCCCGATTGACCATGAACGGGAGGCATCTCCCGTCCGCCGCCGTCCATCTCATCCCCGCGGAGAGGAATTCATGGCAGAGAAGGGAACTCAACGCGAAGGCGCGCGCTTGCCCCAGGGATTCACCGTTCGGAGTGCGGGCCCGGCCAGCGAGAAAGCCCGCGAGCTGGGCTGGGGCATCAACGAAGAAGAGCGCACAAAGACACCCATGCAGAAGCAGAATTACGACGGCGGGACAGCCAATGACAAGGGCCCACAGGAGTTCAGCCACACGCCATTGAGCGCCGTGTCCGCCAAGCCTCCCGCGGATCGCCCCAAGTCCCGGCCCGGCCGCCCAAAAAAGGCAGCGTAAACAACACGGAGCCGGGACAGTTCTCAGGTCTCTCGCCCCCCGCAAACCGGTGAATCCCGCGAGGCTCTCTCCCTGTTCCTGTTCCCTTACACCGGATACTTCTCCAGCTCAATGCACTTTTTTGCCACCGCGCGGCTCAACGCAACGGTATCCGCGGGAGTATAGCGCGCAAGCCGGCGCAGGATAGCCAGTTGCGTGCGCAGCTCATCGCCTTCGGCGCAGGCCGCAAGCACCCGCCGCGCCGCCTGCTCGGCGAACGCGATGGTCTCGTCGGCCAGCAGGCCCGTCATTGCGGCGGCAACTTCTGCGGCCGGTCTGCCCGAAGCGGCCACCTTTCGCGCGCGAGTCAGCGCCGAGTCCAGCGCATACACCTGCATGATGACATCGGCCAGGTCGGCCATGATCTCCTGTTGTTCCTCCAGCGCCGCCATGAATCTCTGGCTGGCTACACCGGCCGCGAACAATCCGATCTTCCGCGCAGCCGCCAGCAATTCGCCTTCGCGGCCCAGCACCTCTGCCCTGACTCCAGCGGCGTCGAGCGACGGCGGCTGCATCACCTCGTCCATCAGGCTCCGGATCGCCTTCAAAAGAGGAAGCTCGCCGCCGGCCGCCCGCTTCATCAGCCAGCCGGTGATGATCAGCCGGTTGATCTCGTTCGTTCCCTCGAAGATACGATTGATGCGAGCGTCGCGATAGAAGCGCTCGGCCGGATACTCCTCAACATACCCATAGCCACCCATCACCGCCACCCATTCATCGGCGAGGTAGCTGAGCATCTCCGAACCGTAGACCTTCAGGATGGAACACTCCACGGCATATTCCTCGATGCGCTTTTGAATCTCCCGCGGGTTGCGAGCGCTCTCCGGCCCGAGGTGCGCCAGCGCCGCGTCAATCATGCCCGCCGTGCGATAGGCCATGCTCTCCGCCGCGTACAATCGTGCCGCTCCGGTGGAGATCTTGCGCTGCACCAGGCCGAATTCCGCGATCGATTTGCCGAACGCCTTGCGCTCCTTGGCGTACTTCACCATGGCGGCCAGCGCGTGGCGCGCCCCGCCTATGCAGGCCACCCCGAGCTTCAGCCGCCCCATATTCAGGACATTGAATGCAATGTGGTGGCCCTTTCCGGGCTCGCCCAGCAGGTTGCCGGCCGGAACCTGGCAGTTGTCCAGCACCAGTGGACAGGTCGACGATCCGCGAATGCCCAGCTTGTGCTCTTCCGCGCCGATCTTCACCCCCGGAAACGTGCGCTCCACCAGGAACGCCGAGAACCGCGCGCCGTCGATCTTTGCGAACACCGTGTACAGATCGGCGAAACCGCAGTTGGTGATCCACATCTTTTCGCCGTTGAGCACGTATCGGCTCCCATCGGCCGACAACGTGGCCCGCGTGCGGATATTCATCGCATCGGAGCCGGAACTCGCCTCGGAAAGGGCGTAGGCCGCCATCCATTCGCCGCTCGCCAGTTTGGGCAGATACTTCCGCTTCTGTTCCTCCGTGCCGTACCACACCAGGGGCAGGGTCCCGATTCCGGCCTGGGCGCCAAACGCCGTAGAGAAGCTGGCCAGAACCGCGATCTGGTCCGTAACCACCGTGGACGACACCTTGTCCATGCCCATGCCGCCGTAGTCTTCGGGGATCTCCACCGAGCTAAAACCCAACTCGGCCGTCTTGGCCAGCAGGCCGCGCATCACGCCAGGCTGCTTGGCTTCAATGGCGTCGGCAAGGACCAGCACTTCATCGCGGGCAAATTGAGCGGCGGTTGCGGCGATCTGGCGCTGCTCTGAGCTCAAATCCTCCGGCGTAAACACCTCCGCCGGCTGGTGGTTCTCAATCAGGAAGCTGCCGCCCTTGGCAGCGGCGATGGACGATACGGCAACAGTCGACATCAGGCTTTCTCCAGTTAATTCACGAGAATAGGGGACCCGCGCGGGATTGGCAATTCCCCTCCGGAAACCGCCGATCCGCGGCCGGAATTCAATACCACCCATCTGCTTCGATGCACAGCAAGGCGCCGGGCCATGGACGACGCGAGGCCTCAAGCCTCACCGCGGCCCATAAAGTCTTCCCTTACAATGAAACTTGGCCCCAACTGGAGGCTCCTCCTTTCCGTGTCTCTTACCGGTCTCATGCTCGCAGTGGATCCGCTCCATGCCATGGCATTTGCAGCCGACAAGGGCCTGAAGCACTATTTCAAAACGCACTTCGCCGACGAGACTTTCCGCGGGCTGTACCACTGGAACGGCTTCGACGCGGCTCTCCTCATTCCTTACTTCCTGGTCATGATCGTGCTTGCCATCTATGGCATTCACCGCTACACCATGTGCTACCACTACCTGCGCTACCGCAAGCGCCACAATCCTGAGCCGCCCAGGCAATTCGCTGAGCTTCCCCGGGTCACCGTTCAGCTTCCCATTTTCAACGAACAGTTCGTCATCGACCGCCTGATCGAGGCGGTGTGCGCGATGGAGTACCCTCGCGAGAAGCTCGAAATCCAGGTGCTCGACGACTCCACCGACGAGACCACGGAAGTGGCCTCAGGCATCGTCGACCGCTATGCCGCGCTGGGCCATCCCATCGTCTACATCCACCGTGACGAACCGGCACGGATTCAAAGCCGGCGCGCTCGACGCCGGGTTGAAACAGACCCCCGCCGAGTTCATCGCCATCTTCGACGCCGATTTCGTGCCCCCGCCCGACTGGCTCATGCGCGTCATCCACCACTTCGCCGAGCCGGAAATCGGCATGGTCCAGACCCGCTGGACCCACCTGAACCGCGACTACAGCCTGCTCACCCAGATCGAGGCCATCCTGCTCGACGGCCACTTCGTTCTCGAGCACGGTTCCCGCGCTCGCGCCCAGCAGTTCTTCAACTTCAACGGCACGGCCGGCATGTGGCGCCGCCAGGCCATCATCGACGCCGGCGGCTGGCAGCACGACACCCTCACCGAAGACACCGACCTCAGCTACCGCTCGCAGATGGCCGGCTGGAAGTTCAAGTACATCCCCGAGATCGAGTGCCCGGCCGAACTGCCCATCGAAATGACCGCCTTCAAGACCCAGCAGGCGCGCTGGGCCAAGGGCCTCATCCAGACCAGCAAGAAAGTGCTGCCCATGATCTTCCGCTCGGACGTGCCCCGGCGGGTCAAGATCGAGGCGGTCTATCATCTGACCGCCAACGTCAGCTATCCGCTCATGATTGTCATGACCGCGCTGCTGATCCCCTGCATGATCGTGCGCTTCTACCAGGGCTGGTTCCAGATGCTGCTGATCGACTTTCCCCTGTTCACCGCCTCCAGTATGTCCATCGCCGTGTTTTACCTGTTGAGCCAGCGGATCCTCTATCCCAAGACGTGGATGAAGACATTTCTCTACCTGCCCCTCCTGATGGCGCTGGGCATCGGGCTCACGGTCACCAACTCCAAGGCGGTCATGGAAGCGCTATTCGGGATCAAGAGCGCGTTTGCGCGCACGCCCAAATACCGCGTGGCCAAAAAAGGAGAGAAATCGCAGGCCGCCAAGTATCGCAAGCGCCTGAAACTCGCTCCCTGGATCGAACTGGCCATCGGCTGCTGGTTTGTGCTGGCGATTCTATACGCGTTGTCCAACCACAACTATTTCACCGCTCCGTTCCTGGTCCTGTTTGTCGTCGGCTACTGGTACACCGGGCTGATGAGCCTGCTGCAGGGCCGCTTCGAACGCTGGCGCGGCGGTTCCGCCGTCAACACCGACGAATCCAGCCCCAAGCCGTTCCCGGTCGGCGTGTAAGCCATGATGGATGAGCCCGAATCTGGCCTGAGGATCGGATTATCATTCAAACACCGGCTCGTACTTGTGGCCCACACGGATGATCCGGATGAAATCCGAATCATTTCTGCAAGATTGCCGACGCCAAGTGAGCGAGATGCCTACGAAAATGACTGAGTCTCGTAAGTACAAAGACACGATGCGCCCGGAATATGACATGCGCGGCGGGGTGCGTGGAAAGTACTTGAAGCGATTCCCGACAGACGTTGTCATGGTCGCCCTCGAACCGGACGTTGCCGTCGCATTCCCTGACGCCGCATCTGTAAACGAAGCACTGCGCGTACTTCTGAAAGCCGCCAAGAAGGTCGCGCCTGCAGCATGAGGCGCCGATCGTTCCAGCCCCAAGCCCTTCCCGGTGGGTGTGTAGATCCCTTCTCGCGGGTGCACAAATGAACGCTGATTCCGGTGCATTTCTGCAGGGTTGGGCTCTCGTCTTTCCTGTTCTTCTCCTCGGCCTGTGGGTTCTCATTTCGGTTTGGGCAAGCTTTTTGGGTGGATGGCACAGTCTGGCCAGGCGCTTCAGATCTTTCACTCCGCCTTACGGCGAAGTTAAAACTGCCGGTCCATTTTTCTACTCCGTCTATGCCCGCTACTGGAGTCAGTACAGCGGCGTCATCCGTTTGTCCGCCACCCAGGACGCGCTCTATCTTTCGGTGTTATTCCCGTTTCGCGCCGGTCATCCGCCACTGCGCATACCATGGAACGAAATAAGCTTTGCGCAAACTACCCTTCTCTGGAATCGGTATGTTGTCCTCACTTTGGGTGACGAGGAGCAGATTCCAATGCGTATTTCCCAACGTATGGCTCGCAATCTCGGAATTACTGACCGATTCCTTGCCGACAACGCGTACATAGGCAGATAATCGGGCGGTTCCAGCCCCTCCCGCCCCCTCCGCTACAATAGACAAAAGCACCCGCCGCGCCAGTGATTAGAACCCCTGGTAGCCCGGGTGCATCTGAGCATTATGCTTGACAAAACCCTGCCGGAAGCCCTCACGTTTGACGACGTTTTGCTTGTGCCTGCCTATAGCGATGTGGTCCCCACCCAGGTCAGCACGCAAACCCAGCTCACCCGCGACATCACGCTGAACACGCCCCTCCTTTCCTCCGCGATGGACACCGTCACCGAGTCGCGCATGGCCATCGCCATGGCCCAGCAGGGCGGCATCGGCATCGTCCATCGCAACCTCACCATCGACGCGCAGGCCGGCGAAATCGACAAGGTGAAGCGCTCCGAGAGCGGCATGATCGTCGACCCGGTCACCATCGGCCCGGACCAGCTGATCTCCGATGCGCTCGAAGTCATGCGGCGCTACCACATCTCCGGCGTGCCCGTCACCCACGGCGCGAAGCTCGTCGGCATCCTGACCAACCGCGATCTGCGCTTCGAGACCCGCACCGACATCCCCATCCGCGAGGTGATGACCAAGGACAACCTCATCACGGTGCCCGTCGGCACCACTCTCGAAGAAGCGGAACAGATCCTGCACCAGCACCGCGTCGAGAAGCTGCTCGTCGTCAACGACGCCTACGAGCTCAAAGGCCTCATCACCGTCAAGGACATCCAGAAAAAACTGAAATACCCCAACGCCAGCAAGGACGAAAAAGGCCGCCTCCGCGTCGGTGGCGCCATCGGCGCCACCGGCGACTTCCTGGAGCGCGCCGCGGAGCTGGTCAAAGCCCGCGTCGACGTCCTCGCCATCGATTCGGCCCACGGCCACTCCTCCCGCGTCCTCGAGGCCGTGCGCGAAGTCAAGAAGCGCTTTCCCGGCGTGGGCCTGCTGGCCGGCAACGTCGCCACCTACGAGGGCGCCGAAGCCCTCATCGACGCCGGCGCCGACGCCGTCAAGGTCGGCATCGGCCCCGGATCCATCTGCACCACCCGCATGGTCACCGGCGCGGGCATGCCCCAGATCACCGCCGTCGCCGAGGCCTGGCGCGCCGCCAGCCGAGCATGACATCCCGGTCATCGCCGACGGCGGCATCAAGTACTCCGGCGAGATCACCAAGGCCATCGCCGCCGGCGCCAGTTCCATCATGATCGGATCTCTCTTTGCCGGCGTCGACGAAAGCCCCGGAGAGACCATCCTCTACCAGGGCCGCAGTTTCAAGACCTATCGCGGCATGGGCTCGCTCAGCGCCATGAACCAGGGCTCGGGGGAACGCTACTTCCAGGGAACCGCCGACCTGACTGAACCGGAATCAGGCGGCGAAGGCGTCGTCCAGCGCGAACGCAACGGCCAAAATCGCCTCGCCAAATTCGTGCCCGAAGGCATCGAGGGCCGCGTGCCCTATCGCGGCCCGCTCGAATCCATGGTCTACCAGCTGGTCGGCGGTCTCCGCTCCGGCATGGGCTACCTGGGCTGCGCCACCATCCGCGAGCTCCAGGAGAAAGCGCAATTCGTTCGCATCTCCAACGCCGGCCTCCGCGAGAGCCACGTGCACGACGTCATCATCACTCGCGAAGCGCCCAACTATCATGTCGAATAACCGGCGGGGCGCCCGCTTCTGGATCAACACCTGGCTGCCGGTGCTGCTCGCAATCCTCATGATCGTGATCGAGTCGACGGAGTGGATGGGCGCCGACCACACCAGCGGCCCTCTGCGCACGATCTGGCAGGCAATCTTCGGCCACGTCAGCGAACGCCAGTGGCAGATCATCCACCACTACCTCCGCAAGACCGGCCACTTCATCGGTTATGGCTTCGTTGGACTCACCTGGCTCCGCGCCTGGTGGATGACCCTGCCCAAATCGCACTTCTTGACCGACACCCTGCTGGCGCTGCTGGGGACAACGCTAATCGCCGCCTCGGATGAGTTCCATCAATCCTTCGTGCCCAACCGTACCGCCTCGCCCTGGGACGTGCTGATCGACTGCTCCGGCGCCGCCACCCTGCAACTGGTGGTCTACCTCTTCATGCGCATCAATCGTCCCAAGCAACTGGCCCGCGCGGCATGAACCGCGGGGAGATCATTTCTTCCCGCTCGGCGGTGCACCCGGCTGCTGCTCGCTGGTAGGCGGCACGATTCCCTTCATGCGCAGGTAAGTCACCATGTTCCCGTAGTGCTCATCCGTGTGCGCCGTATTCAGCGAAAGCAGCGACAGCTTCGCCATGTGAAAGGCGTGAAACTGCACCATCTCGCTGCCCGTCGCATCGGTCATCGCGTCGAACGTCTTGTTGCAGTATGCAACCGCATCTTTCAGCGCCGCCACCAGATCCGCCTTGGTCGTCTTGGTCTTCTCGATGCTCCCCTTGGACGGATTGTCCTCGCCGGCAACCTGCGAGCAGAACATGAAATTCGCATCGGCCACGTGGCCCACGAGCTGGCCAAACGAGCGAACCTCCGGCGTGGGCTTGAACGAATAATTCTCTTCGGGCATCTTTTGCGCGGCCCCAACAACCGCACCGCTCATAAACCCGTAAAGGCCCTTCTCGCTTAATGTGATCGGATTGGCCGGCGCCCCTGCCGGCGCCGCCTGGGGAGCCTGTTGTCCGAGCAGAACGACCGGAAGAGCCATCCATCCGGCAATAACGGCAACCTTGCGCATATTCATGCCGACCTCCTTCGGTCGAGATGCGAGACGTCCAACCCGCGATTCAATCGAATTCACGCCGGGGTGCCGCGCATCGATTCTGAGACGTGGGGTTCAACCAACCAAACCGAACCTACGCAGTCTTGCGCTTGGCGGATGACTTCGCCGGCGTTTTCACCAGGCCGATGCCCTTCGCCGCCGGTTCCTTTTCGCTGACCGGAGGCTTCTTTCCACCCCGCGCCGGCGCGGGAGCCGATTCCGCCCCGATGCTCTTGCGCAGCGCGTCCATCAGGTTGACGACCTTGCCCTGCTGCGGGCGGGCCGGCTCTTCCTGCGGTAACGGCTGGTTCTTGATCTTGGCTTCCACCAGTTCCTTCACCGCCTTCTCATATCCGTCTTCGAACTTGTTCGGATCGAACTTCGCCGTCTTTTTCGCAATCAACGCCTCGGCCATCTCCAGCGCGTCCTCGTTGATCTCCGTCTCCTTGATGTCCCGGAAGTAGTCGGCCGCGTTGCGCAGTTCGCTCTGGTAGCGCAGCGCATACGCCATCATGCCCCGGCTGTCGGCCCCGGCCGGCGCGATGGCCACAATGTGCTCCCGGCCGGAGAACGCGACCTTGCCCACCGCCGCCTTGCCCGTTTTCAGCAGCGCCTCGCGCACCACCGCGAACGCCTCCGCCTGCGCATCGTTCTCGGGAGTGAGGTAGTACGGCTTTTCCACGTACTCCGGGTTCAGCTCCTTCAGATCGATGAACTGCGAAACCGCAATCGTGTGCTTCGACGGGACGCGCAGGTTTTCCAGTTCACTCGGCTCGATCAACACGTACTGGCCCTTCGAGTACTCGTAACCCTTTACGATGTCGTCCTTGCCCACCGCCGACGTCGGCTCGTCGCTCTCCGCAGAACTCTGCAGCACCTTCTGGTGGCGGACGCGCTCGCCTGTCGAGCGGCTGATCTGGTGAAAACTGATCTGGCTCTTGCTTTCGGTGGCCGTGTACAGGCTCACGCCGAACTGCACTAGCGAAATCTGGACTTGTCCTGACCAATAGGGTCGTGCCATGGAGACTCCTGGAGAAGGCGGCCGCATTCAAAGCGAAGCGCAGCCACACACAATCATAGAATCAAGAGTTTACAGGAATGTTTGTTCGCGGCGAAGAACTTTTTGATCAACGGGGCCGAATGTTTGCCGTCTGTTCGCCGGGGCAGAATCAAAATGGATGTTGATCAATCAGTAATTCCGAATCGCCGATCCCACCCTGCTGCGAAAAGCTTCGTTGGAAGGGCACGACTTCCCTGGCCGCGGAAAACTCCTCCAGGGAGGTGCCTTCACAGGGCAGCATCGTTCGGCTTGCCCGATATAATTCTGCGGGGCATGCGACCCGATCGCACCATTGCGCCAATTAGAGGAGACCAGGGGTATGGACAGCGAACTATCGTTTTGGAATCGGCGCGATTTCTTGAAGGTGGGCGGCACATCCGCGGCGGCGCTGGGTATTGCGGGTGCTGAGGCTGCGACGGCACAGGCAGCGCACGAACCTGCAGGGCAGGCGGCCATGGCGGCGGATACGCCCTATCCCAAGCTCTCCATCATCACCCCCTACTCGCCCGAGAAGCTCGCCTTTGCCGCGCAGGCCGGTTACGAAGGCGTGGTGGTGACCCCGGGGCCGGATTTCAACCCCGACGTGAGCGACAGCGCCATCGATCAGATTCTGGCCACGGCTCGCAACGCAGGTATTCGCATAATCAGCATTGAATACTTCGGTCTCAATCACACCGATCCCGATCGAGGCAAGCGCGCGGCGGCGAATGCCGAGTTTGTTCGTGCCCTGGAATTTTGCCATCGCCTGGGCTGCAAGTTTGTCGGAACCTTCAGCGGCGGTATGCCAGGCGCCACAATGGAAGATCAGGGCAGGGCCTACGCCGACGTCTTCAACGAAAAATACCTGCCCGTTTGCGAAAAGCTCGACGTGACGATGGGATGGGAGAACTACCCCACCGGCCCGAATTTCGCCACCGTTCCGGCCGCCATGCAGGCCGTCTTCGATCGCGTGCCCAGCAAGCGGCTGGGGCTCGAATTCGACCCCTCGCATTTCGTGCGGCAGTACATCGACCCCGTCAGCGTGGCGTGGCAGTTCAAAGACCGCATTCTCGCCGTGCACGCCAAGGATACCGAGATCATCCAGCCGGTGTTGCAGCAGGTCGGCATTGCCGGCCATGGATGGTGGCGTTACCGCATTCCCGGGCAAGGCATCGTGAAGTGGCCCGAGTTCCTCACGGTACTGCTGCAGATCCAGTTCAAAGGCGGCATCGCGGTGGAGCATGAGGACGAGTTCTGGGATGCGCCGCATAGCGGCAACCTTCCCGCCTTCCCGCAACAGCGCAAGGACGGATTCATCCTGGCGCGACGTTTTCTGGGACAGTATCTGCCCGGACGGCAGGCGTAACCCCAGCGCACCGGAGAGCCGTTACTGATGCTTTCGGCACTGGTTTGCCGGCTTCGGTTTTCCTTTCGAGTTGTCATCCTGGGCGAGCGCCGAGCCGAAAGATCCGAACCGCCGCTTACCGTCAAAGGTGCGGTGTTCTATACTCCCCAGCGAACCGGCTAAAACGTTGCTCAATGCTCGATGCAAAAACGCGGCGTGGACGCACGCCACCTCCGCCTCCGCGCGCATTCCCTGGAGAGGACGATGAAAGTCAACCGCCGCTGGCCAGTTTATCTCGCCCTTATCCTCGTCGGATCCGTCGGGCCGTACGCCTCCTGCCAGGACTTTCACCTGACCATCGGCAAACAGGAAGTGCTGGAATCGAAGATCCTCGGCGAGAAGAGAACCATCCTCGTCGCCACACCACCCAGGATGCCGCCAGGCCTTCCGCTGCTGGTCGTCCTCGACGGCGAAGGGAACTTCACCAAGGTTGCCATCATCGTCGATCACCTCGTGGGAAACGGCCGCCTTCCCCCCATGGTGGTGGCCGGCGTGGTGAATACCAACCGCGGGCGTGACCTGATGCCGGCCTTCGAGGGCGGTGCATTCGCCCCCGGGCCGTCCGACAAGTTCCTCGCCTTCCTCGCCGACGAGTTGATCCCCAGGATGGCCGGCGAATACCCGATCGGGAAATACCGCATTCTCGCCGGCCACTCGAATGCCGCCATGTTTTCCCTCTATGCCTTCATCCGCCGGCCCGACGCGTTCCAGGCAAACATTGCCCTCAGCCCCAGCTATGGCTTGGATGACCGCTTCGTCGCGCTGCTGGAGCGAGCGCTGGCCAAATCTGGTGGTGCGCCGCGCTTCGTGTTTGTCGGATGGGGCGGAGACGAAGAGCCCGACATTGCCGTGGGCGCCTTGCGCTTTGCCAAAACCTTTGAAGGCACTCCCGGCGCCAACGTTGAATACCACTACGAAGTGTTTCCCGGCGAGACGCACGGATCGGTCGGCATGCGCGCCTTCTATCGCGGGCTGGAATTGCTGGGCCAGCCCGATCCCCCCGCCGCCTTTGGGCCGGCGCGCTATTTGAGCGAAGCACAACGGCGCCGCCATGCGTGGGCGCGGCGCTTTGGATCGTCCTTCGACGACAGCAAGCTGCCGTTGTTTTCCGCATCCTTGCCCATGCTCGATGGAATTTCCTCCGGCGCGAACCTGGGCGCGCTCTGGAACACACTGCAAGCCGACTACGCCGATGACTTCCGCTTCGATCCTGCCGAACAGGCCAACCTGGTTGCCGCGCTCGAGGCCCGGGGGCGCAATGAGGATGCCGCCAGGCTGAAAACGCTGAAGGATTTTGCCGCCGCTGGCGCTGCCGAAAACAACTACGGCGCAGGCGTGGACCTCAAGTCCGGTCTCATCGCTCTTCTACCGCTTCAGGGATCGGCCGACGACCTGTGCCACCCCGGCGCCCCCGGCGTCATTCATGGAGCGCTGCCCGCGCCGGACCGGCACGGAAAAGAAAATCGCGCCTGGCGCTTCGACGGCAAAGGCCAATACATCGAGTTTCCGAAGAACAAGGACTTCAACCATGCCGGCTCCATCAGCGTCTCTGCGTGGGTACGCCCGCACACTCCCGCGGCCTACAGTTCGTGGGTGTCGCAGGTCGGCCCTCGGTGGGGATCGCAGTGGCGGCTGGGGTTCGGCCCGAACCCCGCCGCGCAGTGGGGCGCAACCATCTTTGGAACCCGCTGGACTGACTACTGGATCAACGGCGACGGATTGCCGCTGGACCAGTGGGTCCACACGGCCGCGGTCTTCGACCAGACCCTGGGAGAACTGCACATCTACCTGAACGGCCGCGAGGTCCAGATGGCATACAACCTGCTGCCATGGGGCTCGAGCGACGGGCCCATCCTCATCGGCGCGCAGCGCGACGACGGTGTCTACTTCAACGGCGACGTCAGCGGAGTGCGCGTCTACCGTCGCGCTCTCAACCGCGCAGAAGTGGAGGCGCTGAGCAAGATGGATGAAGGTTCGCAGGCTGGCGGCTCATGCGGCGGGAATTGACCTCGCGCCGAACCCAAATCGATAAGGCTGAATCGGACCGTTCCCACCTTGGCGGACAAGGCGTCCGCGAGGATGGGACCCTGCCAGCAGTTCTCTATCTGCGGCATCGCGCGAATTATTGCGCCGAGGTCTTCGCCAGGGCGTTCAGGAGTCTCCCGTAGATCGCGAACAACTTCTCCTGCTCCAGCGGCGCGTTGTTGTTCCAGGTTGCCGCCACGCAGTAATGCCTGCCGTTCTTGCCCGTAAGCCCGGTAGTCAGGTTCAGGACGCCGCCTTCCGAGCCGCCCTTGAATGCGATCTGCTTCCACTGCGCGGCCTTGGCCAGTCCGGGATTGATGTGCATCGCGTCCGCATCGGCCACCTTCGCCATCAGCGCGCACATCTCATTGGCGGTAAAGAACCATTCGATATCGGTTGCCTGCGCTGCTCCGCTGAACTCGCCGAGATCCGGCAGCGGCAGCGTATCGATTTCGGCAAGCATCGCTCTGCGCCCATTCTCATCCGCCTTGCGATAACGATCGAGGAGCGCCTCGTTGGTCCTGGCCTTGAGCACAAACGCCTCGCGCGTACTCAGGAACGGCTTGTTGCCCGGCGCGAATTTCTGCGCCTCGCCGCGCCCCACAATCGAAAGCATCCCGTCGGCGGCGGTGTTGTCGCTCATCGAGATCATCTGGTTTTCGAGAGTCGCGACCGTCAGTGGCGTTCCGTCAGGCCAATTCTGCAGACTGCCGGACGGAAGCGACTTCCACCTCTTGTCCAGGGGATGCACCTCGTCCAGGCGCCTCTTCCCCGCGGCCACTTGTTCCTGCGCAGCAGCCAAAATGGCTAATTTGAACGCCGATCCCACCCCCAGCGCGTCGTCGGGATGCACCGAGGCCAGCGGTTTTCCGTCTTCCAACACCAGCGCCGATACCTTGCCGGGTAGCCCGCCCATTTCCTTCATGATGTCGTCAAGGCTCTCGGCCTTGTCCGTCTGCGGCGCTCCGAACCATAAGCCGTCGATGCGCCCCTGCTCGTCAAGGTGAATCTTCGCCGCCGCTGTACCGTGTTCCATCACCACGGTGAATCCGTCCGCGGTGGCCTCGGCGCGCTGAAATCGGCCCAGGGCGTCGGTGTACTGCTGGACAACTGCGTCGATCCGCGCCGCGGGAATCTGCGCCAGAAACTTGGGTGCAAACCAGTCGGCCTGCGCCGGGCTCTGCTGAAGAATCCGCGCCAGCGCCTGTTGCGGAGTGATGGGCTGCTGCTGCGCCCTGCCGTACGGAAAAAGGCAGCCAAGGAGAGCGACAGTCGCCACCGTCATCACGCGCATCGAAGACACCTCTATTTACGAAGTATTTACGAGAAGGCCTCAGGATACTACACAGCAACCTTCATGGGTCTGAATGGAGATACTCGGCTCATTTCGCAGGTTTCACTCAAACAAATAACGGGCGTCCGTGGAAGCGGACGCCCGTTGTTGCATAACCACATTGATGTTTCGTCGGATCAGGCCGCTTCTTCGCCGCCCTGGGGTTCTTCCTTCTTGGCTTCCTCGAGTTGCTTCTCGAGATCGGCGCGCTTCTTGGCCTTGATTTCTTCGCGCTTCTTGGCCTTGGCCTCGAGTTCCTTCTCCGCCCCCAGCAGTTCGATAAACGCGGTTTCGCCACCGTCTCCCTTGCGGAAGCCGGTGCGGACGATACGCAGGTAACCGCCCTGCCGGTCGCCATAACGCGGCGCCACGGTTTCAAACAGACGGGTCACAGCGTCGTCGGTCTGAAGAAAGCTGAGCGCCTGGCGGCGCGAGTGCAGATCCCCCTTCTTGCCCAGGGTGATCATCTTTTCCACGTGGGGGCGGACCGCCTTGGCCTTGGCCACGGTCGTCTCCACCCTGTCCCGTTCGATGACTGACGTGACCAGGTTGCGCAACAGCGCGCGGCGATGGCTGGTGTTGCGTCCGAGCTTGAATCCTGCATTGCGATGGCGCATTTTGACTAGCTCCTGGCTTCTAGCTCCTGGCCGCTGGCTCCTTCTTGCTCGGGAAACGGCATCAACTCAGCCGTACCGCGATCAAGCTGGAGGCTAGTGGCTGGAAGCTAGTAGCTGCTTCCTAAAAGTTTTCTGTCTCCGTCGGCAGCTGTAGATCCACCGAATCCAGCGGCTCGTCTTCCTCGTCGTAGCGGTTGTAGCTGGCAGCCAGCGCAGCCGCCGGCGGAATGCTCGTCGGACCCGGAACCGCGTTGCCGCTGTCGTCGATCTTCATGCCCAGCGAGAGGCCCATCTGGGCCAGGATTTCCTTGATCTCGTTCAGGCTCTTGCGGCCGAAGTTCTTGGTCTTCAGCATCTCCGCTTCGGTCTTCTGCACCAGCTCGCCGATGGTCTGAATGTTGGCGTTCTTCAGGCAGTTGTAGCTGCGGACCGAAAGCTCCAGCTCTTCCACGCTTCGGTTCAGGTTATCGTTCCTCAGAAGCACTCGTCCTTCTTCGCCGCGCGCTTCAGTCTCGATTTCCTCCTCGAAGTTGATGAAGATGTTCATGTGGTCTTTCAGCAGCTTCGCGGCCAGACCCACGGCGTCGGCGGGCAGCACCGCGCCATTGGTCCACACTTCCAGCGTGAGCTTGTCGTAGTCGGTGATCTGGCCCAGGCGGGCGGCTTCGACAACATAGTTGACGCGGCGCACCGGCGAGTGAACCGAATCGACCGGAATGAAGCCCAGGCCCAGGTCGGCGTCGAAGTTCTTGTCGGCCGAAACATACCCGCGACCCCGCTTCAGGCGCATTTCCATCTCCAGCTTGCCGCCTTCGGAGACGGTGGCGATGTACACGTTCTTGTCCAGGATCTCGACGTCGCCGTCGGCTTCAATCATGCCGGAGGTGACCACGCCGGGCTGGTCGCCGCGCAGGTAGAGCGCCTTGGGGCCTTCGCCCGCCAGCTTGAAAGGAACCTGCTTGAGGTTCAGGATGATGTCGGTCGCGTCTTCGACCACGCCGGCGATGGACTGGAACTCGTGCAGCACGCCCTCGATCCGGATCGCGGTGACCGCCGCGCCCTCGATAGAGCTGAGCAGCGTGCGCCGCAGGGCGTTTCCGATGGTAGTGCCAAAGCCCCGCTCAAATGGCTGGGCGCTGAACTTGCCGTAGGTCTCGGTAAGCGTCTCGGCATCGACTGCCAGCCGCTTCGGCTTCTGGAATCCTCTCCACAACATAGGTCTCGTCTCTTTTCCCGCACGGCATGTACGTCGCGATGCATTTTGCGGCGGCCGCGCAAGTGCTCCTTGTTTTGAAATACAGCTTCCAGCTTCTAGCCTCCAGCTTCTAGCTCTTCGTGCCGGAACCGAAGACGTGCGTTCCACCGCGATCAAGCTAGGAGCTGGAAGCTCGCAGCGAGTAGCTGCTTTACTTTGAGTACAACTCCACGATCAACTGCTCATTGATGGGCAGGTTCACGTCCTTGCGTCCAGGCAGCGACAGAACGCGGCCGGACATGCCTTCGAAATTCGCCTCCAGCCAGACAGGAACGGGGTTCGCCGCCGCGTATTGCGTGCCCTGCTCGATGATGAGGTGCTTCTTGGCGTGATCGCGAATGGAGATTTCGTCGCCCACGTTCACCTGGAACGACGGGATGTTTACCTTCTTCCCGTTCACCTGCACATGCCCGTGACGAACTACCTGGCGGGCCTGGCGGCGCGAGATGGCGAAGCCCAGCCGATACGCCACGTTGTCCAGCCGGCGCTCCAGTTGCTGGATCAGCAGCTCGCCGGTGACCCCCTGCGAACGGCTGGCCTTTTCGTAATACTCGCGGAACTGGCCTTCGAGCGTGAAGTACATACGCTTGGCCTTCTGCTTCTCATGCAGCTGCAGGCCGTAGCCCACGATCTTGGCCTTGCGGTCCTTGCCGTGCTGCCCGGGGGGAAAGTTGCGTTTCTCAATCGGACACCGGTCCGAGGTGCACTTCGTGCCTTTCAAAAAAAGCTTGGTGCCTTCGCGGCGGCAAAGGCGGCAGACTGCTCCCGTATAACGAGCCATTCTTCTCTTCTTCTCCTGACTTCGGATGACGGCCGGTTTACGCGTGATGCGGCTTCTAGCTACTAGCTCCTGGCCTCTGGCTTATCTCGATCAAACGATCAGCTTAGACTCGAGCTTGCAGATGGCTCACCGCAAATGGGACGCTTCGTCCCGGCCCTGTTTCGTCTCTAACCACTGGCTGCCTGCTGCCCATTCTTCTGCCCGGAATCCACAATCCTCTTCGAAAGTGGCACGATCGAGCTGGAAGCGAGCAGCTGGAAGCCGGTAGCTGCTTCTTACACCCTTCTCCGCTTCGGCGGCCGGCAACCGTTATGCGGCACCGGGGTCACGTCGCGAATCGACTTGACTTCGATGCCCGCGGCGGCCAGCGCCCGAATCGCCGACTCGCGCCCCGATCCTGGACCGGCGACCCGTACGTCCACCGTGCGCAGACCGTGGTCGCGCGCCATGCCGGCAGCGTTCGAGGCTGCCTGCTGCGCCGCGAACGGCGTCCCTTTGCGCGACCCGCGGAATCCCAGCGAGCCCGCGCTCTTCCACGAGAGCGTGTTCCCCATCTGGTCGGTGATCGTCACAATGGTGTTGTTGAACGAAGCCTGAATATGCGCCACACCGTAGGGCACATTCTTGCGCTCGCGCTTCTTGAACTTCTTTCCCTTGCCGGCTTTCGCGCCGGCTTTTTCCGGTTTCGCCATTAGGTCTTCGCCGTCGCTTTCTTCTTGCCTGCGATTGTGCCCTTACGGGGTCCCTTCCGGGTGCGGGCATTGGTGTGGGTGCGCTGGCCGCGAACCGGGAGCGACCGGCGATGGCGGTTGCCGCGATAGCTCTGGATGTCGATGAGGCGCTTGATGTGCATCTGGACGTCCTTGCGGAGGTCGCCCTCGACGTCACCCTCGTCCTCAATTACCTGGCGGATGCGGTTTACCTCGTCCTCGCCCAGGTCCTGGACTTTCTTGAAGCCGTCTACGTTGGCCTTGTCCAGGATCTTGCGCGCACGAGGATTGCCGATGCCGAAGATATAAGTGAGCGCGATCCGTGCCTGCTTCTGGCGGGGCAGATCTACGCCGGCGATACGTGCCATGCTGAATCCTCTGGTGCTGCCTGTGATGTGCCCCGGCAATGCGCCGGTTCGCACGGGTTACTCGGAAATCCTCCGGGGTTCATCGCAAGCCTTGTGCGGCTAACTAGCCCCTGTCCAGGTGTCAGGGATCAGGGTTCCGTGGTCAGTAAAGCCTATCGAGCGGCAAGCTGTTTTTACTGATCCCTGAAACCTGAAACCTGATCCCTTTCGTGGAGGGTTTCCGTTTGACTGCCAGGCCGTCTAGCCCTGGCGCTGCTTGTGCTTTGCGTTTTCGCAGATCACCCGAACCACCCCGCGGCGGTTGATGACCTTGCACTTCACGCAAATCTTCTTCACCGATGCACGGACCTTCATGTTGTTACCCTTCTCCGCGCATCCGTTGACGACGCGGAACGTTTTCGGCTCTAAGCCTTCCAGCCTTCAGCCCTCAGCTTCGCGATCGACGCATCACTCGGCGCCCGCACCCCGCTGAAAACTGGCCGCTGTTCACTTGTACCGGTACACGATGCGGCCGCGATTCAGGTCATACGGGCTCAGTTCCACGGCCACGCGATCTCCGGGGAGAATCCGGATGAAATTCTTGCGCATCCTGCCCGAAACATGAGCCAGCACTTCGTGGTTGGTTTCGAGCTTCACCTTGAACATGGCATTCGGCAACGTCTCTACCACCGTCGCCATCACCTCAATCGCATCTTCCTTCGACAAATAATGTGCCCTTCTGCCGGCTGCCTGCCGGCTGGTCAACCGATTTCAGCTCCTGGCTTCTAGCTGCTAGCTCATCCTGCTGAATCAAAACTCATCGCTCCCGCACAGAAAAGCCCGGAGCCAGAGGCTGGGAGCCGGAAGCTACTCGGTCAGAATCCTCGCTCCGCTTGCAGTCACCGCAACCGTGTGCTCGAAATGAGCACTCATGCTTCCGTCGCCGGTCACCGCCGTCCATCCATCGCCCAGCACCCTGACGTCGGGCCCGCCGGCGTTCACCATCGGCTCGATGGCAATCACCATCCCGGCGCGCAGTTTCATGCCCCGGCCGGCTTCGCCAAAATTGGGCACCTGCGGATCCTCGTGCATGTGCACGCCGATCCCGTGCCCCACAAAATCCCGAACCACCGAGAACCCCTCGGCCTCCACTACTTTCTGCACCGCCGCGCCGATATCGCCCAGCGTCGCTCCCGGCTTGACCGCCGCGATACCCGATTGCAGCGATTCCTCAGTGACTTTCACCAGCCGGGCCGTCTTCGGGTCGATCTTCTCGCCTACCGGCACCGTGATGGCCGCATCCCCGTAATAGCCGTCGACAATCGCCCCGCAATCCACCGAGACAATGTCCCCTTCCTTGAGGACCCGCTTCGACGACGGGATCCCGTGCACCACCTCGCTGTTGACCGAGGTGCACAGTACGCAGGGATAACCATGGTATCCCTTGAACGCCGCCCTGGCGCCGAGTTCGGAAATCTTCTTTTCCGCCGCCCTTTCCAGTTCCAGGGTGGTCGCTCCCGGCCGAACCAGCCCACGCACCATTTCGAGCACCTCGCGCACCACCCGGCCCGCGCGGCGCATCTTCTCGATCTCCTGGGAGGACTTCAGTACGACCGCCAATACAATTCTCAGTTCTCAGTTCCCGGTTGGTAGCCCAGCCAGCCCTGGCTGTGAACTACGAACCTGTGAACTGGCCTTTCAAACGCACAATCCGCCGATCGATTGCGTCACTGTGCCCGCAACCGCTCGACGACGTCAACAATCCCGGCTGCCACTTCGAGGATCGGCCGGTCTCCATCCACTTCCGCGAAACGTCCCAACTCCCGGTAGTGCTCGATCACCGGAGTCGTCAGAGCGTCATAGGCGCGCATGCGCTCGCCAAACGCCTGCTCCGTGTCATCGGCCCGGCGAGCCAGCACCGCTCCCTCTATATCGCACATTTCATCCGCTTTAGGGGGATGGGAATAGACGTTATAGATCGTCTGGCAGACAGGACAAATCCTGCGCCCCGTAATCCGGCGCAGTAATTGATTATAGTCCACGTGGATACTGACCGCAACCAGCGGCAGCGACAGGGCTTGCGCCGCCAACCGCCCGTCCAGCCACCCCGCCTGCGGCAGGGTTCGCGGAAATCCGTCCAGGATGTACCCCTTGATCGTGTCCGGCTCCTGCAGCCGCGACGCAACCATCTCGTTCACCAGGGAATCGGGCACCAGCTCGCCCCGATCCATGGTAGCTTTGGCAATCTTGCCAAGTGCCGTTCCCCGGGACACGTTGGCGCGAAGCAAATCGCCGGTGGACACTTGAGGAATCCCCCAAAGTCTCACCAGTTCCTTTGCCTGGGTTCCCTTGCCTACCCCCGGTGCGCCCAACAGAAGAATCGGTCCCGGGATCACGTGCGACGATATTTCCCGGTGCGTTTCTACTTGCATTGCACTCGATGACATTTACCAGTTTTTCCTTCCGCGGATACGACCGGAGCGCGGGGAAAAGCCGTCATAATGGCGCATGATCAGCTGCGATTCGATCTGGTTGACAGTGTCCATGGCCACGCCAACCACAATCAGCAGCGATGTTCCGCCGAAGTAGAAGTTGACGTTCATGCCATGTGTCATCCAGTTCGGCAGGTTCTCGAAGACCCGACCGATCAGCCAAATCTTGTCGAAACGGATGCCAGAGATAAGGAACGTTGGGACCATCTGCACGATAATCAGGTACAGCGCCCCCACCAGCGTGATACGCGTAAGAATATCGTTGATAAAATCCGATGTCCGCTTGCCGGGCCGGATTCCGGGAATGAACGAACCCGACTTGCGGAAATTGTCGGCGATATCATCCGGCCTCATCACGATCGAAACGTAGAAATACGCAAAGAAGATGATCGCCAGGACGTTCAGCACCTCGTACCACGGGTACCCCGGCGTAAGAGCCTGGATGATGGGCTGGATGAAACGGTTGTTCTGCACCCACTCCACCTGCCCGAACAACAAAGGCGCCGAAAGAATCGAACTGGCGAAGATGATCGGCATCACGCCGCCGGAGTTCACCTTGAGAGGCAAATGGCTGGACTGGCCGCCCATCATCCTCCGGCCCACGATCCTCCGGGCGCTCTGGATGGGAATGCGACGCTCCGACCGCTCCACCAGCACGATGAACGCCACCACCACCACCATGGCCGCCAGCAGAAGAAGAACCCCGGGCACCGTGAACGTGCCCCAGGCGTTGGTCCGGATCTTCTGGATCAGGTCCCCGGCGCCCCGCGGCAGTCCGGCAATAATGCCGGAGAAGATCAGCAGGCTCATCCCGTTGCCGATCCCGCGGTCGGTGATTTGTTCGCCGAGCCACATAATGAATGCCGTTCCGGTGGTCAGGGTCAGCACCGTCATCAAATTGAAGCCGATGCCCGGATGCAGCACCAAACCCTGCCGCGAAAGAATCGCCGCGATCCCGATCGACTGCAGCGCGCCCAGAACCACGGTCATGTAGCGGGTCCACTGGGTGATCTTCCGCCGGCCCAGTTCGCCCTCTTTTTGGATGCGCGCCAGCGGCTCGTACACCACCGTCAGCAGCTGAAAAATAATGGACGCAGTAATATACGGCATGATCCCCAGGGCGAAGATCGTCATGCGCCGCAGGTTGCCCCCGCCAAACAGGTCCATCAGGTTCAGCGCCGAGCCGTTCTGCATGTTGAACAGCAACGCAAGCTTTTCCGTATCCACGCCGGGGGTGGGGATGAATGCGCCCAGCCGGTAAACCGCCAGAATGCCAAGGGTGAAGAGAACCCGCTTGCGCAGGTCGGGAATTCGGAAGATGTTTAGAAACTTCTCAAGCATAGTCAGGTATCCGCTTTGGGCGAGGTCGCCGTGTCGAAAGGGTGTTCTTCTATCTTATGCCATCTCCCGGTTTTCCATAGATTACGAGAGCAAAGAAACCACCGTTGTGAGGCAGCGCACACCGGTTCAGGAGTCAGGGGACGGGCCCTGCGGAACCCTGGGTGCCACAGGTCCCGATTTTGGGACCCGGGAAACCACAAAACTACGCCTTGGCGGCATCCACGGCCCCGCCCAGAACCACGGCCTTCCCCCCGGCTTTCTCGATCTTTTCCGCAGCCGACTTGGAAAACTTGTGAGCGTGGATCGTGACCGCCGAAGTCAGCTCGCCCGAACCCAGGATCTTGATCAGGGGATTCCGGGTCGAGGCCAGCCCCAGCTTCCGGTAATCCTCCAGGGCGATTTCCGCCAGCCCCAGTTCAGCAATCCGTTCCAGGTTGACGACCGTGTACTCCGTCCGAAAGATGTTGGTGAATCCGCGCTTCGGCAGCCGCCGGTGCAACGGCATCTGGCCGCCTTCGAATCCGCGCATCAGGCTCGAACCGGACCGGGACCCCTGGCCCTTGTGGCCGCGGGTGGACGTCTTGCCCATGCCGGATCCCATACCGCGGCCGACACGCTTGCGCTCCGTGTTCGCCTTCCGGGGAGCGCGCAAATTCGATAGATTGGTTGGCATATTTCCTCGCTGTAGCGCCGGGACCGTGTGCGGCCGCCGACTCGCGTTTTAAATGCAGCTTCTAGCCGCTAGCTTCTAGCTCATTCCGGGGGAACCGAGCGTTGTACCCGATTCGCACGGAAAAAGCTGGCAGCTAGGAGCTAGAGGCTAGTTTTCGACAATCCTCACCAGATGAGGAATCGCCTTCACCATCCCGCGAATGGAGTCGTTATCGACCCGCTCGACGATCTGGTTCAGGCGCGTAAAGCCCAGCCCCTTGACGATCAGCTTATGCTTCACCGGGGTGTTGTTCTTCGAGCGATAGTACTGAATGCGGATCTTCCTGGTCTCGGCCATGATCAAAGCTCCTCAACCTGCTTGCCGCGCATCGAGGCGACCTCGTTCCTGTCGCGCAACTGCACCAGGGCGTCGAACGTGGCCTTGATCACGTTGTGCGGATTGGCCGTCCCCAGGCTCTTGGTCAGCACGTTCTGCACCCCCGCCGAGGTCATCACCGCGCGAACCGCGCCGCCGGCAATCACGCCCGTGCCTTCCGGAGCCGGCTTCAGCAGCACCTGGCCCGAACCATACCGCCCCAGCACCTGGTGGGGAATGGTCGTGCTGGTCAGGTTCACCTTGAACAGGTTCTTCTTGGCCGATTCGATCCCCTTGCGGATCGCCTGCGGAACTTCCTTCGCCTTGCCCGAGCCATACCCCACCACGCCCGAGCCCGCATCGCCCACCACCACCAGCGCGGCGAACGACATGTTCTTGCCGCCCTTCACCACCTTGGTCACGCGATTGATGGCCACCACCTGGTCCTTCAGGTTGTACTGGTTGGCATCGAGTTTCTTCTTCAACATCGTCATTGTTCTCTCTCAGTTCACGCTTCTCAGTTCTCAGTTCTCAGTTCTCAGCAATCGTCCGAACCCGGCACGAACCAACTGATCCCTGACAACTGATCCCTGACCCCTGTTTTTAGAACTCCAGCCCCGCCTCGCGCGCCGCATCGGCCAGCGCCTTCACGCGCCCGTGATACAGGTACCCGCCGCGATCGAATACCACCCGCTTGATCCCCTTGGCCACCGCCCGCTCGGCGATCGCCTTGCCGATCTCCTTGGCCGACGCCACGTTGCCGCCGGTCTTCAGCTTCAATCCCAGCGAAGACGCCGACACGATCGTCTCGCCCTTGTGGTCGTCGATCACCTGCGCGTAAATGTGATTGAGCGAACGGTAAACATTCAGCCGCGGCCGCTCTTCCGTGCCCGACAGCTTCACGCGGATGCGCGCATGGATCCTCTGCCGGATTGCGTTTCTCTTGTTCTGCGTAATCATCTTCGTCTCTTCCTATCAGCGGAGCCGCCCTGCGGCGCCGTTCGGTGAAATCGGGAGTCAGGGTCAGAGATCAGGGGTCAGTCAAATCTTCGATTGGACCGGCTTCCTACTGATCCCTGTTTCCTGTCTTTACTTCGCGCCTGTCTTTCCAGCCTTCTTCTTCAGCCGCTCGTTGCTGTACCGAACGCCCTTGTTCTTGTAGGGATCCGGCTTTCGCAGCGAGCGCATATCGGCGGCCACCTGCCCCACCTTCTGCCGGTCGATGCCGGTGATCGTCAGGTGGGTCTGCTTGGGGTCGATCGCCACCTCAATGCCCGTCGGCAGCGGAAACTCGATGGGATGCGAATAGCCCAGCGTGAACACCACCATGCTCTTGCCCTTCAGCTCGGCGCGGTAGCCGATGCCCACGATGTCCAGTTCCTTCGTCCAGCCCTTGGTCACGCCCTGCACAGCGTTGAACACCAGCGCGCGCGTCAGGCCATGATAGGCGGCAAACTTGTCGCTGGACCGATTCAAATGCAGCTGCCCGTCCTTGGTCTCCAGCGAAATCCCTTCCGCCACCAGCGCCGAAACCTTGCCCTTGGGCCCTTCCACCAAAACAGTGTTCCCGTCCACCTTGTACTTCACGCCCGAAGGCAGCGGGATCGGTTTCTTTCCAATTCGCGACATCGAATTCAATCCTTCATTTGGCTTGCGAGTCCCGATGAAACGGTGGTCAGTGATCAGGGTTCAGTGATCAGTGTGGCCCATCTTCATCATCGTTCCACTGCAGCCGGATCGGGCCGAGCCCGACCGGGAATCAGCATTGCATGATCAGTGAATGTTCTGTCAGCTCAAGCACCAACAACTGATCACTGCGAGGCCTACCAGACCTCGCACAGCACCTCGCCGCCCACGCCTTCGCGGCGCGCCTGGCGGCCCGTCATCACGCCCTTGGGCGTGGTCATGATGGAAATGCCCAGTCCCCCCTGCACCCGCTTGATCTCGTCACGGCCGATGTAGACGCGGCACCCCGGACGCGAGATCCGCGCCAGATCGCGGATCGCCGCTTCCTGCCCGCCGTACTTCAGGTACACGCGCAGGATCAGCTTGCCTTCCTCTTCCTGGGTCTTGTAGTTCGAAATGTAGCCCTCTTCCTTGAGAATCCGGGCGATCTCGGTCTTCAGCTTCGAAGCCGGTACGTCCAGCTTCTGATGGCGGGACCGGATCGCATTCCGGATACGCGCCAGAAAATCTGCTACTGGGTCGGTCAGACTCATTCCTTCTCCTTCATTCCCCGTTCGTCCGCCAAGGCGGAAACCAGCGGGAATGGCTAACTACAGTGATCAGTGTTCAGTGGTCAGTGGTCAGCAAAAACTTTCGTTTTGCTTCAGCGGTCAGTTTGGATACGAACAAAACTGATCACTGACCACTGATCACCGACCACTGGTATCGCTACCAGCTCGACTTCACCACGCCCGGAATCTCGCCCTTGAGCGCCAGGCCGCGGAAGCATAGACGGCACATGCCGAACTTGCGCAGATACCCGCGCGGCCGCCCGCAAAGCTTGCACCGGTTGTGCTTGCGGGAGCTGAACTTCGGCTTCCGCGCGTCTTTCACTCTCTTTGCAGTCGTTGCCATAAAACCTCAAAAACAAGTTCTCAGTTTTCAGTTCACAGCTCCAAGCCTCAGGTGCCAGATCCCTGTTCCCTGATCCCTGATCCCTGATCCCTGCCTTTATGCCCCCTGCCGGAACGGCATTCCGAAGTGCCGCAGCAGCGCGCGCGCCTCGTTGTCGTCCTTGGCCGTGGTCACAATCGTGATGTTCATGCCCTTCAGCTTTTCCACCTTCGCGTAATCAATCTCCGGAAAGATAAGCTGATCCTTCATGCCCAGGGTGTAATTGCCGCGCCCGTCGAAACTCTTGGTCGATACGCCGCGGAAGTCGCGCACCCGCGGCAGCGCGATCGAAATCAGCCGGTCGAGAAACTCGTAGGCCTTATCGCGACGCAGCGTCACCATCGCCCCGATCGACATCCCGGCGCGCACCTTGAACGCCGCGATCGACTTCTTGGCCTTGGTGGTCACCGGCTTCTGCCCGGCAATCTGCGTCAGGTCATTCACCAGCGGATCCAGCAGCTTGGTATTCTGCGTCGCCTCGCCCAGTCCCATGTTGAGCACGATCTTCTCCAGCCTCGGCACCGCCATGGAGTTATCGAGATTGAGCTCTTTCTGCAGAGCCTGCTTGATTTCCTTGTTGTACTTCTCTCTCAGCCTTGCTGCCATTTGCGCTTTACCCTCTTTCTCCCGGTCTCGGATTGGCTCCAGGCCGTCTACCGTTGCGGGAGTTCTAAGAAGCTACTAGCTTCTAGCTACTAGCTACTAGCTCTGTTTTCCCAGCTCCGAGCTAGAAGTTAGGGGCTGGGAGCTAGAAGCTGCTTTTCTACTTCTTGGTCGGCAACTCCGTCCCGCATTTCTTGCAGATGCGGATCCGGGTGTCGCCGTCAATCTTGTATCCCACCTTCGCCACCCCGTCATTGGGGCAGACCAGCGCCACGTTGGACACGTTGATCGGCGACTCCTGCTCGGCGATGCCGCCCTTGGTCCGCTGCCGGCTGGTCTTGCTCGAAACCGTCTTCTTGACCACCCGCACGTGCTCCACCAGCACCGTTCCCTTGTCGGGGAACACGCGCAGCACGCGCTGCACCGCGCCGCGGTTCTTGCCCGTCAGGACCTTGACCTGGTCGTTACGATGAATATGCAAACTCGGCATGATCTCTCCAGAGTTCTCAGATGTCCGTCTTCAGTTCTCAGCAAAAACAGCGGAGACTGACAACGGACGACTGAAAACTGACAACTGCTACACCACTTCCGGCGCCAGCGAAACAATCTTCAAAAACTTCTTCTCCCGCAGTTCGCGGGCCACGGGACCGAATACGCGCGTGCCCACCGGCTCATGCGCATCGTCGATCACCACCGCCGCGTTCTCGTCAAAGCGGATATACGTCCCGTCCCGGCGGCGATGCTCCTTGCGCGTGCGCACGATGACCGCCTTCACCACCTTGCCCTTCTTCACGGTGCCGTCGGGCGAAGCTTCCTTCACCGCGGCGGTGATCACATCGCCCAGCGACGCCGTTTTGCCCAATCCGCCGCCCAGGGGCAGGATCATCTGCAGCTTGCGCGCGCCGGAGTTGTCGGCCACCGCCAGCATGGTTCTCATTTGCACTGCCATGGTCTTCTCTCCAAAGACAGCTACTAGCTTCTAGCTATTAGCCCCTAACTTTTTCCTGCCCACTGCAGCTTCCCTTCCCGCGTACTAGCTGGAAGCTGGAAGCTGTTTTGTCAGCTCGCAGCCGCCTGCGGCGCTTCCAGCTCTTCAATCTGCCCCAGCGACGACCGGCGCACAATCTCTTCCAGGTTCCACCGCTTCAGCTTGCTCAGCGGCCGCGTTTCGCGAATGCGCACCACGTCGCCCACCCGCGCCGAGTTCTGCTCGTCGTGCGCATAGAACTTCTTCGAGCTCTTCACGATCCTCTTGTACTTGGCGTGCGCCTTCCGCATCTCCACCTCAACCACGATGGTTTTCTGCATCTTGGTCGAGACCACGTTTCCGACTTTTTCGTTGCGCCGCTTGGCGGGCGCCTGTGCCGTTTCCGCTGTCATTTAGCGCGCTCCCTTCTGTCCCGTGCCCGCGCTGGCCGCCGCATCTGTGTCCTTGGCGGCGCCGCGGATGCCCAGCTCGCGCTCCCGCGCAACCGTCTTGATCTGCGCGATCTCCTTGCGCAACTGGCGGAGCTTCTTCACCCCGTCGTTCTGCCCCATCGCCACCTGGAAGCGGAGGCGGAACAGTTGTTCGGACGACGTCCTGACCTGGTGCGCCAGTTCTGCGTCGCTCAAGTTACGAATCTTCTCGAGTTCCATCTTTTGACTCCAGGCCATCAGCTCTCAGCTGTCGGCCTTCCGCTCATCTCGCCTCATCCACCCGCCTCCGCTCGGCAAAGAAAACTGCCGGCTGAGAGCTGATGGCTGAAGGCTGTTTTCACGCCGCCGGCTTGTTCTCCGCCGACACCGTCTTTTCGGCCCCGGGCCGCTGCACGAACTTGGTCCTCAAAGGCAGCTTATTCGACGCCAGCCGCATGGCTTCCTGCGCCAGTTCCGGCGTCACGCCTTCCATCTCGAACAGGATCTTGCCCGGCCGCACCACTGCCACCCAGTGGTCCAGCGCGCCCTTGCCCGATCCCATGCGGACTTCGGCCGGCTTCTTGGTAATCGGCTTGTCGGGAAACAGCCGCAGCCAGATCTTGCCCCCGCGCTTGATGAAACGGGTCATGGCAATACGGCTCGCCTCGATCTGACGGTCCGTGATGTAGCCGCACTCCATCACCTTCAAACCGTATTCGCCGAACGCCAGCGACGACCCGCGCCACGCCTTGCCGCGGCGTTTGCCCTTCTGCTGCTTGCGAAACTTCACCTTCTTTGGCATCAACATAGCGAAAACCTCGAAAGGCAGGGAACAGGGATCAGGGAACAGGGATCAGTTTGATCCTGGTCCAACACCCTTCCCGGCCACTTGCAATGCATCCTGACATCCAAACTTCCGAGGGTCACGAACGGGGGTTCTGTTCCCTGATCCCTGATCCCTTGCTTCTAAAACACTCCCGACGCGCCCACGCTCGCCGGCTCGCGGCGGCGGCGCTGCTCGTAAATATCGCCGCGGTAGATCCACGTCTTCACGCCAATCACCCCGTACGTGGTGTTGGCTTCCGCGAAGCCGTAGTCGATATCCGCCCGCAATGTGTGCAGCGGCAAACGGCCCTGCAGATACCACTCGGAGCGCGCGATTTCATTGCCGTTCAGCCGGCCCGACACGCGCACCTTGATCCCCTTGCAGCCAAAACGCAGCGCCGAATCCACGCTCTTTCGCATCGCCCGGCGGAAGCTGACGCGCTTCTCCAGCTGCAGAGCGATGTTCTCGGCCACCAGCTGCGCATCCAGTTCCGGCTTGTTCACCTCGATAATGTCGATGAACACGTCGCGGTTGGTCCGCTTGCCCAGCTCCGTCTTGAGCTTCTCGATCTCCGCACCCTTGCGGCCGATCACGATGCCCGGACGCGCCGTACGGATCAAAAAGCGCAGCTTGTTGCCCGGCCGCTCGATCTCCACCGAACTGACCCCCGCAGCCTTCAGCTTGTCGCGCAGTTCCTTCTTGAGCTTCACGTCTTCGATCAGGAGCTTGTCATAATCGCGCTCCGAGAACCAGCGCGAACGCCACGGCTTGTTTACTCCCAGCCGGAATCCGTAAGGATGGACTTTTTGTCCCATACTGTTTCCTCAAACCTCTCTACTACCCTTGTCATCCCGAACTCAGCGAAGGACCTGCCTCTCGCCGCTTCAGGCTTTCTTCGTGACCTTCTTCGTAACCTTGGCCTTTTCCGTCGCGGGCCCGGCCTTCTTCGCCTTCTTCTCCGCCGCCGGCTCTTCCACCCGCGTCACCAGGTGCGATCCGCTCCCATCCTCGCGCTCCGCCACCGACAGCACGATGTGCGTCAACCGGCGCTGGTAGCGGTACGCCCGCCCCATGGGCGCGGGACGGATGCGCTTCATACGCGGCCCGTCGTTGGCCAGTGCCTGCTTCACGTAGAGCCGGTCCAGGTCCAGGTCCGTGCCCTCTTCGCCGGACACGTACTTGGCGTTGTCGATTGCCGACACCAGCAGCTTGTGGATCACCGGCGCAATCCGCTTCTTGGTGAAGGCCGCCGTTTCCAGCGCTTCCTGGACATTACGGCCCTTGATCAGCTCCAGCACCAGCCGCGCCTTCTGCGGCGATACACGCTGGAACCTGGCTTCGGCCCGATACTCTTTTATCTCGACTGCCATTGGTCTCTTCCTCAAATCAGCTGCTAGCTTCTGGCCGCTAGCTCCTGGCTCTTTCTGACCTAACCTCTAACCCATCAAGCTCCGCGGAACAGGCCAGGAGCTAGAAGCTGCACCTACCGCGCCGGTGCCGGCTTGGCCGCGGTCTCGGTGGACGCCTTGGACCCGCCGGTGTGGCCCTTGAACGTGCGCGTGGGCGCAAACTCGCCCAGCTTGTGCCCCACCATGTTCTCCGTCACATACACGGGAACGAACTTCTTGCCGTTGTGCACCGCGATGGTGTGCCCTACAAACTCGGGAAAGATCGTCGACCGCCGCGACCAGGTCTTCACGACCTTCTTGTCGTTGGCGGCATTCAACACCTCGATCTTCACGTGCAGGTGCGCGTCTACAAACGGTCCCTTTTTGGTCGAACGTGCCATAAAACCTTAGCTCCTGGCTTCTAGCTGCTGGCTTTTAGCTTTTCTTGCCCAAGCCAGCCGCTCAGCTTTTCGTTACCCGCCGCGGTTAGCTAGTAGCTGGAAGCTAGAAGCTGGCGGCTGCTTCTTTACTTGCTGCGCCGCTGCACGATAAATGCATCGGTCCGCTTGTTGTTGCGCGTCTTGTACCCGCGCGTCGGCTGGCCCCACGGAGTCACCGGATGGCGTCCGCCGGAGGTCTTGCCCTCGCCGCCGCCGTGCGGATGGTCGACCGGGTTCATCGCCACGCCGCGGTTCGTCGGGCGGATGCCCAGCCAGCGCGTGCGCCCCGCCTTGCCAATCGAAATATTCTCGTGATCGGTGTTGCCCACCTGACCGATGGTCGCCATGCACTCCACCAGCACCTTGCGCGTCTCGCCCGAAGGCAGCTTCAGCAGCGCATACTCGCCTTCTTTCGCAACCAGCTGCGCCTGTGCGCCCGCCGAACGCGCCATCTGCGCGCCCTTGCCCGGCCGCAGCTCGATGGCGTGCACCGTGGTGCCGGCAGGAATATTCTTGAGCGGCAGCGCGTTGCCTACGAGAATGTCCGCATCCGGACCCGAAGTCACCGTGGCTCCCACCTTCAGCCCCACCGGCTGCAGGATGTAGCGCTTCTCCCCATCGGCATAGTGCACCAGGGCGATCCGCGCCGACCGGTTGGGATCGTACTCGACCGTCGCCACCTTGCCCGGAACGCCGGCCTTGTCCCGCTTGAAATCGATGATCCGTATCTTCTGCTTGTGACCGCCGCCATGGTGGCGAATGGTCATGTCGCCCGAGTTGCGCCGGCCGCCGGTCCGCTTGCGCGTCACCAGCAGCGGCTTGTGCGGCTGATCGGTGGTCAGATCATCGTTCACCTGCGTCGTCTTGAAGCGCAGGGTCGGGGTTACCGGTCTGTATGTCTTGATTGCCATCGTCGTTTCCTTGAATCAGCTCCTGGCTTCCAGCTGCCAGCTTTTCGCTGATCCTGCTCAAACCTAACGTCTGTTACTTACATCTGGCCCTAACTTCCGCTCTGCCACTTACAAGCTGGAAGCCAGGAGCTGGCAGCCAGTAGCTGCCTTTACAAGTTGCTCACGTACTCGGGCATCTTCTCGCCGGCCTTCAGCTTCACGTAGGCCTTCTTCCAGTCGGGGCGGAAGCCCGCGTACTTTCCGCGGCGGCGCTCCTTGCCCGCGACATTGGACGTACGCACCGCGGCCACCTTCACCTTGAAGAGCGCTTCAACCGCGTGCTTGACCTCGGTCTTGGTCGCCTCGGGTGCCACATCGAACACCAGCGTTCCCTCGGTCTCCTTCACGCCCAGGCCTTTTTCCGTGATCAGCGGGCGCCGGATTGTCGTATACAGTGTCGGCATTATGCAGCCTCCGTTGCGGCGAGCTGGCGCTTCGACACGCTCTTGATCAGCGACTCGCTCAACTGCTCGATCGCGGCTTTGGAAAAGATCGCCCGGTCGTAGCGCAGCAGATCGTAGGGGTGCACCTCGTTGTTCAGCACCAGTTCCACGCCCTTCAGGTTGCGCGCGCCCAGCATCAGCCCTTGCCCCAGCGTCTTCGAGTTCTCCACCAGCAGCGCCGTGCGCTCCACGCCCAGCTTGTCCAGCGCCGCGCGATAGAGCTTCGTCTTGGCTTCCTTGATCTCCAGCGAATCCACCACCGTCAGCTTGCCGTCGGCCAGCTTCGACGCCAGCGCCGAGCGCAGCGCCCCCAGCAGCTTCTTGCGCGGAAACGCATACTCATAGCTGCGCGGCTGTGGCCCGTGCACCGTGCCGCCGTGCCGCCACAGAGGCGAGCGCACCGATCCGATGCGCGCCCGGCCCGTGCCCTTCTGCTTCCACAGCTTCTTGCCGGAGCCGGCGACCAGCTTGCGGTTCTTGGTGGCGTGCGTGCCCTGGCGCTGCGACGCGCGGTAATGCTTCACCGCCTCCCACAGCAGAGCCTCGTTGATCTGGCCGAATACCGCGCTGGCCAGTTCTATCGAACCCACCTTTTCGCCATTCAGATTGACTACGTCTACTTGTGCCATCGTCTCTTCCTGGGAGCTTCCAGCTTCTGGCTTTTGCGTGCCAGAATCGAGCTTTCAGCTCATCGCACTCCCCAAATCTCTTTCCTCACCGCCAAGCCCGCTCTGCCTCAGTAGAGCTAGAGGCTAGAAGCTAGCGGCTTACTTGCGCTTCGCCTGCGCCTTCTTCGAAGCCTTCAGCGGATCGACCGTGCCCGTGCCGGCAAATCCACGGCGCTCGCGCGGCGGAGCCTTGGCTTTCGAAATGTATACATAGCCGTCGCGAGGCCCGGGCACCGCACCTTCCACCATCAGCAGGTTCTCGTCCAGATCGATGCCGCGAATGCGCAGGTTGCGCACTGTCACCTGGTCCGTGCCCATGTGCCCAGGCATGCGCTGCCCGGGAAACACGCGCGACGGAAATGACGAAGCCCCGATCGAGCCCTGCACCTGGAACATGTGCCCGTGCGACTTGGGGCCGCCGCCGAAATGATGCCGCCGCACCACGCCCGCAAACCCGCGCCCCTTCGACGTGCCGATCACGTCCACGAACTTCGCGTCCTGGAAGATATCCACCAGCACGCGATCGCCGGGCTTCACGCCGTCGCCGTCCGCAGCCGTCTCGACATCCACTTCCTTGATGAACTTCACCGGGGGCGCCTCGGTCTTCGCCAGGTGGCCTTGCTGCGGCTTGGTGATCCGCGAAGCCTTCACAAACTCCACCAGCCCGATCTGCGCGGCCTCGTAGCCGTCCCTGGTCGCCGTCTTCAACTGCGTCACCACGCACGGGCCCGCCTGCAGCACCGTAATCGGGTGCACCTCGCCCTTCTCGTCGTAGACCTGCGTCATGCCGATCTTCTTACCCAGAATTCCCGTAACCGCCATGTTTCCCTCACCTCATCATGCGAAGCTGATGGCATCGCACTGCCGGAATCAAAACCAGTGATCAGTGGTCAGTGCTCAGTGATCAGTTTTTTTTCGTGCCCATCAAAACTGTTTTGCCTGATCGCTGATTCTGCACCGATCTTTTTTGGTCATATCAGCCGCCAGTTCTGATCACTGACAACTGATCACTGTCCACTACTTCTCAAACGCCTTGATCTCCACGTCCACGCCCGCCGGCAGATCGAGCTTCATCAGCGCGTCCACCGTCTGCTGCGTCGGCTCGAGAATATCGATCAGCCGCTTGTGCGTCCGGATCTCGAACGCCTCGCGCGATTTCTTGTCCACGTGCGGCGAACGCAGCACGCAATACTTGTTCTTGATCGTCGGCAACGGAATCGGCCCCGCCACCGTCGCCCCGGTGCGCTTGGCCGTCTCCACAATCTCGCCGGTCGAGGTGTCCAGCACGCGATAGTCGTATGCCTTCAGCCGGATGCGTATTCTCTGTCCTACCATGAGCTCTGCTTTCCAGGGCCAGGACTCAGGGTTCAGGGTTCAGTTTCTGTCGCGGTCCAATTCACGCGCCTTTTCTGATCCCTGATCCCTGATCCCTGATCCTCCTACTTGATGATCTCGCTGATCGTGCCCGCGCCCACCGTCCTGCCGCCTTCGCGAATGGCGAAGCGCAGGCCCTTCTCCATGGCCACCGGCGTAATCAGGTCCACTTCCAGTTCCACGTTGTCGCCCGGCATCACCATCTCCGTGCCCGCCGGAAGCTCCGCCACGCCCGTCACGTCCGTGGTGCGGAAGTAGAACTGCGGACGATAGCCCTTGAAGAACGGCGTATGACGGCCGCCCTCTTCCTTGCTCAATACGTACACCGTTCCCCGGAAGTGGGTGTGCGGGGTGATCGACGCCGGCTTGGCCAGCACCATCCCGCGCTCCACATCTTCTTTGGGAATGCCGCGCAGCAGGATCCCGGCGTTATCCCCGGCGAGGCCTTCATCCAGCTGCTTCTTGAACATTTCCACGCCCGTGCAGACACTCTTGCGCGTCTCCCGGAAGCCGACGATCTCCACATCCTCGCCCACCTTCACCTTGCCGCGCTCGATGCGGCCCGTCACCACCGTGCCGCGCCCCGAGATCGAGAAAATGTCTTCGATGGGCATCAGGAAGGGCAGCTCAATCGACCGCTGCGGCTGCGGCACGGACTTGTCCACCGCCTCCATCAGCTCGTCGATCTTGGCTTCCCACTGCGCTTCCCCGTTCAGCGCTCCCAGCGCCGACCCGCGGATCACCGGAACGTCGTCGCCCGGGAACTGGTACTTGGTCAGAAGCTCGCGTACTTCCATCTCCACCAGGTCGATCAGCTCCGTGTCCTCCACCGCGTCGCACTTGTTCAGAAACACCACGATGTAGGGCACCCCCACCTGGCGGGCCAAAAGAACGTGCTCCTTGGTCTGCGGCATCGGTCCGTCGGTCGCCGCCACCACCAGGATCGCTCCGTCCATCTGCGCCGCACCGGTGATCATGTTCTTGATGTAGTCGGCGTGACCCGGGCAGTCCACGTGCGCGTAGTGCCGGTTCTTGGTCTCGTACTCCACGTGCGCCGTCGCGATGGTGATGCCCCGCTCCCGCTCTTCCGGTGCATTGTCAATCGAGTCGAACGAGCGAAACTGAATCTTGGGGTTGTTTTTTGCCAACACCTTGGTGATCGCCGCCGTCAGCGTCGTCTTGCCGTGATCGATGTGTCCGATCGTCCCCACATTGCAGTGGGGCTTGGAACGATCAAATTTTTCCTTCGCCATTCTTCTGTCCTCTTCGTAGCTTGTACTGCTCGTTGCCACCCGGGGCGCCGGCGTTCCGGCTCCAGCCCCAAAACTCGGGGGTCAGAAATCAGGGTTCAGGGTTCAGTTTTCGTGCCGTGCACCGGCGCTGTTCTGATCCCTGATCCCTGACCCCTGATCCCTCCAATCACTTCCCCTGCGCCCGCCCGATGATCTCATCCGCGATCATGCGCGGCGCCTCTTCGTAGCGCGCGAACTGCATCGAGTACGACGCCCGGCCCTGTGTGGACGAACGAATATCGTTCACGTAGCCAAACATCTCCTTCAGCGGCACGATCGCCTTGATCACCTGCGAACCCGCCGCGTGCTCCATGCCCTCGATCCTGCCCCGGCGCGAGTTGATGTCTCCGATAATGGTTCCCATGAACTCCTCGGGAACCGTCACTTCCACCGCCATCACCGGCTCCAGCAGAACCGGCGACGCTTTCCTGGCCGCTTCCTTGAAGGCGATCGAACCGGCAAACTTGAACGCCATTTCGTTCGAATCGACTTCGTGGTAGCTGCCGTCGTACAGCGTGACCTTCACATCGACGATCGGGTAGCCGGCCAGGATGCCCAGCTCGAGCGCACCCTGCACGCCCTGGTCGATCGGCTTGATGTATTCCTTGGGCACCACGCCGCCCTTGATGTCGTTGATGAACTCGTAGCCCTTGCCCGGCTCGTTGGGCTCGACGCGCAGCTTGCAATGGCCGTAGTTGCCCGACCCGCCCGTCTGGCGAATGTACTTGCCTTCGGCCTCGGCACGCTTGCGGATGGTCTCGCGGAACGCCACCTTCGGCTCGCCCACGTTGGCCTCGACCCGGTGCTCGCGCTTCATGCGGTCCACCAGGATCTCCAGGTGAAGCTCGCCCATCCCGCTGATGATCGTCTGCCCCGACTCTTCATCGGTCCGCACCTTGAACGTGGGATCCTCATCGGCCAGCTTCGACAGCGCGATGCCCATCTTCTCCTGGTCGGCCTTGGTCTTCGGCTCGATGGCCACCGAGATCACCGGCTCGGGGAAGGTGATCGCGCCCAGCGCGATGGGATGGTGCGCATCGCACAGCGTGTCGCCCGTCTTCGGATCCTTCAAGCCCACGCATGCGCAAATGTCGCCCGCCAGAATCTCCGTGACGTCCTCGCGCTTATTGGCATGCATCTTCACCAGGCGGCCGATGCGCTCCGTCCTGCCGGTGCGCGGATTCATGATCGTGTCGCCGGTCTTGAGCGAGCCCGAATAGACGCGAACGAACGAGAGCTTCCCGAACGGATCGTTGATCAGCTTGAACACCAGCGCCGACAACGGCTCGCCGTCTTCGGCCTTGCGCGTCAGCTTCTGCTCGGGATGCGAGGGATTGATCCCCTCCACCGGCGGCTTGTCCAGCGGCGAGGGCAGGTAATCCACCACCGCGTCCAGCAGCGTCTGCACACCCTTGTTCTTGAACGCCGAACCGCAGATCACGGGGAAGACCTTCAGATCGATCGTCGCCTGCCGGATGCCCGCCTTGAGCTCAGCCACCGTCGGCGTTTCGCCTTCGAGAAACTTCTCCAGCAGAACGTCATCGGTCTCGGCGATCACTTCGATCAGCTGCATCCGGAACGCTTCCGCCTTCTTCTGCAGGTTGGTGGGAATCGCCTCTTCCGAATACTGGGCGCCCAGCGTCTCTTCGTGCCACACGATCGCCCTCATCTCGATCAGGTCGATGACGCCCTTGAAGTTCGCCTCCGCGCCGATGGGAATCTGCAGCGCCACGGGCCGCGCGCCCAGCCGCTTGCGGATCGTGTCCAGCACGTACTCAAAGTCCGCGCCGTTCTTGTCCATCTTGTTTACGAAGCAGATGCGCGGAACCTTGTACTTGTCGCCCTGCCGCCACACCGTCTCGGTCTGCGGCTGCACGCCGCTGACGGAGTCGAACAGCGCCACCGCGCCATCCAGCACGCGCAGCGAGCGCTCCACCTCGGCCGTGAAGTCCACGTGGCCCGGGGTGTCAATAATATTGATCCGATAGTCGCGCCACGAACAGGTCGTCGCCGCCGACGTAATCGTGATGCCGCGCTCCTGCTCCTGCTCCATGTAATCCATGGTCGCCGTGCCCTCATGCACTTCGCCGATGCGGTGCGTGATGCCCGTGTAGAACAGGATGCGCTCTGTCGCTGTCGTCTTCCCGGCGTCGATATGCGCCATGATTCCGATGTTCCGGCAACGATTCAGAGGGATGGTGCGTGCCACGGTTCAATTCCTTTTGCGGGCGGGAAAGCCCGCGGTTCGCCAGTGATCAGTGGTCAGTGATCAGTGGTCAGTAAACACCCAGATTTCTTCGAACCCTTTACGAGCCAGCGATCACTGTCCACTGCTCACTGTCTCGCCTTGCTTGAATTACCTATCTGATCACTGATCACTGACCACTATCTTTGCTACCACCGATAGTGCGCGAACGCCTTGTTCGCCTCGGCCATGCGGTGCACGTCTTCCTTCTTCTTCATCGCCGCCCCGCGCCCGTTGGCCGCATCCAGCAATTCGTTCGACAACTTGTCGATCATGCCCTTTTCACCGCGGGCGCGACCATAAGTGATCAGCCAGCGAATGGCCAGCGAGGTGCGACGATCAGGATTGACCTCGATCGGCACCTGGTAGTTGGCGCCGCCCACGCGGCGGGTCTTCACTTCCAGCAGCGGCTTGCAGTTCTCGACCGCCTTCTTGAACAGCTTCAGCGCATCGTCACCGCCGCCCTTCTCCTCCAGGTTCTTCATGGACTGGTAGAAGATGCCCTGCGCGGTCGACTTCTTGCCGCCCCACATCATCGAGTTCACAAACTTGGTCACCAGCGTCGACCCGTACACCGGATCCGGCGCCACTTCCCGCTTCGCAATGTGCCCTTTTCTCGGCATAATTCCTCAAAAAAACAGCTACTAGCTTCTAGCTACTAGCTTCTAGTTCATCCTGCCGCCGTCGACCTCTAACGCCCACCCCGTCGCCACTCAGACTGGAAGCTAGGAGCTAGAGGCTAGAAGCTGGCTTTTACTTCTTGCCCTTGGCCGGCGCCGCTCCGCCCTTGGCCCGCTTGGCGCCGTACTTCGACCGCCCCTGCTTGCGGTTGGCCACGCCCACCGAATCCAGCGTCCCGCGCACCACGTGATACCGCACGCCCGGAAGGTCTTTCACGCGGCCCCCGCGGATCAGCACGATCGAGTGCTCCTGCAGGTTGTGACCGATCCCGGGAATATACGTCGTCACTTCAATCCCGTTGGTCAGCCGCACGCGGGCCACCTTGCGCAGCGCCGAGTTCGGCTTCTTGGGCGTCTGGGTGTACACGCGCGTACAAACGCCGCGCCGCTGCGGCGAGGCCTGCAGTGCCGGCGACGCCGTCTTGTAACGGGGTGCCGTGCGTCCCTTGCGGACTAGCTGATTGAAAGTAGGCAAACCAAACTCCTTCGAGCCAAAACCTTTTACACCATGCAACAGCCGCGCAGCCCTTCCGGCCGTTATCGTCCCGCGCAGGCATTTCCGCCCGAGCCAAAACGCACACAAGCCCACTTGCTGCTTCGCGTCTGTCTTCTTCCGATCTCAGACGAGAACCAGGACGGTGGCTGTACGTTCGCCGTGGCGAAGCCAACTCCGTTTCCAGGTTCCGGCTCGCATAGCCCTCCAGGGGGAGAACGCGCGAGCGCCGTAGCGATTCAGGTGCGATCGATCCATCCCCCGGAACTCATTCGTCCGGTTCGATTTCCGGGATCTTTCGCTCCTCCCTGCCCTCCGCAAGACGAGAGCTTCGGGACCCTCCGGCCGGCTCCAGCATTCCGCCCGGCCGCTCGACCCTGCCCGCCTCACTCTTTATCCGGCCGGCAGTTCGTACATCCCCGTTAGACACACAACAAGGGATGTTCTTGCGAACCTTTTGAGGATAACAAGAAAAGCCGGGAAGGGTCAACGATTTGGCCGCGGTTCAACGGAGATTTCCACCGGAAGCCCGTCCGAACATCGGCAGTTCGCGTCCGGCGGCCATCCGCACCGCTTCACCCCGTCCAGGGCTTCCGGAGTCCGAAGAAGGGTCGGTGGGTCTGACCCTTCCTCTCCACCCCTGGCGCTCTCCCTACCGCCGCCCGCATGCCCGGTCCAATCAATGCACGCCGTGCAGCTTCCACGCCCCGTTTTCCAGGCCAAAGTCCGCCGTCCGCCGCGCGGTCAGGGTGTTCCCCACATCGTGGGCCATCTGCTTCACCGTGTCCGGCAATCCCTCGAGATTCGTGGTAGCCGTGAACTTGCAGCTCTTCGCGGTGTCCACGCCCGGGACCACGTCTTCCTGGGGGTCGCTCACTTCGCTGACCTTGGGGTGCGTCGCCAGCACCGTGTTGACATAGAAGTGTCCCTTGTTCTGGTCGTCCGGACGCCAGTGGATGGTGTTGCTGCCGTCCTCCAGCTTGTAGGCCTTCTTGCCCTCGTCCGTCAGGTCGAGATCTCCCCAGTTCTTGTTCGCGGGGAACGCCTTGACCACTTTCCAGTACTTGGCGTCTACCCCCTGCTTCAGGCCGGTGTAGTCCACGTAAACGTGGGTCGGCTCAGGCGGCTGTTGATCGTAATACGCCTGGATCATCTTCTGAGCGTCGGCCTGCGACAGTTCCGGCGCAGATTTGCAACCCGTCACCACCAGTCCCACCACCAACAAAACGCCCAGAACCCGGAATTCGAATGCCCTCTTCACACGTCCTCCTCATGAAATTAGCGTCTCAGGATCACAACTGGTTTCGAGCGCCATTTTTAACCTCACTCTTCCTTATGTCAATGAGAATGAAAGTGATGGTGGACACATATGTCGGTTTTCGCCCCGAAGGGCGGGCGAATCGCCGGCAACAGGGAGAATGCCAGGCCTCTTCGAGCCCGCTCAAGGCTGCTTCCGGCCCGCCTGAGGAGCCACCCGGCTCAGCAGCAGGTCCAGAAAGCCTTTCTCGTCAGACTGCAGGCAGACCTGGGCATTCGGCTCTCCCTCCACCGGCCGGGTGAAGCCCTTGTCGTCCACTTCGATCCGCAGCGGCTTGGCCGGGCACAGTTCCGGCCGGATCGCGTAGGACACCGCCACCGGATCGAAAAGCGTAGGCGTGGGCGAATGATTGTCGGTTCCCCTCATCCACTGGTGATACAGCAGGGTCAACTGGTCCGTGAGCGCCGAGCCATGCGCGAAGATTCTCTCCCGCTCGGCCGTCTCCAGATGGATCTGGGTCGAATCGAGCGGCATGTAGAAAAGCGGCACGCCTGATGCCACCAGCGCCTGCGCCGCCTTGGGGTCGCGATTGATGTTCCACTCCGCGTCCGGCGGCCGGTGCTCGCCGTGGTCGCCGTCGTACCCCCGGTAGATGCTGCCGCCCATCAGCACCACCCGCTTCACCTTGCGAAACGTCGCCCCATCCTGCCGGATTGCCGCCGCCAGGTTCCCCTCCGGCCCGATCGCAAGGATCGTGATCTCGCCCGGATGCTTTTGGATGGTTTCCAGCAGGAATCGCACCCCGTCTTCGTGCTTCCTGGCCGGTTCGCGCTCGGCGTAAGCGGCCTGGGTAAACACATTGCTGTGCTGGGTCGCCACGCCGGCCGCCACCGGGATGTCTTTCCTCCCCACCGCCGCCAGGTACCGGTCCAGCAGCCGCGCCCGCAGCTCCGTATCCCCGTAAGCCGTCGTAATGCCCACGATCTTCAACTCCGGACTTTGCAGCGCCAGCGCAACCGCAAACGCATCGTCAATGTCGTCGCCGATATCCGTATCGATGATCGCCAGTTGGGGAGTTGCAGCCGCCTGCGCAAGCACGGGCCGAGTCGACCCAAGGTAAAAAAGAAAAACAAAAACCGAGATCAGAAAAAGGCGAATGGATTTCATTCCAACCACTCTATCGCGCCAACTGCTCTCAACGAAGAGCCATCCCGCGTCGATATACCCGGCAAGATTCGAAGGCGACTGATGAAGATCGGTGACACCATAAAAACGTCATTCCCGCCTATTCCTCGAAGGAGAAATACCCCAAGGACATCGATGGCACTAGGAGCTAGAAGCTAGAAGCTGGAAGCTAGTTTCCCCACAATCGCGTCCGCATCGTACACGCATCCTCCCCACACCCCTCCGCTCGCCTGCACCAGCGCCGCCCACAGCCGCGTGTCGTCGGGCAATTCCGGATGCGGGCGCAGATCGGGCCGCGGCGCGCGCTCGGCCAATCTCCGCGCCCCTTCTTCCGCTCCAAACAATCCCGAAGAATCACCCACCAGATGGACCGACCCGGTCATCCGTTCACGGTCGATCGCAATCTCGATCAAATCCCCCTCGAGCACCTTCCCCACCGGGCCCCCGGCCAGCGCCTCCGGCGAAACGTGCCCGACGCACGCGCCCGTCGAAACCCCGCTGAACCGCGCATCGGTCAACACCGCGACATGCTTGCAGTGGGGCAGCATCTTCAGCGCCGACGTCACCTGGTAGGTCTCCTGCATGCCCGCGCCCTTGGGTCCGCCGCAGATCAGCACCACCACGTCCCCGTGCGCCACCTCTCCCGCCTTGATGGCGCGAATAGCCGCCTCTTCCGTGGTGAACACCCGCGCCGGCCCGCGGTGACGATACACATTGTTCTCGTCGATGAGCGACGGATCGATCGCTGTGCTCTTGATCACCGACCCTTCCGGCGCGAGGTTGCCGACCGGAAAGCACACCGTCGGCGTCAGGCCGCGCGACCGCGCACGCTCCGGGCTCATGATCACGTCCTCGGGATCGATGCCGTCCTGGTCTTGCAGATTTTTACGCAGCGCCTGCCGCCGCTCGCTCTGTTTCCACCAGTCCAGGCACGCGCCCAGCGTCTCGCCGCTCACGGTCTTGACCGAGACGTCTAAAAAGCCCGCCGCGCGCAGGTGCAGCATCACCTCCGGCACCCCGCCGGCAAGAAACACCTGCACCGTCGCAAATCCCCGCGGCCCGTTCGGCAGTGCATCGACAAGCCGCGGGACTTCGCGATTCACCGCCGCCCATTCCTCCACCATCGGCCGCCGCAGCCCGGCATGAAATGCAATCGCCGGCAGGTGGAGCAGCAGGTTGGTCGACCCGCCGAACGCCGCATGCAGCACCATCGCGTTCCGCACCGCCGCATCGCTCAGCACATCGCGAACGCCCATGCCCAGCTCATGCATCCTCAGCAGCGCGCGCGCCGAACGCCGCCCCGCATCCAGCCAGACGGCGTGACCCGAAGGCGCCAGCGCCGTATGCGGCAGCGACAGCCCCAGCGCCTCCCCCACCACCTGGGCCGTGGCCGCGGTGCCGAGAAACTGGCATCCTCCTCCGGGACTGGCGCAGGCGCGACACCCCACGTCCGCCGCATACTCCAGCGTGATCTGCTGCTGCGCGAACCTCGCGCCGATGGTCTGCACTTTGCCCGCGTCCTCGCCCTGCTCCGGCAGCAGCGTCACCCCGCCCGGAACCAGCACCGACGGCAGCGGCCCGGCAGACGCCAGCGCCATCATCATCGCCGGCAGCCCCTTGTCGCAGGTGGCCACGCCCAGCACGCCCTTGCGCGTGGGCAGCGACCGCATCAGCCGCCGCAGCACGATCGCCGCATCGTTGCGATACGGCAACGAGTCCATCATCCCCGCCGTGCCCTGCGTCCGCCCGTCGCATGGATCGGTGCACGCCCCCGCATACGGCACCGCCCGCAGCGCTTTCAGCTCGCGCGCCGCCTCCGCAACCAGCAGTCCCACTTCCCAGTGCCCGGTATGAAAGCCCAGCGCAATCGGCCGCCCGTCCTCGGCGCGCAGCCCCCCGTGCGTACTCAGAATCAGGAACTCGGGATCGAGCAGCCGCGCCGGCTCCCACCCCATGCCCGCGCTCTGCGTCAGCCCGAACAGGTTCCCCGAGGGCTGATCGATCAGCATCTGGGCCGTGATCGGCAACTGGCCCTGAGGTCCCGCGGCGTGCGTCCGCACCTTGGCAATTCCGGCGGGTGATTCAAGAATCGACTCGAAGGAAATAGCCGAGCGTGTAAAACGATCCATCGCGTCAGTATAGGTGGCGGGTGGCCGTTGGTGCGGCACCGGCGCCCATCCTCGCTGCATCCTCCCAAACCATCCAGTGTTCGTTGAGAGCTATCGCGCCGCATTTCGCATATAGCCTGCGCGCAATGATGTTTTTGGGATCGACATCCACACAAATGCGAACCGCCTTTTTCTCTACGAACCAGAGTCCCATTGTGCGCACCAGTTTCTGTCCAATGCCCGCGCCGCGTCTTTGTTCGACAATGTCGATCCATTCCAGTTCACCCTCGCAATCAAATCGGCGAGTCAAGTGTCCGGCAACGAATCCGACCACCTTGCCCAATTCTTCCGCGACAAAGACCGCGCGCTCCGGGAGGGCCATTTGGGGCGAGTGCTCACCGCGCATATATCCACCGATGCGAGCCACCCAGTAAGTTTCGTCGCCCCAGCGCATAGCTCTGAGGGACGCCATGGCAGAGACATCGCCATCTTGACCGGGTCGAAGCCCTACTGACATCGCTGGCCTCCGTTCAAGAAAATTCCTTCGCAAGCGCCCGCAACCGCCCACCCATGAATTCAATTTGATACCGGCGGCTCCGCTTCCGGACCCAGCAGCGTCACCTGAAACACGTGCGGCTTCGGGACCGCTGCCTCATAAATCGATTCCTCCAGTGAATCTTCGAACGCCTGCAGCTTGTCGCCCTGGCCGGACTGCGCCCCCGTATCCGCGTTGCGCACCCGCATCCGCAGATGGATGTAATGCGCCTCGTCGCGGTCCCGCACCATCCAGCTCACGCGCTGCGCCTGCCGCAGCATGGGCGTTGGGTAATCGGCCAGGTTGATCCCCGCCGCCAGCGCGCTCGCCGCAAACGTCCCGATCACCGTGTCGTCGATGGTCAGCTTGTATTGCCCCGCGGCCAGCCCGGTCACTCTCAGAGGCTCCTGGTTCAGCGCCTGCTCGATGTCGGTCAACTCCATCAGCAGCGCCTGCGTGGCGTTGCTCCTCACCAGCGGTAGCGGAAGACCGTTCTCCGTCTCCGTCCACCGCACCGTGTCTCCATTTTTGGCGACCGTCTCCACGTCCGCATTCCCAGCCTCCGTCGCCTTCATTGCCGCCGCGTCGATGGTCACCGACGAAACCAGCGCCGGCGCGTGCCATGCCTTCAGCAGCGACTCGGCCATGATCCAGTGCGCCAGTGGATCAGGATGCACCCGGTCCGGAACCAGCAGTTTCGCGATGCGCGGATCCATCGCCTGCGCCTTCTCGAGCGCCGCCACCACCAAGGGATTGAAATCCGCGAATGAGGCCCCCCGCTTTTGCGCCAGGTCCCGGTCGACCTGCGCGAAGTGCTGCATCACCGCGTTGTAGCCGCCCGGAAACGTTGGCGGGGCGGTCACATCGTCGTACGGCGACGGCCCGATCAGCGTCACTCGCGCCGCCGGAGCATGCTCGTGAATCGAGTCGAGGATGTGCTCGTAGCCCTTCGCGTAGGTGCTCTCAATGTCCGGCGTCATGGCGCGGTAGCCGCCGTCATTCATGCCCAGCATGATCGTCACCACCGTCGGTTTCTCGGCATACACATCGCGCTCCAGCCGCTGATCGATCGGCCCTCCCCCTCCCCCCGTTACCCGGTCCCCGCCGACACCCGCATCGAAGAAGTGCACCCGCATATGGGGAAAGCGCGTGGCCGTATACAGCTCCACGTACTGGTTGTAGAGGTTCTGCTCCGTGATGCTGTCGCCGTAGAAGACGACCGTATCGCCTCCTTTCAGATAGAACCCCTCACCCGAGGCGGGAGCCGCCGCCACCGCCACCAGCGAATCCGCGCAGCCGTAATAGAGAAACCACTGGTTGTGAAACCACACCAGCCCCTCGGCAAACGTCGTTCCCGCCGCGTACTGTCCTGTCTTTTCATAAGCCAGTTCGGGCTTGAGCACCGGCGCATCGGTCTGCTCCACCAGGTGCTTCGGATCCTTTCCGTCAAACAGCGCCTCACCTGCCGCATACGCGTTCGGGCCCAGCGAAGGATCGCCCCCGCTCTCGGCATTTTTTCCGTTGTAGAGCACGACAATGCCATGCTCCGTCAGCACCGGGGGCGGCCCAGTCTCAGGAAACGTGCTGTCGAAGTGCCCCGCGCGCGGCCGCAGCAACTCGACCGGCGCACCACTCCCATCCTCGACCGGGCTCCAGTGCACCAGGTCGTCCGAAGTCGCGATGTGGATCGCGCCCTCGCCCCAGTACATCCAGAACTTCCCCTCGATCTTTGCCGCAATCAGCCGGTTCTTCTCCGGGTCGAGACGTGTCACAATCCCCGCCGACTTGTATTTCAGGTGCGCATACTTGCCGCCCGCCGCGGTTAGAAACGCCGGCCCATGCTTGGTCCAGTGCGTCAGGTCCGTCGACGTCGCAATCCCCACCGAATAGGTCTTCCGGTTCCACTGCGTATAGGTCAGCACATAGGTGCCGTCCCCGCCTTCCACAATCCGCGGGTCCTCTACCCCGCCCGGCCACTCGCGCGCCTTCTCCTCATCCGGCGCCGGATAGAAAACCGGATCCGTCCGCCGCGTGAAATGAATCCCGTCCTCGCTTTCCGCCATTCCCAGCCGCGACGTGTGCATCCCGATCTGCATCTTGCCCGAGTTGTCCTCGGCGCGATACAGCACGAATATCTTGCCCTCGCGCACAATCGCCGCCGGGTTGAAGGTGTGCAGCGCCTCCCACGCGATCGGCTTCTTCTGAATCGGATCGTTGAACGTCGACGCCGGGTTCGGCCCGACCACCGGATTGCCGCTCGCCGGCCGCGTGAACGGCCCCACCACCCACGGCGGAAGTGTCTGCGCCAATGAAGCCAATGCTGCGCATTGTGCGACGAAGACAACAGCTGCCTTGAAAGACCACGACTTCCGTCGTGCCGCAAGTTTTCGCAAATAACGGCGGGCTTTAGACCCTGAGGGAAGGTCCTTATTTCGGCCCGTTGCCCCACTCACGAATGCGAAGGAATAACTCGACAAATTGAGCCCCCTAGAAAGCGCGATCCCCATCCGTATGGGTGACCCCGTAAAAGCTTAGCCCTGCATCCCCCTGCTCGAGCAACCGCGTCCGCCCCAGCACGCCGTACCGGTCGTCAAGCCGGTCCTTGCGCCGGTGCTCGGCGACCACCATCGCCCCATCGGCCAGCACCCCGCTCGCCCCGCCGCTCAGCGCCCCCAGAACCGCTTCGTATTCTCGGGCCGCATCGTACGGAGGGTCCAGAAAAACCAGATCGAATCGTCCGCACGCATCCGGCGCGCGCAGAAACCCGCCCACGCTCCGCCCCACGATCCGTGAGCCTCCCGCCAGCCCCAGCCGTGCCAGGTTCCCGCGCAGCACCTTCAATGCCGCCGCGGATCGCTCCACGAACACTACCTCCGCCGCGCCCCGGCTCAGCGCCTCGATCCCCACCGCCCCCGACCCCGCATACAGATCCAGAAACCGCGCCCCTTCGATCCGGGCCGCGAGCACATTGAACAGCGTCTCCCGCAGCCGGTCGCTGGTAGGCCGCGTTTCCAGCCCCGCCGGAGCCTGCAGGGTCCGGGACCGAAATGATCCGGCAATTACGCGCATATGCAGTTGGGGCCTTGCAAGCCTCAGCAAGCATAGTTCACACGCTGGGGAGGGAAGCCACTACAATAATGCGTATGCGCGGTTGGTCGCTCCCCCTGGGACGATGGATGGGTGTGGAGCTCCGGGTCCACACGTTCTTCCTGCTTCTGGCGGTCGTGTGCCTGGGGTTGGGCGTCTCCGACGGCATACCCCGCGGACTGACCCTGTTTCTGACCCTCGTCCTCGCCGTGGTCGTCCGCGAGACTGGCCGCCTGCTGGTTGCCGCATGGCTGGGCTTGCAGCTTCGCGCCATCCTGCTGCTCCCCGTCGGCGGGCTGTTCGCTTACGCCAACCCCGAAAGCCAGGAAATCGCCACCCAGGGACGCGGACGGTACCCCCTCGCGATTGCCGGTCCGCTGGCCAACGGCATCGCCGCGCTGGTGCTGGCCGCCACCTTCCGCGGCGCGGGCGGCAATGTCAACCTTCTCAGCCAGCCCTGGATCTCGTCCGCCTACCTGCTGCGCAGCATGGTCTGGATGCAGGCCGGCCTCGGAGTTCTTCACCTGCTGCCCGCCTACCCGCTCGATTGCGGCCGCCTCGTGCGCGGCAGTTTTGCCCGGACGCACGGCGCCGGCCCCGCCGGGCGCGCCGCCACCGGCCTCGGTCAGCTCCTGGCACTGGCCGCCATGATCAGCGGCATGCTCTTCCACAGCCCCTGGCTCATCATCGCCGGCTTCTTTATCATGATCGGCGCACAGATTGAAGACCAGGGCGTCTTCTTCCAGTCCGTCGTCGACACGGTCCGCATGCGCGAAGTCATGCTCACCGACTTCGCCACCCTCTCGCCCTCCGACACCCTGGCCGACGCCCTCTCGCGCTGCGTTCATTCGCTCCAGGAGGACTTCCCCGTGGTGCGCGGACCGCAGCTCGTCGGCATCGTCTCGCGCCAGCGCATCGTCGACGCCCTGCGCAACGACGGCAATGGCTACGTGCAGTCCGTCATGTCCCGGGCCTTCCAGGTGGCCCGCCCCGAAGACACCCTCGGCGCCACCATCCGCCGCATCACCGCCGGCCGTGGCCTGGCGCTCATTCCCGTCACCGAAAGCGGCCGCGTCGTCGGCATCGTCAGCGTGCAGAACCTCATGAGCTCCATGACCCTGCTGGCCGAGCAGCGCCGCATCGAGCGCGAAGAAGCCTCGGAGTAGGTCCTCTAAAATAAATCTGTCATCCTGTGCGAAGGGCCGCGCCGCGTGCACGCATAGCCCGCGCAGCGGGGAAAGCTGGTAGCCCCAGGCGCAAGCCTGGGGTTACGGCAGGATTCGAGTGAGTAGCCGCGCCTGGGCGTAAGAAGGGCCTTGGTAATCGCCGACAAAGTCTACGCCTCCGAGAGATCTGCTTTTAGGACGTCAGAGTGCCCGATCCCCCAAACTCCCCGGCCGAATCTCCCCTCGCCCCCGGCCTCTACCTCGTCGCCACACCCATCGGCAACCTGGGCGACATCACCCTGCGCGCCCTGGACGTGCTCCGCCGGGCCGACCGCATCGCCTGCGAAGATACCCGCCAGACGCAAAAACTCCTCAACCACTTCGGCATCTCGACCCCCACCGAAAGCTGCCACGAGCACAACGAGCGCCAGAAAACAAACCACCTCATTGAAGCGCTGCGCGCCGGCGCGCGTATCGCCGTCGTGAGCGACGCCGGCATGCCCGGCATCAGCGATCCGGGAAGCTGGCTCACCGGCGCCGCCATTGCGGCCGGCATTCCCGTCTTTCCCATCCCCGGTGCCAATGCCGCCCTCAGCGCGCTCGTCGCTTCCGGTCTTCCCGCCGGGGAGTTCCACTTCCTCGGCTTCCTTCCCGAAAAAGCCGGCGCGCGCCGCACGCGCATCGAAGAGCTGGCCGCCGACCGTGGGACTTCCGGCACCCTGGTCTTCTACGAAGCACCCCACCGCATCCTCGACACGTTGTCCGATTTCGAGGCCGTCCACGGTCCCGGGTTACGGGTTGTGGTGGCCCGCGAACTCACCAAGCTGCACGAGGAATTTCTCCGCGGTACGGTGGCCGACCTTCGCCGCGAGCTTGCCGCCCGCGACCGCATTCGCGGCGAGATCACCCTCCTCGTCGAGATCCCCGACGAAGACTCCCGTCGCTCTTCTTCAGCGGCGTCATCGGAAAGGCTCACGGACCGCGTGACACGTCTCCAGGCCGAAGCAGGCATCGACGAAAAGGAAGCGCTCAAGCGCCTGGCTCGCGATCTCGGCCAATCGAAGAGCCAACTGTACCGCGAACTCCAACGCGAAAAAGCCCGCCGCCCCTAGCCTTTCCTTCAGTCCCTACTCCCTGTTCCCTGTTCCCTGTTCCTTCATCCCATCCATCTCCTCGATCAGCTCCGTAAGCTGGGTTCGCTTCCGCTCGCTCATGTCGAGGAAACGAATTCCCACCGTAAACCGGTCATGCACCGACTGCACCACCCCGGCGAGCCGCAGGGGTACGCCATCGACCGTGAATTCCGTTTCGACGCGGCGATAGATGCCCACCGGAAACCGCTCGTCGGTCCGGATTCGGCAGCCCCCAAGGCTGACATCCAAAATGCGCCCCGCAATCTCTGCCCGCACTTCCACGAAGAAGATGGTGGCCCGCGAGTCCACCAAGTGGCGCGACTGCGTGCGGCGCTCGCGGCGGCTGGCGGGAGCGGACGGCGTTCCCACGGCGGCTGGTTTCTGCGGCGCAGGAACCGGAGATTCCGCCGGCTTCAATACGATGGGCGCCCCCTCAGGCTCCGCTCCATCCGGTTTGCCGCTCTTGTCGTCCGCAGCCGGTTCCGCCGCCCCCGGCTCGCTTGCGACTTCCGCCTTCGGCGCCTCCTCGGCTTCCAGCTCCGACAGCAGTTCCATCAGGAAATCGCGGCGCCGCGGAGCCATGGCGCTGAACTGGATCCCCGCCATCTGCCGCGCATCCGCCCACTGCATCGTCCCTCCCAGGCGGAAATCGATCCCGTTCAGCTTGAACATCACTTCGATGCTCGCCGGCGCGGCCAGTGCCCAGTGCCGGTCGGCGCGCAACCGGCACCCTTCCAGGCTCAACTCCGTCAGCCGCCCGCGTAGCCTCGAGCCCTGGTTGACCATCACCACGGTTGCCTCCGCGTCCACCGCGAAGCGCTGTTCCGACCGGCGTTCCGGCTGCGGCTGTTCCACACCCGCCCCCTTCCCGCCTCTTCGGTAGGTTTCGAATTTTCTTTAGGACCAGAATTTAAATCTGTTCCACCCCGTGCCGCTGTCAAGACCGTGCCCTTCGGAAGACTCGGAACTGCATAAAATCCAGGAGGTTGGAATCAAGTCAATTTGCAGAAAATTTGGCCTCGAACAGCTACCTCAGATCTGCCGCCTGGTGCCCTGTCGCAGAGCGCTCGTTATCACCGCTGTTCCCGTCTTGAAAGGGCACGACTTTAGTCGCGCCGAAAGTCAGCCAGACGCAGCCCGGCTTTAGCCGCTGAGGGAAGGTTGAATCGTTCGAATCTCACGGTCCTGCTGTCTCGTAGGAACGCTTTCATTGAGACAGGCCGCCTAGTGCCCGCCGCCAAGCTCCCAAGGCTCCCCCGGCGCAGGCACAGGCTCTTCGCGGCCGCGAAGACGGTCGTACTGGTACAGATCGCTGGTCGTCCCCAGGGCCTCGTTGTACAGGCCCAGCGCCCCGGTCACCGCGTTCAGCTCTTCTTCGAAGCGGTGAATCGCCCGCAGCTGCTCTGCCGTCGCCGGCAATTCGTATTTGGCGGTCTTAATGAACTTCTGGTACCCGCGGTCCACCAGCCGGGCAATTTCGCCCCGGACAAGCAATCCGGGCGTGACTGCCAGGCACGCGCCGCCGCCTTCCAGACGGGCATCGGTCTCTCCCGGAACGAGCACTGCCGCCACTCCGCCCTTCGAAACCACCTGCCCGCCTGCGACACCCTTCCAGGGTGCGACATCGAAGGAATGAGCACGAAGCGCGTCGAGCATTTGCGCGAAGCTCTGGGTCCGTGACTTTCGGGCCATCGATCCAATCCGATCTGCGAGGATGAACAGAGCGGGCGCCTCGCATACCCAATCTCGCATAGTTGGAGCATTCGCAGCAATTCTCCCGTGTCCACCGCGACCACCCCAACCCGGTTAGGCTCCTCGCTTCCCGAGCGCATCGGGAACACGCCCCTGATCCGCCTGGAGCGGCCGGTACGTGCGCTCGAAGGCGTCACCCTGCTGGCCAAGGCGGAGTGGACCAACCCCGGCGGCAGCGTGAAAGATCGCCCCGCCGCCAACATCGTGCGCGACGCCATGGCCCGCGGCCTTCTCACCCCTGGCAAGACGCTGCTGGACGCCACCAGCGGGAACACCGGGATCGCTTTCGCCATGCTGGGCGCGGCACTGGGATTTCCGGTCCACCTCGCGATGCCCACCAGCGTCTCGGCGGAACGCAAGCGCATTCTGCGGGCCTACGGCGCGATTGTCGACTGGACCAATCCCGACCTGGGCTCGGACGGCGCCATCCGACGGGCCCGCGAACTGGCCGGCAACGATCCGGCCGCGTTCTACTACGCCGACCAGTACTCCAACGACGCCAACTGGTTGGCGCACTACCACGCCACCGGCCCGGAAATCTGGCGTCAGACCGCCGGACAGGTGACCCACTTCGTCGCCGGCCTCGGCACCAGCGGCACCTTCATGGGCACCACGCGCTACCTCAAGGAACAGAACCCCGCCATCCAGGGCATCAGCTTCCAGCCCGACTCCCCGTTCCACGGCCTGGAGGGCATGAAGCACATGGCCACGGCGATCGTTCCCGCCATCTACAACCCCCACCTGGCCGACCGCGACCTTGCCGTGGAAACCGAGGCCGCGTACGGCATGGCCAAATGGCTGGCGCGCGAGGAAGGCTTGCTGGTTGGAATCTCGGCCGCCGCAGCCGTGGTGGCGAGCCTGCAGATCGCTCGCGAGGAAGCTGCCTCGGGCCGGCGCGCGGTCATCGTCACCGTCCTTCCCGACTCGGCCGACAAATATCTGAGCGAACGCTTCTGGGAGGAGGATGGATGGGCCTACTCGATTTAGCCGGAATGGATGAGCCTACTCGATTTAACCGGAAACGACCTGGGATGATTTTCCAATCACCGTCGCGACGTCTTTAGTACTGGTCGCCCTAGCCGGGAGGAAGCGAAGAACACACCCCATATGAGTTCAAATTTATGAGCACCCTCCGCATACCAAAACCGATCTTCGAGGCCTTTCGCGCCCACGGCGAGGAAACCTACCCGCACGAATGCTGCGGCGTGCTGCTGGGCAAGCCCGGCCCCCATGGGTGGCGCGTCTCGTCCGCTGTCCGGGCAGGCAATACCCGCACCGATTCGGCCCACAACCGCTACCACATCGCCCCGGTCGAACTGGTGAGAATCCAGCGCGAGGCCATGAAGCAGGGATTGGACATCGCCGGGTTCTATCACTCCCACCCGGATCACCCGGCGCAATGGTCGCCCACCGACTTCGCCGAAGCCCACTGGATCGGTTGCAGCTACGTCATCACCGAAGTCGCGCACGGCAAGGCGGCCATCACCAATTCGTTCCTCCTTTCCGGCACCACCGAGGAAGACAAGCGGTTCGAAAACGAGACCATCGCAGTGGAAGACCTGCCGGCGTCATGATCCTACCCATCCATCGACGCCCCAGCAATTGCTTCAGCGACAGCAAATACTCCGCCAGCGCTTGTCGCCCGCTTCCGTCATGCGGTAAAGAGTTTGCGGCTTGCGCTGCACGAATTTCTTCTCCACCGTCACCGCTGGCGTCGCCGTAGCGCGCGCGACCCGGGTGTCTCTCAGGCGGCGCGTTTCCGGGTTGAATCCTGTTGGCCTTCATCCGCCGGGTCGTGCCAGGCATCCCGGGTAAACAATCCCAGGACATCCACCAATGCTGCCAGGTATCCGTGAGCCCAATAGGCCCGCTCCGGACTGCCCTCCTGCAGGTGCTTCTGTTCCGTAAGGCATTTCGGCGCGCGACGGGAGATCCATTCTTTAAGTTCAATGCAACGATGTTCTATTTTTCGAAATTCTATGCATTCATCCGCCATGCGGATTTAGATGCCTGATGTTCTCCGAGGTTAGGCCGCGACCGTCCGTTTGGTCCGGGTTGCCTGGTTTCCCGCTGTTAGAATCCTTCAGAGCGCACAGCATGTCCGTGAAAGCCCTCTATCCTGGCACCTTCGATCCGCCCACCAACGGACACGTCGATCTCATCCAGCGCGGCGCCAAAATCTTTTCCCATCTTACCGTTGCCGTCCTCAACAATCCCGGCAAGAATCCCCTGTTCACGGTCACCGAACGCGTCGAGATGCTTGAGGAGGTCGTGCGCCCGCTGGGCAACGTATCGGTAGCCACCTTCGACGGCCTGATGGTGGAGTTCGCGCGCCTCCAGGGCGCCACCGCTGTCTTGCGCGGCATCCGCGCCATTTCCGATTACGAGTACGAGTTCCAGATGGCCCTGATGAACCGCCGCCTGGCGCCGGATATCGAGACCGTGTTCCTCCAGCCGGCCGGCCGCTATTCCTTCATCAGTTCTCGCATGTTGAAGGAAGTATTCAGCTTCGGCGGCGATGTCACCGGTCTCGTCCCGCCCAACGTGCTCAAGCGCCTGCGTGGACGGATGCGGAAACACTGAAGCTCCCAGGGGCGGGTGCGCCGCCCCTGGCTCATCTACTCCGCTGCGTGACTTCGCGCTGTCTCCAAGCTGCAGAAACAGCAGGAGATGATGCAAAAAGCAGACGCTCGAAGCTTTACCTCACGCCCCCGTCGCGATCACTACCCGGAACCGCGCCTTTCCGCTCATCATCCGGTCGAATGCCTCGGCCGCTTTCTCCAGGGGATAGACCTCGGTCATCGGCTTCACCCCGGTGAGCGCGCTGAAGTTGAGCGTATCTTCGGAATCCATGCCCGTCCCCGACGGCCACCCGACGATCGAACGGCGGCCCAGGATCATCGGCGCCAGATTCACTTCGAGTGCCTTTTCAGGTACGCCATTCACCATCAGCCTGCCGCCCTGCGCCAGTCCGCCGACGGCTTGAGCCAGCGCATCGGAACTGGTCAGCGTGGACAGGATTACGACCGCGCCCCCCAGTTTCTGCAATTCCGCCGCGGGGTCCTGTTTGGTGCTGTCGATGTAAACGTGCGCGCCCAACTGCTTGGCCAGGGGCGCCTTGTCTTCTCCGCGAGCCACCGCCACCGTGCGATAACCGCTTTTGGCCGCATACTGCACTGCCAAGTGCCCCAGTCCGCCAATGCCGAGAATGGCCACCACATCGCCGGGACGCGCACCGCTGTTGCGCAGAGTGTTGAACGTCGTGATGCCGGCGCATAGCAGCGGGCCCGCTTCTACCGCCGAAAGCCCGTCAGGGATGAACGCCAGCGCATTGGCCGGAGCAATCACGTAATCCGCATAGCCACCGTCGAAATGCACTCCGGAAACGAGCTGGTTTTCGCACAGGATGAAGTCGCCTTTCCGGCAGGGAACGCAATAGTTGCAATGCCCGCCGTGCCAGCCGAGACCGACCCGCTGCCCCCGCTTGAAGAGCGGCACATCGGCCCCCACCGCATCCACCACGCCGGCGACTTCGTGGCCCGGAACGCGCGGGTAGGTCACCGGGTAGAACACGCCGAACTTGGTGATGGAATCGCTATGGCAGATTCCGCAAGCCTGGACGCGGATGCGCACATGCCCCGGGCCCGGTTCGGGGAACTCGCGTTCAACCAGTTGGAAGTCTCCGCCGGCGGCGGGTACCTGCATGGCACGCCCCGTTACGGCGGACGCTCGTGTTTGGGACTTTGTGCTCTGCTCGACTGGAACATCAGTGATAGGCATAGGGGAGGTTCTCCTTCCGCCCTTGGATGGCAGAACCCTGTGGAAAGAGACATTATTCGTTGCGGCGGTGAGAGGCTAGTGGCTTCTGAGACCTGCGAGACCACCATGTCCCCCTGGGACTCGCCACCGAAAACGTCGCCAGAAAGAGTGGCACCTCAGACCGCACGGACCGCTTTTTCCTCGGCCAAATAGGTCAGCCACGCATCCATCCCCGTGCCCGTCTTGGCGGAGGTCTCGAAGATCCGGATATCCGGCCGGATGGCCTGGATGTTGCGCAGCGCCGCGTCGCGGTCGAACCCCACCGCCTCCGCGATATCCATCTTTGTGATCACCGCCGCGTCGGCGGAATTGAACAGCGTCGGATACTTGAGCGGCTTGTCCTCGCCCTCGGTCACGCTCAGCAGGGCGACCCGGATCCGCTCTCCCAGGTCGTAGCTCGACGGGCAGACCAGGTTGCCCACGTTTTCGATAAACAGATAATCGAGTCCCGCCATTTCCACGCCCGGCCAGTCCTCCAGATGCCTGCCCACCATTTCCGCTTCCAGGTGGCAGATGCCGTGAGTGTTGATCTGCCGCACCGGGGCTCCGCTGGCCGCCAGCCGCCGCGCGTCGTTGTCGGTCTCGAGATCGCCAACCAGGGCCGCCACCCGCGATCCGCGCTCCCGCAACGTGCGCAGCGTGCGCTCCAGGAACATCGTTTTGCCCGTGCCGGGGCTGGAGACAAGGTTCAGCACCAGCACACCGCCGGCTTCGAAGCGGCCGCGCAGCGCGCGGGCCAGCTCATCGTTCTTCTTCAGGATGCCCTGGCGCAGTTCCACAATCCGCGTGGTCATGACTTCACGTCCTCTGCTTCCTCGATCTCGATGGAATCGATCTCCAGCTCGCGGCCGTGGCGGACGTCGCTGGCCGGCTCTCCGCAATGAGGGCAGCGAAAGTCCTGGAGGCTCGCGATCGCGCCGTCTGCCCCGCACGCCGCGCAGTGAACTGAGACCGGGACCGTCTGGACCACCAGCCGCGAGCCCTCAAGCGGGGTGCCTTCACTGGCGATCCCGTAGCAGAACTGAAGCGAGTCCTCGACCACGGCCGCCAGCGCGCCCACTCTCAGGCGCACCTCCTTCACCCGCGCGCCCGGATATTTTTCCAGAGACTCGCAGACGTTCTCGACAACGCTCGAAACAATGGATAGCTCATGCATGGGAAAAGTTTGATCCAAAGCCATCAGGCCGGTGCCCCAGGGCTCGGTTTTGAGGCCTGGGTTTACTTCGGAAAGCACGATTGTACGCCGCGGGCTGCAGACTACTTCTTCGCCCTTTTATAGAACGGCACCGGCACCTGCCTGGCGCGCACCTGGTTCGCCCTCACCTGCACCAGCACGTCGTTCCCGCTGGCCGCCACTTCCGCCGGCACCAGCGCCATCGCGATGTTAGTCTTCAGGAACGGCGCGGGCGACCCCGACGTCACCACGCCCGTCTCCCTGCCGCTCAGGTCCAGCACCGGGTACCCATCCCGCGCGATCCCGCGATCCACCATCTCCAGGCCGATGACCTTCCTTTTCGGCCCGCCCGATGCCTGCACGGCCAACAAAGCCTCGCGCCCGATGAACGCACCCTTGTCCAGCTTGAGCCAATGCGTCAGACCGGCCTCCAGCACATTGATCTCTTCGGAAATCTCATGCCCGTAGAGGCTCATCCCCGCCTCCAGCCGCAGCGTATTGCGCGCCCCCAGCCCGCACGGCCTGATGCCGAACTCCGCCCCCGCCTCCATCAGCGCGTTCCACATCTTCACCGAAGTGGCCTCGTCCGAAGGCGTATACACCTCGAACCCGTCTTCGCCCGAATACCCTGTCCGCGCGATCAACACATTGGGAATGCCCGCCACCGTGCCCCACGTGAACCAGTAATTCCGGATCGCCGCCAGATCCACGCGGGTCAGCTTTTGCAGCGTCTCCGCGGCCCTCGGCCCCTGCACCGCCAGTTGCGAGTAGTACGGCGAGTAGTCGCTGATGTGCACTCCCGGCCGGGTGCCGGCATGCTTGCGAATCCAGGCAAAATCCTTTTCGGTCGTCCCCGCGTTCACCACCAGCAGATAGTCGTTCTCGCTCAGCCGGTGCACCAGGATGTCGTCCACGAACGCGCCGCCCGGCGTCAGCAGCGCTGAGTAGTGCGCCTGCCCGTCTTTGAGCCGCGACGCGTCATTCATCGTGATCGACTGCACCGCCTCCAGCGCTCCCGGCCCGCGAAACTGGATTTCCCCCATGTGGCTCACGTCGAACAGGCCGACGGCGGTGCGCACCGCCATGTGCTCGGCGATCAGCCCTCCGCCCGCTCCGGGGTATTCCACCGGCATGTCCCATCCGCCGAAGTCCACCATTTTGGCCTTCAAGGCGCGATGCGTGGCGTTCAGGGCCGTCTTCTTCAGCGCAGGCGGAGCAGGTGCAGTCGGGGTCGACATGATCGTTTCTCTCCCATAGTCCGTACTCAACCACGATAGGATTCCGCGGCGCACAGGGTCAAACCACAGCTTTCCGCTCCCGGCTTTCAGCCCTCGGCTTTCATCCCGCCGCGCCGCGTGCGATCCTGCTGAAAGCTGATGGCTGACCGCTGAAAGCTCGAATCTATGGATAAAATTCGCGGCGTCCTGCTGGTAGCCCTGGGCGCCTTCGTCCTCTATCGCGGATTTGTGATGCGCGGAAGTCCCAGTTTCTGGCCCGCGATCGGCCTGGCCGTGGCCGCAATCGCCCTGGGGCTGTGGCGCCTTGTCCGCAAGTCACCCCCGCCCCGCCCCTAGTGGTGTCCGCCACACAAGATGGTCGTTTATGTTTTGAAAGGGCATGACTTCAGTCGTGCCGTAAGTGGCCCAAAATGAGCCGGGCTTTAGCCCCTGAGGGTTTCCGGACCTGGGATCACACAGAACCCGGCCGGGAACCGAATCTCCCCCATCCGCGTACCAGTCAACATGAGCGAGAAACCACCCGCGAGTCGCGCCCTCGCGCTTGCGTCCTGGAAGGGAGGGAATCCGTCTCTGGAAATACCGGGGCAAATCTCAATTCTCATGTGACCTTCTGCGCCGGTGGGGCGGGCCGATGGCCTATCCCCGGTGCGGTATCGCTGGGGGCCCCATTTTTTGCCGCCCACACGCCACATGTCACAGATTTCCGCCCACTCCCCCCAAATACCCGATGACGCTGCCCTAACGGGCTCGTCTCTGGATAAGGACATTCCGTAAACTGGATACAGCCCCGGGAGCGCTCTTTGCGGAAATCGCGAGTATCCCGCCCCGAAACGGAAAGAAATTCATGCAACTGATTGAGGCATTTCGGCTCGCGTTACAGTCTTTGTGGGCCAACAAGCTGCGCTCCATCCTCACGCTCATCGGCGTAGTGATGGGCGTAGCCGCACTCATTACCGTCATCACCCTGGTGAACGGCACCAATCAGTATGTGGCGACAAAACTCACCAGCTACGGCGCCGACGTGTTTACCATCTCGCGCATGTCGGATGTGATTCTGACGCCCGAGGAATACCTCAAGTATCAGAAGCGAAAGATTCTCCGCTTCGAGGATTATCAAGCCATACGCGACGGCTGCACCGACTGCAGCGAAGTGGGTGCTCTGCTGAGCAAGTCGACGAACGTGGTGGCGAACGGGAAATCGAGCAACAACACTGAGATCCGCGGCTATACGTGGACCATGATGTCGTTGAACAACATCAATGTCGCGGTGGGGCGCGGCTTCACGCCTGCCGACGATGAACACGCCACCAAAAACGTCATTGTGGGCTACGACATTGTGGATAACCTGCTGCCGGACGGCGACCCCATCGGCCGGGAGATCCGCGTGGACGGCATTCCCTACACCATCATCGGGGTGGGCGAGCGCCAGGGCAAAACCCTGGGCCAGTCCCAGGACAACTGGGCAGCTATCCCCCTGGTGACGTATCAGGAGGTCTACGGGCAAAACGATTCTCTTGATATCTACGCGCGCGCCGGCGGGAATTCCGAGATCATGGAAAGAGCCAAGGATCAGGTTCGCGCCATGATGCGGGCGCGGCGCCACAATGCTCCCGGCCAGCCGGACGACTTCGAAGTGAATACCAACGACACGTTTCTTGATCTCTGGAAACAAATCAGTTCGCTGTTTGAAAGTGTCACTCTCGGACTTGCCTCGATCTCACTGGTGGTCGGCGGCGTGGTCATTATGAACATCATGCTGGTCGCGGTTACAGAGCGGACCCGTGAAATCGGCGTCCGCAAGGCTTTGGGCGCCAAGCAGCGCGATGTGTTGATGCAGTTTCTCATCGAGAGCGGGTTCATGTCCCTGGTTGGCGGAATGATCGGAGTCATGTGCGGGGTATCGGTCGGCAAGTTGATTACGCTGATTTCGGGATGGCCGGCGACCGTGCCCTTGTGGGCTATTCTCTTAGGCTTGTTCCTGGCCACCGCGGTGGGTGTCTTTTTCGGCGTGTACCCGGCCAGCAAAGCCGCCCAGTTGGATCCGGTGGCGGCGCTGAGGTCGGAAATGTAAGAACGGCGTTTCACAGTTCGTACTTCCCGGTTCGCAGTTCACAGCGCCTCCACACCGCTTCGTAACTGGGAACTATGAGCTGCGCAAAGTGAACATGAAACTGTGAACTGAGAACTGAACATGGCGCAAGGACAAACACGCGAATCGGTCAGGATGGCGCTCTCCACGCTGCGCGGCAACAAGCTGCGCTCGGGGTTGACCATCCTGGGCATCGTCATCGGCGTGACGACGGTGATCACCATCTCTTCGGTCATCAGCGGCCTCAACAATCGTGTCAACGATTTTGTCACCTCGCTGGGCTCGAATGTCTTCTGGGTATTCCACTTCCCGGTGATCGGCGTGCGTCCTACCGCCGAAATGCTGGCGCGCAAGAAACTCAACATGGACGAGGTCTATTCGCTTCGTACCCTGCCCCACGTGGTGGCTGCCGATGGCGGCTATCAGCACGTCGGCCAGTTCCGCGTGGGCGCCGTCAGCGTGAAATACAACGGCAAGAAGATCGCCGGCACGCGCCTCCAGGGTTCGACCACGCAGATCGCCGAGGTGACCGACCTGATCTTCCTCCAGGGCCGCCTCTACACCGATGAAGAGAACGAGCGGGCCAGCCATGTCTGCGTGTTGGGCCACGACGTCTGGGAGCAGCTCTTCGGCGATCAAAACGCCATCGGAAAGGAAGTCAACGTCGAAACCGGCATGTACACCGTCATCGGCGTGCTCGATAAGCTGAAGCAGCCCTTCGGCGGCGGCAAAAACCCCGAGGACAACAAGGTCATCTTCCCCTTCAACACGTTCCACAACCTGCATCCCGAAGACAAGGACCTGTGGGTGAGCGTGAAGTACGACGACCCCATCAACAAGTCGCTGGTTGAGGAGGAGATCCGCGAGCGGCTGCGCATCCTGCGCAAAGTGCGCGTCGACAAGCCCGATGACTTCGAAATCTTCGGCCCCGACTCGCTCTCCAAGCTCTGGAGCCAGCTCACCGGCGGCCTGGTGCTCTTCATGATTGCCGTCTCCAGCGTCGGCCTGATGGTGGGCGGCGTCGGAGTGATGAACATCATGCTGGTGTCGGTCACCGAGCGCACCCGCGAGATCGGCGTGCGCAAGGCCATCGGCGCCACCAAGCGCACCATCCTCACCCAGTTCACCACCGAGGCCGTGACCTTGTGCGCGGTCGGTGGCATCATCGGAATCCTCCTAGGCGCCGTCATCACCTACATCATTTACTTCCTGCCCATCGGCCTCCCGGCCACGCTCTCCACCACCTGGGTGCTCATCGGGTTCAGCGTCTCCTGCGCCATCGGCCTGATGTTCGGCATCTATCCCGCGTGGAAAGCCGCCAACCTCGATCCCATCGAGGCCCTGCGCTACGAATAAGGCAGAGAACAGGGAGTAGGGATTAGGGGGCAGGGATTAGGGACTAGGGATCAGATCCCCACCCCTGTTTCCCTCGGTCCCGCTTTTCCCGTAAACTTGTAGGCAATTTCGAAAACAATCCCGATGCGCCACGAATCGCCGCAGCGGGCGATGCTCCACGAAGGGACGCACCATGCAATTGATCGAGGCCTTTCGACTCGCCCTGCAATCCCTCTGGGCCAATAAGCTCCGTTCCATCCTCACCCTGCTGGGCGTCATCATTGGCGTGGGCTCGGTCATCACCGTGGTCACGCTCACCAACGGCGCCAAGGAGTTTGTCACCTCCAAGGTGAATTCCTACGGCGCCGCCACCATCACCGTCAGCAAAATGCCCGAGTCGTTCATCACCCCCGAGGAATACATCGCCTTCCAGCGCCGCAAGGACATCACCTACGACGACTACAAGGCCATCCTCGATCTTTGCCATACGTGCAAGTCGGTCGGCGCCCAGCGCGATAACGTCGGAAAGGTGGTCTACGAAACCCACTCGACAACCGACACCAACATCCGTGGCTGGACATGGACCATGCCCCCCATCTCCAATCTCAACATCGAGTTGGGACGCTCCTTCACCCAGGTCGAAGACGAGCACTCCACGCACGTGGCCATCATCGGCGCCGACATCGTCGACAACGTGCTGGGAGGCAGCGACCCGCTGGGCAAGGAGATTCGCGTCGACGGTTCGCCCTATACCGTGATCGGGGTCGGCGAACGCCAGGGCAAGATGCTGGGCATGAGCATGGATAACTGGGTGGCCATCCCGCTCACCGCCTTTCTTCACGCCTACGGCTCCAACGCCACCATGGTGATTTATGTCGATGCCGGCGGCGGCGGCGAAGTCATGAACGCCACCTCCGACGAGTTGCGCCTCATCATGCGCACCCGCCGCCACCTGGCCCCCAGTAAGCCCGACGCCTTCACCATCGACTCCAGCGCCACCTTCCAGGACCTGCTGGGCAACATCCTCAACAACTTCGGCGCGGTAGTCGCCGCCATTGCT
>CAVPNO010000033.1:0-4390 GCA_963706455.1 uncultured Acidobacteriota bacterium | reverse complement strand
GTCCGAGTGCTCGGCGATGGCTCAATTTGGTGTAGGGCGCGTGCCCCACGCCCGAGCAGCCGGTTGCTCGTCGCACAGCGCGTGGGGACACGCGCCCTACACCGTAATCGCGACATACTGAGCCACTACCGAGTGCTCGCTTGGCTTCGTGGCCGGGAGGCATAAGCTGCACCCGCCCTATGAAACAACGTGGTTTTCTCTTTCGTCGCTCGGCGATGCTCGGACTGGCGTCGCTGATTCTTTTCAACGGTTGCCTCCTCATCCCGCACAACACCGGCCCCAGTTACAAGCATCACTCCTTCATCGACTATTGGCCTCCCGCGGGCGGCGATACGAAACTGAAGCTCGCGGTGAAGGACAACATCGACATGAAGGGGGTGGTGACGACCGCCGGCTCCCAATACCTGGCGAAGAACAGCCCGCCCGCGGCGCAGGATGCCCCCTGCCTGGCCATCGCGCGCCAGAGCGGCGTGGATTTTGTCGGCAAGACCAACCTGAGCGAATTCGCCCTCGCGCCGTCCGGCTATAATGAATATTACGGCACCCCGAAAAGCCCGTTGAGCCATTTCCACCGGCTTATCCCGGGAGGCTCCTCGTGCGGTTCCGCGGTCTGCGTGGCATGGGGTCTGGCCGATGTCTCCTTTGGGACGGACACTGCCGGCTCCGTGCGCGTCCCGGCGGCTTGCTGCGGGATCGTGGGGCTGAAAACGACCTACGGATTGATTCCCATCGACGGACTCGTCCCCGTCGAGCCCAAACATCTCGATACCGTGGGCCCACTCGCCAAAGACATCGCCGGAACGGTCAAAGGCATGGAGCTTCTCGTGAGTGGTTTTGCCGCGAAATATGAAGCGGCCAGGCCGCCAAACCGACGGCCGCCAGCATTCGGGTGGGTCGATTGAAATTAAAAGGGACCGACCCGCAGGTGGACGAGGCGATTGACGCCGCCCTCACCAAGGCGGGCTTTCAAGTCGTGCCACTGGACGATGATTTCCGGCAGAAATTTGAACAGGCCAAAAAGGACGGCAATACCGTCGCTGCCGCGGGAGCATGGATCAGCGAAGGAAAATACCTGACCAGGCTCGGAGTCTCCGCCCCTACGAAGGTGACGCTCCTCGCTGGCCGCGTGCTCTACCCCATCGGCTATCGCAACGCGCTGAGCCGGCGCGCGGATTGGCAGGCGGCCTTGCACGGCGTGCTCCAAAAGGTCGATTTTATCGCGTTGCCGACGTTGCAATCGGCGCCCCCGGGCATTTCGCCTGATGCGAAAATCGGACTCCTGGAGGCCTTCATGCTCGATTTCCCAGAATACCGCCGCGGCGAACCTCGCCGGGAATCCGGCCTTGGCGGTGCCAGTGCCGGTGCATCACGAGCAGGGTGCGTCTCACCAGCTTGCAGTTGATCGAGCAGCTCGCAGCGAGGCGGCGTTGCTCAACGCCGGACGGTTCGTCGAAGAGTCGGTGGCGGTGAAGAAATGAGCCGGGATTTAGAAGGTGGATAAAAAAATTCTAAATTCCCCCTTGCGAATTCGCGGTCCCTCGCGATGGGTATCCACCCTCCATTCCCAAACCGCATGCGCCAAACCCTCCTTTTCAGCACCCTCGTCATTACCGCCAGTTTCGTTCTTGCCGGCCGCGGCTGGACTACGGAATCGGTTGAAGAACTCAGCCAAAAGGGCAACATGAACTTTTGGTGTAGAGGTTCGACTGCCACTGCGCGACGCCGACGCTCCCCATGTGGAGGGCGGTCAGTCCGCCCGTGCAGGTAGAGGCGCCCGCCGCGGGGACGCAGCCCACGTTGGCCGGGGTCGACAGACCGTCGATGATCTGGTCGTTCCACTGGTCGCCAATCGTCAGTCTCCAGTTCCCGCCCGGAACATTGGTGAACTTGAAGTTCCCATTGGCGTCGCAGAACTGGAACATGAAGTCTTCGCCGTCGGGATCACCCAGGCTGACCCAGCATTGAGTCCACGAATAGCCGTCGTGGTTACCGCTGGGATAGAGTCTCTCGTCCGGAATGCGGCTCAGGCGCTCAACGTTCACTGTTCCGTCGATGGTGTTGCTGCACGGTCCCACCGCGCCCGGACTGCCGGCGCCGTTGCAAACGTCCGTGTGACGGCCGTTGATGATGGCGGGGCTGGCAAAGCCGATGGCCACGTGATATCCGGCCGGCCCGTATTCCTGGAAGTAGCTGGGCTCTCCGATTTTGATGAATGAATCGTGAGCATGCTGCCCGTCCAGGGTGTTGGTCTGCACCCACTGTTCGCCGCGCGCGATCCGGTCCGCACCGGGGTAAGCCTGGATGCTGAATTTGTCCGGCATCAGGTTGTTGATAACCACCTGGCCGGCCAGGGGCGAGAGTGTTTTCTGGTCGGATTCAAACTTCGGGCAGGTCACGAGCATGCCGGTGATGCCGCTCGCCGGAGCCGGACCCGCACCGGCAGGCCCCGAAAGCGGAGCCGGCGTCAGCGGGCAGGCGTCGTTCCCAGTGACAGGATCGATCGTTCCCGCCAGGGCGTTCGACAAGGGCTGGTTGAACATGTCGTACGTATCCTGCCCGGTAAAGTCGCCGAAGCCGCCGTACGTGTCCCACACGACAAGTTGGAACCCGCCCAAGCCAGGCTCAATCGGCGCAACCGTGCCGTTTCCGCCGCCGCTATCCTGTTCGCCGTTCAGCGGGAAGTCGTCTTCGAACACGATCGCCGAAAGCTTGCCCGTGGGCAGCGGTGTGGGAAGCACGAGCACGCTGACTGGCGTGGTAAACGCTGATGTTGCCGTGCAAGCAGACGGCCCACCCAGGATGTTGCAGGCCGGCGCGATCGGAGCGCCGCTCATCGTGTGGCCGCAGGCCGTGTTGCCTGCAGCGGCTTCCACGCCATTGCAAGCCGCAGGGGTCGCATTACCAGGGAAGGGGTTGCCCGCATCGCCAGGCAGTACCGAGATGTAGTAGCGCTTCGATGGATCGAGAGCGACCTGGCTCGGCTTCACCGCGGTAAAGCCATTTCCCGTGGTATCCGGCCGGCAGACGCCGTTGCCCACGTCGCACACCGCCGGCACGTGCAATCCGGTCGCCGGGTTCAACATGGTCTGGCCGCCTTCGCACGACAGCGGCCCGGTGCAGCCCTGGGCCACATAGCCCATGGCGCTGGTATGGAATTGAATACCGAAACTCGGGATAGTGCTTTGCCCGGCAGGCCCCACAATGGCGGGGCAACCCGGGGTGGTGCTGCTTGTGTTCGTGGTGCAACTCGGATCAACCCAGAAAGTCTTGTCTTCTTCGATGATCCAGCGATAGTCGGTAAACGGCACCAGTGCGGCGATGCAGGCAGAGTTCCCGCCGCAGTTGTTGTACGCCTGCGCGTCAAGTACGTTGACCGTCAGGTTGCTGGGCGTCGGGAAGATCACCGTTACCGTCGCGGCGGCGCTCTTCGAACCCAGGGAGTTCTGCGCCATGTAGGTGAAGGTGTAAGTGCCCGCGCCTGGCGCGCTAACTGTCAACCCGCCATTCTGGTCCACAACACCGCAGAGCGCGGTGACGGTGCCCGCGGGGCATGCCGGAAGCGAGACACTGGCAGCGTTCACCGTCAGCGGCAGCTTGTTGGGGTCGGTGTCCACCGTGAGCACGCCGGGCGACGCAACTTTCAAGAACGTCGCCATTTGCGCGTTGAAGGTGATCGCGTTCGCCACGGGGACTCCGCTGGCGAGCGCCGACGCGGTCATGCTCACCGTCGTGCACATGCCGGTTGTGCCCGCGGCCGCGCCATTGGCGCAATATCCGAAGGAGTCGGTGCCGGCCGAACCCACGTTGGGCGTATAGGTGAACGTGCCGTTAGCGCAGATTCCCGCCACCGGGTTCCCTGGGACCGCCGTGCAGCTCAGTGTGCCGTTCGTGGGCGAAGTCGTCAGCGCGACGCCGTACACATTGACGTCATTCGCGATCACGCCCTTCGATGGGTCGGTGATGACCAGCGGGGTGCACGGCGCGGCCGCGCATGGGATCAGAGAGGGGTAAGTATCGGGGTTGGCTACCGCAGCGCCGAACACACCCGTCCCTGCCGTCACCGGAAGCAACGAGCCGTTGACGCTGATGTAAGCCAGCATTCCGGCGTCACGGACGGAAGAGTTGGCCGACAAGCTCAGCTCGCGGTCATAGATCGGTAGCGAGGTGACCGTCGTCGGCACATTGACCATCACGTCGAAGGTCTTGCCCGCGGCCATGAAGACATCGGTCTGCACACGGGGAGCTGCCAGGTTCGGAAGCGGGTTGCCGTCTTCGGCTTTCAGCGTGAACCCCTGAACCGTTGCCGACGCTCCTGCGCCGCTAAAGCCTGTGGTCAGCGAGTTGACGATCGAGGGTACGTGCATCCGCAGTCCGGCGTTCACCATGCGCA
>CAVPNO010000032.1:0-4485 GCA_963706455.1 uncultured Acidobacteriota bacterium | reverse complement strand
ATCATGGCGAAAGACCTTACCTCATTGCGACAAAAGCTGGATAGAGGGCTTGACCCTAACTTTAGAACTGTGTCTCGCATGACACTACTGCATCATGTTGCATCTGGGGTTAAGGACAACATTGACATCAAATTTTCGGAGATGGCAAAGCTTTTACTCGATAGGGGGGCAGACGTCAACGCAAGAGCTGTTGGAGGGCACACTCCGCTGCATATTGCAGTACTTCGTAAGAACTATGCGACCATGGAGGTACTACTAAAGGGAAGAGCAGATGTCAATGCGGAAGACGTTGGTGGGGTCACACCGATTCAGTGTAGTACATGGAATAGCGATGCTCTTAAACTGTTTCCGTTGCCGCGGGCGCTCAACAGCGACCTACCCGGAGGTTTCGGCAATGGCTCGAGCCGCCTTTCGCGCATCGGGCCGATACGCAGCCCGCCTGGCTCTTTTGGCGCGGCTTCCCTCCCTATTTGGTCTTGCTCCGTGTGGGGTTTACCCTGCCTCCGTCGTTACCGCCGGAGCGGTGCGCTCTTACCGCACCTTTTCACCCTTACCCTGGTTTCCCAAGGCGGTATGTTTTCTGTGGCACTGGCCGTCTGCGGGCCTTGACGCCCGCATCCCGGACGTTATCCGGCACACTACCCTATGGAGTTCGGACTTTCCTCTCCCGGAGCGCGTGCGCGCCGGCAGCGACCGCCCGGTCCTCCTGCCTAGCAACAGTTTACAGGGATCAGGGGTCAGGGGTCAGGGGTCAGGGGTCAGGGATCAGGGGTCAGGGGTCAGACTTGGGATTCCGGCGCATGGCCTTGTGGATGACCTTCCAGCGGGCGCGGGTTTCGCTCATGAGGCGCTTGTCGACTTTGCGGTCCAGGTAATCGAGTTCGCGCTGCATCTTGAGGTAGTTCCCCAGGCGGTCCTGGTCGATTTCGGAATCGCGGACGGCGCAGCCGGGCTCGCGGGTGTGGGTGCAGTCGCGGAAGCGGCAGGCCGCGGCGAGTTCGCGCAGGTCTTCAAAGCCGGCATCGAGGTGGTCGGGCGAGGCCCACAACTGCACCTCGCGCAGCCCGGGCATGTCGATCAGCAGCCATGCCCCGGGCATGAGGAACATGGAGCGGGTGGTGGTGGTGTGGCGGCCGCGATCGTCTCCGGAACGCACGGATCGGGTGGGCTGACGGAGGTCGCCCAGGAGCCAGTTGACGAGGGTGGATTTGCCCACGCCCGAGGAGCCGAGGAGCGCGGCGGTTTGGCCGGGAAGCAGCAGTGCGCCAAGCGCATTCAAGCCGTCGCCGGTGAGAGCGCTTACCGGCAGCACCGGCGCTCCGCTCCATTTGCGCAGATGGTCGACAATCGCGGGCAGGTCGATGCGGCAGTCCGAAGCGAGGTCGGCCTTGTTGAGGAGGATCACGGGGCGGGCGCCGCTTTGGCTGGCAACAACCAGGTAACGCTCGAGGCGGCGCTCGTTGTAGTCGCCATCGAGGCCGCTGACGATGAAGAGTAGGTCGATGTTGGCGGCCAGCACCTGCTCGGCGATGCCCTGGCCGGGCTGCTTGCGCGAGAGCACCGTCCGACGCTCGAGAACGTGCTCGATGATGGCCAAGTCGGGGCGCAGGACCACCCAGTCGCCGACTGCGGGCCAGGCCGAGCCGGACCGTCGCAGGCGACCGCTGATGCCGGTCTCGAGCTCGCCGGTTTCGGTCCAGAGCAGGAACCGTTCGCGCGCGGCCGACGCGACGCGGGCGGGCACTCCCGGGCGGGCGTGGTTCGCAAGCTGGCCGGCAAAGAAGCCGTTCCAGCCCAATTCTTCCAATTGCATGGGGATTCATCCTCTCGGTGAAGGGACCGTGAGACACACCTCACCGCGTGACTCCGGCGAGGCGAAGTGGAGAGGACGAATTAGACGGTTTCCGGCAGCGGCGCTCCGAGGCCGCGCGCAGCGAACCCGGGTTCGTGCGCAGGCGGCGTCGTGCTTAATGTAGCAGAAGGGGAAAGATCCGGCTAAGATGGCGGCGCCACACCGGGGAGAAATGAATCGAAATGCCTGTGGGAACATCCATTTGCCGTGGCGGAGGGAGATGTCCGCCAGGGCTGCGGCCGGTTCTGCTCATTTTGAATACGCAAGGAGAGACGAATGAAGATCGTGGTTCTGATCGCCCGGATTTTGCTTGGACTGGTGTTCTTTGTCTTCGGGCTGAACAAGTTCTACCCGTTTATTCCGTCAGGACCACTGCCTACCGGCGTGGCGGGCGAATTCATGGGGGCAATGGTGAGCACCAAGTACATCATGATCGTGGGCGCATTCGAGGTAGCCGGCGGCCTGCTGCTGCTGATCAACCGTTACGTTCCACTGGGGCTATCTTTGCTGGCGCCGGTGATTGTCAATGTGCTGATCGTGGGAATCCTTTTGACCCGCATGGCGCTCGGGTCGGGAGCGGTGGTGGCGGTTCTTTGGCTGATCGTGTTTGTGCGCTTCCGGTCGTCGTTCGCCGGCATCTTCCAGGCGCAGCCATCCAACTGACGCCGCGGCGGGAAATGGTCATCCGAATAGAATCAAAGCTGCCATGATTGCGTATCTGTATCTCGGGCGGGTGGGGTACGACGAGGCGCTGCGGCTGCAGGCGGAGCTGGTGGATTTGCGCTACCAGGGGCGGATCGACAACGTTCTGGTGCTGCTGGAACATCCGCCGGTGCTGACGCTGGGGCGCAATGCGAAGCGATCGAATGTGCTGGCTTCCGATGCCCTGCTGGCCTCGCGGGGCGTGACGGTACACGAGATCAATCGCGGCGGCGACGTGACCTATCACGGGCCGGGGCAGCTGGTCGGCTATCCCATATTCGATTTGCGCAGCCTGAGGAATCCGCGCGGCGGGCGCATGGGCCCGGTGGACTTCGTGCGGCAGATGGAAGAGGCGCTGATCAGGGTGTGCGGCGTTTATGGCGTGGCCGCGGGGCGCATCGCGGGACTGACGGGGGTGTGGTGCGGTTCCTCCGGCGCGGAAATTTCTTCCAGAGAGGCGAAAAAGATCGGGGCCATCGGGATTCATGTGTCGCGGGGCATCACGTCGCACGGGTTTGCGTTCAACGTGACCACGAACCTGGAGGATTTCCGGCTGATCAACCCGTGCGGGATCACGGACCGGCCGGTGACCAGCCTGGAACACGAGGTGGCGAGCCGGGATCGCGTGCCGGCGCTCGAGGCGATCGCGCAGGAGGCGGCGCGGCAGTTTGGCGCGGTGTTCGACGAGCCGATTCTCGCGGTGGGGAGCGTGGATGAACTGCGGATGCGGGCGGCGGCATCCGGTCCATGGCCGGTGCCCGAAGACAGGCCGCTCGAGGTGCCGCGGGAAGTGGAGCGCCTGCGGGGGACCCCGGAACGACCGATTCGGGCGTGAGCCCGTCCCGCCCTGGAGCGTGCTTCATAAACGCCGGGCGCAATTCAGAACCATCCCTCTGGGGGGCTTTGCGTAAAAACAGCCAATTTCGACCGATTTTCTGGGCACGGCCGGTGGGTTTCTGGGCAGGTTAGCTCTAGCCCAGCGCCGGGAAAGGGGTGGGTCCGCCCAACGGTGCGAGTCGGTGGTCCACTGGCTTCCAATCCCTTAAAGCATTGTCACGCTGAGCGCAGCGAAGCATCTGCAGTTGGCTTTTAGTAACTTCCGGATAGGCGGTGATACACTCGGAACCCGGTTTGGTGCATAGTATCCTCGATGAATCCCGCAGCGATGAGGCACATAGGCCATGCAACGAATTGGAGTGAGGTTGTCGTCCCCCGGGCTGCTGCAGTACTCGGCGATTGTGAGTGGTTGTGCTCTGCTGCTGACTACGTCGCTCTGCGCACTGTCGCAAACAAATTCAATTGCGGCACAGCAGGTGATGAACGAACTGCCAGCGTGCAGCGTGCTTCGCGAGCAAATCGAGCATGGAACAGATAGCCACGGAATCCAAAAACCGTATATGGAGGCCATGCGGGGCCAAGGCGTTAAACGCGCCTTTTTTGAAATCGATTCGGTCTGGCGTGGCGGAAAGCCAACGGAACTCCAGTTTGTGCATCGGCTTTATTTCGCCCAGTTCGATGCCGCCAACTCGCAAATCGTGGACTCGGCGAGGCTGGCGCAAATCAAAGGGAGCGGCCTAGAGGCTGACCTCGAAAACGTCGCACGTGAGCGAGTCAGAAACGCTCCGCTGTTCGCTGGCGTCGATCTCAGGACCAATCCAGATGGCAAGAGGATGTACAGCTATGTCGAACTGCTGGCAGATCCATGGCTCCCAGAGCCAATGGCATTCGTTTCTCCGATTGGCAAATTCCCTCCTGTGCTTGTCCACTCGGCGATGATAGGCGACCTCATAGCTGTCGCGTCTGAACTCAAGAACAAGCAAATTTCTCGGCGCGAGCTGAATAGGGCACTGTTTGAAGCGGTAGGCAATCTATACGACAACACGGCGGTGATTAGAACCCTCATCAATGCGGGTGCAGACGTCAACGTTCAC
>CAVPNO010000031.1:0-28476 GCA_963706455.1 uncultured Acidobacteriota bacterium | reverse complement strand
CCGCTACTCACGCCCTGCTCTCGGTTCCTTGGTGGGCGCGTTTCGCAGCGCCAGAGGTTCTGAATCGGCGGAGATGAGGAAGGTCCGCGCAGTCCGTACTCGATCAGGAAGTCAACCGGCTGCGTTGAGTTCGGGATACTCGCACCATCGCTGACCAGTTCCAGCGTCACATGCTGGCCTGATTTGGTGGCGATCAGGAGGTTCGACTGCGCAGCCTCTTTAACGATCGGCTTGACGTAGACGTACTCCGGCTCGCCCTCGCTATGTTCGGCCTTGAACTCGCCCGGACTGCCGAGGATGACGGATGTGATCTCCTCAGGCATGCGAATGGTCGACTCAAACTCCGGCCGCAGATGGAGGACGGTGACCTCCCTCGGGTTGATGACAATGGTGGCGACGCGCGCTCCAACTGGTGCGTCGGTCGCGCTAAGACGCAGTGGAATCAGGACTGCGACAGGGATGAGCCAGCGAAGTTTCAAGGGGTTGACCTCCTCAACGGCCGAACGGCCGGATACCTGCGAAGGATGTACCGCCTTCGCACCGCTTGCACGTAGGCCACAACGTCCGGGTTGTGATAATCCAGTTGTTTCCGCGCAATGTTACGGTCGCCGGCGTAGTAGGCCGCGGCGACCAGGCGCAGATCCCCGTGGAATTCCCACATCAACTCCGTGACGTAGCGGGTGCCCGCGGCAATGTTCTGTTCCACATCAAAGGGCTCAAAGGCGCCAAATCGCTTCGCCGTCGCCGGCATGAGCTGCATCAGCCCCATCGCTCCCTTGGCGGAGACCGCTCGCGGATTCCAACGCGATTCGACGTCGATGAACGCTGCAATCAACTCAGGCGGCACTCGGTAGTGCGCCGCATACTGCCTTACGATCCGCGCCATCGGTAAAGGATCATCAGTCTGCCCAAAGGCGAGACTGGGAAACACCAGCAGCATGAGTGCGCACCTAATCATGAGGCTGATCCTCCTCGGGAAGCGAGACTCCGCGCGAACCTGGCTCCGTCGTCGAGCAAGCTCTTGAACCCCTCCCGCAAAAGGAGGTGCCGACGGTCCTTCTCGGTCTTCGCCAGGAACGGCAGCAGCACGTCACGGTGCTCCGCTGTTACGTGGTCGGTCCCGAGGAGTTGAAGCGCGTTTGCGAAGTCGATCATCTCCGAGACCGATGGCGGCTTTTCGAGTGAGTAATTGCGGAAGGAAAGAGCAATCCCCGCCATCTCGCGGTGAAACTCTTCATTGGCCTGCGGGGTGCGGCTGGCAATGATCTCGGCTTCTCGCTCCGGTGTCGGATGCTCGACACGGACATAAAGACTGCGCCTCCGGATCGCATCACCCAGCCTGCGCTCTTCGTTGCTCGTCAGAACTACGAACGGTATGCTCTTTGCCGTCACGGTGCCAAACTCGGGAATCGAGAGTTGCCATGCGGAAAGGATTTCTAGCAGCATCGCTTCAAAACCGTCATCCACCTTATCCAACTCGTCAATAAGGAGCACGCACGGCCGGTCGCACTCGAGCGCGCGCATCAGCGGCCCTGGACGAAAGAAATCCCGCCCCTTGAGGTTTGCCTGCAAAGTCTGCCAGCTTTTGTTCTGACTCCCCGAGAACTCCATGAAGAGCCGCTGCAGGCCCTCATCGAAGCGCCCGATGGCCTTGTCCTCGGTCACACCCCGATAGCATTGGAGTCGCTCTACATGGGTATTGGCGGCGGCTGCCACCGATAAGGCCAATTGGGTCTTGCCTGAGCCAGCAGGCCCTTCGAGTAGCAAGGGTTTCTGGAGCTTAGCGGCCAGGTAGACAACCTGAGTCGTCACGGGATCGACGAAGTAGCCCGTCGCGTCCAGCTTGCCGGCGAGTTCCGCAAGTGAATCAAACATCGGATTCCTCCTCCAAACCGGACTGATCCGACGGCGATGAGAGGTTCCGTTCCAACAGGACGGAACAAAGATCGAGGTTGACACGGAGCCACAGAATGGTTGCCGAAATCGGGCAAGTCAGTCGCTGCTGGACCAGGCTCAGACTGATTTGCGGAATCACTGTGTAGGTTCCCCAGATCAGCTTTCCGTTTTGATGAAGGGTCGCCACGTCCGATCCGGTAAGCAGACCTGCGACTCCAAATCGCGTTGCTCGCTCACGCACAGATGCCTCCTCGAATTGGGAGAGCATGTCGCCGATTGAGAATTCGGTCAAATTTCCCAAATTTCCGTGCTGTCGCCCGGAGCTGCCACCGGCATGGTGGGCAGGAGCCGGCGTGAGTTTGACCGAAGGACGGAATCGACCGATGATGCCCCAGACTCGCGGGCCCGTCGGGGCCGCACTCAACACAGGTGGGAGGAGATCTGGTCATGGCGCTAGCGCAAATGATTACGGAGCAATCACTTTCGGTCGACCCGCTCTTAACTGTCGAGGATGTCGCCGAGCGGCTAAAAGTCAGCAGGGACTGGGTTTGGGACCATTCTTCTCGAAAGGCCCCTTACCTTCCAGTCATCCGCATGGGAGATGGGGCGCTTCGCTACCGGGCGAGCAAGATTGAGGAGTTCATCGATGAAAGAGAGCGGCTCGCAGGCTTGCGTCTCCGACGCAAGTAAAATGAGAGCTGCCCACTGCTTCCTGCACAGAAATCGAGAATCCAATGGGCATTTCGCACCAGGCTGGATGGGTCGTCCTGCGGGGAAAACGCTGGTACGGGTATTTCCGCAGACGCGTCCTTAATCCCACAAACAACGAGGAACAGGAGGATACGGTCTGCATCCTGCTGGAACTTAAATCCAAGATGACAAAGGCGGAGGCGCGCGATGCTCTCCGAATGGAAATCGCCAAGCAGACGGGTCAAAACCTCGGGGGCGGAAAAGTTCTCAAAGACAGCTCTACGACCTTCGAGTGGTTTGTTCGCAACCGCTACTTTCCGCTGCGCAAGGGAGACTGGCGGCCGGAGACGGCGAAGGAGAAGATGGCCCAGATTGAAATTGATCTCATCGCCAAGTTTGGCGAGTACCCGCTGGACGCGTTCGATCGCTTCATGCTGCAGACGCATGTAAACGATCTCGCCCTGCGTTACTCGCAGGACAGGGTCAAGCAGGCGAGATCTTATCTGAAATCCATCTTCGACGAAGCCATAGAGCAGGAGTTCCTGGTGAAGGACCCTACCCGAAAGCTGAAGATTCCGAAGAATCTTCGGCCCAAGGACAAGGCGATTCTGAGTTGGGACGAAATGTGGTTGATCCTGGCAAAAACGGCCAGGCGAGACCGCCTCTTGCTCATGCTGGATATGACTGAGGCGCTTCGCCCAAGCGAATTGTTTGCTCTGCGCTGGCGCTCCTTCGATGATCACAACACCTTGTCGATTACTGAAACCGTCTACCGGAGGACGATCCGGCCATTCGGGAAGACGCCTGGGAGTCTCAGCAAGGTCCATCTTCCCGATGGCATGGCGAGCGAACTCCGGCGATGGAAGCTGGAGTGCAAGGACCACTCGGCATCGGCTTTTATCTTTCCAAACGCCGACGGCGGGTCCATCGACACCGCCAACTACCGCTTCCGAGTCCTCAAGCCGCTGGCAGAGAAACTGGGAATCGAAAAGCTGAACTTTCAGATCCTGCGCCGGACGATGGCGACCCAGGCGCAGAGGATGGGTTCGGTGAAGGACATTCAGGCTCATCTGCGGCACGCCAGACCGGACACGACGGCCTACGAATACATGCAAGAGCTGCCGGAAAGCGTCCAGGAAATGGTCGGATCGATGTACGCGATGCTCAAGAAAGGAGGGGGTTCTAAGAAGGGGGTTGTGCGTTTGCTACCAAATGCTACCAAGTCCCCCAAAAACAGGCTGTAAGTTGTTGATTCTATGGTGGGCGCTGCAGGATTCGAACCTGCGACTTCCACCGTGTGAAGATGGCACTCTACCGCTGAGTTAAGCGCCCGCTGAGGAGGGATGGCGCGAAGTGCGCCGGGAGGGGCATCCCGTAAGATAGAGTAACACCAGCAGGGGCACAGGGCCAAACGGCCGCGGCATGCGCGAGTTCCGGGCCAAGGGCTGTGTCCCGTGTTGTGTTACGCATGATTTTTCGAGCCCGACCAGTTCGTCTGAGTCCTTCGGGGTTGTTCCCGCGGACGGATGCTCCTCCATGGGGTGAAAGCGCCGGGTCTTCCACAACCCGCGAAGCGGCGCTGGGCCGCCTTCCGGTGGAGCAGACTGCTTCTAATGCTCCTATGCGGATGCCGCGCGAGGGGGGATGGTCCGGGTCGGGAACGGTTGGCGCGGTCCGGCGGAAAAGGATCGGGCGGCGGAGCGGGCGAGGGGAAAGAGCGCGGCCCAAGCGGTTTATCCCCGGAGGAAAGGGCAAAATCCGGCCCCGAAAATGCTCCCAAACCGCAACCTTCCGACGAGGACGGGGTTCCAGAAGATATGGCGACACTCGTCCTGGACAAGACAGCCCTGGGACAGAGGGCCGGTCCGACCGAAACCGAACGCCTGGCAGTGGACCGGCACTTTGCCGCCGCCGACCCGGCCAGCGACGCCGCCATCATGCTGCGCGTGGCTGCGGGCGATGAATCGGGGTTCACCTACCTGGTGGAGAAGTACCACCGGGCCATGATTCACTTCCTGTTCCGGATGGTGCACAACCAGGCGGTAGCCGAAGAATTGGCGCAGGAAGTGTTCCTGCGCGTGTACCGCTCGCGGGAAAGTTACCGGGCGGAGGCGAAGTTCACGACATGGCTGTACCGGATCGCCACCAACCTGGCGGTGAATCACGCGCGCGATACCAAGCATGAGCGGGCGGCGCAGAACGTTTACCTGGACGCGCCGGACGAGGAGACGGGCACCACGCCGGAAGTGGCGGACGACGAGCCCACGGTGGAACAGCGGATGCTGCGCGACGAGCGCATGGCGGCCATCCGCAAGCACGTGATGGCGCTGCCCGAGCGGCAGACGCATGGCGGTGCTGATGCACAAGTACCAGGGGATGGATTATCGGCAGATCGGCGAGGTGCTGAAACTGAGCGAGTCGGCGACCAAGTCGCTGCTCTTCCGCGCCTACCAGACGCTGAGGGAGAAGTTGAAGGAATTCGTCTAAGCAAGGACGAGGGAGTCAGGGATCAGGGGTCAGGGATCAGGGCGGAGCCGGGAAATCGGGGTGGTGGTGATGGAGACGAATAAGAAAACGATGTGCACCGAGATGGACGAGAAGCTGGCGGACCTGCTGCTCGATCCGGAAACGGCGCCGGAAAGCGTAAAGGCTCATGTTGCCGAGTGTGACGATTGCCACCAGCAGCTCGAAGAGCTGCGGGCTACGATGGACCTGCTCGAAACGTGGAAGGCTCCGGAGCCGAATCCGTTTTTCATGACCCGGTTTCAGGCGCAGCTTGCCGAAGAGCGGAAGGCTGCGCCGGTGGGTTGGGCGGCCCGGCTGGTGGATCGCGTGCGTGCGCGGATTCTGTACGGTCCGCAACTTCATGCGCGCCCGCTGGCGGCCGTGGCGCTGACCCTGTTGCTGATTCTGGGCGGCGGAACGTATCTCGGGGTCACGAATTGGGAGCAGCCGTCAGGGCCTTCGCAGGCCGCGGTGGTGGGCGACCTGGAAACTCTGGATAACAATGCGCAATTGCTGGATCAGCTCGAGGACATCGCCCAGCCGGGCGATGCGCCCGATGACGATCTGAATACGAACTAGGACGGGTGAGTCGAAGGTTCGCGGTATCCCAGGGTCTCAAGATCGAGACCTGGGGCACGCGATGACGATCGGAATACCAGGACAGAACGAATCGGAGTTTAGAGGAACCGACGGGGTTGGATGAGTCATGAAAGGCATACGAAAGACAGAACGGTGGCGCCGCGCAGCGTTGGCGGGCGTGCTGGGAGCCGTCTGGCTGATTGCCTCGTATGCCCACGGACAGCATAGTCAGGCGCCGCGGACTCCGCCGCCCGCGCCGCGCCCGGCACCTCAGCCCCATTCGCAGCCGTCTCGACCGGCGCCGCAGCGGCAGCCCCAATACCAATCTCATCCACCACAAAATGCCGGGCGGCCGGCTCCCCAGCCGCAGGCACGGCCGTTGGTTCCGCCCCAGGGTCGTGTTCCGGCGCCGCAGAATAATGCCCGGCCGGGATATCCGGGGCCGCCGTACCTGGGTCCCAATACGCCCCGGCCCACCTACAAGGGCTATCCTCCTCCCAGCAATCAGCCGCCGGGACACCTGGGCTCGTGGCTGAACGAGCACCGCAACGTTCCCGTCCAGGACCAGGAGAAGATGCTTCGCAACGATCCGGCGTTCAACAAGTTGCCCCAGGGCCAGCAGCAGAGGCTGGTGCGGCAGCTGAACAACGTGAACCAGATGCCGGACCAGCAGCGGGAGCGGCGGCTGGCGCGCGCGGAGAACCTGGAGCACCTGCCGGCCGAGGACCGCATGCGGATCAATCGCTCCGCGCACGACTGGACCACGCTTCCGCCGCAGCGGCAGGCCATGATGAAGAACGCTTTTCGTGACCTGCGTTCGGTTCCGCCGGATCAGCGCAGCACGGTGCTGAACTCGGCGCGTTACCAGAACCAGTTCTCCCCGCAGGAGCGGGGGATCCTGTCGGATCTTCTGCGCGTCGAGCCCTACGAGCCTCCGAAATAACGACTTATGGCTCCCCCCGGCCACTGTGTGGCTGTGTGGGGTGATTTGTCTGTAACCAATGACATAAGAATGGTTTAGGTACTCTCACACAGTCACACAGCCCTGATTGTGAAGGGATGCCGGCAATGTCTCCTTCCCGAGCCATTCCGAGTGACTGGCGATGGGGCGTCCATGGGTTCATTGTCGTCGAAACGCGGATAATTTTCGGCAAAACAAACCAGCCAGAAGTGCTTTGCATTCAGGCAAATAAAGAATTGCCCTCTTGACGGCGCCTGGGGTGAACCCTTTGGGTGAGACAGATTGTCCAAGCGTTCAGGTAGGAGTCGGAATTGGGGTTCTGGACACCCTGCCGGCGGTTATTGCTGCGGAGCGGGATTGGGCTGGGGCGCAGGATTCGGCTGAGGGCCGGGCGCGGGCTGCGGCTGGCCGCCATTCAAATCGCAGACGCCGGCGGCGCATCCGGGCTGCAGCGGCTGCTGCGGCATCATGCCCATCCCGGTATTCATGTCGCTCAGGTACGAATAGGTGAATTCCCACTCGTTGTAGTGGTCCTTCTTCTTGTAAACGAGGATCGATTGCTTGGGGCTGTTGGGAGTAAAACCCACAACGCCCATGCCGCCGAAGGTCTGTCCTCCCAGGGGCTGGGTATTTCCGCCATTCTGGCCCGCATTGGGATCGTTGGGATCGGGCGGATTCGCGCCGTTATTCTGCCCGCCCCCCGCATTGGGATCCGGATTCGCGATCCCCCCGGCATTCCCGATTCCTCCGGCGTTCCCGATGCCTCCGGCGTTCCCGATGCCTCCGGCGTTCCCGATGCCTCCGGCATTTCCGATTCCCCCAACGACGGGATTTGCGCCGGCAATGCCATTTCCACCCTGGGGTCCGATGCCCGCCAGACCATTGCCACCCATCCCGATGCCCCCCAGCGGCTGGCCGAAGAACCCCATGGCCAGCGGCGCCTTGTTCTGGCCCATGAACACCGGCTTCCAGTCGTCCTTGCCGGTGATGGGATCGATGTAGCGCTTGCGCAGGAAGCGGATGTTATTGGTCTTGACCAGGGCGTCGATGTTGGGCGGGTAGCGCTGGAATTTGCGGAAATAGAGCTGGATGGCCCGCCGGTATTGCAGGCCGCGGCGATAGGTTTCGACTTCGCGGTCGCGCTGGATGGCGGCGGCGACTTTGGGAATGGCGACCGCCATGGAAATGATGAGCAGCGCCAGCATGAACATGACGGCGAGGAGGATGTACCCCTCCTCGGAAGGTTTGGCGCGTCGGGTTGGGGTGGTTGGAAGCATGGATACAGTGGTCAGGGATCAGGGATCAGGGATCAGAGATCAGTGATCAGTGATCAGTTAAAGGACGAACCGGCCAATCCGTTTGCTCATATTGTCACACGAAATGCAGTCAAGCGATGCCGAGGTGCCGCAACCAGAATGCATGAAAATGGGCCCGTTTCCTGCCGACAACTGACAACGGAAAACTGACAACTTTGAACTGCGAACCTGACCCCTGATCCCTGACCCCTGATCCCTGACCACTGTTCACTGGGTGGTTCCGGTGGCCTGTGCGGTCAGGGGTACTGTCTGGGTGTTGTTGTAGGCCAGGTCGGTGATTTCGACGCTGCCGGGAGAAATGGTTCCCACCTTGTAGCGGTGATCGACGATCTCCCCGGGCCGGGCCATGAAGATGTCATCGCCCTTGACCAGGAAGGCCTTGAGCGACTTGTCCTTGGATTGGGCATAGCCGAAGTATTTCAGTTCGATCTTGGGAGGCGCAGGCTGCGGGGGCGGCCCCTTGGCGACCTCGACATCGACCGGACGAGGGGGCGCGACCGGTTCGGGAATCTTCGGCATGGCCGTTTCGGCGGAAAAGATGTTGCGGCCGGTGCCGGTGTATTCCAACGATTCATTGAAGGCCAGGCGCTCGATGTGGAGTGTCGGGTCGAGGCTGTCATTGGAAAGCTTCTGCGCGTCAGGACCGGCGGCGGAAGGGGCCGCGCCCTTGTATTGGGGCACAGCCGGAGGCGGAGGCGTATACGTAGAGCCGCCGCCGAAGATTTTGTAGATCTGATACCCGCCAAAGCCGAACAGAACCACCAGAAGGCCGCTGAGCAGGTAAACCTGGCGCTTGTTGTCAGAACCGATGCGCATGGCTTATTCGCCCTCCCCTGCGGGTCTGGACCCGGCAGTTCCAGATTGTCCGCCGGCAGGCGTGGGCGCCTTGCCCGGTTGCGCCTGGGGCAGTCCGCTGGCGGCAGCCGCGGCGTTGCGCATCCAGGTGGATACCTGGAGGCGCAGGTTTACCACTCCACCCTGCTGGCCGGTGAGGTTCATCTGCCGCACGACAAAGAAAATCTTGTCGCGCTCCAGCTCATTGATGAAGTGCATGATTTGGGGATAGTCGCCGACGATATTGGCGTCGAGGAAAATCTCGGTGAGCTCGGGGCCGGGCTTTCCCTGGCTGTAGCCGATGCGCGTCGAGCGCACGCCGGATTTGACCTCGAGTTCGCCGATCCGGGTGGCGAAGGAGGAGTAGTTGCCCGGGATGCGATTTTCGTAGAACAGCTTGACCAGCTCGCGGCTGTGGACCACCCGCTGGTCGAGGCCGCGAAGGGGGGCAGTCTGCATTTCCATGGCTTTCAGCTCAAGCTGCTTGCCGGCCAGAGCGTCGGCCGTTCCGGCCCGGATGGCGGACCAGTCGAGGGCGAAGCGCGTGCCGAGCACGACCATCACGATCAGCAGCACGGTGGCGCCGGCCAGGTGCCAGGTAAGCGGCGCGGCGAGCCTGTCGCGGAGGGTGATTTTGGATGTTTCGCTCATTGCGCACCTCCGGGGCCAGTCTGACGGGGCCGGGGGGCCTGCTGCGGGTTCGAACCCGGCTGAGATTGGGGAGCCCCGGGGTAGTGGCGCTGGCGGGCTTCACGCCTGGCCTCCGGAGAGGTGGCATAGGCCGCGCTGGGCTTGCCGGCCGGAGCCACTGCGTGGGGCTGCATGGCGGGAGGATGGGAAACACCTGTGAGCGGCGGACGGCGGAGCCCCGGTCCGACCGCTGGAACCGCGGGGTTCGGCACCGGCGTGGTTGCCGCAGCCGGCGCTGCCGACTCGCTTTTTCCGCCGGCGTCTTTCCTTGGCGGAGGAAGCTCGTTCAACGTGGCCGGGTTGTACTCGGCGGTCAGATCGACGTTGACCTTGTTGGACATGCTGATGGGTTCGGCCGGTTGTCCCGGACCGGCGGCGGTTTCGCTGCTTTCGCCGATGATGGCCGGACGCAGGAAGTGGCGCGAGTGCTCGAGGTTCTGGGCCAGCTCGCTGACCGCTTTGTCCCGCGGTCCGACAACCCGAAGCTTGAGCGTGATTTGGCCGGTCTTCTCCTCGCGAACCGGCTCCAGGGTGGTTACCTGGACGCCGCCGGGAAGAACGGTTTCGAGGTCCTCCATGGCCAGGGTCCAGGAGAAAGCCTTCTGGTCGAAGAGGGCGTTGAGGTTGTGTGCCTCGTCCAGGACCTGATGATTGTCGGGCTGCTGCATCATGGATTGGTAACCCTGGCGCTCCTTCCCGATTTTGGTGACCTGGGTATCGACGGCGCGTTCGCGGGCGCGGGCCGCTTCGGCCCGGGCGTGCAGGAAATGCAGCCCGATTCCCAAGCCGATCGAAACCAGCGCAAATACGCCCATGGCGATACGCAGACGCTTGAAGATGGGTCCGAGATCGGTAAACGGGCGAGTGGCGAGATTGACGGTAATCTTCATGGTCTCAGGCTCCCGCCAGGGCGCCAGCGATACCGGCGATGCTCATGGGGCCGAGCGCGTTGGCGGCCCCGACTCCGGTGTTGGGAACGATGTCGACCACGGCCAGCTCAGGGTCGGCGACCAGGCGGGCGAAGTCGTCAACCTTCTGAATGCCGGCGTAGTGGAGCTTGCGCGGGCGGCCGACGAGCTTGTCTTCATAATAGGCGGCGGCTACGGCGATGCTGCGCTGGATTTCGGCGGTGCGGAATTCGGGATCTTCGGGCAGGTCGACGGTCCGGAACAGGTATAGATCCTGGCCTGACGTTATGGAGGTGGTGAGCGCCTGTCCGCTGAGGTTGGCGGCGAGGATGGGTTCGAGCGAGTCGAGCGCGGCCAGCGAAGCGAGGCTTGAAGGGAGAACCACGCCAGGCTCGTAGCCGGCCTGGCGAACCGCGGCTTCGTACTCGGCAAGAATGGGCCCGGGCATGATGGTGGCCAGCACCTTGACCGTGTCTTCAGTCTGCACCAGAACCTGGTAGCTGAGCGCGGCATGCTCCACATCGAAGGGCACCATTTTGCGGAGGCGGAAGCGCAGCACGGGATTGGTTTCGGCCGCCTTGGAGGGAAGGGTATCGAAGTCCAGCACGAACACGCGAACCGACGTGTCAGGCAGAACCAGCGTTACCGCGCGGCTTTTGAGGGCGAGTTCGCCGAGGGCGGTGCGGATGGCGTCGACCACGGCGTCGAGCGCGCGGATGTTGGCCTCGGCGACTCCGGGAACGAGGGCGCCCGGGGGGAGGGCTGCGAAGGCATAGGCCGGCGCGTCGGAACCATTCGGGATGGTCGCGGCCAGAACGCCCTCCGGCGCAAGCTCAATCGCGCTGCGCGGCCCGGTTGCCGGTTTCTGTTTCTCTTTGGCCACTTGCAAAACTCCGATCAGTGGGTTGGTGATTTTCCGATCAGCTTTATCGCGATGCCTCGATGAAGGTGACCTTGTTGATCTCTTTCAAAGTTGTCAGGCCGCGGCGAACGCGGTCGATGGCCGATTCGCGGAGGAAGCTCATGCCCTCTTTCTGCGCCAGCTTGCGGATTTCCGAAGTGGGCTTCTTTTCGAGAATCAGTTCGCGAATGGGATCGGTGAGGTCGAGCAGTTCGTGGATCGCGGTACGGCCGCGATAGCCGGTGCCGCCGCACTCGATGCAGCCGGCACCCTCGCGGAAGTCGAATTGGCTCCACTCAGCCGGCTCAAGGCCGGAGACGTGCAGGGTTTCGACGTCATGGCGTACGGTGCGCGCGCAGTATTCGCAGACGGTGCGCACCAGCCGCTGGGCAAGGATGCAGTTGAGCGCGGAGACGAAGTTGTAGGCCTCGACGCCCATGTTGAGGAAGCGGCCCAGCACGTCGACCACGTTGTTGGCGTGGACGGTGGTGAACACCAGGTGGCCGGTAAGCGCGGAGTTGATGGCGATCTGCGCGGTTTCCTGGTCGCGGATTTCGCCGACGAGAATTTTGTCGGGGTCATGGCGCAGGATGGAGCGCAGGCCGCGGGCGAAGGTGAGGCCCTTCTTTTCGTTGACCGGGATCTGGGTGATGCCGCGAATCTGGTATTCGACCGGGTCTTCGATGGTGATGATCTTGTCTTCTTCGCTCTTGATCTCGTTGAGCGCGGCATAGAGCGTGGTGGTTTTGCCGGAGCCGGTGGGTCCGGTGACCAGCACCATGCCGTAGGGCTCGCGGATGTAGCGGCGGAAGCGGCGCAGGTCCTGTTCGGCGAAGCCCACCACGTCGAGCGTGAGATGGCGGAACTTCTCGCTCATCGACTCCTTGTCGAGCACGCGGAGCACGGCGTTTTCGCCGTGCACGGTAGGCATGATGGACACGCGGAAGTCGATGAGGCGGCCTTTGTAGCGCACCCGGAAGCGGCCGTCCTGGGGCACGCGGCGCTCGGCAATGTCGAGCTCCGACATGATCTTGATACGGGAAAGAATCGTGGAGTGGTGCTCGCGGGCGATGGGGGCCAGCGCCATCTGCAGTACGCCGTCGATACGGTATTTGACGACCACCGAGTCGTCGTTGGTTTCGATGTGAATGTCGGAAGCGCGGCGTTCGAGGGCGGTGAAGATGGTGGTGTCGACCAGCCGGATGATGGGGCTGATGTCTTCTTCGCGCGTCAGCTTCTCGATGGAGATGTTTTCGTCGGCGTTCTCGTCGCCGGTCAGCACGTCGAAGGTGAGGCCCTCGCTGGCTTCGTCCAGAACGCGCTGCGACTGCTCGGTCTTCTTCAGCAGGTCGGTGATCTGGGAGAGCATGGCAACGCGGGTGATGATGCGCTGGCCGAGCAGGCCGCTGATCTCGTCGATCACCATGAGCTGGGAGGGGTCGGAGACGGCGATGATCAGCGCGTCGGCCCTCTGCTCGATGGGCACGAAGTTGTAGCGGAACATGAGCTCGACGGGCACAGTGCGCAGCAGGTCGTGCTGGATGCGGAAGTTCTTCAGGTCGACAAACTCGGCGCGATAGCGGGCGGCGAGCAGTTCGGCGTGGGCGCGTTCGTCCGGCGCGTTGGCGGCGGGTTGTGCGACGAGAGTGGAATCGGCCATAGAGATTTACCCCGTGGCTGAGGTACCCGACCCCAGCGAGAAGATGGGCAGATAGAGAGAGATCAGAATGAAGACGACGACGATTCCCATGAGGATGAGGATGGCCGGCTCGATGAGGGCGAGGGCGGCGGTAAGGGCGGTGGCGACGTCCTCTTCGAAGAATTCGGCGACTGAGTTGAGCATGGCCGGCAAGGCGCCGGTCTGCTCGCCCACCGCGATCATCTCCGTGGCGAGGGTGGGAAACACTGCGGTTTTGGTCAGCGACTCGGCCAGGCTCTTGCCTTCGCGGACGGTTTCGATGGAGCTCATGACTGCCTTGGAAACCCTTCGCGAAGCTATGGAGCGCGCGGCCGTTTCGAGGGAGGGAACCAGAGGCAGGCCGCCGGTGAGAAGCGTAGAAAGGGTACGCGCGAACTGCGCCACCTGGTACTTGACCCAGATCTTGCCGGCGACGGGCATCTTGATGCGCACACCATCCACAACGTCGCGGCCCTTATCGGTAATGGAAAAGCGCCAGAAAGCGACGGCCAGGATGAGGAAGCCCAGCAGAACCCACAGAATGTTGTTCTGCATGAACGTGCCGAACGCCAGCAGGTCGAGGGTGATGCCGGGGAGTTTGTTGCCGAGCTGGTCGTAGAGCTTGGCGAACTGCGGTATCACGAACGTGAACATGAAGATCATCAGCGCGCAGACCAGGGTGAGCAGCACGCCGGGATAGATGAGCGACGAAATCAGCTTTTTGCGAAACGTGAGCGAGACGCGCTGGAAGTTGACGTAGCGCTCCATGACTTCCTGCAGGTTGCCGGAGCGCTCGCCGGCCAGCAGGGAGGTGGTGTACATGACGGGGATGCCGCTCTGGGCCTCAAAGGCCGCCGAGAGGGCTTCGCCGGTCTTCACCCGGGTGGCTACGTCTTCGAGCTGGGAGGCAAAGTGCGCGTTTTTCTGCGTTTTGCCCAGCATCTGGATGGAGCCGAGGATGGGCAGGCCGGCGCGAATCAGGGTGAGGAACTGCTGATTGAAGATGAGGAAATGCTCGAGCTTGACCTTGCCGCGCGAGAGGGTGCCCAGCCCGCCCCGGGCCTTGACGGAGAATACGTGGTATCCGGCATGGGCGAAGCGGGCGCGAAGCTCCTCGGCCGTCGCGGCGGTCTGCACCTGTTCCATGATCCGGCCACGCTCATCGGCCAGTTTTATGACGAACTCTGCCATTGTTTGTTCCCCGGTTCACCCGATGCGGCCGATGGTTTGCTTGGGGGCCATGATCCAAGGGTAACAGCGTTACTGTATCCCACGAACTAAGACCAGTATGTTCGCCCCAGCAAGTAACCGACGCTCCTGAGGACCCCGGTGTTGGCGACCCCGTATGAAATAGACGCGGACCTGGCGCGGAGCGTTCAACCGCCTGACCCGATTCGAACATCCCGGAGATCAGGAGAATACGCTGCGATCCCGGTCCGTTAGCCAACTCAAGATAGACAATTCACGTGACGTCCGGGGGTTGTCCCGTACGGCAGCAAACCGAGGGGCTGGGTCGCTACGGGTAGGGGCGATTCCTGAGCCTCGGTTTGCGATAAGATTGGCTGTTTTGCCAGTCGAAATCATTGCAACAGGGAGAGGCCATGGGGGTCGTTGCGGTAGAGCAAACTTCACTCCGGACGCCGGTTACGTGTCGATCTTCAGAAGACCAAATCGAAGCCTGCCCACCCCGGGCGGAGCCGGGATGGGGTACCCAGTTTTTGCTTTAGTAGCCGTTGGCCACGAGCCAGGCTTCGGTCAGTTCGAAGGATGGCTTCTTCTGCGCCTGCATCTGCTGCCAGGCAAGTTTCACCAGGACGTCGGCTTCGACGTTGACCGGAGCGCCGGAGGCAAGCGAATGCAGGTTGGTGCGCCAGTACGTGAGGGGCAGGATGGCGATGGAAATCTCTTCGCTGTCCCATCCGGCGATCGTCAGGCTGATGCCTTCGATCGCGACCGAGCCCTTGGGGACCATCCAATGGCGGACGTTGTCGGGAACCCGGACCTTGAGCGTCCAGTCGGTGGTGCGCTCGTCGAATCCCGGATCGGTCCGCGGGATGACAGGGTCAAGGGCGCTCATAATGCCGGTGCCGTCGACATGGCCCTGGACGACGTGGCCGCCGAGGGGACTGCCGGCCGCGGTGGGCAGTTCCAGGTTGACCCTGGCGCCGGGCGCAAGCGCGCCGAGAGAGGTGCGGTCGAGGGTTTCCCGGGCGAGATCGGCATGGAAGTAGGTAGGGTCCACGTCGAGGGCAGTCAGGCAGACGCCGGAAACAGCCAGCGAATCGCCTTCTCGCAGCCGCGCGGCCAAGCCCGGAGCCTCGACGGTGAGGCGGCGGACCCCGCCGCGGTCCTCAAGGCTGACGATGATGCCCGTCTGCTCGATGATGCCGGTGAACATGGAATCATTCTAAGGGACCAGGGACCAGGGACCAGGGATCAGGGATCAGGGATTAGGGGTTAGGGAACAGGGAGGGGCCGATGGCAACTGGGATGGATCGAAGAGCTTTTCTGGGTCGGGTGGCGGCGATGGGAGTTGCGGTGTCGGCGGTGGGGCGCAAGGCATTTGCGGCACTCCCGAAGATGAAGATCACGCGCGTGCGGGCGTATCTGCCGCCGAATCCCAATCCGCTGTTCAACCAGAGCGACGTGGTGGTGACGGTGGAGACCGACGAGGGCATCATGGGCATCGGGGAGGGCGGCGCGAAGGATACGCTGGCGCCCGAAGCGGGGCGGCTGATCGGCCGCGATCCGCAGCACATCGAGCAGCGCTGGCAGGACATGAACCGCGCGTTCTTCTATCCTCCGGGGCGCGAGCGGACCGACGCCATCGGCGCGCTCGACCTGGCGCTTTGGGATATCAAGGGCAAGGCCCTGGGATGCCCGGTGCACCAGCTGTTGGGCGGCACGTCGCGGAATTATTGCGAACTCTACAACACGGCGGGGATCGTTCCGGGCATCACGAGCGGCACGAGTATCGCGGAGCGGGCCCGCCTGACGATCGCCGCCGGCTATCGCGCGTTCCGATTCGGCGCGGCCGATGCGCCGGCGAACACGACGTACAACACACGGGAGCGGATCCGGGTGCTGCGCGAGGAGTGCGCCGCGGTGCGGGAAGGCGTGGGCCCGGATGGCGACTGGGTGGTGGATTTCCATCAGCGCTTCGACCTTTCCGATGCCGTCCGCGGCTGCAACGAGATCGAGAGCCTCGCGCCGTTTTTTGTCGAGGATGCGGTGCGCACGGAGGCGTTCGCGCAGGATTTGCCGATTCTGCGCAACAAGGTGAATGTGCCGTTGGCGGCGGGCGAGGAGTGGGGCAACCGCTGGGACTTCAACCGGCTGGTGGAGGAGCACTCGATTGATTTCGTGCGCGCGACGCTGCCCAACGTGGGCGGGATTACGGAGATGCTGAAGATCATGGCGCTGTGCGAGACGCACTTCGTCGGCATCGTGCCGCATTTCACCGGGCCGATCGCGACGGCGGCGCTGGTGCATTGCCTGAGCACGTTCTCCGGGCCGGTGCTGATGGAGTACAACTACCAGGGCCGCACGCTGGAGCACGTTCCGGTGTGCCTCGACTTCAAGGATGGGAAGCTGTATCCGAACGAGCGGCCGGGACTGGGCGTGGAACTGGACTTCAAGCACCTGACGCAGATCGCGGAGATCACCGAGCCGGTGACGGCGCGGGCGCAGACCTACTTCCGGCCGGATGGGTCGATTACGAACTGGTAGTAATTTCCCACCATCAGGTCAACGAGCCTCGATTCGATTGAGAATCGGCTATGCGCTCGAGAAACGGCAGAATTGCGTTCGCGGCTGCGAGGGGCTCACGCTGAACAATCAAGTGGGGGCCGGCGATGATTGCAAGCTCTACACCGGGCTTCACGCGACGAATCGCGTGGGATGCCGACGCGCCGACGAGGCGGTCCTGCGACGCCTGGAGATACAGAACAGGAACGGCAATCCTCGCTGCGTAGGTGGTGACATCGCAGGCCAGCACGGAGCGCAGCCGGGACGCGAGCACTCCAGGCGATACGGACGAAATGGCGTTTCGCACACCTTCGACCAGGCCAGGCGGCGCGCTGAGGCCGACGAGAAGACGCCTGATGGCAAAGCCGGGCAAGGGCAGGCGGAGCAATAGTCCAGCCATGGCCGAAAGTACCAGACGAAGCAAGCCACGGATCGGGCTCCTGATGTACCCCGCGCAGATCACGAGGCCTACCAGGTTGGCCGGTGGGTTAGCCGCGAGCTGAACGGCAAGGGGAGTGGAAAACGATTCTGCCAAAAGGACAAATGGTTCGGATTGGGGTATCGCGTTCCGCACCAATTGCAGCAACTCAGGGAACGAAAGATAAACCTGCGTCGGATAGCGCACCACCTGGGGGTGAACCCACGCCGGCAGGGCGGCGAGGAAATCCGAGAATAGGTCGCCGCTGCCATCCATTCCGGGAAGGAGGAGCAATCGCAGCCTGGGTCGTTCCTCGTTTTTGTTCGGGATCGGTTCGCCGTCCATAGCGGCCAGATATTGCTATTTCTTGCGCGCGGTGGTGACGCGCTGGGTGAGCATCGGGTCCTGAGGAAGCCGGGACCAGTTGAAATAGGGCTCCAGATCGCGGAGCGCGATTACGTGGTATCCATTCTCTTTCAGATAGAGCATGTACTGGCGGAACATTTCCGGGGGCGTATTCACCCAGGGATGCGCGATGTCGGGTACGCCGTGGAATTGCAGGACGACGATCTTCCCGTCTTTCGCCCCGGCGACGACGTTCTTGAAATGCTCGAGCGTCCATCCCGGGTAGGCATCGCCGGTGGTGGGGATGAGAAGCGGGTGGTTGCGGGTGACATCGAGCAGCGGGCCAACCTGGACTTCGCCGTAGGGCACTTCAGGCTGCATGCCGCGGCGCGCGAGCCGGATGTCGTGCGCCCGGAGTTGGGGGAGGGCTTCAGGGCCGAAGTTGTCTCCAGGCCAGGCGAAGCTGACGGGTTTGGGAACGCCGGCGCGCGCCAGGGCGTCATCGACCATCTGGAGCTCACGGGCGAGCTTTGCCGCTGCCTCGGGCGTGTCGAAGGAGGCATGGGTCCAGGTGTGATTGCCGATTTCGAAGCCGCGGCGGTAAAGGTCGCCAACCTCGTCCCAGCTCAGAAAGTGCTCCTTGTCGTCCATCCAGGCCTGGGAGATGAAGAAGGTCGCCTTGAAACCAAGCTGCTCCAGCAGTGGAGCGACAAACTGGATTTGCGATTTAACGGCATCGTCGAGCGTGAGCACGACGGTCTTGTCGGGGACCGGGGCGGGAGCTTGAACCGCTGAGGCTGCGGGCGAAGCGGAGTTGAGCTGCACGGGGGAAAGGAACGCGAGGATTTCGTCCATCACGCGCTGCGCGTCTTTGGTCTGGAACAGGAACTGGGCATGGGCAGTGCCTTCGAGCACAATCAGCTTTTTGGGTTGCGGAGCGCGCTGGTATTGCGCCTCGATCCCGGGCAGGCGCGGGCCATCCTCATTGGCATCGCCACGGGCGACAATGAATAAGGAAGCGGATTGTAGTTTGTCCGCCGGGTTGTTGGGAGCCGATCCAAGAAACACGATACGGTCGATTTCGCCTGCTGCGGAGGCAATGGAGGCGTCGCCCGCTGCGCCACCTCCCATGCTGCCGCCCACAATTGATACGCTCCTCGCGCCGGCATGATGCAGATACCGGACGGCCGCCAGCACGTCCAGGTGAAGGGGCGCGCCTAGCGGGTCAGAGCCGCCCGGCCCGTGCGACGGGCCATAGCCGCGGAAGTCGATCGCGAGTACCTGAAAGCCTGCCGAAGCCAGCGTGCGAGCCTGTGCTGACCAGCTTTCTTTGTTGAACTGCCCGCCATGCGCCAGGATGACGGCGCGATCCCCGGAACCATACACATCGGCGAAAACGACTCCGCCATCCGCCGCCGGGAATGAGACCGTCGTTTGCGCCCAAGCACCAGAGGCTGCGAGGAACGTGAAGAGAGTGAGGACTACCGTGCGCACACCGCAACTGTAGCACCGCTATTCGGACGAATTGATAGACTTTGATGGTTCTTTCCGCATGGGGCTAATCCCCAGCACCAGGGAGACTCTCGATGAAGATCAAAAGCCAGGCTGCAGCCTTTGTCCTGACGGTCCTGTCTCTCAGCTTCGGATCACTCGGCCTTCGTTCGCAGGACCGTTCGTATGGGCGGTCGGTGGTGTCGTCGCAGTACGGCATCGTGGCCACCAGCCAGGTACAGGCGTCCGAGGCCGGGGCGCGGATTCTGGAGCGGGGCGGGTCGGCGATCGATGCGGCGATTGCGGCCAACGCCATGCTGAACGTGATGGAACCCATGATGAACGGCATGGGTGGGGATCTGTTCGCAATCTACCGGGATGCGAAGACGGGCAAGCTTTACGGGCTGAACGCGAGCGGGTGGGCTCCGAAGGGGCTGACGCCGGAGCACCTGAAGGCCAAGGGCACGACCTCGATGCCGCAGTCGGGGATCGATTCGGTGACGGTGCCGGGCATGGTGGATGGATGGACGAAGCTGCATGAGCGGTTCGGGAAGCTGCCCTGGCGGGAGTTGTTTCAGCCGGCAATTTTCACGGCCGAGCATGGATTTCCGGTGGCGGAGATCGTCGACGATGTGTGGAAAGAAACCCGCGAAAAGCTGATGAAGAATCCCGAGAGCCGGCGCGTTTTCTTGCCTGGCGACAAGGCTCCGGAGCGGGGCGAGATGTTTCATAATACCGATGTGGCGCACGCTTTGACTCTGGTGGCAAACGAGGGCGAGGCCGCCTACTACAAGGGCGAGATCGCGAAGGCCATTCTGAAGACGTCGGAAGAACTGGGCGGCACGATGACCGCCGGGGACCTGGCCGAGTTTTCGGCCGAGTGGGTTGACCCGATATCGATTCGGTATCGCGACTGGACGGTGTACGAGCTGCCGCCTAACGGGGATGGGATGGCGGCGCTGGAGATGCTGAACATCATGGAACAGTTCAAGCCCGATCCCGCGGGGCCGTACAGCCCGGGCGAGCTGCATGCGCGCATCGAAGCGATGAAACTGGCCTACGCGGATGTGACCAGGTATGACGGCGATCCGCGGTTCAGCAAGATCCCGGTGGATGAATTGCTCTCGAAGGAATACGCGGCGAAGCGGGCGAAGCTCATTGACCCGGCAAAGGCGAATTGCGACGTTCAACCGGGAGCGCTCTCCAAGAGCGACACGACCTACTTCACCGTGGTGGATCGCGAGGGCAATATCGTTTCCATGATCCAGAGCAACTACTCGAGCTTCGGATCGGGCGTCACCGTGCAGGGCATGGGCTTTGCGCTGCAGAACCGCGGAGGGCTGTTCAAGCTGGACCCAACGTCCCCGGATGTGCTCGCCGGGCGCAAGCGGCCGTTTCACACCATCATTCCCGCGTTTATCGAAAGGGGCGACGAGCATATCGGGTTCGGGATTATGGGCGGGATGAATCAGCCCCTGGCGCATGCGCAGTTTGTCTCGAACCTGGTGGATTATCACATGAATATCCAGCAGGCGCTGGAGGAGGCACGCTTCACCGTCACTGCGAAGCTGGGTTGTCAACTGATGATCGAGTCGCGGGTGGGGAAGGGGACCATCGATACGCTGACCGGCATGGGGCACATGCTGGATGTGCGCGACGCATACACGGAGCATATGGGCCGCGGGAACGTGGTGATGCACAACAGCGCGACCGGGGTGAACTTCGGGGCGTCGGACCCGCGCGCCGATGGGGCGGCGGTGCCGGAGATGCCGAACGCCAGGGAATAGGGAATAGGGATTAGGGAGTAGGGATTAGCACTGAGCACTGTTCTTATCTCTGAACATGGTTCTGCTATGATTGCGCGCGAACGGCGCGTAATGACGCCGCCTGAAAAATGGAGGTTTCCTTGCGAGTGGGTTTGATGAGCCGCGAATATCCACCCGACGTTTATGGCGGCGCGGGTGTGCACGTGGAGTACCTGAGCCGCGAGCTGGCCAAGAAGATCGAAGTGGAGGTGCATTGCTGGGGCAACCAGAACATCGACCAGGGAAACCTGCACGTACGGGGGAGCTGCCCGTGGTCGGCAATCACCGAGGGAACTACAGAGAAGTTCAAGACGGCGCTGGAAACCCTGAGCCTGAACCTGGCCCAGACCGTCATGCTGGAAAAGATCGATATCGTACATACGCATACGTGGTACGTGTCGATGGCGGGGTTCCTGGCGAAGACGCTGTTCGATGTGCCATTTGTGCTGACGACCCACAGCCTGGAGCCGCTGCGGGCCTGGAAGGCCGAGCAACTGGGCAGCGGCTATCGCATGAGCTCGTGGATCGAGCGCACGGCCATTCACGATGCCGATGCGATCGTTGCCGTTTCGATGGGGACCAGGGACGACATTCTGACGGCTTATCCGGAGGTGGATCCGGAGCGCATTCACGTGATCTACAACGGCATCGACCTGGACCAGTATCACCAGGTGCGGGAGACCGGCGCGCTGGCCAAGTATGGGGTGGATCCTACGCTTCCATATGTTCTGTTTGTCGGACGCATCACGCGACAGAAGGGCGTGACGCACCTGGTGGACGCCATCGCCTACATGCCCAAGAGCACCCAGGTGGTGCTGTGCGCCGGCGCGCCCGATACGCCGGAGATCGCGGAGGAGATGCGGAAGAAGGTGGACGACATCAAGACCGTCAATCCGCATGTGGTTTGGATTGAAAGGATGGTTTCGAAAGCCGAGGCCATCCAGCTGTACAGCCATTGCCGCGTGTTCTGCTGCCCATCGGTGTACGAGCCGTTCGGCATCATCAACCTGGAAGCAATGGCATGCCGAGCCCCGGTAGTGGCGAGCGCAATCGGCGGGATTCTGGAGGTTGTTGTCGACCAGGAGACCGGATACCTGGTGCATTTTGATCAGGAGCCGGTGAACCGGTTTCCTTCGAACCCGGAGAAATTTTCGCGCGACCTGGCGGAGAAGATCACCGAGTTGATGGACGATCCGGAGAAGGCGCGGAAGATGGGCGATGCGGGGCGGCGACGGGTGGAGAAGAAGTTCGCGTGGGCGGCGATTGCGGACCAGACGATCGCGCTGTATCAGCGGATGATCGACGAGTACCCGAAGGGGCGCAAGTAGGCCCGTCGGGGATTGGTTGTTTCCGCCTCTTTGGCTGTGACGGTGTTTCATTCCGACGCACTGCAGGACGAATCGACCCAAGGGATGACCAGGGCTTGTTCCATCCACGCCCAGGGCAATTCAAAATCATCCCTCAGAGGGGCTTTGCCTGGGAATGCCATCCTGACAAAAAGAGAGGCGGCTTGCCCAAGAAAGGGCGCCGAGCGCCCCGGTTTCCGTTGGCCAAAATTCCCAATTGCCCACGACGCGCTCATAACCGGTTAATGAGCGCATTGGTCTCGTGGCACTATCCCGCGATAGGCGGGCTTCGCTCAGCAAAGAAGCATTTCGGGCGGTTTGGCCGTCATCCGCCGACAACATCCTTCACACGAATCGCGCGCTTGGAGCGCTATGCAGGGACCAGTGTTGGTGTTGCGTGTTCAGCGGTCGATTCTTCGCCAGTTCCCAACCGCGTAAGGGTAAGAATCGTGATGTCGTCGTCCTGGCCAAACGTAACCGCAGCATCGGTGGCCTGGAGGGCAGTGGGATTGGTAGCGAACAGGGCCTTGAGGCGGTCGAATCCGAACAGTTCCCCGCTTTGATTCCGGGCTTCAAGCAGACCATCGGTGTAGAGAACAAGACGGTCGCCTTGACGCAGGAGGATTGATGTCTCTTCATAGCTGGCGGCGGGAGCCAGGCCGAGCGGGAGTGCGCCCGGCATGGCCAGCTCAGTGCTATTTAGGAAGGGCGGAGGGTGGCCGGCGCAGGCAACTGTGCAAGATCCGTCAGGGTCAAAGCGCAGAGAGATGGCTGTGGCGAAGCCGCCTTTGAGACGACCTTCGAGGCGGCGGTTCAGGGCCGCGAGGATCGCTGAGGGACTGGCAGTGATCTCGGCAACGGAACGGACTGCCCCCACAATCAGCGAGACCGCCATCGCAGCCCTTAATCCTTTTCCGCTCACGTCGCCAAGCACGATCAATACGGAGCCAGCAGAATAGCCGTCCAACGCAATGATCTGAAAGAAATCGCCGCCTACTTCCTGTGCCGGAGTATAGGCACTGGAGATGGCGTACCCCTCCACCAAAGGCAGCGTTTCCGGAATCAGGACTTGCTGAATCTCGCGCGCGCTCTGCATCTCCTGTTCGAGTTCCCTGCGCCGCTTTCCCTGCTCCAGAATGAATGAATATACAGCAAACATGATCGAAGCGAACAGCGCAAGAGAAGTGATCTTTTCGAGTTGGAAATCGATTCCCCGGATGCTGAACACAGGAACGTCGATTAACGTGTCGTAAAGCCGCAAATGAGTGAAGCGCCGACCAAGAGCACTCATGTCCGCTATCGTGAGGAGCAACTGTTGCGCAAATGCCGTCAGTGCGACCGCCCAGCGGGAAACATCGAGCCTTCGTCGCAAACTCGTTGCGATAAGCACCAGCGGGAAGACTTCGGTCAGAAGCATGAAGACTGTCAACAGGCCATCGGCCCACTGCATCCAGGGCGTAGCCGAGCCCCAGAAATACGCCAAAATTCCATCGCATAAACCGGCTGCGAGCGCCAAGCAGGCCAGCGTCTTCGTCCGTCGCACCAACAGATGATTCTCGTTGTGCCCCAACAGCCAGATCAGAAGGAACCATAGCGAAACATTGGACAGCACATAGAGAGGCTGATTGATGGACCGAGCTACGGCGTATGAGAACGAGAAAAACAAGCGACCTCGCAGAATGTGCAAGACCGCCGGTAAGGCCATGTAGAGGCCTACCCAAATGAAAAGCTGCGCCTGGCGGTTTCGGCTCCATAAAATAACGCAAAGGATCGTGATGAACGCCCGCAAGAGGACCAGCGAGTATTCGAAGAGTTCCATCTGAATGTCGCTCCAGGAGAGCTCTCTCTCGTAAAGAGATATGGTCTCCGGATCGCCAATCAGAGGCGTTTTGGAAAGCCCGCCCGATTCCGAGAACGAAAATATGTCCTGGGGCGCGTTCCATACCCGAATCGCAAGAACTCCGGCGTGTGTGACGGTTAGCGGAAACGAGGACGGAACATTGCTGTAGCCCCAGGACGGCCGCGGTGGCAACTTTCCGTGTCGACCAATCAGCTGCCCGTCCCAATAGACTTCGAGAGCGTCCTCTGCTGACGGGATGAGAATTTGCAATTTACCGTCTGTGGCAGGTCCGTGACTTAGTTCTACGTGCCGGCGATACCAGGCAATTCCGGTGTAGGAAGGGTGCCCCTGCTGGCCCCACGGAGCATCGGTCAGAATCGATTCCCATCCCGAGTCATCGAAAACCGCCTGCGCCCAAAGTGGATCATCGCCCAGGTGAAACTGCCAGGGGCCATCGATCGGGACAGCGCCTTTGCCGAGTCCAGCCACGACAAAGGGAGCCCCCTGAGAGGCCACACTGGCCTGGGCGTAGAAGACCGGAGCGCCGAATATCAGAAGCGCAATTGTACAGCGGGCATTTAGCAATCGACCACCCGGGAACACATGGCAAGAATAGTCTGGCCGACCCGCCTCAGTAAGCTGAAAACTCATGTATCTAAAATCCGTTCTGGTTGTGTCACCGCCTATTCGGACCGCAGATCTTCGCCTTCGGCGCAGGATGACAACGCGAGAGGAGGTCGAAGCGGCAGGAATCGTCTTGAGATTGGTGAACAGCATTCCATCTGGAGGATCAATTGTTTCCTCCACTCGCTGGCATTCCAGGGGAAGTAGATGTTGTCAGGCGGGGGGCCAGGGGTCGCGGAGCAGCGAGCAGAGGCCGAGATCGTTGCCGTAGCGCTGGACTTCCACTTCGCCCATGCGGATGGCCTGGTGCACGCTGCGGAACGCGGGCACCGCGTCGGACCCCATGATCTGCGGCGACACAAACAGATGGACGCGATCGACCAGTCCGGCGTCTAAAAAAGCCGTGTTGAGGCGGGTGCCGGTTTCGGTGATCAGGGTGAGGATGCCTTCCTTGCCGAGCTGATCCAGAACCTTGCCGAGGGGCACGCGGCCCGCTTCCGGCGGCAGCACTTCGACGCGGATGCCGCGATCGCGCAGCTGGGCGATGCGGGTTTCGTCCCTGGCTACCGTGAACACCACCACGTCGTTGTGCGCGTTGTTCACCATTTTGCAGTCGAGGGGCATGCGCAGGCCCGAGTCGAGGACCACGCGCAGCAGGGGACGGCGGCGGCGGAAGCTGCTGCGGTCGGTGAGCAGCGGATCGTCGGTGAGCACCGTGTCCACGCCGGTCATGGCGGCGTCGGCCTGCCAGCGCAGGGGCTGCACGGCCTGGCGGGCGGCTTCGCTGGTAATCCAATAAGGCGCGTGAAGGGCATGCTGGCCGACCGGCGGGGCGATGCGGCCGTCGAGCGTCATGGCGACCTTCATCAATACGAAGGGACGCTGGTGCTGAATCCAGCGCGCGAAGCCTTCATTGATGCGGCGGGCTTCAGCCTGGCAAACCCCGAGCCTGACGTCGAGGCCCGCGGCGCGCAGGCGATCGGCGCCGTGGCCGGCGACCGTGGGGTTGGGATCGACGGTGGCGGCGACCACGCGCTTGAGGCCGGCGGCGATGAGGGCTTCCGTGCAGGGTCCGGTGCGGCCGGTGTGGTTGCAGGGCTCGAGGGTCACGTAGGCCGTGCCGCCGCGCAGACGGTCCTTGGCGTGCGACTCGGCTTCGCGCAGGGCGATGATCTCGGCGTGGTCGAGCAGGTCGTATTCATGCCAGCCCTCGCCGACGACCTGGCCGGCGCAGTCGAGGATGACACAGCCCACGGCGGGATTGGGCGAAGTGAGCGCGATTCCGCGGCGGGCCAGCTCGAGGGCGCGCTGCATCCAGTAGGTGTCTTGGTCTTGCGGATTCATGGAAGGTTTGTCGACCGACCAAGTTTAAGCGATCGGCGTCCAGGTCCGCGCATTGCCATCCCAGGTCGAAAAATCCAGACCTGGGGCACCCCGATCCGCGGCGAGCTAGCCGACGAGGGAGTCGACGAAGGCTTTAGCGGAGAATTCGAGAAGGTCGTCCATTTTTTCGCCCACGCCGACGAAGCGGACGGGGAGGTTGAGCTCGCGGGCGATGGCCACGGCGATGCCGCCCTTGGCGGTGCCGTCGAGCTTGGTGAGGACGATGCCGGTGACACCGGCCGATTGCGTGAACATGCGGGCCTGCTGCAGTCCGTTCTGGCCGGTGGTGGCGTCCATAACGAGCAGCACTTCGTGGGGCGCGTCGGGTATGAGGCGGCTGGCGGTGCGGCGCATTTTTTCGAGCTCATCCATGAGGCCGGACTTGGTATGCAGGCGGCCGGCTGTGTCGACGTAGAGATCGGCGATGTTGCGCGCCCTGGCGGCGTTGATGGCGTCGTAGAGAACGGCCGCGGGATCGCCGCCCTGGCGGGTCTTGATCATCTCCACGCCGCTGCGCGCGGCCCAGATCTCGAGTTGCTCGATGGCGGCTGCGCGGAACGTGTCGGCGGCGCAGAGGAGCACGGTGTGGTTCTGGGCTCGGCTCCAGGCGGCGAGCTTGCCGCTGGTTGTGGTCTTGCCGGTGCCGTTGACACCGACGAGGAACGTGACTTTGGGCGGGGCGGCGGGCGTGGGAACGGGGCGCTGCGGGGCTTCGAGGATCTGGCGGAGACTGGACTTGAGAAGCGTGCGCAGCTCTTCGCCGCCTTCGATGGCCTGGTGGCGGGCGCGGTCCCGAAGGGCGTCGAGGATTTCCGTGGTGGTCTGGACGCCGATGTCGCTGGTGATCAGGGCCGATTCCAGTTCCTCAAGATCGCGCTCGTCCACCGTGCGGGTCATGGCGACGATGTCTTCGATCTTGGCAGTGAACGATTCGCGCGTGCGGGAAACCGCCTGCTTCATGCGGCGGAAGAAGCCGGACTTCTGTTCTTCTTCCGGCTTCTCTGGCTCTTCGGGTTCTTTGAGGCTGCCAAACAGGCTGATGATTTCGGACATGGTTCTCTTTCAGTTTAGTTGACCGTACCTCCCGGGTCTCAAAAGCGAGGCCTCGGGGCCCATCGTTTTGGTCTTAATCGGGGCGGTGTGGAAATTCTTCGCAATTTGTTATGAAACGGCCTTGAACCGGGGATGGATCATACGGAAGAATGGGCAGGCGGTGGTGGTGATTTCCCGCCCAAGCGGAGCTTGGACGGGGCACCCGCGGATAATTCTCTGCAAAGACACGGAGGTTGCATGAGCGGAGTACGAGTGCTGGTCGGGACGAAGAAGGGCGCGTTCATTCTCGAGTCCGACGGCAAGCGCGATAAGTGGAATGTCAGCGGCCCGCATTTCGCGGGCTGGGAGATTTACCACATGAAGGGCTCGCCGGTGGATCCCGACCGCATTTATGCATCCCAGACCAGCGGCTGGTTCGGGCAGCTTTTCCAGGCCTCGACCGACGGCGGCAAGACGTGGTCTCAGCCGGGAGTCCCCGATGGGCAGGGAATGCCGACGTTTCCCAACAAGGCTCCGAACCGGTTCGAATATGACACTTCTGCCGAGAGCGGCAAGCCGCTTACGACGCACCAGTGGTACGACGGCACGCAGCATCCCTGGGAGTTCAAGCGGGTGTGGCACATCGAACCCTCGCCGGCTGACGCCAAAACCGTGTACGCCGGGGTGGAGGACGCGGCGCTGTTCAAGTCCACCGACGGCGGCGAGAGCTGGCACGAACTGTCGGGCCTGCGCGGCCACGGGACCGGACCCAAGTGGCAGCCGGGGGCGGGCGGCATGTGCCTGCACACCGTGATCGTCGATCCCACCAATCCCGATCGCATCTATATTGCGATTTCCGCCGCCGGGGCCTTCCGCACCGACGACGGCGGGAAGACGTGGAAGCCGATCAACAAGGGTCTTCGCTCAGAGTACATTCCCGATCAGGACGCCGAGGTGGGCCACTGCGTGCATCACATCTCTGCGCATCCGTCGAAGCCCGATACGCTCTTCATGCAGAAGCACTGGCACGTGATGCGATCGGACAACGCCGGCGATCAGTGGACCAAGGTGAGTGGAAACCTGCCCACGGATTTCGGCTTCGTGATCGATGTGCATGCGCACGAGCCGGAGACGATTTACGTGGTGCCGATCAAGAGCGACTCGCTCCATTACCCGATCGACGGCGCTCTGCAGGTGTGGCGCAGCCGGACGGGAGGAAACGAGTGGGAGGCGCTGACCAACGGGCTGCCGCAGAAGGACTGCTACGTCAACGTGCTGCGCGACGCCATGGCGGTGGACCGGCTGGACGATTGCGGAATCTACTTCGGCACCACGGGCGGGCAGGTATATTGCTCGCCGGATGGCGGCGATACGTGGAAGTCCATCGTGGATGCGCTGCCGGCGGTGCTGTCGGTCGAGGTCCAGACGCTGCCATGACGGGCGATGCTTTGCGGCGCGTGCGGGTGGTGCTGCCGTACCACCTCGCC
>CAVPNO010000030.1:0-82810 GCA_963706455.1 uncultured Acidobacteriota bacterium | reverse complement strand
GCGGAGTCAGGCAGCGCCAACGGCAGCCCGAGAAGCAGCGGGTACATCACGACTTTCTCGGTATGGCCCAAGCAGAATATCGACCTCGCGGTTAGTTACACGGCCTATAACCACTTTAACGGAGGTACGACGAATTACGACGGAAGCGGCCGCAATGCAGGTGATAACAATACGCTATATGTCCTCACCCGGTTCGTATTCTGAGCTACCAACGGGGTGCTGTTCTTGCAAAGGACAGCACCCCCGAATCTGCAGACTGGCCTAAAAGCCTTTCAGGGCCGTTGACTTCGCCGGGACTCAGGAATTAGCTTTGATTTCGGCGCACGGGGCGCATCCAGTCCGCGGAAAGGGCCAAGCCCACCTGCATCAGTTGGACAGCGACAATCCGGCAAATCTTCTTTCTGCCTGACGTGCGGGCACAGGCGACGAAAGGAGATTTCCGTGCCCAAGCAACTCCCGCCGCGACCCAATCTCGAACAACTCAGGAAACAAGCCAAGTCGCTGTTGAAGCGGCGACAGGCGGCTGACTCCGAGGCTCTGACTCGGATTCGCGAGAGCCATCCGCGCTGGCGAAAGCTATCGCAAGAAGAGATCGCCGGGGCGCCGTTCACGCTTGCAGATGCGCAGCTGGTGATTGCGAGTGAATATGGCTTCGCCTCCTGGTCCAGTCTGCAGTCCCAAGTCAAAATGTTGGAAGCAGCCAGCAACCCCGCAGAAATAGTCGCATCCTTGCGGGATGCCGCGGGAAAAGGTGACCTCACCCGTCTCAATGCGCTGCTCGCTGCGAATCCGGAGCTGATTGACGAGCGCGGCGGCGAAGGCGTGAGAACGGCGCTCCACCAGGCTGTCTTCGGGAACAGTGAAGCGGCAGTGAAGCTGCTGCTCGAGCGCGGCGCCAATCCCAACATCCGCTGCGAGGGTGACAATGCCTACCCACTGCACTTCGCCGTCGAGAAGAACCGCATTCCCATCATTCGTCTCCTGGTCGAGCACGGTGCGGACACGATCGGCGAGGGTGATTATCACGAGCTAGGCGTGATTGGCTGGGCCACTGCCTGGGAACACTTCCATCCGGACCCTGAGACGGTGGCTTATCTGCTGGCACATGGCGCGCGGCACAACATCTTTTCCGCCGTGTCGATGGGGGATGTCGAAACCGTCCGCGGCCTCATCGCCCGGCAGCCGGCCGATCTGGAACGCAGGATGAACGGCTCGAATATGAGGCCCATGCCGCTGCATCTGGCTGTCACCCACCGTCAGCCCGCGGTGGCAAGGGCTCTCCTCGAGCTGGGCCCGAACATTGAGTGCCTCGACGAGGCCGGATTCACGCCGCTCGACCTTGCCGCGCTCCTGGGCGCATCGGATATGGTGTCGATCCTTATCGATGCCGGGGCCAAGTTGCGACTTCCCGCCGCTGCGGCGCTCGGTCGGGAGGCTGACGTCGCTCGCCTGCTGCTCCGCGACCCCGACGCGCTTAAGCCCGGGGGCCGCTGGAGCCGGCTGATTGTTCGAGCCAGTGAACGCGGCTCCGGCGAAATGGTGGAAACGCTGCTCGCCAACGGCGCGCTGGTCAACATCCGTGACAATCCCCGAACGTCCATCGATTCCACCGCGGGATACACGCCGCTGCACGGCGCCGCATGGAACGGCAACCTCAGCGTGATTTCTGTTCTGTTGCGCCACGGCGCGGACGTGCGTGCGCGCGAGGAAAAGTATCACGGCACTCCCGCGGGATGGGCGGACTACGCCGGTCGCATAGAAGCCCGCGACCTCATCCTCCGCGGGCCGATCGACATCATCGAGGCCATCCAGTACAACCTGATCGATCGCGTGCGATCGGTGCTCAAAGAAGATCCTGGTTCGCTCCACCGGCCATTCCGCGAGTACGGGCTGTTTCCCTTGGACTCTGAGGCGTGGCACACCCCCCTGGCCTACGCCGTGACGCGCGGCCGCGAAGAAATGGTGCGATTGCTGATCGAGCACGGCGCCGATGTGACGTTGCGTTCGCCCAAAGGCGAGACGCTGAGCGAGATCGCGCATAAAGGCGGTCATCGAGAGATCACGCAGATTCTCGAGGGACCGCTCCCCGGCGAAAGCATGCACGAAACTGAATGAGCACTTCCCTCAGCAATTCTCAGTGGATTGTGTGAAACCTGGGAAGCGCACAAAACAAAATTTTCATGTGGCATCACCACAGGAATTGTGAGATATTCATGTGGTATTGCCACAGGAGCCAGGGAAGATGGGCGAAACCAAACTTGACCTTTTGCAGGGAACCTTAGATCTGATGGTCTTGCAGACGCTCGAGACAATGGGGGCGCTTCATGGATTCGGCATAGCGCGTCGCATTGAGCAGGCGAGCGGGAATGTGGTCCTTTTGAATCAGGGGACGATCTACGCATCGCTGGTGCGCCTGCAGCAGAGGGGGTGGATTGCCGCTAAATGGGGCATTTCCGAGAATAATCGCCAGGCAAAATTCTACTCGATCACAAGAGCCGGCAGGAAGCAGCTTGTGCAGGACACTGCGCATTGGCAGCGCCTGGCGGAGGTTATGGGGCGGGTTCTCGCCATGCACCACAAGGGAGGTCAATCGTGAGACATTTCCTGCAGGAAACCCTCAATCGCATCCGCTCCTTCGTTCGCAAAGCTCCGCTCGACCGGGAACTCAACGAAGAGATGGCCGCGCATCTGGAGATGGCGGTAGAAGAAAATCTGCGGCGCGGCATGTCGGGCGAGGAAGCCCGGCGGCAAGCCCTCATCCAGTTCGGTGGGGTGCAGCAGGCGCGCGAACGGCATCGCCAAGCCCGTGGGCTCCCGTGGCTCGAGGTCCTGATGCAGGACCTGCGGTTCGCCTTCCGCACCTTGAAACGCAATCCTGGTTTCACCATCGTAGCTGTCCTGATCCTCGCGCTCGGTATTGGCGCCAATATCGCCGTCTTCAGTGTGGTCAATACGATTCTTCTGCGTCCCTTGCCGTTTCCCGACTCACACCAACTCGTGCGGATCGTGGAGAAGGATGCCAAAAACAATGAATCCGGCCGAACCTACACCGCCGATGCTACCGAAGACTTCGAGCACATGAACCGCTCCTTTCAATCCGTTAGCGGTTATTTCGCTTTTACGGGGCCCAATAATTTCAAGCTCTCCGGAATGAGCCAGCCAGTGCCTGCCACAGGAATGCTTGTGGCGGAGGGATTCTTCGAAACACTCGGTGTCGAGCCGGCCGCAGGCCGTCTGTTCCGGCACGAGGAATTCATCCATCACGCCCAGCCCGCCGCCTTGCTGAGCTACCCCTACTGGAAACGCCAGTTCAACGGGGATCGCAGCATTATCGGTCGGACGGTGGATCTGAGCGATAAAGTTGATCTGAACAACAAGTCCGTCATCGTTGCGGGAATCCTGCCGGAGACATTCGACTTCGGCGCGGTCTTCTCTCCCGGCGCCAAGGTGGATCTTTTTGTCCCCTACATCATGGATGATTTTCGGGACGACGGGAACGATCTCGCCCTGGTCGGCCGCCTCAAGCCCGGAGTGACTATCGCTCAGGCGCAGAGCGAGACCGACACGCTGTTTCCGCAGATCTATGCGGTAAAGAAGCATCCTGAATACGGAAAGCTCTTCACAGGCCAGCTCACAGGGCTTAAAGAATACATTAGCGGCAAGCTGCGCCGCTCGCTCATCGTGTTGTGGAGCGCAGTTGGCCTCATTCTGCTTATCGTCTGCGTGAATCTCTCTAACCTCCTGCTGGCCCATGCCGCCGCGCGCAGTAAGGAATTTGCCATGCGCAGCGCTCTCGGGGCAAAGCGCGGCCGCATCCTGCGCCAGTTGCTTACCGAGAGCCTTGTTTTGTCGGTAGCAGGAGCGGGGCTCGGTTTAGGGATCGCCTGGGCCGTCCTTGCGTGGCTGGCTCACCAGGGGTCTGTCTCGCTGCCGCTGCTCGGGATGGTTCGTGTCGACGGCGCCGCTCTGGTGTGGACGCTGCTCATCGCCGTCGGAGCCGCTGTCCTCTTCGGTTCAACGGCCGCGCTACGGATGTCATCCGCCAATCTGCAGGACGCCCTCAAAGACGGCGGCCACGGGGCCGGCGAGGGACGTAAGCACGATCGTCTGCGCTCCACGCTGGTCGTCACCGAGATCGCCCTGGCCTGCATGCTGCTGGTCGGCGCAGGGCTGCTCTTACGCAGCTTCCTGCGGGTCCTCGATGTCGATCTCGGCTTTGAGCCCAGTCGTGCTGCCGCCGTCAGCGTCGATTATGACGATGGCGGCAATCCCGCCACGCAAGCCGCAATCTGGCAGGAAGTTGTGAGCCGCGCGTCGCAGATTCCCGGCGTCGAATCCGCGGGTATATCCGACAACCTTCCCATGAGCCGCAACCGCGGCTGGGGAATCGCGGCCAAGGGCTCCGCGCAACCAAAAGACACGGATTTCATCCCCGTATTCGTCTACATCGTCTCGCCTGGGTATATCAAGGCGATGGGAATGCACCTCGTCGCAGGCCGCGACCTGAGCTGGGATGACCTCGTCAATAATCGCACCGTGGTCGTCGTCAATCAGACCGTCGCCCGCAGGTTGTGGCCCGGCCAGAATCCGGTCGGCCGTATCGCGGTCGCGGGCGGCGCGTTAGTCGAAGTCATCGGCATTATCGCCGACGTTCGCGAAACCAGTGCGGAAGAGGATGGCGGCGCGCAGATGTACTTGCCCGCCACCAAGCGGTTCGGACCGGAAGGCTCCTATCTCGTGGTGCGCTCCAGGCTGCCTCCCACGGCGCTGGCCACCAGCGTGATGCAAACGCTGCGGGACATCAATCCCGGCCAGTCGGCCTCGGAGTTCAAGCCCATACAGGGCCTGGTGGACCACGTCACCTCGCCGCGCCGCTTCTTTGTCCTTCTGGTAGGCGTCTTCGCCGGCCTGGGCCTTCTTCTCGCCTCGCTCGGAATCTACGGCGTCATCTCTTATTCGGTCACGCGGCAGACGCAGGAGATCGGCATCCGCATGGCTCTCGGGGCCACGCAGGCCCGCGTGCAGATCGACGTAATCACAAGAACGCTGCAGCTCGCGCTGATCGGTATAGCCATCGGAGTCATCGCATCGTTCGCAGTCGCGCGGCTGATTGCTTCCCTCCTGTTCCGCACCGCGCCTACGGACCCGTTCACCTTCGTCGGGATGGTAGTTCTGCTGGGATGCGTGGCGCTGCTGGCAGGCTACCTGCCGGCACGAAGAGCGTCAAAGATCGATCCTATGGTCGCGCTGCGAACCAACTGAAGGCGGACGGGCGGACCACCTGGCTTTAGCGATATTCCAGCTGTTTTTGAGCGCCTGTTGAACTCGGAGCCCTTGCTGTAAAACAAATCGGCGACCTGGGTTTCCATCTCTTGATCGGGATTTAGGTCTTGACCTATCGACCATAGGCATATTATCGTTATGCCTATGATTGATAGGGAAGAGTCATTGAGCCCGGCAGGAGTTCTTCCGATGCTCATTCTTCGTGTGCTTCAGTCCGAACCATTGCACGGATATGCCATTGCACAGCGTATTCACTTGCTCTCCCGCGAGGTTCTTTCAGTTGAAGAAGGTCTTCTCTACCCGACACTTCAGAAGATCCTTCGCAAGGGATGGGCTGAAGCAGAATGGGGAATATCGGAGACCAATCGCAAGGTCCGCTTTTACCGCCTGACACCCCAAGGCAAAGCCCAACTGAAACACGAATTATCCGGCTATGGCCGCATCACCCAGGCCATTCAGGAAGTTCTTCGCACCGCATAGCCGTTCTACTCCTCAGTTCAAGAGGTTTACCATGGGCGAATTCCTTCGACGGGTTTATTACCTTCTCAACCGGCGGCGGCTCGATGCCGAGCTACAGAACGATATGGACTTCCATCGCGAGATGGCGGCCCGCGCGGGGAACCCGAATTTCGGTAACACGCTGCGTTTGCGCGAGCAGGCCCATGAAGCGTGGGGTTGGACCTGGCTCGATCGCCTGATCCAGGATTTGCGTTATGGCGTGAGGATTCTTGTCAGGGCTCCCGGATTCACGCTGATGGCGGTGCTGGTCCTCGCGATTGGGATCGGCGTGAACGTGGCTGCGTTCAGCCTGTTCGATATGGTTGCGCTGACGCCTCTTCCGGTTCTCGATTCGGATCGCATTGTGCGTCTGGAGCGCAGGTCCCCCAGCAACATCGCAAGCGAGATGGCATATCCGTCGTTTCTCTTTTATGGCGAGCATGCACGTACTCTTTCCGCAACGATGGCGGTGCTCGGAGTTCCGCCAATGCAGATCGATCATGATCAGCAACTGAGCAGCGCCTCTTTCGTAACTCCGAACTACTTTACTGAGCTGGGAGCAAGGCCGGCATATGGCCGTCTGCTCGACCCCGCAAGTGACGGAGGTGCGAATGCGGCTCCCGCGGTTGTCCTGAGTTACGGCCTTTGGCAAAGACGGTTTGGCAGCGATCCGAACGTGGCAGGCCGTGTCATTCACCTGAATGGCAAATCAGTCACGGTGGCGGGCGTGACCCCACTTGCATTCGCCAGTCTGGGTGCACAACATCCTGACCTATGGCTACCCATCGCGCAGCAGCCATACTTCATTGAGCACAGCACTGTCCTGACGGATTGGGCGAATACGAGCATTCGGATGTGGGGCAAACTGGCTCCGGGCGTGAGCGCGGAGACCGACGAACGAGAACTGCTGTCGCTGACGAATGAATTGCGTCGCCAACACCCGGAAGCTGTTTGGGATGGAGAATTCATCAAGAGTTCTCCAGGGGGCCATTTGCAGGTAATGCAACCCCAGATGTATGAGGTCGCAGCAATGGTGGGCGTGCTGACGCTGTTGATCCTCGTTGTGTCTTGTGCGAATGTGGGCGGGCTCATGCTGGCACGGGCAGTCACACGGCAACGCGAGATCGGGATCCGCATTGCGATTGGCGCAGGACGGTGGCGCATCTTTCGACAGCTGTGCACGGAGAGTCTCCTCCTCGGAAGCCTCGGTTCCATTGCTGCAATAGGATTGTCGTGGGCGGTCCTGCGGCTGGTGCTGGCCCAATTGGATACCCCGGCGTGGTTGAGCGCCACCCCGGACTGGCGTGTGCTGCTGTTCGCGGTGGGTATGACGGCGGTGGCGACGTTCTTCTTTGGACTGACGCCCGCTCTGCAGATCGCGCGGCAACGGCAACAGAAGACCATTGCGCGGCAGATCCTGATCAGCGCGCAGGTCGCGGCCAGTACGGTGCTGCTGATTGTGGCAGCTTTGCTGGTTCGCGCCACGCAGCACGCCCTCTATACCGATCCGGGCTTTGGTTACGAGCACATGATCTCTATCGATCCTGGGCTTGGGAGTCACGGTTTTACTCCGGCCGCGGCTGGCGAGTATCTGAACCAGATGCAGAGCCGCCTGGCAGGTGTGCCGGGAGTGAAGGACATCTCGCTGGTCAAGCTTCCGCCGCTGGGGCACGTGGTGGCGAACTGGACGACAGAGATTCGAGGACGGAAGGTGACGGTATACCCCAACTTCGTGGCGCCGGATTTCTTCCACACGATGGGGATTCCGGTGCGGCTGGGACGCACTTTTCGCCTCGCGGAAAAGCATGTTGTCATCGTGAGCGAATCGTTCGCACGCAGGCAATGGCCGGGGGAGAACCCGCTGGGACAGACTCTGGGAGACGGAGCGGATAAAAGCACTGTCATCGGAGTCGTGGGTGACGCCCACATCAATGCATTGAGCGATGATGATGCCGTGGAGCAATATTGGTCGGCACAGCCTGAAGACATGCCGGGCATGGTGCTCGTCGTCCGATCAGCCGGCGAACCTGGATCCATATCTTCAGCCGCGAAGACGATCGCCACCACTCTCGACGCTTCCATCTTCCCGGAGATCCGGCAGCTCAAGGTGCTATATCGCGAAAACGTCGAGGAGATCGAGGAGGTCGCGGCGATCGTGAGTCTCGTGGGCATGGTTGCGGCGTGCCTGGCAGCCATAGGCCTGATAGGACTGGTCGCCTTCATCGTCACACAGCGCACAAAGGAGATTGCGATCCGGGTGGCTCTTGGAGCCCGGCCCATGACTGTGCTTAGTGCGGTCCTCCAGCAGTTTCGATGGCCATTACTCATTGGCCTGTGCATGGGGACTGCGTTTGCCGCGTTTGGGTCGAAACTCCTGCGGGTTGCGCTTTATGGCATCAACAATCTCGATGCCGCCAGCTATGCGGCGGCTTTGGGCGTCCTTGCGTTGATCGCAGGTCTCTCGATGGTGCTGCCGGCCGCTCGCGCGCTGCGCCTGAACATCGCGGCGATTCTTCGTTACGAATAGCTCAACGATGCTATCGGCCGCGACCATTTGGCGCCCGCAGGGCGAATCACTCGCGGAGAGCTCTTTCCACGAATCCTTGCGCCTTTGCAACACTCGCGTTCAGCTCTTCATCCAGAGTTCTAAACGGTTCTTCCCGTCTTCGCGCCGGTAGTTCAGATCCTGTGTGACTCCGCGTATGAGCATCAGACCGAGGTCATCGGCGAGCTGAACCATTTCGAGCGGATTTCCGGACTCTCCCGTGCTCTCGAACACCACTTCAAGGCGGTCCTGCTTCTCCGAGTAGGAAATGATGATTTCCAGGGTAACTTCTCCCAACATCGGACCGTAAATCTGCAACAGCTCCTCGATCACCAGCAGGAGGTTGCTGCGAGTTTGGCGCGGGAGGATCTGCTTTTCGCAGAAATCTTCAATCTCCGCATTGATGGCGTAGAGATCGTAATCGGGGCTGGTCACCCGGCATGTGTAGCTGAGGGTGCGGTTGATGAACGCTTTTGTCCGCTCCTTCTGGGGGTGCTCGAAAATCTGTTCCGGCGAGCCTTCTTCATAGATGATTCCTTCATCCATATAGAGCACGCGGTTCGAGACGTCACGGGCAAAGTCCATTTCATGGGTCACAATCGCCATCGTCATTCCATTCTTGGCCAGGCGGCGGATGACCGACAATACCTCGCGCACCATCGTCGGGTCGAGCGCCGACGTGGGCTCGTCGAACAGGATGATCTCGGGTTCCATGGCCAGGCAGCGCGCAATCGCCACGCGCTGTTTCTGTCCGCCGGAGAGTTCATCAGGGTAGCTATTGGCTTTTTCCGCCAGGCCGACGAGTCGAAGCAGGTCCAGCGCCTTCACTCTCGCTTCTGCGCCCGGCATCTTTTTGAGCCGCATGGGCCCGATGGTCAGGTTTTCCATCACGGAAAGATGGCTGAACAGGTTGAAGGACTGAAAGACCATGCTCATGCGCTGGCGAATCTTCGGGACATTGGCTTTCTTGTCCAGCATGTCGATGCCGTCCACGCGGATGGATCCGCTGGTCGGTGTTTCCAGAAGATTGATGCAGCGCAGCAGCGTGCTCTTTCCCGTGCCCGAAGGCCCGATGATGGAAATCACCTCGCCTTTGTGGATCTCGACGGTGACGTCCTTCAACACGGCCAGGTTGCCGAAGTGCTTGGAGAGATGTTCGATCTTGATCATTGCACTGCCCCTTTGATTCTCCTGCTTCTGGAATTTGTCAGCTTCTCGATGTGCTCCAATCCCAGGGTCAAGAGCCAGGAGATGAGGAAATAGAGAATGGCAACGACGATCAGCGGGAAAAAGGCGTCGAACGTCCGGCTGCGGATGATATCACTTGCAGAGGTGAGATCCTGCACGGCGATGTAACCAACGATGGAGGTCGTTTTGACCAGCGAAATGAATTCTCCCTTGTAGACCGGGAGAATGCGTTGAACCGTCTGCGGCAGAACGATGTGCAAAAAGCTCTGAACCGGCGTGAATCCGATGGCGATGGCGGCTTCAGTCTGGCCGCGATCGATGCTCTGGATGCCGGCGCGGAAGATCTCCGAAACGTAAGCAGCAAAATTCATTCCGAAAGCGATCACCGCCACCAGCACGGGACTGATGTTCACCGACGCAAAGACGACATAGAAGATCAACATCAGCAAGACCAGCACGGGAGTTCCGCGCAACAGATCGATATAGACTTTGGCGGGCACCCGCAGCAAAGTCACTTTCGACATGCGCATGAAGCAGACCAGCGCCCCAAGCAGCGTACCGAAGGTCGTCGCCAGGACGGAAATGAAGATGGTTGTCTTCAGACCATCCCAGATCAGCAGGTACCGCTTTTCCAGAATGAAATTGCTTTTGAAGCTGTTGGCGATCTTGCCCAGGAACGAAGGTTCTTCTTGAGCGGCATCCGCGGCCGAAGGCCCGGCCGGATGTTCTCCCTCGTCGGGCTCGGCAAGATTCTCTTTCAGCGCAAAAGCTCTGCTTCCCATTTCGAAATAGGGATCGGAGAAGGCTATCTGCTTCTGCCGTTCTGGGGTAATAAAAATGGAGCTGATAATCATCTCGTCTTTGCCGCTCGCCGCCGCCGCGATAAGACCGGCAAACTCCATGTTGTCGAATTGCACCGGCCTGCCGATGCTGGCGGCAAAGCGAGTGGCCAGTTCAACGTCGAAGCCAACGAGTTGATTATCCTGAACGCCGACAAACGGCATGCCGCCAACGGAGACTCCTACCCCGAGAGGCTTGCCGGAGGCCGGCATTTCGATAGAGGGCAAATTCAAGTCACCCTGGTCAAGCCAGCGTTTCAACATGTCGTCATACACGCCGTTCCGGCGAGCCTCGGCCAGGAAGCGGTTGAACTGGGATCGCAGAGCAATGTCCTGCTTCTGGAAACCTGCGCCGACGCCAAATGAAAAGAGGTTTCCCTTCATCGCCCCGAGGCTTGGTTCCTGGCGCAGCACGAGGCCCAGCGGTATCGCATCGTAGAGCGCCACGTCCACCTTCTTCGCCTTCAGCGCAAGCACGACATCCGGCGCCGATTGGAACTCCAGGACACTTGCGCTGGGATAGTGCTCATGGACGTAAGGTGAATCCGCGGAACCCATCAGAACGCCGATCTTCCTGTCAGCAAGGTCCGCGGGACTACGCATTTTGCCGTGCGATGAACCCGCCGTCGAAGAAGCCGCTTCCGAAACGGGCTTGACCGTCAGCAGCACCTGGGAATTCTCGAAGTAGGAAATCGAGAAGTCGACTGATTTCCGGCGTTCGTCTGTGGCCGTCATCCCGGTAATCACGAGGTCGATCTTGCCCGACGTCAGCGCCGGGATCAGCGCCATGAACTTCATGTCCTGGAACTCGACCGGACGATGGAGTTCGGCCGCGATCCGGCGCGCTAACTCCCCATCGTGCCCGGTGACTTTCCCTTCGGCATCCACAAAGCTCAACGGCTCGCGCGTAGCCGCCACACCGATTCTGAGCGGCTGGCCGCGGTCGGGCAGATTGATCTTAGGAACCTCGTATGGGCTCAGATCGGACTTCAACCAGCGCTTGCGCATATCGTCCAGGGTCCCATCTGCCTTGAATTGTGAAAGGATGCGGTTGACTTCTTTCAGCAGCGCGTCATTCCCCTTCTTCACGGCAACCGATGTACCTTCGCGATCCAGCGGTTCGGCCACGGTATAAAGCTCCGGGTGCCTCTTCGTAACCTGTTGCGCCGTTGGGAAGGCAGTCACCACCGCGTCAAGTTTCCTTGACTCGATCGCCGCAACGGCATTCATGATGTCGTCGAAGGTTTGCACGTCCGCCTGCGGGAACCGCTTTTTTGCCATGATTTCCCCGGTGCTGCCGGTCATCACGCCGATCCTCGCATGGGCGGCATCCTGCAGCGATCGAATCGCAAGCGCAGTTTGCTTGCCGCACCCGGAGAGCACGCAAATCATCGCCAACAGCGACAGCGAGGCGCTGGCAGCCCACGCTCTGATTTTGCACATGCGAAGAGCTTAACTGAACTAGCCTGCGCAGAAGCAAATTTGTCACGTGAACAGTGTTTTCCGAAGATCGATCGCCAAGCCAACGAACCCAGCGACCGCCTTGTGCACAGCCACTTTTCCAATATGTTTGCTCCCCTTGCGTGTGCGATCATTCCATCTATCCCGCCTTTTCCCGGAGAGGTCGATCGTATCGGGCTACTCTGCTGCTGGTTGTCGAATGGGAATGCTACCCGGTTAATGTAGCGGGCAACTCGGTCTTTCAGTCTGCCTGTGGAGGCCAAATGGCAAGACGTTTCCCTTTCTCTGCCAGCGCGCTGTTTCCTGTCTTTCTTTTCACGTGCGCCATGCGTCCCGTCGCAGTTGCCCAGGAGGATGCCGGTCCCGGGGCAGCGGTTTACGCCAAAAGCTGCGCCGTATGCCATGACAAAACCGCGCCCCGCATGCCTTCCCGGTCAGTGTTGCAGCAGCGCTCCGCCACCTTCATCCTTAAGGCTCTCAACTCCGGCGTCATGAAGGAGCAGGGCGCAGCTCTTTCGGTCACGGAACGGACCGAGGTCGCCCATTGGCTGGGGAGGAAAACTGCGCTGGGGATCGATCAGGCCACCCTTGCGAATCCTTGCCAGGCCGCGCACACTTCCGTTCCCGCATCGTCAACCTGGACCAGTTGGGGTGGAGGCCTGGAGAATCATCGGTTCCAGCCCGCGGCGGCAGCCGGGCTCACCGCAGCGCAAGCGGGGCGCCTCAAGCTTAAGTGGGCTTTTGGCGTGCCTGACGTCACCTCGCTACGTTCCCAGCCCGCCATCTATGGCGGCAACGTTCTGTTCGGGGGTGGAACCGTCCTCTACTCTGTGGACGCTGCCACCGGTTGCACTCGTTGGGCCACGGAGTTGCCCTCCGCCGTCCGAACCGGGATTTCTGTCGGCTCTCCAGTGGGCAAGCCGCTCGCATTCTTCGGCGATGGCGCAGCCAACGTGTATGCCGTCGATGTCGCCAGCGGCGCGCCGGTCTGGCAAGTGAGGGCGGACAGCCACCCCGCCGCAATGGTCACCGGGACCCCCGCTTATCACGATGGCCGTTTGTACGTGCCGGTATCTTCGCAAGAGGAAGTCACGGCCCTTAAGCCTGGCTATGTATGCTGCACGTTTCGCGGCAGCATTGTCGCCCTCGAAGCGGGCTCAGGCAAAACGGTATGGCAGACCTACACTGTTGATCGCGCCGCTACCGAGGCGCGCGTCAACAAGCTTGGCAGTCCGACCAAGGGCCCTTCCGGCGCGGCGGTCTGGTCGGCACCGACCATCGACACTGCCGCGCATGTGCTCTACGCCGCTACCGGGGATAACTATTCCGATCCGGCCACCGACACCAGCGATGCCGTGCTCGCCATGGCGCTGGAGACTGGGAAAGTGGAGTGGTCGCATCAGTTCCGTGCCGGCGACGCGTTCAATGTCTCATGCGTGATTCCCGGGACGAAAAACTGCCCCGATGCCGCCGGGCCCGATTTTGATTTCGGGGCATCTCCCATCCTGTTGACGCCAGGGGGCGGCAAGCGCGTGCTCATCCTGGCTCAGAAGTCCGGAGGCGTATACGCCGTCGATCCGGACGAACGCGGGAAGCCGCTGTGGCAGGCGCAGGTCGGTCGCGGTGGGACGCTGGGGGGCATCGAGTGGGGCCCGGCAACCGATGGGGAACGAATCTACGCGGCGCTCTCCGATGAGGCGTTCTTGCCAATGGGCGTTCTCGACTCCACCAAGGGAGGCGGGCTTTTCGCCCTCTCGGTAAAAACCGGAGAGAGCCTCTGGAATACGCCTCCCTCTCCCTGCGAGACACGCATACGGTGCAGCCCGGCGCAGTCTGCCGCCGTCACTGCGATTCCCGGAGTCGTCTTCTCGGGTTCGCTCAACGGTCATGTGCGCGCTTACGCCGCAGGGGACGGCAAGGTCGTGTGGGAGTACGATACCGCTCATGAATTCAAAACGGTGAACGGCGTTTCTGCCCACGGCGGATCCATCAGCGTCGCGGGTCCAGTGGTCGCCGACGGTACGGTTTACATCCTCTCCGGCTATGACACCTTCGGCGAGACTCCCGGCAACGTACTGCTGGCCTTCAGCGCGGATGGACCCTGACGCGATCTTGAAGTCCGCGGTGGAGAAAGCGCGACAACATGGAACATTTCGATGTACTCATCATGGGTGCGGGCTTGTCGGGCATCGATGCTGCCCATCATCTGCAGGAGTTGTGTCCGAAGAAAAGCTACGTGATCCTCGAGCAGCGGGAGCGGATCGGGGGGACGTGGGATCTATTTCGCTATCCAGGCGTGCGTTCCGATTCAGATATGTTCACGATGGGCTACTCATTCCGTCCGTGGAAAGGCGCAAAGGCTATATCACCGGGAAATGAGATTCGGGAGTACATCACGGCCGTTGCGCGCGAGGAGGGTATCGACCGGCATATCCGATATCGTCATCAGCTTCGCCGCGCTTCCTGGTCATCCGGGGAGGCGATGTGGACCGTCGAGGCGGAGCATACTTCACCGGACGGCACGTGCCAGACGGTGACACTGATGTGCGATTTCCTGTTCTCCTGTGCGGGATACTATCGGTACTCGGAGGGATATAAGCCGAAGTTTCCTGGTATCGAGAACTTCAAGGGAACAGTGATTCATCCGCAGGCATGGCCCGAGAATCTGGATTACGCCGGCAAACGCGTCGTGATCATCGGCAGCGGCGCAACCGCAGTTACGCTGTTGCCGGAACTGGCCAAAACCGCCGGCCACGTGACCATGTTGCAACGTTCACCGACCTATATCGTTTCCCGACCGGAGCAGGACGCAATCGCAAACTGGCTGCGTCGCGTGCTGCCCGCGCAGCAGGCGCATCGGCTCAGCCGGTGGAAAAATATGGCCTTAGCCATGTACGCGTACCAGCTTGCGCGGCGCAAGCCCGGGTTGGTCAAAGCCGCCATCCAAAAACAGGTGCGCGCGTTTCTGGGTCCGGAGTACGATGTTGCCACCGACTTCAGTCCGCGTTACAACCCCTGGGAGCAAAGGCTCTGCCTGGTGCCAGATGGAGATTTCTTCCATGCCATCAAGTCCGGATCGGCGAGCCTGATCACGGATACGATTGATTCCTTCACCGAGGCGGGCTTGCGGCTGCAATCAGGAAAAGAACTTGATGCCGACATCGTCGTAACCGCGACCGGCCTTGTTTTGCAGCAGGCTGGTGGAGTTGAACTCAAAGTCGACGGACGCACCATCGACCCCGGCGGTACGCTGTCGTATATGGGGCTGATGATGTCCGGGGTCCCCAATTTCGCTTCCGTGTTCGGATACATCAACGCATCCTGGACACTCAAAGCCGACCTCATCTGCGCTTACGTTTGCCGTATGTTGAATTTTATGGAAAAAAGAGGGGCTCGACAGGTTGTGCCGAAAAGCTTTGGCGAGACCGCCGCGACGGCATTCGTCGAGCACTTCTCATCGGGTTACATTCAGCGCGGACTGGCATCTTGTCCAAAGCAAGGGTCGCGGAAGCCTTGGCGAGTTCATCAGAATTACCTTCGTGATCTCATCAGCCTCGGCGGGAGCCGATTCGATAATGGCGTGCTCGAGTTTTCGAGTCCTGGCAATCGCTGAGGCGCACTCGGTTCTGCTTTTTGAGCCCGAAGCGGATGCCGGCTTGTGACAAGATCGTAGGCCGGCACAACTTCAAGCTGGGTGAAGATGTGCGCCGACCCCGACACCTTCAACATCGAGCGCCGGAACAACAAGCTCCCCGTTGTGTTTTAGATCGGGCGAACTCAGTCGTAGCGCAGAGCGACCATGGGGTCCACCCGGGTCGCTCTCCGGGCTGGCACATAGGCAGCAAGCAGGGCGACACCGAGCAAGAACACCGATACGCTCAGAAATGAGATTGGATCGAAGCTGCTCACCCCGAACAGAATCGCATGGATCAAGCGCATCGCTCCCATGGCTGCAACCAACCCGATCAACAGACCCCACAGCACCGGGCGGATGCTGTCTCGAAGGATCAGGCTCACGACGTGGCGCTTTTCCGCTCCAAGAGCCATGCGAATTCCCATTTCACGCGTCCGCCGCACCACCACATAGCTCACCGTGCCGTAGATGCCGACAGAAGCCAGTAACAATCCGAACGTGCCCAGGATGGATGCGAATAAAGCCGAAAGCCGGGAGAAAACAAATTGCGGGCTGGAGGTAAGCATGTCGTTCAAGGTTTCTGAGTACACCACCAGGTTGGGATCGAACGAACGCACGGCCCCGCTCACTACATTGAGTATGATTCTCGGGTCGCCCGCCGTGCGCGCCAGCAGCGGCCGTTCCTCGAGCCGGTCCGGCGGCAGCAAGAGATACACCTTGCATTTGTCGGAGCCGTCCAGCTGCACACCGCGCGTGTCGTGCGCCACCCCGACCACCTGGTAGGATGCGCCCTGCGGGACCAGCTCGGCATCGGTATGGAACTGGTTCCTGCCATCGATCACCAGCGTTTCTCCCAGCGGATTCTTGCCGGGCCACAGTGCCTGCACTGCCGATTCGCTCAGAATGGCGCCGGGGCCATGATGCTCGGCTGGTGCGAACCCATTCCCCACACCGATCGGAATACGGAGGGTTTCGAAATAGTTCGGCTGCACATATGTGTAGTACATGTTCCGATCTGCGCGCCGATCCGTATCTTGCCTCGCGGTAGTCGTAACGATCGCACTGCGGAAACCCCCGCCGTTGGGCGGCCGTCCGATGGTCACGCTTTCGACTCCTGGCAGCGCGCGGATCTTCTCCGCCAATGTGCGAATCTCGCTCGTCTGTCGTTCGTGGGCGTAGCCGAAACCGTCGGGAAAATACAGATCGAGAAAAAGAACGCGCTTCGTTTCGTAGCCGGTCTCGATATTCATCACGTGGACCGAGCTACGAAGCAGGATTCCTCCGGCGATCATGAGTACGACGCACACTGCCACCTGAATCGCGATCAATCCTCCCCGCATGACGCGCTTCCTGAGCGGGAGAAACGCGAAATCCCTGCCCTCCTCCTTGAGGGACGACGTCAGATCGGGGCGGGAAAACTCCAGCGCCGGCGCGAGCCCGAACATCACCCCGGCCACGATGGAAATGAAAAACACATAGGCGAAGACGCGCATGTCCGGTCCCACATGCAGGGCGAGCGCTCCCCACTCAGCCGGCAGGTTGGCCGCTAATTGCACGACGAGAACGTGCAGAATCCACCACGTGAGCAGCAGGGAAACCGCGCCCGACACCATCCCCAACAATGCACTCTCGGTCAGAAGTTGGCGAATGACACGGCGGCGCGTGGCTCCCAGCGACAGTCGAACCCCAATCTCTTTCTGCCGGGCAGCGGAACGCGCCAGCTGCAGGCTGGCCACGTTAGCGCATGCGATCACCAGCACCAGCGCAACCGCTCCCATGACCAGCATCACAACCAGATTGACTCCGCTCTCCAATTCGGGCCCGAACGGCGTGCCCGGGTACAAAGAAATGGTCCCCGGCCGGAAGTTCTCGGAGTTCGGTGCGTGCAGTTTGCGCACCCCTTCGGCGAGGATGTTGATTTCAGACTGCGCCTGGGGAAGGGTGATGCCGTCGCCAAGCCGTCCGTAAATGCGACAGCACTGATTCTCCCGCTCATGCAGCAGATCGCCATCCGGGTGCAGCAGCCGTTGCTCGTGCATCGGCACCCAGAAACTCGGCACATTCAGATGGGTTCCCATGAAGTCGTGCGGAGTGATGCCGATAATTGTGAAGGCGGCCCCATTCAGCCTGATGCTTCTGCCTACTACGGCAGGATCGGCTCCGAATCGTCGCCGCCAGTAGTTGTCGCTGATAAGGACTATGGGGAACTCCGCCTCTGAAGCGACATCGGCCGGCGAAAACACGCGCCCGCGCGTTGCGCCTACTCCGAGCACCGAGAAGTAATTCTCCGATTCGATCGAAACAGGAACGAACTCCGCTCCGCCGGCCATCAGGTTCGGCAGACGGAATCCCGCCATGGCAGTCAGCGCTCCACCGATCGAGCTGCCCACTCCAGGCGTATTCCCGACTCCGCTCAGCGTTGCCTCTTCTCCCGTCGCGGCGACCAGGCCCGAAAACACATGATTGTGTTCGCGGTAAGCTTCAAAGTCTGGATAGCTAAACTGCGGATCGGACTTGCCGGCGAAATCGAGGCGCGTGATATTCACGATGCGGCGCGGATCGCGCGCATCGATGCCTCTTAATAAAACTGCCTTGTAGACGGTAAAAATTGCGGTATTGACTCCGATACCGAGGCCCAGAGCCAGGATGGCGAGGCAGGTAAACCCGGAATGTTTCGCCAGCATACGGGCCGCGAAGCGGACGTCTTGCCAGACCGTCTCAGGGAACGTCAAGACATCGATTTCACGCACCCGCTCCTTGATCAGATTCGGATTGCCGAATCGCCGCACGGCGTCCTGCCGGGCATGGTCGCGCGCCATTCCCGACCGCGCATTCCACTCTTCGCGCATTTCCAGGTGGAATCGCAGTTCCTCTTCCCACTCAGCCGCAAGCTTGTCCCTGCGAAGCCAGCCTTGCAATCTGCGCATCCACCCCATCCGGCTCTCCTTCAGGATCGGCTTCCGGCGAAATTCAGCACCAGCGCGACGGCCTCAGTGAGTTGCTTCCAGTCTCGTTCTTCGGCAGCCAACTGCTTGCGGCCCGCGGCCGTCAGCCGGTAGTAGCGCGCCCGCCGATTGTTTTCGCTCAGTCCCCAATCTGCGGCCACCAGGCCTTCCTGTTCGAGCCGGTGCAAGGCCGGATAAAGCGATCCCTCCTCCACGCGCAGAACCTGGTTCGAGATTTCCTGAATGTGCAGTGTGATGCCCCAGCCGTGCATCGGCCCATTCCCCAGCGTCTTCAACACCAGGAGCGTGAGGGTGCCTTGCAGGGTGTCGTTTTTGCGCTGCGCCATACCGGAGAGTCTCCTATAGCTAGCTAAGGAAGCTTGACGCAACGCATCGGGAGTTGTCAAGAGAGGATTATGTGAATCAGCCTCCTGAACTACGAGGCATGGCCGGGGGGCGGCCAACTGGCCAGTGCATTATCAGCACCCTGGAGCTTGTTTCATAAATGCCCAGCGCAATCTAAAACCATCCCTCAGGGGTTAAAACCCCTGAAATTCAGGATGGGTTCGGCACGACGGAAGTCGTGCCCTTTCAAAGCACTATTTTTGAAACACGTTCCAGGAAAACGGAACGCGAGTCCAGTCATCGGAAAAACACTATCTCCGGCCCTGGGGAATTGCCATTTGTTTTCGAAGTACTGCAGCGCCCCGTTCCCGGGATACGACGTTCCATCCGCGCTTACGGTGTTGAGCTGATCCACGGCAAAACCAATCGGGTTGAAGTTCGCACCGCTCAACTCGATTTCAATCAGCCAATACACTCATCTATTCAAAACTCGGGTTCCGAATGGATCATTCGTCCTTGAAGAGCGCCTCGAATGCCCGTCTGCCACTCAGACCGGAAGCAGGCACGCGAGGTTGCCGAATCTCGGGACGCGCCGCCTGTTCCCGTTCCCGCTTCACCTGCTCGGCTGAGATCACCACTACTTTGGTATTAATAGCGCCGGCGAGCGCAATGGCAGGTTTGATCGCATCCGGCTTGGTGCCGGACTCGGTCATCGCCATTCGATGACGCTTCGGCATGTTTGAACTCTTTCGTCGCCGACTGGGAAGCCGGGTGATAACGATGTTCTGGGGCATGGCGCACTGCGGTACCACGATTGCGGGTTGCTCCTTATGTGAGGATTGGAGCGGTGCGCCCGCCAAAACCGGAGCCGCTGGGATTCCGCGCTCCCTCATTTCCTTTCGCTGAGCAATGGCGCGGTTTGATTGGGTTTCATTTCCGTCGGCATGACGTCCGACTGAAAGGGCTTTATCCGTCTGCCTGGCGAAGACTTTCCTTTTGGGACGCGGTAGCGTCTCCTGTGGGACTTCCGTGATTCGCCTTGACAGGAGTTCGCGGGCTTGACGTAAACGTGAGAGATATTCGTCAATCTCATTGATAATTTCAGCTATAGGCATCGGAGCTATTTTAAATCTATCCACGCAGCTTCGTCACATGGTCAAGATCCTTCGATTCCGACCCAGTCAATGTCTCCTTTCTCTTCCAGGAACAATTGCAGCGCTTCAAAGGTCGTTCGTCAGGGAGCAGGATCGACAGCCACCTTGAGAAACGTGCGAACATCATGGGCCGACGCGAATTCCAATTGGCCGTTGCTAGTGGCGACAAGTACCGAGGATATCTCCCCGCGCTTATTCAAGAATGGAGTTCCCGGAGCGCTTTTCGCTATTTCTTTATCGTCGTAAGACAACGAGGAGGGGTCCGGTGAGTCCCGATCAAACGGCAACACGGGAATTTTCAACTCAGCCCGGCGAACAGGTGAGTCAAAATCGATGCATGCGAGGTTGAAACCAAGGGGGTAAAAGCCGGTATCTCGAAACTTCGCCGGATAGGGCGTCCCGTTAACAACGATTGCCACCCGTTGTCTTACGTTGCGCCAAGTCTGACGTTCCTCAAACTTCCTGACCACATCAAACGTCGTGATGACATCGCAAACGTCATTGGGAAACCCTACCGCTTGAGCAATCAAGATTTCCACGTTATGACCACGCTCCGCGCGCCCCAGATCCGTGACCGTCACGGTAATCACCTGCGAGGCGGGAGCAGGATGGACAACGGCCTTGCTTTCCTGGGCATGGCCACGCGTGGGGTTGCCGATAGTCAGCAGAATCCCCACCATTGACAATACAAAAACGCAACCTGGATTTCTCAAACGATGACCTCCGGGGGATGGAGACAAGGTGATACCTGTGCGTACCACGCTAACTACGATATGAACCCCTGGGACTTAATAATCAAGGGAATGGTTGCGCTTTCGACCGTCTATCGGACACTTTGGTAACTGTCGAGCCCGGATCTGAACGGGGTTCTCGACCTCGGCTGTCAAAGCAAGGAAATGGCGGTCAGCATCTCTGCTGGAATTGATTCGGAATGGGAGATGTGCGGCTTGGCCAACTAGCCAATGGCTCTCGAAGCGAGAGATGCCTTCCCCCTGGCGCTTTCGACGGCAGCCTGAAGGGCCGTCCGGTGCAGCCGGTCCTCGCTGTTTCGACATTCGCCTTACTTCGTTCTTAAGAAAGCGATCAGATCATCCAGGTCGGTCTCGGTAAAGTCCGTGTGGGGCGGCATCGGGGGCTTGGCGTCCGGAATGCCTTCCTTGGCCACCTTCCGTACTTTGGCCTCTCCATCCTTCTCCACAATACCGATCAGCGACGGGAAGGTCGGCGGCAGCCCGGCCCGCGTTGGCTGGTGACATGGCGAGCAATTGGCAGTGTAGAGTGTCTTTCCGTGCCCGGCATCGCCCGTAGGCGCCGGTGGCGGATTCTTTTCTTGTCCCTCCTCCGGGGCTGCGGTGCTGGAGGTCGTCAAGGGAGCTGTTCGCGCTTGCGACTTGGCCGCAGTGCCGCCCGATGGCCTTCTCTGAACCGTGGCTGCAGGGGCGGAGACGGCCGGAGACGGTGTGGATTCCGCCACGGGCACATCGGAGTTGATCGAAGAGTCCCAGTCGTTGAAGAAGTTCGCGGGTAGCGCCGTCCGCTTGAGCAGATCGCGCATATCGCTTACGCGTACGCCCGGCGGCACATCTGTGCTCTGCGCATTTTGGCTCAGTTGCAGGGCTCGGATGTAGGCGGCGATCGCCCAGCGGTCTTCCGGCCGGATCTCCACCGAGTAGTTCGGCATTGCTCCGTATCCATGGGTCATCACCCAGAAAAAGTGTCCCAGTGGCGCCTCCTGCAGCCGAGTGCTTTGCAAGTTTCCAGCCTGGTAATAGCCCCGCAGCACAATCGCGCCCTTGCCGTTGCCCACCCGCGAGTGGCACGGCGAACAATAGATATTGAACTTCTCCTGGCCACGCCGCATGACGGTGGGCGTTACCGGAAACGGCATGGCATTGCCCTCCGCGCCCGCGATCAAACCGGTGGTCAGATAGCTCGGTTCCAGTTCCTGGGAACGGCTCACCGTCCCCGGTACCTGCTGACGCGCCGACCGGCCATCTCTAAAAAATGCCGTATGCCGCAGGGGAATCATTTTGGGCTGGTCGTGCATATCCTGCCTGCACCCGGTCGCGCCAGCTAAGATCAGTGCCCACAAGCCTGACCATAGAGAGCGCTCAAACCAAACCTTCATTCAATCCCTCCTGTTTTTCATTATGCAATCCCGGCCTGCCGTCATAGCCTTTTGATGCGCTGGCGGATGCCGGCGAGGACCTTCCACACGCACTACCTGCCGCAGGACCCCAACGAAATTTGCCTCTCTCCAGGAGTCCTGCCCGGGGGAGTGATTCTGTCGTAGAAAGATATCCAAGCCACTTATACTGTGACTGGCTGGGCTCCTGGCGGAATAGATCTTTCGAGAGTTCTGGCGTTCCATCATTGCGGCGCGGAACAGACGAAACAGTTGTGTCATCGCGAAAACCTGGGGGGAAGAGCGGATGTCCAGAATTTGGGTGCTGTGGTCGGTGGCATTGCTCGTCCTCGCGGCCGGAGTGGCAGGCACTGGCGTTTGGTACAAAAACTTTCGCGTTCCAACCAATGTTGCATATGTCACGGAAGAAAACGGCAAAATCGACCAAATCGACCTGGCAACCATGAAGATCACTCGAAGCGTGCAGCCCCCCGACGTCGCCCCGCGAGGAGAAAGCGTCACCTTCGATGGCAAGTACCTCATCACCGCAAATCAGGACACATCTGACATAGCAATCTTCAACACACAAAAACTTCAGCTGGTGTTGAAGAAACACATAGGCGACAATCCGGAATTTGTGAAGATCAACCCGGCCGGTGACCGCGTCTTCGCTACCTTCGAGCCCGGCTCCTCCGGTGGTCCGCCCAAGGAGAATTCCGCCGGCAATGAAGAAGAGGCCAACGAGCCCCCTGCGCAGATCGCCAGCTTCCATATCGGCGACTGGACTCCCGGGCCTGTCTTCACAGCTGGACAGGAGACCGAAGGGCTGGAGTTTTCTCCCGACGGCAAATATCTCCTGGTTGCCAACGAGGCTCGGAACACCATCGGCATCTTTGACGCTGCCACGGGCACGCACCTCCGCGACATCAACCTGAAGCCCTACGGTTTACGCCCACGCGGCATCAAAGTCTCTCCTCAGCACAACTTCTACTCCATCACCATGGAGACATCGGGGACGCTGGTAAAGCTGGACCTGAACTTTAACGTCCTTAAGTCTATTTCCACAGCGGCCAAGCCTTACGGCGAGTCGTTCGACCGCTCCGGAAAGCGGATCTTTGTCAGTGCGGCGGCGGCCGGTAAGCTGCAAGTCTTCGACGCCGACTCGCTCAACCTCGTCGCCGAGATACCCATCGGGCGGCGTTGCTGGCACTTCACCTTCACGCCGGATGATTCAAAAATCCTGATGGCCTGCGGCCGGTCTAACAACATCGTCATTGTGGACCCCAGCGGGTACAAGCAAATCGGCACGATCGAAGGCCTTCATCTGCCTTGGGGCATCGTCACCTACCCGCGTTCGTACGGCAGCCTGGGACTTCCTTGAACGGGTGAAGCGGATACTTATGGCATTCGCGTCATACAGCAGCAGGTCTGGAGCGGTGTCGGGGGATTGTGGTGAATTAATGGTCCGCGTTTTGATTTATCTGTCAGCCTGGTTTGCAGTCATTCCCTTTGCAACGGGCTGCCGCGCCAGGATAAGCGATCGCCCAGTCGGCGAACCGGTCACGATCCAACATCCGTTAGGCCTTCCCCCGGTGGCGATTCCTGCGAATAACCCTCCCACCGCAGCCACCATTGCATTGGGTCGCGTTCTGTTCTATGACCCGCGCGTGTCGCTTGACGGTACGATTGCGTGTTCGTCCTGTCATGATCCGCGACGATACTTTACGGATCATACGGCGGTTTCAATCGGAGTTGGGGGCCTCAAGGGCACGCGCAACGCACCGACGGTTCTGAATGCCGCTTATTTGCCGTTCCAGTTTTGGGATGGCCGCGCCATCAGTCTCGAGCAGCAGGCCGGCAGTCCCATTATTAATCCCGTCGAAATGCGCCAGAAGGACGGTACCGCGGTTGTTTCCAAGCTCAAGGCCGACAGCCGATACCATACCATGTTCCAAAATGCTTTCGGCTCGCCCGACATCACTATGGGGCGGGTCGAGAATTCCCTCGCGAGTTTCGAACGTACCCTCCTCAGCGGTAACGCGCCTTTTGATCGCTATGAGTACTCCGGCGATAAAGCAGCGCTCACCGAGTCCCAAATACGCGGTCTCGCAGTCTTCCTCGATCCGCAGCGGGGCAACTGCGCCGTTTGCCACACGATCAACAAGGAATTTGCTCTCTTCACGGATGGACAATTCCACAATACCGGTGAAGGAGTGGGCGACTCGGGAGAGTTTGGGGATGTGGGTCGGTATCATGAGACGAAGGTAACCACAGACCTCGGCGCATTTTTGACGCCTTCACTACGTAACGTTGCCAATACCGCCCCATATATGCACGACGGACATCTGAAGTCGCTCAAAGAGGTGGTTGACTTTTACACAGGGCAGGGAAATTCGAATCCCTATCTTGACCCCGAAATGAAGAAGATCCATCTCACCGGTCGCGAACGCGAAGATCTCGTAGCCTTCTTGCAATCGCTCACCGGCACCATACCGCCGGACGCCGGCCCTCCCCGGGAGACTTCCTTCCGATGACGACTCGCTTACTTGGTCGCTTGTTAGGCGTTACCGCCATGCTCGCGCTTTTCCTGCCGGGGTGTTCGCACCAGCAGGCTCCCCGGCAGGAGAACGAAAGCCCGCCGAAGCAAGAAACAATCTACTTCCATGTTGACCCGGCTACAGCCGGCGCAATTTCGGGAACCATCCACTTTGCCGGCCGGCCGCCCGCACGGAAGGTGATCGATATGAGCGAAGATCCCGCCTGTGTAAGCGCGCACAACGGCAAGCAGTATGACGAGGCCCTCACAGTCGGTCAACGATCCGCTGTTGCCAACGTCTTTGTGTATGTGGAAAAGGGCCTTGAAGGAAAACGGTTCGAGCCTCCCGCCTCGGACGTGATTCTGAAACAGACCGGCTGCTGGTTCGTGCCCCGCGTACTGGGGCTCCAAACGGGCCAGGCGCTCGAAATCATCAATTCTGATCCTTTGACTCACAACATCCACCCAATGCCCAGGGCAAACCACGAATGGAATCACAGTCAGGCTCCCGGCGATCCTCCATTTCGCCGTCAATTCACACAGCCCGAGGTGATGATTCCGATCAAATGCAAAATCCATAATTGGATGCATGCTTACCTTGGCGTGATTGACCATCCATACTTCGCAGTCACAAACAGTAGCGGCAAATTCGAGCTTACCAATCTACCGCCCGGCTCCTACACCATCGCTGCCTGGCAGGAGTCGCTCGGCATGCTTCGCCAGACCATTACTATCAAGCCTGGCGGGCACTCCGACGTTCGGTTTACCTTCAAGTAAGGCCAGGCTGTTTGAATTGTGGCGGCTCGACCGGACCGAACCTTCTTCGCTCAGAGATCGTCATGCAAGACAAGGACGGCGAAGCCATCCTGCCAATTGTGCAGGGTTCCCGCGCCATGCGAGGAAATGCCGAAAATTTCAGGGAAAGAAACACATCGCGCCGCGATATGAGCACGTTTCTACCAGCTATGTCGAGCGCCAGAACTTGACCATAATCGCAACGTGTGGACGGCGGTGCCGACTGGCAAAGTGAAAGAAGTGGCGGCGATGCTGAAGGCCATCCATGCCCAGGAAGATGCGAAGGCAGCGAAAGAAAAGGCGCGTCAGGTGGTGAGAAGCTGCGCATGATGGCTCGTCGCAGATCCGCTGGAGTTCGGCAAATCACTTCCGGCTGGTCCGTCTCAGCAACGAAGCGGCCAACTTCTGCCTTTCTTTCCCACAACCAAGCCGGCGGAACCGCACAGATTGACGGCCGAATCTTTTCTCAATATGATCGGCAGGGATTTGTCAATGCTTCTCTGTTAGCCCGATTGACTCGCTCGACCTATTCCCAGATTTCCAGCAAACAATCAGTCATTTTCGAGCCTGGAAGTGTATGACTTTGCTTCTCCGCGGGCCGAAGGTCATGAAGGTAATCGTTGTGTCGCGCCTTCGATCCGACTCATGGGACCGTGCCAACCACAACCCGCCACGAAAGAGGTGGATTCATGATGAACGCAAGCCCGCGACTTTTGTTCGCCACATCAATCCTGGTATCGGCCATCACGGGGGTTCTGAGTGCTAGTCCGGCATCTGCGGAGCCCGTTACCTACACCGGATTTACCATCACCGACGGAAAACTGGGAACCTGGGCCTTCCACAACGCGCGGGTATACCTGACATTGCAGAGTGACACCACCGATGTCCGGTTTGTCCAATACCCCGACGTCGTTGATCCCACCCAGGGAACCATCGATGCTTACATCAATACGATCGGGACGGCCTCGGTCACGATCGTCACGGAGGGGATGGTTGAGCATGCCACCTTCAACGCCGGACAGATTTTTGTGAGCCTCGACCTGGGACAAACTAATCGAACCCATCGTGCAGGCGGGCGGGGTGTAGGGTTCGGTATGGTCTCTCCGACATCGCCTGGCGGCGTGGAGCCGGTGTATCCCTTCGGGATCAACGAAGGCACCATCCACTGGGGTCTGATTAATAATCCTGGTTTTGTGTATCCGGGGACTCCCAGTTCGGAACTTGTTGCACTTTCGATGGATCTGCAGCACGACGCCTCGTATAGCGGGAATGCCTGGTCGTGCGTGGGATTTCCGAATGCCTGCGGAGCGGCGAAACCATTGCACACGGACAAAGGCGATTTCTATCTCTATACCCCGTACTGGAAGACATACGGCCAGAAGACCCCGCCGGTCGCGCAGGGACAAGGGGCTCCGAGTCTCAACGCGGGATTCTTCATGACGAAGGTGGGGACGTCGGTCGCGAGGCCCATCAGCTACCACGGATATGTCATTGCCGATGCGACGCTGGGCGGAGTCCGTTATGCAGGCGCGCAGGTGTTTCTCTCTTTTGACGGAGACGCGGGGTCCGCCGTGGCGTTTCACAGTGGGGCCAGCTCGTATGGATTCATCAACCGGACGGGCGAGGCGCGGGTCTCCATTGTCAGCGGCGGTCGCACCATTTCGGCGACATTCGAGCCGGGACAGATTTACGTGTATTACGACGTAGGGCGGTCCGGCATCGGATTCGGGTCTGGCGTGGGCTGGAGGGGCTATCCCCTGACCGTTACCGCGAAGCCGAACGACATCGTCTATTATGTCGGAAGCGACCTGGTCTCCTACACCACAGCCGATGCCGTTTCACAAATGATCCGGACTCCATCGCTCAGCAGCATGTACAGCCCCGAGACAGCCACACTGGCAACCGATCTGACCAATGCGACGGTGATCAGCGGCGAAGCTTCGTCGTGTGTTGCCTTTGACCCGGCGACCAGCTATTGCACCAACTACACGCCGGTGGCACTGAAAACCAATCACGGCGATTTTTACTTGTACGAGCCATACAGGGATGACGCGGCCAGTAATGGGAAAGCGGTATTTTCGGTAAATATTGGAATGTTCTGGTCGGAGGTCGGGCTGCCGCCGGGCGAGTTTTAGTGCCGATGCTTTGACTCCCAGCTTCACGGGCTTGGGGTTTCCGCGGTGGTCGCAAAGTCTGCTTCCAATTTGCGGCCACCGGTACCGTTGCCTCAGACTTCGCTTGCCGCTTTCGACTTCAACGACCTCTTGCCCCAGCGTCCACTTTCCTCCATTGCAGCCAAAAACCTTGCAACGTCAGTGTGAGCCGGCGGACGGATTCCAATCTGGACGAGGGTTTGCAACGTCCAATCCTAACGCCGGTCATAGCAACAGCGAAAGCAAACCATATAATCGCTTTCTGACAACATCTGGGCCGGCGTGTATTAAGGTGCTGCGGTTGTGGCGGAATTGATCGCGGCTACTATCTCATCGCGTTCGTGCTCAAGATCCCCGTGCTGATAGCGAAGTCTCTTCTGATGCCGCTGGTATACAACGAGCTTCATCACATCGCCGCCCGAGGCATGCGTCGCGAACGTCCCAATCACACTCTCCAGCCAACGGTGCTCTTAGACGAAGCCTACCTGCGGCTCATCGACCAGCGAGGCACAAACTGGGCGAACCGGGCGCACTTTTTCGCAATTGCGGCCGTACAAATCAGGCGCATCCTCGTCGAGTATGCTCGCCAGGCCAACGCTTCCAAGCGGGGAGGAAAACAGGTACGGGTCTCTCTCCATGCACTGCATTCTTCGGAAGAATCCCACGAGATTCTGGCCCTTCACGATGCCCTGGAGATCCTCGAGGAACGCGATCCGCGAAAAGCTCGAATTGTGGAGTTGAAATACTTTGGCGGACTCACGATCGATGAGGTGGCAAAAGAGCTGCAATGCTCGCCAGGCTTGATCGATAAGGAATGGAAGCTGGCAAGAGCCTGGCTCTTCGAACGGTTAAGGCACGCTGATGGGCATATCAGCTGAGAATTGGGAACGGATTGATCGGCTATTCAGCCAGGCGCTCGAAGTTGCGCCCGAGGCGCGAAACGCATTTCTGTCCAAGCAATGTTCCGATCAAGCTGTCATAGGCCGCGTACGAGAACTCCTGGCCAGCCACGAGAAGGCGGACGGTTTTCTAAACGATGAGCACCGGGCTCAAATAGCAAATGGGGTAATGAGGACAGCATTAACCTTTAAAGAAGGAGATCTTCTCGCCGATCGATTTAAGATCGTTCGCTTCATCGACCGCGGAGGGATGGGAGACGTCTACGAAGCGGAGGACGTTTACCTGCACATGCAGGTGGCCATCAAGGCTATCCGGCCCGACCTACTGGATGTGCCGGGGTTCCAAGAAAGATTCAAACGGGAAGTCAAACTCGCCAAGGAGGTGGCTCATCGAAATGTCTGCCGGGTGTACGACATGCATCCGGTTCCTGGCGGTGAAGTCCTTTTCGTCAGCATGGAACTGTTAGTCGGCGAGACGCTTGCGCTGCGACTGAAGCGACCGGACAGGATTACGGGAGAGGAAGCCGTCGAGCTGATTCGGCAGATGGCTGCGGCGCTGGGCGCCATTCATGACAAGGGAATTCTTCACCGGGATTTCAAACCCGAGAATGTGGTTCTTGTGGAAGGAAATTCTCCAGGCACTCTCCTCGTGAAGGTGACGGATTTTGGGCTGGCATTTCGGCCCGCGAGTCGTCGAAGCGGGAGCGGGGCCCTTACGACACAAAACTTGATTCTGGGTACCCCCGAGTACATGTCGCCTGAACAAGCTCAGCCGCCCGATCAACAGCGCGAGTTGACCCGCGCCTCGGATATCTATTCCCTCGGCCTTGTCATCTACGAGATGCTTACCGGCAATCGTCCATTGGAAGCGGTCACGCCCTGGGGGACTGTTCAGCGACGGATTGCCGAAACCATACCGTCGCCCAAGACCTTTGTTCGGGGCTTGCGCGGCGAGTGGGAAGACTTCATCCTGAAATGTCTTGATCGCGAACCCAGGCTGCGGTACCAGAATGTAAGGGAGATTGAGGACGCACTTGCGAACCTGCCTCCGGAGCTGGTTCAGACGCAGTGGTTGCGCTTCGACACATTGCTGAGACCGCGCTTTGGCTGGGGTCCGCGCCCTGAGCCATCGGGTTTAGTTGTAGGAACCACGCCGGGCAACAAGGCTCCAGCTGTCGCGATGTTCTCTTCGTCTCGACACCATTCCCGCCGCAGGCCCCGAACAAGCGTAATAAAGTTCAGTCTGAGTGCCGCCGGCCTGTTTTTGATTCTCGCGTTGACTGCCTTTTTCTTCCGCTTGTTTCCCCACGAACTGCGGGTCAGGGCCGCTTCGCAACTCACCCACGATAAATTCCCCAAGTCTGGCCCTCTCTTCACCGATGGAGCCCGGGTGTACTTCACCGAAGGCTCGGGCGGGAATCAGGCACTTGCCACGGTGCCGGTTGCAGGCGGAGACTCGACGCGCTTGCCATTTTCTCTTGAAGAGCTGGGTGTGCTTGATTTGTCTCCGACGCGCTCCGAGATTCTTACCGTCAAAACTGGTTCTGGGGGCGAACTCTGGTTAATGTCGGTCGGTGGTGATTCCCGCAAACGATTTCCCGTTAACGATGTCACCGTCGCGCAATTCTCACCCGATGAAAGGCGGATCGTCTTTGTGCAAGGCCGGACCCTTTGGGTAATGAATTCTGACGGCGGCCAGATGCTGCGAATTGCCGAAATCCCGGAAAGCGCCAATTGGTTCCGTTGGTCGCCGGACGCAAAGGCCGTCCGCTTTACTCGTAACGAGTACGTCAACGGCTCCCTCCAGCAGTCGCTTTGGGAAATTGCAAGTGATGGGACCAACCTGCACCCGCTTTTGCCCAATTGGCATAATCCTCCCCATGAATGCTGTGGGGCCTGGACGCCGGACGGGAATTATTATGTCTTCCAATCCGCCGAGATAGAGGTGCCCAGCCTTTGGGCCATCACCGACCGTCCGCTCTTTGCAGGAGGAACGCGAGAGCCAATTCGACTGACATCTGGTTTGGAATTTTCGCACCCCATGCCGAGTAGTGATGGAAAGCATATCTTTGCCATTGGACAGAAACCCGACGGAGAACTTGTCAGATACGTACCAGGTCAAGGGTTCTCCACGTATTTGAACGGCATATCCGCAACCTGGGTGACCTTTTCTCCGTCGGGCCATTTCGTCGCCTATGTCAAGGAACCGGAGAAAACGCTTTGGCGGGCCAATTCCGACGGATCGGCGCCGGTACAAATCACCTTCGCGCCGTTTGAGATGGATGGCTTTTCTTGGTCCCAAGACGAGTCAACGTTTGCCGCGCGAGCACGCTATGGAAATACCAAATGGCGTATCTATCTGGTGCCGGCGCGGACCGGCGACGCTCCTAAACAAGTCACGCCGGGCGAAGAAGAACAAGGGATTCCCAGCTGGTCGAACGATGGCGCCCAGTTGTGCTTCGGCGATGTGCCTGCCGCCTTTGGTCAACCGGGCGGAACTGAGGCGATTCACATTGTCGACACCCATACCGGCCATGTTTTCGATCTTCCCAACTCCGATGGGCTCTGGTCTCCGCGCTGGTCGCCAAACGGACGTTATATCTCCGCGCTCACCATCAAAGGACAGCAGCTGGAACTATACGACCTGGAGAAAAAGACCTGGATATTGACAAAGGCCAAGCATGTGAGCACTCCAAATTGGTCCCGAGACAGCCAATATATCTACTACGACACCGAAGGAAAGGAGCGACTGCTCGAGCGGATCCGAATTCGCGACGGACAAGTCGAAGAAATAGGTAGCTTGGCCGGATACCCTGACCTTGCTCCTTGGTGGAGTGGATTGACTCCGGACAACATGCCCTTGCTGCTTCGCAATCTTGGAACCCCCCAAATCTATTCGCTCGACCTTCAATCGCAATAATGTAACAGCCTTCCTCTCTCCCGACTCGTATTGCTTGAGCGCGGAAATAATCTCCTGTTCCGAGTGCTGTTCCTTCGGCATGTTGATTCCTCCTCGTGATTCGCCCGGAGGGCCTCAACAGCCAATGTATCTCTAATTCCAACTGGTACAGCTTTCGGGTTTTGCCTCAGTATCTCAGGGATACCGGCTACCCGTCGGAGGCGATCGCAATATTCAACCGGGCCCAGGTCACGTTAGCGAATCTTGCCGACGACCCGAGGAAGAATGTCAAAACGCAGAGGGACGTGGCAAGCATTCACAGCAACCTGGGGGACACTCTTATGATGGTCGGCGAACCCGCCGGCGCTCTAGTGCACTATCGCAGCGTACAACAGTTCGCAAGGGTGACTTCAATTGCCGATCCCAACCTCTTGAGCATCGCCAGAGCGATGCCGACATTGAGAGTCGCCTCGCCCAGTGCAGTGCGGGCATCTGCGTTGGTTTCCACCGCACCCCACACACATCATTGAAACGACGCCAAATAAAGCAAAAGCTGACCATTGGAGACCAGCCGTGCGCAGCTGAATCATTACTGTGGATATATCCCTTTTCACTTCCCCAAAGAATAGCAATGCCTGTCCGCCAGGAAAAGACAGCATGACCGCCTCCATAACCGTTGGGTTGCCTTCTCATTGGGTTACCGTTAGGGTGCCTGTTTTGGAGGCGGCGTAGTAGTTGGCGTCCGATACAACTGAGGCAGTGATCGTATGACTGCCGACCGGCAGTGTCCCGGTCGCGTAGCTCACGGTGCAGAACAGTGTCGCGGATGAGGCCGCCTTGCAGCTTGCGGTTAGCGCAGAGCCTGAGGCCACCTGCAGTGTTACGGCGCCGGTTGGGGCCACCGTGCCGGAGAATTCAACGTAGGCAGCCAGGGTCGTGGGATTCGTTCCGAAGGTGATCGAGCGTGGCGAGACGACGAGGATGGGGGTGGCCTGGGTGATGGTGAGGGCGCCGGTCTTGGAAGCCGCGGTGTAGTTGGTGTCTGACGCAACAGTGGCCGTGATCGTATGGCTCCCGGTGGGCAGGGTTCCCGTCGCATAGCTCACCGAGCAGAACAGCATCGAGGATGATGAGGCGCTGCAACTCGCCGGGAGTGAAGCGCCCGAGTCTACTTGCAGGCTTACAGACCCGGTTGGAGCTATTGCTCCCGAGTATTCAACATATGTGGCCAGGTTGACGGACTTGGTTCCGTAGGTGATCGAGCGTGGGGAGACAACCAGGACAGGAGTGGCCTGGGTGATGGTTAGGGTGCCGGTCTTGGAAGCCGCGGTGTAGTTGGCATCCGAACCAACTGCGGCCGTGATCGTATGGCTGCCAAGGATCAGTGTTCCGGTCGTGTAGCTTACGGTGCAGAACAGCGTCGAGGATGAGGCTGCTCTGCAACTCGCCGTCAGCGCAGGGCCAGAGTCCACCTGCAGGGTGACGGCGCCGGCGGGAGCCAGCACGCCTGAGTATTCAACGTATGTGGCCAGCGTGGTGGTCTTGGTTCCGTACGCGATCGAGATTGGGGAGACAACTAGGATGGGGGTGGCCTGAGTGATGGTGAGGACGCCGGTCTTGGAAGCCGCGGTGTAGTTGGTGTCTGACGCAACGGTGGCCGTGATCGTATGGCTGCCAAGCGCCAGTGGTCCGGTCGGATAGCTCACGGTACAGGACAGGGTCGAGGCTGAAGCCGCTTTGCAGCTCGCCGCCAGCGCGGAGCCCGAGTCCACCTGTATGGTCACGGCGCCGGCCGGGGCCAGCGCCCCCGCGTATTGAACATTGGTGGCCAGGTTGGCGGACTTGGTTCCGTAGGTGATCGAGCTTGGGGTGACGGCCAGAATAGGGGTCGCCTGGGTGATGGTGAGCGTTCCGGCCTTGGAAGTCGCGTTGTAGTTGGCATCGGACGCAACGGTGGCCGTGATGGTATGGCTGCCGGCCGGTAGAGTCGCAGTCGGATAGCTCACTGTGCAGAACCGTGTCGAGGATGACACCACACCTTTGCAGCTCGCCGTTACCGAAGCGCCGGAGTCGACCTGCAGGGTCACGGCGCCGCTCGGAGCGATCGATCCTATGGATTCAACGTATGTGGCCAGGTTGGCGGATTTCGTCCCATAGGTGATCGAGATTGGAGAGACAACCAGGATTGGGGTGGCCTTGGTGATGGTCAGGGTGCGGCTGCCGGAAGCCCCGTTGTAGTTAACGTCGGCGGCAAGCGTGCCGCTGATGGTATGAGTGCCGACCGACAGGGTGGCGGTCGGATAGCTCACGGAGCAGATCAGTGGAAATGCTGTACCTCTGCAGGTAGCGGTGAGTGAAGGGCCGGAGTCGACCCAGAGGGTCACGGCGCCCGTGGGGAAGATGGTGAGGCCGGGGGCATATTCCAGATAGGCAGGCAAGGTGGTGGAGGCGCTGCCGTATGTGGTGGAAATGGGCCAGACGACCAGCATCGGGCTGAGCTTGGTCACTGTGAGGATGCTTGTCCCGGAATTGGACTTGTAGTTTGCATCGGAAGCGACGGTGGCAAGGATTGTGTGTGAACCACCCGATAGTGTGCCGGTCGGATAGGTCACGGTGCAGAACTGCGTTAGGGGTGAAGCCGCTCTGCAACTCGCCGTCAGCGAAGGGCCCGAGTCCACCTGGATGGTCACGGCGCCGGTGGGGACCACGGAGCGTGTGAATTCGACGTAGGCGGCCAGCCGTAGGGCACCGGGCCCAAAGGGGGTTGAGGCGGAATCGACAACCACGATCGGGGTGGCCGGGGCAATGGTCTCGGTGATCTGGTTTGACACGCTGGCCGCATAGTTCACATCGCCTGCATAGTTGCACTGGAGCGCGTGGGTTGGTTTGGCGCCGGCAATCAGAGTCACACTTTGAATGGTTGCCGAGGCCGATGTAGAGACATTCTCCAGCAGAATCGATACATTTCCCTGCTCGTTGGCAACCGCGAGATCTGCCAGCCCGTCGCCATTGAAGTCCCCTGCGCCGATGGCGTATGGAGTTGTGCCGACAGGATAGCTGGGTCCAACCGTCATGGTGCCGTCGCCATTGCCGTACAACAGCAGAACGGTGGAACCATGGTTGTCGGCAATTGCCAAATCGGGGACGCCGTCGTTGTTCAGATCTGTAGCCGTGATTCGGCTTGGGTACAGCACGGTGTTGGGCACTGGTACCGGTGAAGATCGGAAGGTGTCATCGCCGTTCCCGAGCTGCACCGTAGTCCACCAAAACCCGCCAGCCCCTCCGGCAGCTCCTATGTCGAGAATGCCGTCGCCGTTAAAGTCTCCTGCGGTAATGTTGGGGCTCGCCCCGATTCCGCTGGTCAGGACTTTCTGGGTCTGGAACGTGCCGTCGCCATTGCCTTGGAGCACAGAGAGAGATTCGCCACCGTAATTCGCGACGACGAGGTCGAGCGGTTGTCCATTCCCCCTGAAGAGCCCAGCGACGATATCAAGCGGTTGTGTCCCGACGGCGTAGCTTTTCTGGGCCTGGAACGTCCCATCTCCATTCCCCAGCAGAACCGAGACCGTACCCGCACCGGCGTTGGTCACGGCAAGATCGAGCTTGCCATCGCCGTTGAAGTCGCCGTCGACAACCTCCGCAGGGCCGGAGCCGGTAGCGGGAGCCGTCGCGAACTTGGTAAACGTTCCATCGCCATTCCCGAGCAAGATTGTGACCGTGTTGACCGTGTAGTTGGTGACGGCCAAGTCGAGTTTGCCATCGTTGTTGAAGTCGCCAACGGCGACGCCCAGCGGATAACTTGAAACGGTGTAGGTGCGTTGCGCCTGGAACGTGCCGTCAGGGTTTCCTAACAGGATGGAGAGAGTGTTGTCCGGCTGGCTTGGAACCGCCAGATCCAGCACTCCGTCGCCATTGAAGTCTCCGTAGACGACTGCGACAGGACCGGCGCCGGTGGTGTAATTCACGTAGCCGAGCAAGCTGCGAGTCTGCGCGGGAGACCCGAGCGTTGCGGTGCCCAGAACGCCGTTGGTTTGCAGATCTGTAAAGGTAACGGTCCCGGTGGGCCCAGCGACGCTGTTGGGTGCCGTCCCCGAGACCTTGCAGGTCATCGTGTACGGATCAGTTCCTGTGGCGGAAAGCACCGATGTTGTGGAAATGGACGAAGGCTGGACAAACAAACTCCAGGGAGCTGAACTGCTTGTCTGAACCGGGGTAGGTGCGTTCAGGGCGCCAAGGAACACCGCCTTGTAGCTATGCTGCCCCGGCGAGGCACGCATTTTCATCACGGCCGTACCGGTGCTGGTCAGTTGAGCTGTCCCGAGGAAGTGAATGTCGGAGCACGACGCACCGTTCGCATCGCAAAAATTGACTTGTCCAGGGGTGACTGCGCCTGTACCTGATGTCACCGTCGCCGTAAGCGTCAGCAGGCTTCCTTGGGCCACCGTACTCACCGACTGGCCGGACTCGGTGATGGTCAGCGTCGTCGTCGTAGCTGCCGGAGTCGCAGCATACGTTGGGAGTAAGAACATGGTTGCGGCGATCAGTCCCAGGGAGAGGCCAGGGATGAGTTTGCAGTACAGCGCAGCAAATCGAGTCATGTATGAAGTTCCAGGGAGCTTGGCAAGGCTATCAGAAATGTTGCAAGCCTGCATTGGGCTTTCGCAAGTTACTTCCGATATCTCACTAGGGATGCCAAGCTACACCAGGGTAGGAACGCGGGGCGGTGATCCCGCTCACGACTGTTTTCGCATGCTTTTTCATTACCCAAGCGTTTGAAAGCTGTTCTCTTTCCTTTCGCCGACTCGGATCCAGTGATCTCGCCCAATTCATTTCACCCACGCCGTGATCGAAGGTGTGTTCGGCGGTGAGAAGACCCTCACCAAAGTCGAAGTGCGATTCTGAATTGTAGGGTGCAAGCTGGCGCCTTTCCAGAGCCTCGCCTAAGCCTTCTGCGGGGCGCTTAGTTTTGCAAAGAAGGTCGCCAATGGTGGCGCGACCTCGAAACGTCCCGGAGCAATTCGAATCGCTTCTCTGAGAGCATCCGTGGCGTGGTTCATTTGTCCTGGTCGCTTCGCGAGAATGTTGGCGAGATTGAAGTGGGGATCGGGGTATCCTCAGAACTCGCTCGGGCCTGATCCGAATTCTCTGTTCGTCTCCCCAAGTGCCAAGCTCGATTCGCGGTTCCAAAAGGCGGGGGTCAATCGGATTACTCCTAGGACAACAACAGACTTCAACAAGTTTCACCAAAGACCAACACCGCTACAAAATCGGCAATATCGTTAACGCCTGAAGTTTCCAAAATCAGACTTCGGGTCGAGCGAATTCGAGGGTTCAGGCCACCTTGGAGGTTAGCGGTCGAGAACCAAGCACCGCTCGATTCGATACTCGGCGTCCGCGTCATTCCAGAAAGGCTCCGGGACCCTAGGGCGTTTGAACTAAGTCGCTGGCGCGACGGGCGCTGCGGCGTAGGCCTCCGAGTGGTCTTCTTGCCGGTATAGGGTGTGGGTCACAAGGAGGTTCACTGTGACCCATCTTCGGCAGTTGATGCTGGATGAACTCCAGCGTCGCAACTACTCCCCAAGCACTGTCCGCTGCTACATCCACGCGGTGGAGGATTTTTCGAAGCACTTCCACCGCTCGCCCGAACGCCTCGGCCCAGGCCATATTCGCGAGTACCAGGTGCACCTGTTTCGGGATCGGAAGTTGTCGGCTGGCACGATCCAGAGCCGTTGTGCTGCTCTGCGGTTTCTCTTCGTCAAGACTCTTCGGCGCCCGTACCTGCTCGATGAGATTCCTTTTCCCAAGCGGCCCAGGAAGCTGCCGACCGTACTCAGTCCAGAAGAGGTGGCGCGGCTGATTGATTCGGCTCGGAACCTGATGCATCGCACTATGCTGATGACGCTCTATGCGACCGGGCTGCGGAGAGCTGAGTTGTGTCACCTGAAGGTCACCGACATCGACAGTGAACGCATGGTTATTCATGTCCATCAAGGCAAGGGCAGCCGCGATCGTGATGTTCTGTTGACCTCGAAGCTTCTGGAGACTCTGCGAGAGTACTGGCGCTGGATGAAGCCGAAGACCTATCTGTTTCCAGGTATGGTGAACAACTGGCGGGCAGATGTGCCCATCACGGAGAAGATCGTCTGGGATGCTGTTGCTCACGCAGCCAGGCAGGCCGGCATCAAGAAGCATGTATCTCCCCATACGCTCCGGCACAGTTTCGCCACTCACATGCTGGAAGCCGGCGCCGATCTGCGCACCATCCAGGTGCTTCTCGGACACTCCAAGCTCGAACACTCGACCGTCTATCTGCACCTGTCACGACGCCACCTGCAGGCGATTCCCAGTCCGCTTGAAGCGATCGAAGTGTCACGTCCCGATGAGATAAAACGCTCCAGGAGACGGATGAAGCGATGAGCCGGCCCACCCTCGAGGTGGCCGACATCGTCCGTAGAACGGGCAACAGTTTCTGGCAACAGCAGCAGTCGCATCTTGCGTGGCCGCATCGCAAGGTACTCGATGCCATCGTCCGCTGCCGCACCGCGGCACTGGGCGGTCACCGCGATCAGTGCGTCCGCTGCGGCCATCAGGCCATCTCGTTCAACTCATGCCGCAACCGGCACTGCCCCAAGTGCCAGGGGAACGCGCGTGCCAAGTGGCTGGCCGCGCGCTCGGCTGAGCTGTTGCCCGTTTCATACTTCCACGTCGTCTTCACGCTGCCGCATGAGCTTTCCGCTCTTGTCCTGCAGAACAAGCAGCTGCTTTACGATCTTCTCTATCGCACCAGCGCTGCCGCGATGCTCGAGCTGGCTCGCGATCCCAGGCACCTGGGAGCCGACATCGGATTCCTCGGCGTGCTCCATACATGGGGGCAGAACCTCGAGCATCATCCCCATATCCACTACATCGTTCCTGCCGGCGGCCTGGCTCTCGACGGTTCCAGATGGATCGAGTCCTCGCCGCGCTTCTTTCTGCCTGTCAGAGCGCTCAGCGAAGTCTTCCGCGGCAAGTTCTGCGAGCAGCTACGTGAACTGTTTCAGCAGAACAGACTGCAGTTCCATGGCTCAGTCGAACAACTTGCCGCACCTGGCGCATTCAGCCACTTACTCTGGCAACTCAGCTTGAAGGACTGGGTGGTCTACGCCAAGCCACCCTTCGGCGGCGCCGAACACGTTCTCAACTACCTGGCCCGCTACACCCATCGCGTCGCTATCTCCAACCATCGGCTCGTGGCCTTCGAGAACGATCGCGTCTCCTTCCGCTGGCGTGACTACGCACACGGCGGCAAGAAGAAGATCATGACCGTTTCCGCTCATGAGTTCCTGCGCCGCTTCCTGCTGCATGTACTGCCAGGCGGCCTGGTGCGCATCCGACACTTCGGACTCTTCGCCAACCGCAGCCGAGGTCCTGCGCTCCAACGTTGCCGCGCTCTGCTCGGCACGACGGCCTGCATCGATCCGCCCGATCCGCCTGGCCTGCGCTGTCCAGCATGCTCCGGCCTTATGTTCGTCGTCGATCGGCTCACCTGCGCCCAGCTTTACTTCCAGTCGAACCTGGCCCCGTCCCAGCCAAGGAGGTGCAGTGTTGACAGCTCATGACAGCCTCACGGACCCCAACTTCAACGCTGTCGTGTTCGCGCACGCTATGCCGGAGTGTGCACTGGCTGCAACCACCAACCACTCAAGGCGCATTTGCGAGTACAACTTCAGCCTCGCCTACCCCGGAATCGGCCTCCGTGCAGCCCGATTCGTTCACCGCGTCGAGTCAACAACCAACAAAGCCATCATCCCGCCGATTGAAATCCCATAGGTAGATCACCGCGCCCGTCCCGCCACCGACTTACTTCAAACGACCCTATCGAAACTGCCCCCAAAAACTCCTGGGCAATCCACCATCGTTGCGTTGGGGCAGTCCCGATAGGGACCTAACGTTTCTCGTTACTAATCCAGTCGAAGTGAATCAATCAGCACGGCAAGCGCTGCAGGCTGATTCCGACGGCTCGGATAGTAAAGGAAATAGCCTGGGAAGGATGGACACCAATCTCTCAGCACTTGAATGAGTCTTCCCTCGGCAATCGGTTCCGTTAGCGAATCTTCCATGGCTGTTCCAATGCCCACTCCATCCAGCACGGCTTGAATTACAAGATCAGGATCATCGAAGGACGCCGGTCCCTGAGGGCTTACGGACAGCGCCGTTCGCCCCTTCTCGAACTCCCATCGATAAAGGCTGTTGCTGAATCGAAAACCGATACACGCGTGATCTTTCAGGTCTTGCGGCTTTCGCGGCACCGGGTGCGACTCGAAATACTTCGGCGATCCCACCACGCCAAGGCGCATCTCTCGTGTCACTCTCACAGCGATCATGTCCCGCTGAATGAACTCGCCGAGCTGCACGCCTGCATCGTACTCACCGGCCACCAGATCGACAGGGTCGTTAGAAGACGTCACTTCGAGCACGACCTCCGGGAAGGCGTGCACAAAATGCGCCAGTTTCGGCAAGAGCACTGTCTTTGTCGCCGTTCTCGGGATGATGATGCGTATGCGTCCGGACGGCGTCTCCCGCTGCTTGCGCGCCTCGGCGACCGCCCGCTCGATGCGTTCCAGCGCAGGCGTGACCTCTCGCAGCAGAGTAGCTCCCGCGGCGGTGGCCGAGACGCTTCGCGTTGTCCTTGCGAGCAACTGAACACCTAACCGCTTTTCCAGACCGCGCATGGAGTGGCTGAGCGCGGACTGTGAGATGCCCAGCCGGGCAGCGGCACGTGTGAAGCTTCGCTCCTCGGCGACCGTCGCGAACGCAGAAAGCTCTCCCAAATCATTTCTCATGATTTATGCATTTTACTCATAACACCTTGCCGTACGGAACGGATTGTTGCATGAGCTGCGGGCATCCTATTCTGTGTAAGGACGAATGGCTTCAGTCAGCACGCCTCACCACAGGAGAAATCATGCAAAAACGCACATTAGGCAAAAGTGGCCTGGAGGTTTCAACCCTTGGCCTCGGCTGCATGGGTCTGAGCTTCGGACTCGGCCCCGCGACGGAAAAGCCGGAAGCCATCAAGCTCATCCGCGCAGCCGTCGAGCGCGGCGTCACCTTCTATGACACCGCGGAAGTCTACGGCCCATACATGAATGAAGAGGTCGTCGGCGAAGCACTCGCACCCTTCCGCCAGGATGTAGTGATCGCCACCAAGTTCGGCTTCGAGGCCAATCCCAACGACGGCGGGAGATGGAACGCGTTGAACAGCAAGCCCGACCATATCAAGCAGGTCGTAGAAGCCTCGCTCAAGCGCCTCCAGACGGACACCATCGACCTCCTCTACCAGCACCGCGTCGATCTCAACACTCCTATCGAGGAAACCGCCGGGGCCGTGAAAGACCTCATTCAGGCAGGCAAGGTGAAGCACTTCGGCCTCTCTGAAGCCGGCGCAAAGACGATTCGCCGCGCTCACGCCGTGCAGCCCGTTACCGCTCTGCAGAGCGAGTACTCCCTCTTCTGGCGCGAGCCCGAAGAGTCTGTCATGCCCACGCTCGAAGAGCTCGGCATCGGCTTCGTCCCATTCAGTCCGCTCGGCAAAGGCTTCCTCACTGGCAAGATCGACGCGTCGACAAGGTTCGACAGCACCGACTTCCGCGCCGTCGTCCCACGCTTCACCGAGGAGAATCGCAGAGCCAATCAATCCATCGTTGACCTTGTAACAAAGTTCGCCGAGCAGAAAAAGGCCACGCCCGCACAGGTCGCCCTCGCATGGCTCCTCGCACAGAAGCCATGGATCGTGCCCATCCCAGGCACCACCAGAGTCTCGCGCCTCGAAGAAAACTTAGGTGGGGCAGCTCTCGAACTCACCACAGACGACGTCCGTGCTCTCAACGAAGCCTCATCTGCCATCAAGATCGCGGGCGAGCGCTATCCAGAAACCCACCGGAAGTTGATCGACCGCTAACCCGAACTTCGTACTGCTCTGAGCGACTTGATAAATCGGCCGCGCTCGCCGGACTGCCGCCGAAAGAGCCCACTACGCACTGAAGGAGAGACAACACCATGAAGATATCGTTTGAAAACAAAGTGGCCCTCGTAACAGGAGCCGCATCGGGCCTCGGCCTCGCTACCGCCAAAGCCTTTGCAGAAGCCGGAGCCGCGGTCGTCCTCGCCGATTGGAACGAGCAAGAGGTGCGGAAAGCCGCCAAAGAGTTCGCAGACCAAGGCCACAAGTCACTGGCCGTCCACTGCGATGTCTCGGACGACGCCCAGGTCGAAGCTATGGTGAAGAAGACCGTCGCCACCTTTGGTCGGCTCGACGCGGCGTACAACAATGCCGGTATCCAGAATGTTCTCGCTGAGACGGCGGACTCGCCGCGCGACGACTACGACCGCGTGATGGGCGTCAATCTGCGAGGCGTGTGGAGTTGCATGAAGTTTGAGCTGCAGCAGATGCGCGAGCAAGGCAGCGGTGCCATTGTGAACTGTTCCTCGCTCGGAGGCTTGATAGGCGGAAATCAGCGCGGGACATATCATGCCGCAAAGCATGGCGTGATCGGGTTCACCAAAAGCGCGGCCCTCGAATATGCAACACGCGGGATTCGTGTGAACGATGTTTGCCCTGGCATGATCCAGACGCCAATGTCGGACAAGATGATTGCCGAAGGCCAGGGACCGGAGCTGGACAAGATGTTGCAGACCTTCGTGCCAATGAAACGACTCGGAAGAGCCGAGGAGATCGCGGACGCTGTGCTTTGGCTGTGCAGTGACAAGGCCAGCTACGTGACCGGCCAGTCGATCTCGGTCGACGGCGGTTATGTTATGCGCTAGGCAATCGCTCAGCGTTGAATGCCATGTTTGCCGAAGGTTACGTACGGCGTGAGTTTTTGAAAGCGGGTTCGGCTCTCCTCATCTCCGTTCTATGTAGAGACGAGCCTGCATCCGCCGGGGAGGAAAGAGTGTCTGACACGGCAGGTTACGATCTCCAGGTCACCGCTACGAACCCGGAACCTGCGTAATCGGCATCGCGAGAGATTTTCGAGGGAGTCGGCCACAACACGCCCAGAGCCTCTAAATTGGCTCGAGAGGGCAGTTCGAAAAAGTGACTCACGCTGTTGACCTAGATCGAGAACAAGGCCCGCCAAGGGTTCAAAACAAATCGCTGCCTCCCGAAACCCTACTCGGCTTCGTTGAAGATGTATTCGTTCTGGGCGTCGCGCTCGCCGACCACGGATTCGAATTCGTCATTAGTGGGGTCGATAGTGATAAACGAGATGGTGGCGTCGTCGTTTTTCCTCGAGGCAACCTTGCTTTTCCATTCACCGAAGTCAAAATCGTAGCGCTGTCGCTGGTTATTACATTGAGTTGACCGATCTGCGCGTTGGAGTAGTGATGGGCGAGACCCTTGACGATGGTGGCATCGGCAGGAACGACGAGCCGTTCGCGCGTTTTGGCGACGTCCGCCTTGTAATTGGCGGCAGCCGACGCAACGTTGCCCGCGGCTTCCGGCTTGCCGTCAAAGAGAACCTCCGGGAGACGCCGTCCAAGCGGCCCCAGTAGGATGCCCCCGGTGTCGGAGTTTGTGAGGATCACCAAGCCCTCGCCGGAGTCTGGCAGGAACCAGAAGTTGCTTTTGAAGCCGCCCATGCTGCCGCGGTGGCTTACGACCGCAATGCCGTATTTGTGATCAATTTCAAGTCCCATGCCGTACCAGGTGTCTTCGCCGGTCATGATCTGGGATTTCCTGCGCTTCGGGAGATTGTCTTGCGAGACAAGCTGATTGCCGTTGGGCAGCTTGCCGAGGCTCAATTCGTTCTGGACTTAGCGCGCCAGGTCGTGAGCATGTGGCGGATGGCATCCCTTGGACGGCCCAGGCGAGCAGATCACCCTGCGGGGCAGGAGAGACGCGGCGTTGATCGGGCTGCTGCTCGGATGCGGGCTGCGACGATCGGAGGTATGGGCCTGCGACTGGATCAGATTCAACTGAGAGAAGGCCATTGGGTCATCGCCGACTTGTTTGGGAAGGGCGGACGGCTGCGAACGGTGCCCGTTCCGGATTGGCGTAAGGCTCTAATCGACAGTTGGCTTTGCTCTTCGGGATTTACTGAGGGCCTGGTATTCAGGCGGATCTGGAGAAACAGGACCCAGCTGAGTCGTGGGATCGCCCCGGATGTTGTTTGGACAGCAGTCAAGCGATATGCCAAGAGGATCGATGTGGATCACCTGGCGCCGCATAACCTTCGTCGTACCTGCGCTCGGCTCTGCCACGGCGCCGGAGGCGAACTCGAACAGATTCAATTCCTGCTCTGTCACGCCTCAGTCCAAACGACGGAACGGTACATCGGATGCAGACAGAAGTTCAAAGATGCGGTCAACGATCGGTTCCAAATATCCCTGGGAAGCCGGCCGCGATAATCCGGTTATCGTTGCCGATCCAGCATCGCTCTCTATCTCCTCGGAGCCGCCTTCTCGAGAATCAGCGCTAGCCCACTATTTAGCAAAGCTCGCTTAACATTCAAGTGACGGATGGTTCAGCGTGCCGAAAGCAGAGATCAAATTCCAAAAGCGCGTGGGCACTGGCTGCTCATCTCCCTGGGAACGTTCGACGGATCTTTGAGCTTTCGCTTTCTGTGGGCTGGCGATTTCGTGGTCGAGAACCGTTGATCGTACCGGATTGAGCGCACACAACAGTCGCCGGGAAGCCGATCGGAAGTTCGTGCGGAACTCTGTCGTGATACGATTCCGGCATGCAGGAGCAGCAACTTCCAGAAGGGAGGGAGTTGATGTCCCCAGTTGAAGCCGAACGATCCTCGCCGGAAGCGCAATCCCCCGAGTCGAGAACAGTTTCGCCGGCACCCCAGCCGGGATCGGCTGCACGTCCTTCTCTTCCCAGGATTGTCGAAGCTCTCACCAAAATGTCGGCCGCATTCGCGGTATTCGGGTATCTGTCTCTGCGTTCGCACCTTAACACTCTGGGCATCAGCACCAGAGGCTCGTTTGGCGTAGAGCGATATCTGGCCGAACTGCCCGAGATCATCGGAATCATCTTGTTTTCTCTGCTGGGGTTCGGTATCCCATTTGCAATTCTCTGCGTGGTCGCGGCGGCTTGTTCGTGGCTCTGGCGTCGGGTTCCTGCCGGATCGCCAGTTTCGATACGGTTGACGCGAATCACGGAATTTATCTTCGCTTGCATCGAGTCAAACGAAGGCCCCATTCTGGCTTCAGCAGGAATCCTGCTGCTGGGATGGTTGACTATGCAGACGCTGATGTCAGGCGGATCGACGTCTATCGGCCTGGCTGTCGGCGACCTAACCAATAGCCATAGACCCCAAGAGTGGGCATTGTTTTTTGCCATTCTGTACGGATGCGGGGTCGCATACCTGCTATGCCACGGCTGCCGGCGCCATGTGGAGAGGAGCCAGGGACGGCACGCGAGCTTGTGGTATTTGCCGATGGTGTTGATTGCCTGTGTTGCTGTGCAGATTCCGATTCTCTACGGGCACATTTTGCATAGTTCCGAATATGCGGACTCATCCTCCTGCACGACGGTTCCGACCTTCTGTTGTGGCAGGTTCAGGGCACGGTGGGCAGCATACGCGCCATACCAGTTTCGGAGATCAAGCAAACGATAACGGGCGAGAGCGCCGATGTGTGGGATTTGATCGAACACGCAGGTCGTCACCAGGAGGTATCGCTTTGTCCCGGCAGGGGCCGGGCACTGAATCGCTCGATGCAACCTGTGTGCCTGCACAGATGGCTTGCCGCATTTCCCGAAAAGCGAAGATTCGCCCTGGAACGACACCATGGCCCGAACCTGCGCCGGGTTGCTATCCAGTGCCTCCAGCGAGTTCGTTGCTGCGGTGGAGAGTGCAGAAAAAGCCTCGCTGCCAGGTGCCGAATACAGCATTTTGCAGCTTGCCATGTCCTGGAATCTGCGCGCCGTTCGCGAGGGCGATTCTGCCCGGGCCATCGAGGAATTGGGTGCGGTGGCGGATGCCCTGACCGGCCACGGCTTCCAGATGTCAAATGCAGAGATGAGGATGCTGCGCAGCGATCTGGAAGTTAACCTCGACCGCAACGACGCCTCCATCGACTCGATGTACAAGGCAATCGCGTCAGAGAAGGAGTTCCTGGTTACGGCTCGCGAAAAGCAATCCCTGGCGCCACTCCCTCCGGTTTTGGGTGAGAAGGTGGACGAAACGGACATCCGAATGACGATCCTTTATCACTTATTCCAGTTAAAGGTCCGTCTGGAAATGCGAGAAGTGAGTGAGGGCATGGTCGTATATTCGGAGCGCCGGGCAACTGTCGAGAAAGACATGGATGAATTCCTAACCTCGGTGGCGAAAGAATGGCCGCAGGGCGCGTCCAATTTCCATATAGCTGAGCGGGCGATGCTGACGAAGATGAAAAACGATGATCTGAAGCATGGAGCTGCCCAGGTCGATCGTTTCAACCGTGCCGAAAGCTGTACGCAAATACTCCGCTCTTTCCATGCTACCCGTGCTGACCTTGAGCATGCCGACACCCCAATGCCGATGTTGCGGGGCCTGACGATGGCCGGTTTTTGCGATCCAGATTTGCGCGAGCAGGCACAAGCCCAGCTTGCTAAGATGCATCCGGTCGAAAACATTAAGGCAGCCCTCGCCCAGGCGCCCGATCCACTCAGCCCACAGAGAGCGCTCTTCTTTCTGCCGGCCGTTGCGGATGCATCTGAACTATGCCGGTGGGCCGAAAAGGCGGACGCAGGAGCACTATTGGAGCAATGGTCCAGCGGCCTTGACCAGGCGCTCGCAGGAATGAACATTTCGGAACTGCCGATCGAAGAACTCACCTACTTTCGGGCGCGATCAAGGGCAATCCAGGGAGACTTTACCTCCGCGAAGCGCTTGCTTGCATCCATCGAATCTGACGAGCCTTTCTGGTCCTACCAGGCCGGTTACGGACTGCGACAGGACGTGCTGGAATCGAGGGTGGAGGCGGAGGTGCATTCCGGGGACGCCGAGTCTGCCCTGCTGGCAAGCGAACGAGCCCGGGCCGATCGCGAAAATGCCGAAGAGGTCGCCAGCGGCGTGACAGTGAGCGATCCCAACAGTGCCGAGGCCGCCATGCTGCTTCGTAAAGCGGCGGTGGAGGGTAATGTTGACCAGCAGCGCCTGGCAGAACTGCAGCATGCGGCAGTAGCCGGAGGCGATCAATTCCGGCTCCCCACGATGAACGACCTGCACGCGGGAATGAATTCACTGCCGTACGGCGTCACGGCGCTGATTTTTCATCCGCTCCGGAATGAGCTTGCTATTTGGAGGATCGATGCGGGCGGAAAGCCGCGGCTGATACAAGTTCCGGTACGTGAAAACGACCTGGTCCGACTCGCCGGCCAATTCCGCGGCCGCCTGGCGGGATCGGAAGCCGGCTGGGAGGCGCCGGCAGAAGCGCTCTACAAGCTTCTGATTGCTCCTGCGGGTCCCAATCCGCTCGGTCGGACCATTGCCATCTTCGGCATCGGACGGCTGGGAGGCATCCCGCTGGAGGTGCTGAGAGATGGTCAGGGCCATTCCCTGTTTATGGGCAATCCGCTGGTGTACGTATCCGCCCTGGCAGATACGAGGCGCTGGCCTGTAGTTCAACACAGTCGCAGCCGATCTCTAGTCGCCGGGATCAATGCCGGTGGATTGACCGCTCCCGAGAGCGAGGCAACAGCCGTGGCGTCCCGGCTAGGGGCGGTGGCCCTTACCGGATCGTCGGTAACGATGGGTCGCATTCGCGAGGCGCTTCCGCAGGCCCGGTTCATCCATCTAGCCACTCACGGAGTCCTGGACGCCAAGAATCCCTATCGTTCGTATCTCGCAATGGCCGACGGGCAATTGGAAACATGGGTTCTGTTTCGGGATATAGCGGGAGTCGACCTGATGGTGCTGAGCGCCTGTGACACCAAGCTGGGCCCACGCGAGTACATGAAGCAGACAAGTTCCGATGAGTCATCGATTACGGGTTTCGTCTTGCGCGCCGGGGCCCGGCGAATTGTGTCAAGCCTGTGGGGAGCGACCGACGCGGCCACCAAAAGCCTGATGGAATCCTTCTATTCCGAACTCGACCGCAACCCGCATGATCCCGCTCGCGCGCTGCAATCGGCAAAACTGCAAGTTGCCGGGCCGGGCCGCCATCCTTACACGTTCGCGAACTTTGTGCTCTCCGTACAGAACCCACCGGCCATCGAGCTTCATTAACCAGTGGATTTCCCCTCTTGTTTGACTGGGATCAGGTTGATGCAAAACGGGCTTTGCGCCAGGCAACTGATCGTCTCCCACGATAATGGATTTTATCAAGATAGAAGTCAAGGTCAGGATACCGGTCATTTGCCCACAAATTCGCAGACTTTACGCATTGTAAAACGTCACTCGGTAAGCTTTCACAGCAGTGATCAGAGTTTCGAGCCGCATGATACTCGCAATCGATTTCCAGGGAATTCATCCAATCCTTTTGATCGAAGGCGCTATGCGGTAGCCGGGCGGCGCCTTTCTCCAGAGTGTGGCTAAGCGTAAGAGGGCAATTGCCATGAACGCCAAAGTGAGAAGCAGGGGCCATTCAAGAAGCCCACTTCCACCATCGGGAGAAACGCCAAAGAGTTTTTCGATGAAGTTCATTCCCTCCTCCTCGTAGAATTTTAGTTTCAGCTGACCCAATGCTTCGAACGGTTTCTAGCTTTGGGTCCGCAGCGCCCTGCCTTGGATGCCTTACGCGCCAGGAACTCCGAATCCAGTTCCGGCAATGGTCACGTTCTGGACAGGGATTAGGTCGTCGCTGGTAATGGCCAGAGTCGCGATTACGTTCTGGTTGCTGGTTGGATTGTAAGCAACCACCACATCGAGTTCGCCACCGGGAGAAATCATGGCTGGGAGTGCGGGAACTTGGCTGAGTGAAAAGTCGGTGCTGCCATCAGCACCCAGAGCGATGTTAGCAATTTGAAGGTCGGCGGTTCCGACATTGAAGAGTTGAATCGGAATCGAGCGTGGGCTTGTTGGCGTGACCGTGCCCAGATTTGTTTCAGTTGAAGGATTGGTAGCCAAGCGGGGAAGGCCAGGCTGCACGCCTCTTCCCGCGCACTGGAGCGTGGCCGGCGAAGAAGGATCGTTGCTCGAGATGACAATCGTGGCTTCCGCATCGCCAACGGCGGCCGGGCTGAAGGTCACTTGGCAAGACTCGCTGACCCCAGGGGCGATCGCTAGGGGAAAGGTAGGAAGCGGGTTGAGGGCAAAACCGATTCCGGTGACGGTGATTCTGCTGACGTTGAGCGGCGCGCTGCCACAGTTATATAGATCCAAAGCAAGCGATCCTGTGCGTCCCACGCCAACAGAGCCGACGGCAAGATTTGGGCCGGAATAGAGTTGGGGTCCAGCCGACCGGGTCAGTTCAAAGCAACTGCGACCGTAAGTTCCTACGCGCAGGACGGGCGGATTGACCGAATTGTCGATGGCAAGCGCGCTGCAACTCACCGTGGGCAGGCCGACGCCGTATGCCTTCCACGTCGCGGTACCAACGGTGCCGTTTACGGCGAAGTCAGTGGATCGCATCACGCCCGCATCGCTGGCGACGATCAGGGCCGAAGGAACGACAGAGGTATCGAATACGACCGAATGCATGGGCAGATCGGGAAGGTTGCCCGCGGGGCCGTTACCGTCGGTGCCACTGATGTCAGTCCAGTTCTGGCCACTATCGCTAGTGAGGAAGACGCGCGCTGTGCGGTACTTGGAGTGGATCCCCGAGGCGCCGCCGAGTACCACTGTGACGCGGTCGGGGTTCTTCGGATCGAGGGCAATCCCGTTGAGGGGAGCGATTGGGCCGGGCTGGTTTTTGAACCCGGCCTGATCCCAGTCCCTGCCAGCGTTAGCCGAGTAGTGGACGGAGCCATCCGACATGCCGAACCAGATGCGATTCGCGTCCGCGTTTGTGGTTCTAACGATAGCAATGTCTGGAGGATTTGGAAGACTGGTCTGGTAGAGCGTAGTGAAGGATGCGCCGGCGTCCTGGCTTACGTAGAGCGTACCCTGAAAGCCGACATAGACGATGCGCTTCGTAGCGTCGGTTCCGCTCTGCTCAAGCGCAATCCCACATATGGAGTCAGAAGCAGGTAGATTACCGATAAACTGCCATGTGGCTCCCGCATCGGTGGTCTTGATGAAGCGGCCGCCGTCAAAGCCGTAAACGGTCTTGGGATCGGAAGGGTCGACGGCAATTCGTCCGCCGTCTCCGTTGATGCCCTGATGCCAGTCGGTCCCGATGTCCTCGGGTCGGTGTCCGGCGCATCCGGTGTCCTGAAATCCACCATAGGTGTAGGCATTGTTTCCTGCACCCGTTCCGATGTCCATTCCAAAAAACAGATTCGAGCCGATGCTCCCTGGATTCGCTCCGCCTTTGCCGTTGAGAGGAAGCCAGGTGGTGCCTCCATCGGGGCTCTTGTAAATGCCACCATCCGTGCCGAGATACACCGGCGTATTCGCTCCAGCAACACGATTCGACTTTGGAGAAAAGGCAAGTGCATGAAGATCCCAATGCGTTTTATAGGAGGTACAAGCTGTGCTTTCAAAAGTCCGGCCGCCATCAGACGATCGCCAGAGTTCCTGAAATCCGGCGTAGACAAGCGCAGTGGCTGCACCGTTTCCAATGGGTACCTGGGGATCGATACCCAGAATGAGATCGTAGTTCGTCTGGTCGAACCCGTCAGCCGCGGCGGTCTCGGCAATACTTGGAAGCAGTGTCCAGTGTGCTCCACCGTCTATGGAAATATAAAGTCCAAGGTAAGCGACATTTGTCGGAATTCCGGCGTACGGGATTCCGTATTGAATGCTGACAAAAAGTATTTGCGGGTCTTGCTCTGCCTGTGCAATCTCGATGTTGCCGACCGGAGGTCCGGGCGACCATAGGCCCGAGGGGTTGAGGATATTAATTGGAAAAGTGGAGCCGCCGTCGGTAGACTTCATCACTCCGACGCCTTGGACGGCGGCGAAGACGATGTGAGCGGGGTCAGCCGAGTCAAGCAGAAGGCAAGTAACAAGGTTGGGCAGTACAGCCGTACGATCATCGAAGCTGGGCGGGTTCGCGCCGAAGTTCTGACCCCCGTCGACAGATCGGTAGAGACCTTTGTTAGTTGCGACCAACAGGACATCGGACGCCAGCACCCTGATCGCAGTAATATAGGAGCCGGCGAAGACGGTGCCAAATGGGCCGCCGTCGACGATGCTCCAGGTAGAACCTCCGTCGGCGGAACGATACAGGCCCACGCCCTTGGCGAATTCACTTCCGCCGTCATACATGTTTCCAGATCCGGCGTAGACCACTCGTGCTTGGACAGGACTGAAAGGATCGACTTCGACCGCTCCCATGGATAGCCCCAGGAGATCGTCCATCGTTGTTTTCCAGGTCGCGCCTCCGTCGATGGTCTTCCAGATCCCGCCATCGTTGGTGGCGACGTAGATGACCTGGTCGGCGCTTCCGTTGGGATCGATGGAGATGTCGGTCACTTCGCCGGAATTGGGACCCACTCCTTGATATTGCTTGACGGTGTCGTTTTGTTCGAGGATGAGCGGGGCGGGGCCAATCGACTTCCACAACACACTGGCGTCGACATCTATCAGGTAAGAGTCCATGAGCCCTTGGCGCCATATATCGATGTTCGGGCCGCCGCCGGGAACGCCGTGGTTGAGCAGATACCTCGGCATGTTTTTGGCATGTCCAGATGCGTCGTGTTTCGGCATAACTAATTTCCGATTTGAGCCAGAGATTTGTGACACCTGAAAGGATTCAAGGGCCCGGAAAAGCGCTCATTGCCAGGCGCCGACTCTATTCATGATCCTGGATTTGAAAGAGTATAGAGCAATTCGGCCGCCCACATCTGAAAATTAGCAGATTTTAGAGACAATAACCGCGAGCCGCTCAATAGCCGTTTCGAATTCAACAGAACGACAGATGGGGAGTTCGACTAAGGGGTCAATCTTTACAGCATTTGTGGCTTTCCGGTAGTGGTGACTTGGCGATTGCAGTAGACACTAGTGTGATGTCCCGGAAATACATGAACAAAGTCTGGTGAGTTTCTGAAAGATCGAATCGGCCGTGGCAGTCCAGACAAATGGGCGGGATTGGCGATTGTAGTGCTGAACGAATTCCTCGATCCGCCGGATCAGTTCACGAACACTGCGAAAGCTACCCCGACGGATGGCCTGCTGGGTAATAAGGCCGAACCAGCGTTCGACCTGGTTGAGCCAGGAGGAATATGTCGGTGTGTAGTGAACCTGGAAGCGAGGCCGTTGGGCCAGCCAGGCGCGTACTTTGCCATGCTTGTGGGTGGCGTAGTTGTCCACAACTAGATGCACATCCAGATGGGCGGGAACGGCACTGTCGATGCGCTTCAGAAAGGCCAGAAATTCCTGGTGTCGGTGCCGGGGCTTGCATTCGGTGAACACCGTTCCGGTAGCGATGTCAAGAGCAGCGAATAACGTGGTCGTGCCATGGCGGACATAATCATGAGTGACACCCTCTACATAGCCCAGACCCATCGGCAGCACAGGCTGAGTGCGGCTCAGGGCTTGGATCTGCGACTTTTCATCGACGGCGAGCACAATGGCGTGATCTGGAGGGTTGAGGTACAGTCCCACGATGTCGCGTACTTTCTCGACAAAAAACGGATCGTTGGAAAGCTTGAATGTCTTGCTGCGATGAGGCTGCAAAGCAAAAGTTTGAAACACCCGGTGGACGGTGGATTTCGACAGGCGGTTGGCTTCCGCCGCTTGCCGAACGCTCCAGTGTGTCGCGCCCGGCGGTTTGGTTTTGATGGTCCGCCGCAGCAGAGTGGCCACCTTCTCGTCGGAGATGGTGCGCGGACGGCCCGGCCGGAGTTCATCGTAGAGCCCCTGAATGCGATGTTCGATAAATCGCTGCCGCCATTTACCCACCGTCGCTTTCGACCAATCCAGGCGCTCGGCGATCTCCGAATTGGAAACCCCATCACCAGACCACAACACCAGTTTGGCTCGCGAGACCAACGCATGAGGAAGGCTGCGCGAAGCCGCAAATCCGCTCAATTCCTCGCGCTCTTCCACACTCAGTTCCAGAGTAGGTTTGGGACGCCCCAGCAACATATCCAAGAATATGCCGCGCATGACCTTATTGCAAGTTATTTATGGGACACAACACTAGTTACTATTAGCCTCCTGCGTCGCCGCGGAAGCAGGATCGGGGTGAGTGCCGCCGCTGGGAATTGCGCTGAATGAAAGAAATTGAGAGCCTTGATCGTCCACCGGCCCGCCTTCTCTTCGACGCTATTTGGTAATGCCGACTTGGCTGAGGAGCCAGGCACATTCAAAAGCCCTGTCCCTGAGTTGGTCGTAGCGCCCTGAAGCTCCACCGTGACCGGCGGGATCCATTTTCATCTTGAGTAGGACCGGGTTCTTGTCTGTCTTCAGCATGCGCGCTTTGGCGACGAACTTCGCCGCTTCCCAGTACGCCACCTGACTATCATTCAGGCTTTCCGTGAGCAGCATGGGTGGATACGCCCCTTCGTGCAAGTTGTCGTAAGGACTGTACGAAAGGATGTATTCGTAAGTGGCCTTGTCATTAGGTTTGCCCCACTCCGGATAGTCGGTCGTCGTCAGCGGCAGCGACGGATCCATCATGTCATTCAAGACATCGAGAAAGGGCACGGCCAGGTGGACAGCTCTGAACAAGTCCGGACGCATGTTGACCACCGCGCCCATCAGCAAACCGCCGGCGCTGCCCCCTTCGATCAGGAGACGATCTTTGGAAGTCCACTTCTGCTGGACGAGGTAATCGGCGCAGTCAATGAAATCGTTAAACGTGTTCTTTTTTTTCATCAGCTTGCCGTCGTCGTGCCACTGCTCACCCATATCGTCACCACCGCGAATGTGCGCGATCACGTAAACCAAGCCGCGGTCGAGGAGAACCAACCGCGAACTCGAAAAGGTCGCAGGCGTACCGAATCCGTAAGAACCATAAGCGTATAGCAAGAGTGGCCGCGTGCCGTCGCGCTCCATCCCATTCTTATAGACGATCGAGAGGGGTACCTTGACACCGTCCCGCGCCGTCACCCACTGGCGCTCGGAAACGTACTGAGAAGCAACGTAACCCCCCGGCACCTCTTGCTGCTTCAGAAGGATCGACTTGCCGCTCTCCGTGTCGTAGTCAAAGAGGCTCGAAGGCGTGATCAGGCTTTGATAGTTGTAGCGATAGGTGGTTGACGCATACTCTGGGGTGTCACCGGGAAATGCCGAATACACCGGTTCGGGAAACGGGATCGCGCTCCACTTCCCTGACCTGAAGTCGAAGATCCGTATACGGTTGAGGGCTTGCGACTTTTCGAATGAGACCGCAAAATAGCGGAACAGATCAATGTCCTCGATGAGAACATCCTTGTCGTGGGGGATAAAGATCTTCCAGTTTTTGGGATCAGGATCGTCTTCAGGAGCGGTAAAAACCTGGTAGTTTTTGGCATTCTTGTCGCTTCGAACATAGAAAACTTTCTCTCGATGATCGAGGAAATAGCGGTGTTGCTTTTGCCGCGGGAGAAAAACTGTGAAGCCCGACTTCGGCTGATCGGCCTTTAGATAGCGGAACTCGGTCGTGTCGGTGCTCAGTGCGGAAAGCAGCAAGTACTGCTTGTCCCGGGTCTTGTCCACCCCAAGGCTAAAGGTCTCATCCTTCTCCTCATACAGAAGTTCGAAGTCTTTCTGACCGAGCGAGTGGCGCCACGCTCGGTTCGCGCGTTTGGTCACTTCGTCCTCGGTGGTTAGAAACAGGGTGTGGTTGTCGGCGGCCCAGGCAACACTGTCGACGCGTTCCATGGTATCCGGGAGCGTAGCGCCAGTCCGCAGGTCCTTCACGTAAAGGCTAAACTGGCGGTAACCGACGTAGTCAATCGTATAGGCAAGCAGATTCTGATCGTCGCTCACCACGAAGGTCCCGAGCCCGACAAACTTTCTCCCTTGCCCCAACTCGTTTGGATCAAGCAGCACTTCTTCCTTCGCCTCCAGGCTGCCTTTCTTGCGGCACTGGATCGGGTACTGCTTGCCTTCCTCGGTGCGCGAATAATAGTAATAGTCGCCGCGCCGGACCGGCACGCTCAAATCCGTTTGTTTGATGTGGGACAACATCTCGCTATAAATCACGTCCTCGAAGGGCTTTAGGGGCTTGGTCATCGCCTCGGTGTAGGCGTTCTCCTTCTCGAGGTACTTGATGACTTCCGGATTAGACTTCTCGCGAAGCCAGAAATAGTTGTCGACCACCGTGGTCCCGTACCGCGTTTCGCGGTGCCCGATCACCGGTGCGACGGGCGGCTGAGGCGTTTGTCCAACCAGCGAAATAGCAGAGAACAATCCGATCAGCCTGAGAAGCTTGAGAGAACCGCAAATCGGAGACATCCTTCACGCTCCCTTCGACACAATCACTTAGATCGACTGCATTCTACCAACACAGAGTCGCCAAATGAGAAAACCGATAGTGCCCTAAATACTACTGTGTTGTGCGCCGTGAAAGGCGTTGATCAACAGCGGGTCCAAGTCCCGCCCCGGAACTGGATCGCTCCACCCGGTAGCAATCGGAGCAGCGGCAGACGTGACGAAGCTGCTGGAGCCTTCGGTGCAGAGGGTCGCGAAGGCGACTTGGCGAGCATGCAGGCCGTAATGTGAGTAAACGCTGAGCGGCCTCGATCGCGCTGGGAAAAGTCTGGAGGAGGGGGATCAGATGGCGAGTCTGTGAAACCTCTTGTTTCAACCGAGCGGGTGCAAATACCGCCTGATCAAAGCGTAGCTGGCAGATCAGTGACGAGTGTTGCTGTCCGTCGGGCGACCGGCGGGTAGAAGCGTACACAGTGAGGAAGCAGGCCGTGAGGAATCAGCACCGAAATCGAAACTCCCGATGCCGACGCCGTTTGAGGTGCGGAAGGCAGCATTCGGCAGGACCGTTATTGGCGAGGTCGTGCCGGGATCGGCGGTGTCTCAAGCCCGGGGCATGCTTTCACAGCGGTTGGCCAGGAACCCAGGACAACTCTTCATCTCCCTCCTTACCGGGAGGACATCCTCTGCAAGGTCGAGGGTACGTGGAGCCGCGGGAAACCGTAGGCGATACGGATGGATGCCGAGTGATCGTATGAACCCATATTACCGGTGAAGGTGGGGAACCGCAGGGCTCCCGCAAGGGGCGGCCACGGTGCCCACTGGAGGGAAGGGGTGAACAAGCACACGAATCTGCTGAAAGGAGACATGCGCAGGACTTAGAACCTGCAAGAGCCATGTTAACGTACATCAACAGAATAGCCACACTAGCCAAGGAAGGTCCGGCGCGAAAGGTCTACTCCATTGCTCACCTGATCACCGAGGAGAGGTTAAGGCAAGCGTTCTGGAAAACTCAGAAAAGACGCCAGCGCAGGAATCGATGGGGTCGTGCATTCACAATACGCGACCAATGTCGAGGAGAATATGGCCATCGACAGGTGCTGGTCAAGGGTTACGTGCATCGCGTGGAGATCATCTGCGGCAGCGAGGTGATCGCTTCGCACCCGCGCAGTTATGACCGCGAGGGCGCCATTTACGATCCTGTTCATTACCTGGCGTTGCTGGAACAGAAGAGCCGGGCCCTGGACTAGGCGGCGCCGCTCTCCAGCTGGCAGTTGCCGGATTGCTTCTCCCAGTTGCGACGCCTGCCCTCCGCTCCAGCGCCCGGATTAACCGGCCGCTTCGTCGGGAGGATGATGCACCCGCAATTGGATCAATAGCCTGCACAACTGTCTGCGCAGGTTGCTCCCCTTTTACTGTCCGACAACGATCTCGCCGACATCCTGGGCGTAACCATCGACTGGGTGCGATCCCACGCCGGTGAAATCCCAGGGTTCAAGAGGTTCGGATCGTATTTCCGCTTCTGCCGGGAGGTGGTCGACAAGTGGCTTGGCGGCCTTGAGCCTCTGTACGATGCCGCACGTGCTTCGCTGTTGATGGGCGTTCCCAAGTCATGGGTCTACGCCAACGCCAACGACATCCCGGGCCTCCTGCGCCTCGGGCGCTATGTGCGGTTCCGTCCGGCGGTCATTCTGCTGTTTCTTCAGGGCTCAGAGGTTGTCCAATGATGACCTTTGATGCTACAAGTAGACCGCGATTGAAGCGCCACGGAAGGAGGACCGTGGTGCGTGACCGCTATCAGCGGGCCCAAGTTCGTGATCTTGGGTCCAAGTGGAAGCTACTGTATTGGGATTACACCCAGACCCCGCGTCAGAGACGAACCAAGACCTGGGCTAAGAGCAAGGTGCCGAACCGGCGTGAAGCCCAGCGCTTTGCGGATCAGTTCATGGAGAAGGTCAACGATCGGAATAATCAGCCTCACCTGTTTTCCAGCCAAGAGGAAACCTTGCAGACCGTCTACGAGAAGAGCCGGGAACAGACATGGCCTCACCTGACGAACTCCACACGCAAGCAGTACGTTGACAACTTCGAGACGTGCCTGCTGCCGAAGTTCGGCAGCAGGCTGGTCCGCAAGCTCGCGACCGTTGAGTTGCAGATCTACTTCAACTCCCTGTCTCTGAATCTGTCCCCCAAGTCGATCCGGCTGATCCATGGAACCCTGCGGGCGGCTCTGAATCAGGGCAACGCCTGGGGTATGCTGGACCGGAATCCCGCTATCGGGATCAAGCTCCCGAGAAAGAAGTCGGTGAAGCCCCCCGTGGTTCTTGGATTGGGTGACATTTCGGCGGATCATTGAGGCCGTCAGTGAACCAACCAAGTCGATGCTGGTGCTGATCGTCTTTGCTTCCATGCGTCCGGGCGAAGTACTTGCCCTCCGCTGGAAGGACGTACTTCGCGATCGGGTCGTTGTAGACGAGCGCGTTTACGACGATGAGTTCGACGAGGTAAAGACTTCAGCAGGCGACCGCGAGGTTCCGTTTGATCGACATGGGGTGATTCTTGCCGCAATCCAGCGAATGTGGACAAGGAATACGAATTTCCGCAAGCCGGACGATCTGGTGTTTGCCAACCGGATGGGCAAGCCGCTTGATCGTCACAACCTGCTTCACCGCCACCTCAAACCAGTTGCTATCTCACTGGGCCTTCCCCCGACGATTGACTTCCGGAGTTTCCGGACCATGCACGCCAGTCTCATGCGGCGCTTCGGCGCCCGGCTTGAGGTGGAGCGTGACAACATGGGACACGCCGGGAACACAGGAAGTATCTCTCTGGATGTCTATTCGAAGACGTGGTGGGAGGAGCGCGTCGAGGCCGTCACCCGGATCGTAGAGGCCGTTCTGACAGAACCGGAAGAGGAGAGGAAAAGAACAATCGACACTCCGCTGTTGGTGGGCGGGGGCGTCGCTGAATGGGAACCCTTTTGGGAACCCCAACTATCAAAAGGAAATGTAAGTGGTTGATTTTAATGGTCGGGGAGAGAGGATTTGAACCTCCGACCCCCTGGTCCCGAACCAGTTCCAGTCGATTATTGAAGCTTGTTGAAATGAGCAGTTTGCAACTGCTTTGTTTTGAATTGATTGCGGACGTCCTTTTGTGATGCGTTGAACTTCATTGCTCCTGAGTGCTTTGACCGTCGCAACTTCGACTACAGCGACGATGCAGTCTTGCGTCCCATTTTCCATTGTCCGAGTCATCCCCATCCCAATAGTCAAGACTGTGCCGGTTTGGTAACGAATGGTCAGTGGCATCGGGCCTACCGTCGCCATTACGGGGCAGGTGGCTTCCCCATCAGACAGACACCCAGCCCACCTCGCGGACGATTGCGAAGAGGGCCCGTTCCGGGGTCTCCTGGAATCTTGTGATCTACTCAAATTCGGATACACAAAAACTCGACAAAGGATCAAAATGGTTTCCGGATAACGTTCAGTATTAAGTAGGAACTACTTCGATGAGAGGGACGGACGCTTGATAAGCTTACGCCTTTTTTTCGTTTCCTTGCTCTTGCTTTGGTTCGGAACGCTCCCCTGCCGATCACAGTATCTTCGGTCGGAAACCCAGAAAGTAATGGGTTTAAAGGACCCGGATCCGATTCGAAAGCAAGTTATCGAGCGCCATTTCGAGGCCGCTCATCCCCACCCTCGGCCGGCTCTGAATGGATTAACGCCGGGCTCAGCGCTGCTTGCGCAACGCTTCCGGAACGCCGAAAAGTTACGTGCACGAGCGAAGATGGGTCCTGCCGCGTATCCGGATACAGTGACTGCCGCCTCCTTTCAACCAGGTGTGCAACTGCGGCCGTATCTTCAGGCAGGCCAGTTACCGACCAGCGTCGCCACCGGCGACTTCAATCGCGACGGCCATATGGATTTCGTGGTCGCCAACGGATTGACCAATGACCTATGGATTTACTTCGGGAGGGGTGACGGGACGTTCGAGCTTCCTCGGATTGTTCCTGTCAGCAAAGGGCTAGCTCCTGTATGCGTGGTCGCTGGTGAACTGCGAGGCAACGGAATTTTGGATCTGGTGGTGGCGGAAACCGATACGGCGACGGTTGGAGTCCTGCTGGGCAACGGAGACGGCACGTTCGGATACGAGGAGATCTATACGCTGCCGGAGCCTCCGGAATCCGTGGTCATCGATGACTTTAATCACGATGGCAAGCTCGACATCGCAGCCGTCATGGTTACGGCCGTCGATCCCGGCACCTCAGCCATACCATACCTTGCGCTCCTCACCGGCGACGGCGCGGGAAAGTTCAGCGCACCGGTCATCACGACGAATCCCGGATTCTTCAGCTCCGCATGGAACTTGGCTTCGGGGGATGTGAATGGAGACGGGCTGCCAGACCTCCTCATTACCGGGCCCGGCCTGGAGAACTCGCAGGTTTACCTAAACAACGGTGATGGAACCTTCACTCCGGGCCAGGTCATCCTTGGTAACAACACCATCTCTTCACTCCTCGACGGGCGCCTGGCCGACGTGAATGGGGACCACTGCCCCGATGCGGTGATCGCCGATGCGGCAACCTTTGTGTGGGTCGCACTCGGCGATTGCACGGGGAACTTCGGTACGCCCACGCCATTCCCGACCGGCGACAGCAATGCCGCGTTAAGGGTTGTCGACGTGAATGGCGACGGCTTTCCGGACATCGTCACGGCAACGCTTCCAGCGATCATTGACTATGGTATGGTCGCGGGAAACACTCTTACGGTAATGCTCGGCGACGGAAAGGGCAATTTCGGGACGGCTCGCAACTATGTCGGTACGAGTCAGGCGTATTCGATCGGAATCGCGGACTTCAACGGAGACGGGAGTCCCGACTTCGTCACCGCGAACAACGATTCCGACACGGTGACGGTGTACGTCAACGACAGGGCGGGCGGATTCGGATTCCCCCAAGGCATCTACGCGGGAGTGCCCGGTCAGTTGACCATCGATGCGCCGATCTCCGCGCTCTCGTTTGCAGATTTGAATGACGACGGCAAGCCGGACGCATTTCTCGTGGATACGGCAGGGGCGAATGGGGAGTATTATGCGACTGCATTCTTGAACGACGGCACAGGCAAGCTGACCGGGCCCGTCTCCTCCGATATGGGGATAAACATTGTCGATAATCATATTGGCGACTATCGTTTTGGAAATTTTCGTGACGCCCAGCATCTAGATTTGGTCGCCATTGGCACCGACGTGTCCTTTTCAGATTCCACTCAATACATTTTTTTTCTGGCCGGAAACGGAGATGGGACATTCGGCAAGGGTACGTTGGTGATGGCGCCGGGAGCCGACGGCTCCATGGCAGTGGGCGACTTCAACCGCGACGGAAAGCTCGACATCGTGGCCGTGAACGGACAAGGTCCTTACACAATAACTACATTCCTTGGCATTGGGAACGGGACGTTCCATTCGCTGCCACCAATCACGATCAACGGCTCTTTCGTCTTTCCCGTGAGCGTATGGACTGGCGATTTCAATCGAGATGGCAAGCTCGATGTGCTGATATTCACTTCGGGAAATGGTTATTTCACGACCGACTCGACGGTGTGGGAACTGCTTGGAAATGGGGATGGAACATTCCAGCCCGCGCGGCAGTTGTTCACGGGATTCCAGCCCTTTGCCATGGCGGATCTGAACGGCGACGGTTACCTTGACATCGCGCGATACGATTTCATGTGGCCAGACGGCAAAACGCAGACTGTTGGCCCGGCAAAGTTCACAACGTACCTTGGGCAGCCAGACGGAACTTTTCTCCAGAGTAGCGAGTACGCGCCCTACCAAGGCGTACCCAAGGATCTGATGCCCTACACCCAGCAGGGTGATCCTACGGCGTGGTCGCTTACCGGCGATTTCAATGGAGACGGGAAACCGGAAGAAGTGGCTTTTGAGGGTCCCTACACATGGATGGACTGGAACTATGCCCAGTTCCTCATGGGCAATGGGGATGGGACATTTACTCCCACATATGACGAATTTCTATTTTCACAATATGGGTATCCGCAGTATGCACATGATCTCGATGGCGATGGGATCGCGGACATGATAGAGGTGGACCGGGGTACATCGTCCTTGCACGTCATTAAGGGCGGACGCGCTCCGGCACTGCAAATTGCAATGAAAGATCCGGCGGCCATTAACAACGGAGGCTGTGGCTGGGTATTTCCGAATGTAGCATCGAGTTCGGCGCAGGCAGTGGCGCTCTCGTCGTCGGTTGCTGGAGTGATCCTACCCACCTACGTGACGGTTCCGGCCGAAGCAACGAATGCGGAGTTCTGTTACACGTTATCCTCGAACTTCGACTGGCGGCAGGTGTTCGATATCAACGCCCAATTAAACGGAGACACAGCAACGGCATGGGCGTCAGATAGTTATGTGCTGGGCTTCACCGAAAGCGTGGCCCCGTCCAGCGTTCCGCCTGTTTATGCCGGACAGACATCCGCACCGATGACCGTGACGCTTACCTCCTCACAAAACTACAGCTCCGCCGTAAAGCTCTATTGCGAGAACCTGCCCCCAGGCGATAGTTGCCAGTTCGGTTCCGGCACGCTCGATCTTGTGTCTGCATCTCCAGTTTCCACCACAGTCAACCTCGTGACGGGACCGGATTCAGCGAAGTATGGCTCGACGGTAAACTTCACGATCGTAGCCGATGATGGCAACATCACCCATCGCCAGAGCGCAACACTGAACGTCGCCACGCTCACGATGCAGGGGCCTGCCCCTGGCTACGTTGCTCAGGCCGTGGCTGGCGGATCGGCGAGCATGGGGTTCGCTGTAACTGGGATTCCACCCTTTGAGTTGACTTGCTCAGGCCTGCCGGTCGGATCCAGTTGCTCGTTCAGTGGAACACAGGCATTGTTTCCCTCCCCAAGCGCATTCACCACTACCATCAACGTCGCAAACGGAGTGGGCGGTGGCTCATATCCATTTACGATCATGGCCACGAGCCAGTCGTTCACAGCATCCATCTCGCAAACGCTTCAGGTTATCAGTTTCAGCGTCCAGCCGCCTGCTTCTACTGCCGACTGGCTGATTCCCGGTTACACGCAGACGGTTCCGGTAGTGGTGCAGGGATCAGAAGGAGGTACCGGACCGGGAGTGGTGCTTACATGTTCTGTCGACGTGTCTTCGACCTGCACTGGCGGAACGAGCAGTCTGCCCAAGGCCGGGATACCGTTCAATCTCACCGTTACCCTTCCTTCCGGCACACCACTCGGGCTTTATCAGCTTAATGTATCCGCCACATACGGCGGAGTCACGCAGAACTATGCGTTTCCCATTTCTGTGGTTTCGTTTACAGGTTCGCCCAATCCATCTTCCTTGACACTGTCCCGAGGGGGCAGTGGAACTGTAATGGTCACGCTGAACGCGTCCACAGGGTTCAATGGCCCCGTCGGGTTTAATTGTGGTTCAACCGCGGCGCTCACCTGCGATTTCACTCCCGGCTCCGTACAGATCACCGGAGGAACGTCTCAATCCGTCACTCTCACGGTTACTGCCAGCCTGACCGCGTCGATCGAACACCGTGGTGCTCGAATCTCTGGACGACTCCTGCTGGCATTGGCTTGTTTGTTACCGCTTGCCATCCGTCGCAGGACCCGCCACATCGGATCAATGTTCATGCTCGTTCTCCTACTTGTTTCGGTTGCGTCGTGCGGTGGAGGCGGAGCAAGCTCCGGCGGAACAGGAGGAGGTGGTGGGGGCTCAGACTCATACACACTGAGCCCAACCGCCACTATAGGGAACTCTCCACTTTCGGTACCTATCGGAACATTGTCGGTGACAGTGACACACTGAACGGTAATCTTCTAGCAACGGTCTCCGTAATCGGTTTGGCGCCGCATTTCAACGCAGGGTTACGGTTCCAAAGTCTGTCAAACGTTCGAATTAGTTCGGCGGATGGTATGATTCTGTCGATAACGTCTCGATTCAATCAATGACTCCATGGGGGGTGATATGCGTCTAAAGTGTGCGTTGGCGGTTGCTTGGTTTCTAGCCATTTCCGCTCTGGCTTCATCCAAGCCACATGAAGACTCGTTAGCTTGGAAGCGCTGGAAACACCTCCAGCGTGGCGTATCAGTTAGTGGATGGTTCTCAGAGAGCGGCAATTACTCCATGCAGCAGCTCAAGGCCTTTACCACTCCGGCCGACATTGATCACGTTCACCAGCTTGGTTTCGACCACATTCGCGTTCCTATCGATCCAGTGATTTTCGAGTGCGATGGAGGGTGGGACGCCTGCGAACGGATTCAGTTTCTTGACCAAGTCATCAAAAAAGCGATCTCCGTCGACTTGGACGTCATCGTTGACTTTCATCCGAATCCCCAATACACGCATCAGATCATCGGAAATGAACAGGCAGCCGAGAAGTATTTTCGATTATGGGCACAGATTGCCGACCACTACGGGAAAATGGACGCGGACCATATTCTTTTGGAAGTCATGAACGAGATCAGTGCCCCTGAAGAGTATAGTTGGTTAGGAACTCTAGAAGAATCGATTCGTACTATCCGGAATCATGCTCCGAACTCGACAATCCTTGTACAGGGTGCCGGATTCTCGAATATTCCTGATCTCGTTCGGCTTCCGACTTTGTCGGATCCGAATCTAATTTACGATTTTCACTACTATGAGCCGCATATCTTTACGCACCAAGGTGCAACGTGGGGCCTCGAATGGTGGACTGATTTACGGGATCTTCCGTTTCCGCCGACCGAAAAACGCATCGCGGATGCAATAGAACGCGAAGAGGACCCAGCCGTCAAATGGCGTCTGCACGAATACCTGCGGGACCACTGGGATCCGGGCCACATTGAAAGCGATATCGAGTTCGCAGCGAATTGGGCGCGCGAACGCAATGTTCCGCTGATCTGTGATGAATTTGGAGCTTATCGAAATTTCTCACACCCCGAGGACAGGGAGCGATGGCTAACCGCCGCCCGCAGTGCTTTTGAGAAAAACCACATTGGGTGGACGGCATGGGATTACCAAGGGGGATTCGGGGTTGTCTACAAGGAGAACGGTGCGGTTCGCGATGATGAGGTGACTCTCCGCGGCTTGGGGCTTAAGAAATAGATCTGCCAAGGTTATTCAGTTCTTCAGTTCCTCCCGGTGACCCTCCGCAGATCCCCCCAGCCAATCAGAACAAATCCATGCTCCTTGAGAAACTTGTGAAACTCAGGGCTGCTGATTACGTCGTAGTCGTTCTGTCGCCATTGCGCGCCCCAATTTGGATGATCCACCGTTATTGCCTGCAGTTCCTCGTCATTGAATCCAAGATGCATAGTCAACATGTATGTGCCCGACGGCAGTGCAGCCAACGTTCGCTCATAAGCGCTTAACCAGTTTTTTGCTTTAAAGCCAGGCTCAATCTGGATGATGCGATCTATAGGAACAGTTGTGATGTCGACTTCTATGCCTCCGACGCTAAAAACGTTTGCTTTGCCTGTGTGCGCCCCGCGCCTTAGCACATATTCCTTCGACAGAACCGCCGGCAACCCCGCTTCGCGGCCTGCCTGCCAGTATTCTTTGAAGAGCCACGGCGTATAGAGTTCGATTCCGCCGTGGGAGTTGAGATAGGTTAAAGGCAGGCCGGCCCGTCGTGCTGCGTCGACTTGGGCGCGGAACTCCGTCGCTACCTCCTCCGGCTTCGAATGCAGCGCAAGGTAACGGGCATTGTTGGGGAGGTAGCCGGCCGGGTCACTCAAACCGGAGCTGGGTGGCTCCGGTGAGGTTGATCTCCACCGAAAGCTAGCCCACTCTGCGTTAAGGTCAAGCTGCAGGCCAAGGTCGTGGTCCGGGTGAGCCATTGCCCAGCGGACAACCTCGGGGAACCACGGCGCCGGAGCGAGAACGCCCGCCGAAGTGACCCAGCCCTTCTCCAGCGCGCCAAAGCTTGCCTTGTCTATAGAATGTGCCATGCCGAGGTCCTGAGCTTCGATTAGAATCTGCTTTTCACCCAGGTTTTCTGACGATGACGGCGCATCCACGCGGTCGGCCACTCGCGGCCCCGATTGTACGAGCAGACGTCCCCCGCCAAAGCACGACAGAGCTAGAATTAAGCAACTGATCATCGATGACTCCTGCCGCGGCTAAGTACGCATAGACAAGCGTACTGGCGGTTCCACAGACAAATAAGGTGGCCTAACTGAATTCCCACCTTGCGACAAAACCCGAAAGCATATTGGAAAAAGACTAACATTCGGAAACGCCATTGCCCCCGACCATAACAAGCTCGACCTAGAGAACGATTAAATGCATTATTTCCCCCCGTTCCTCTCATAAATTCCTCAATGTTATGTAATGAATCTATCCGCGGCAATCATTATGAACCGCTTTCCATAATACTCAATAAGAAGGATCACTGCCGGGACGTAAAATGCCGCAATCCCAGAGCGGGTTACGCTCGGGAAGCGAATAAGCACCCAAGTAACTCCACCTACGATCAATATCTCTAGGAGAACGAGGCACAAAATCACTATCTTCTTTGAGCCATTCTGTCGAAGTCGAATAGACTCGACGAGCCATATATACACAAGATCATATGCGGGGAAGGAGAACATTACTATGATCCTGCTTCTGGCATAGAATATTGCAGCAATGATCGCGGCACTTATTAGTACGATGCCAATCCTCTGCACCCATATCCCGGATCCCATCTCGCCACTTCTACGACCATCAGAGAAACCTAAAATTGTGGATAGCTCGACCTTTGTCACGTGTTGATCACCTCCTGGCTCGAATCACTGGCCTTCCATGCGTACCGGTCAATATGTTTCGTTGCCTAAGTGAACTTATACTTGAATGGCGTTCGCTTTTAAAGTCGATACCTAAGGCGCCCAAGGTTGTATACATCATCGGGAGGTTAGCAAAACGTCTTCATCCTTATTGAGCTGTTGGTCCTGCTCCCGCCAGAGCCTTGGAGCTAGGGCCAGCGAGGCACTGACCCGCCATTGACACCGCATTTGCTGCACCGAGCGTCCACAAATGTGGACTAACTTGATCAATGACCGGCTGAAACGATGGGAACTTGTCCTTTGCAGCTCCAGCGAGCCCTTTCGATAATTGCAAACCAGGAACACCTTTGTATGACGGTGCGCCAGCCAAACCACTGACACCAGGAAAAAAGCTAATTGCCCCTATTGCCGTACAGTTAAAAAGCTGGGTTGCATCTTTAGTATCAGCAGCGATTGCTCTCGCTAGAGCTGTGGCATTATCTATATCCGTCCCAGGTATGACATACGAAAACTGTGGTATAAGTACGGATGTGAGTCCAATTAGAGAAGTAACGGAGGCCATGCTGGTGTTCCAGCCTCCAAAGATCTGGGTCATCTGTCCGCCGGCGTCGTTAATTGCCGTAGCGTTTGAGTAATAGTTATTCCCTCCATAGATTGATGCAATCGAAAGCGGTCCTCCATCTCCAGGAATAGTCACCCAACCCCCATCTGGCACGAACCCAGGCGCAAAATATCCCCCGTTCAGAGAGCATTCCGTCTCATTAGTGTTGTGATCGATACTTTCAGTGGTCGTACCGCCGTCATTCAAGTAAACACAATCCAGCCCGGTGGGATCCGTCAAAGTCATGGGCCTATTCGTTACATATGCATAGCGGTTGAGTGTCTGTGGATCACCTTGACCCACTGCCTCCCAACCGGAAGGATCTGGGCTGAGCCACCGTCCTGCCGACGGATCGTACTTCCTGAACAAAAAATCGTACACTCCCGATCCACTCGACCCAGTCACCACGTTCTGATCCTGGCCGGTGAAGCTGCGATCCGGTGTTCCGGATTCATTGTATACTTCCCCAAATGGAGCGTAAGCCTCTTTGCCGTATATAGCATGCCCCCAAGTCGTCGCCAGGTGACTGGATCCGAGCCAATCCTTATGGCGGATAAAACTGAATCCGTTCGCGTTGTAAATGGCGGTGCCACCACCCGCGAGTTGTATCAGTCCCTTGTTAAGTCCTTGGGTGTTTTGAAACACAGCCAGCATGTAGCCTGAAGGAAGGAAGACGTATTGAGTACTGGCGCCACTGGCAACCTTTTCCACCATGCGGCCAAGCGCATCGTAGGTAGCAGTTGTATTGTTTACCGAAATCGGTACGTTCCATGCGTTCCAGGTGAGTGTCGCTGGGGTGCTCGTTAGCTGATTCCCGTTCGCATCATAAGTCGGAGCGGGTGAGATGCCGCTCGAAACCTGGTTCGTTGCGAAATTGTAACTCGCCGCGTAGGTAATTGCTCCTCCATTATTCGCCTTATTTATGTTCCCAAAGGGGTCGTATGTGAAGGTCTGTGCCCAAGTGCTGGTTCCGCAGTTCACTGACGCAATGCGGGCTAGATCGTCCGCCGCATAGGTGCAAGTCTGGTTCTTGGTAGAATCGTTTGTATCTGTGTGAACGTTCTTCTGGAGCGATCCGTTCGCATTCCAGTAGACTTGGTCGGTAATTGTGAATGGATTGCTCGTGGGATTGATGCCGCTTTGCAACTGTGTTGGGCGATAGGTATTACTGTCAAGGGAAATCGTGTCCTGATCCGCCGATCCGCCGGAAGTATTCCCAAATGTTATGTTGGTGGGAAGGTTCGCGGGATTATAAGTCACGCTTGCGAGGATGTTCAGGTTGGAGGAAGTATTCGTCGTCGAGAAGGGCCGGCCCTCCCCATCGATACCATATGAAATGTCGGGGACACCAATTCCCGTGTTATTGGTCCCAAGTCGGACGTAGGTGCTTGCCAAGGTCCCATTCGGAAAGTGCGTTTCCTGGGTGTGGAAATAGCCCGAAGAGTGCGGCATAGATTCCCACATTTCGGACAAAACGCCCCCGGCGGCCGTTCCGGTCGTAACTGGGGACGTGCTCAGGAACACGTCTGTAAGCTTTGATGTACACGGGCTGGTACAGGTGTACGCCTCCGCGAGCACCCCTTTTGCGTTCTGCATAGCCGTGCCGTTGTACGTCGCTGCGTCATACACGAAATTCGAAATTGGCGTAGCTGAGGCGTAGGTGCCTGCAACAACTTGCGAAGAGAGTCTCCGATGAAGCTTGTCGTATGCGAAGCAGGTCACATTCCCTGCGTTATCCATTTGCTTAAGGAGGTCGCCAGGGTAGCTGCCGGAGCAATTTCCTGAAGAAATGGAATCGTAGGTATAGGTAGCGGTTCCGGCGGTCGTCGTCCCGGCGCTCCATTCGGGGATTGTCTCGGACAGCGTTCTTCCGAAGCCGTCATAGCTGATGCTACGCGTTTGCGTGCTTAGGGAATTCTGTGCGTTCTGTTGAACACTTGTGAGCCATCCTGCTGCATTGTATTGGTACTTAGTCAGGTAACCGGTGTTGGAAGTCGTCTGAGAACAAGAGCCACCGGGCCACGAACTTGTGCCATTCGTGATCTCGCAGACTGAAGTCAACCAACCGGCCCCATTATATTCGAGCGAACGCTCTTTCAGATTTTCTCCCGTCGGGGCCGGCCCCACCACGATAACGGTGTCGTTTTTCGGGTACGTGTAGGTTATGGTGCCTCCGCCTCCGTCAGCGACCTCCGAGACACGATCCGTGGCATAGTAGGCGGTCGTATTCCCGGGTGCGCTGACCGGCACGCCTAGGGTGCTCTGGTAAGGAATCGATTGGAACCTCTGCCGACCCCGGGCATCATACGCGATGGTCACGGTATCATAATTCGCCGACGTCGGTGACTGCCGGACCTGCTGCAGGACTGTTCTACCGAGCGTGTCGAATGAGGTCACGGTCGTGGTTGTCGACGAGCTTCCGTTGAAGTCCGTCTCCACCTTCGAAGTATTCGAGGTGGAGGTCGGGTATGTGTAGCTCGTTACCGCTCCAGTGGCATTGTTTGTCACGGAGGCGGGTCGCCAGTACGCGTCCGACCCATAAGAGTATGTGGTTTGATTGGTGTTTACGTCCGTCGTGGTCAGCGGAACACCCCCGTTGCACGTCCAAGTGGCAGCGGTAGCCAACGACGTCACTCCGCTGTTCCCAGTGGTCTGTGTCACACTCGTTGGGAATGCATCTGCGCATCCGCCGCTTCCGTTGTAGACGTAGGTAGTTGTCCCTCCATTCGGGGCTGTCGCCACATCGACCAAGCCCGAATCGAAATTTGTAAACGTGGACGTCTGATATGTCGTTCCGGAAAGGCCAGACTCAACAGGATTCCCGCCTGAAACCCATCGGTAGCTGGTCGTGAGATTTCCATAAGTTCCCGATGGGTAGATTCCTGTGCTAAGCTGCGGAGCACCGCTTGACACCCTACCGGTTTCGTCGAAATGATTCTCCATGTAAAAAACGGTGCTGGTATTGCTGCAATTGGTACCAGATGGCGTATAGCCGTACTGCTTCTGGACGCCACGTTCCACATTTTCAAAGTTAACACCGGTGTTGAGGTCGCTGGCATCAGCGATGATCTCATATTCTGTCAGCTGCGCGCTCAACGGACAAGCCGAAAACTGACCCGAACCCGAAGAGCCAAAGTCGTAAACGGAATGGATACTCAAGAGTCCCGCCACATTGTAAGTATCGATGTATCCACTTGAAATTCCAGTGTTGTCCGGGAACTGCTCAGTGACCACCCGATCAGACATGTCACTGATCGACGTCGGGGGAGTGCCACTGTAGCTTCTCATACAATTAGTCGCGCTGGATGCGTAACATGTAAGAGTCGTGTGAAGGGGAGTACCACCGACATTTCCGGAGTATACCTGTCGGCCAATTTCGAGCAGATCAGTTGGAGCATTAGCATTTGGCACGAACGCGATCTGCGTCTGATCGTGCTTACCATCCGATCCAGCAGGCGCAGTCAAGAGCGTCGTCCACACTGGTGTCGAGAAACTGCGAGAATACGTCCACTGTCCATCCGGGGTCGCGCGTGTGAGGGTTGGAGTTGTCCCATCGGAGCATTCTATGCCGTTGACTCCAGTACCTCCTCCCGAATACGAGTATTGAATCGTTCCGTTTTGCGCGCCACCAGACGACAGGTCGCTCGGCAAAGTGATCGCGCTTATGCGTCCGGTTATCTCACCTGTGGTCGTTCCCGGAGTACTCTCATAGAATATTTTGTACAGACGGCCATCCGGAAGCGTTATTGAAGTCGGCAGCGCGGCAGTCCCGGCGTACTCATTAATGTTTGTGCAGTTGAATTTTGTTCGAATATGGAAAAGCGTAGTGTTACTGGGAGTCGTATAACCAACGGTGTACTGTACAGAACCTCCGACCTGGTTTGTATTCGTGGTGATGACCAACGGCGGCTGTTGAGCACTGCCCACTGTGGACATAACAGTCGTATTCAGCGTGTCAGTGCACGTCGTTCCAGAACATACGAGATAATTTCCGTTTAGATCCTCGTGATAGACTGGCCCGCTTGCGCCGAGATTCACGCCGATTCCATTCTTGTCGGTAATGCTGGTGTAACCAGTATATGCAGCATAGATTGAATACCCACTCCCATCGTTCGCGGGCGAAGTATACGGCTCAGATGGCGGAGGCGGTTGTTGACCCCCGTAGCAGCCATTACTTCCTAAATAACTATAGTTTGTGGAACCTCCAAATGGATGAGACGCACCCCTTCCGTCGACAAAGACGAAATTCTGATAGTACATAGTGTAGTATGAATAATAGTAATTATTTCCGTTGACTGGCGGCCCGCATTGAAGAGGTCCAATAAGCGTGGTTTGGTACGTCACCGTCCCATTGAAACCGCCGGGCAGCCCGTTCCATCCCCAACCACTGACTGGCTGCCAAGAGGTCGTTCCATTTACGGTCACTGGATACCAAATCGAGGAATCGACTGTCGGCGCGAGCACAAATGGAATTCCACGTCCAGGCTTATTGATCAGGGGAAATGTGAAGTTAACATTGAGATTTCCGAGATTCACGGCATCCGGTCCGCCGGCGAAACTTCCAAACCACGGTGTGCCTGTCGCGACTTGTGCGGATGCCGAAGCGGAAAGCAAAGATGCGGCTACGGCCAAGACAACAAACTTGGAGATCTTCACGGGCAATTCTCCACGATGGCGGGGTATGAGATTAAGCAACCGGAGCAGCGGCTATAGCAGCCGACTGTACTTGGAGCGTCAATGCCACTGACGAGTTGATGTATTTCTGGACGACAAAAGGAATCCAGATCCCATTTACGTTGGTGTATTGATCAAAGTGAATCTCAATGTGAATGTCCGTGCCAGCGTCATTATCAGGATGATCATTGAAGTCGATATATGCTGGCCGCAGAGTCTGAGGATCAAGAAAAATCTCGAACTGAGACAGGTGCACGAGGAGTGTATCCTGAGTAGTCGTTCCGGTTCGGGGAGTGAGAATAGTGAAGTGGGACAGCGTCGCTCCGTTTTTTTGCTCATTGCCTATGAATTCAGCAGTCAACTGGCCTGAAGCCAGAATGTCCTCCAAGGCAACGCCGGGACAGAACCAAGAGGTAGGAGACAAGAGGTTGTGCGAGGCCATCGGATGGGACACGCCCTGACTATCAGTCCAGGCACCCGTCGGAATGAAATTCGCGATCTGTCTCGATTCGGTGCGCGATCCCGCCGAGAGTTGGAGAGTCAGAGAGCTGGTTCCTCCCGTTGAGCACGTAGATGTAAATGTGCCCGAATCTTGGGTCGCGCCGGCAAGTGTTTGGGCAGTTCCAGTGAGCGAAAGACCCTGTAGGGAGCTTGATCCAAGTAGACTGAGCGCACCGGCCAACACAGTGGCAGGGGAGCTTGTCTGTTGGCCCTTCATACAAACCGGAATCGTTGATAAGATCAAAAGAAGAGAACACCACTTCCCGCTTACGTTCATCGGTTCTCCTTCCGGCGGTTCGAATCAAATCAAGGTGAAGACAGTTTACGTGCGAAACACGCTAGCACAGGCTCGCCAGGAGAAACAAGTAGATTCTGATGGAAGATGTATCTCCGGCGAATGTAGAACGGGAGGAAATAAGCAAAAGCGTTTCTGTCACAATTCTCCCGTGGGTCATGACACACTGATAGTTTCGCCGGCAAAATGCTCGCGGCTTGCCTTCTCTAGTCTCCCTGCCGCCTGAATTGGTGCACTTCAAATGGCGGCCGCAAACTTCGAACGCCTGGCCTAATGATATATGGCGGATTCTGCGGAATCATTTCAACGTGATTCGGATACAGGTGATTTGGAACCGCAAGAGTCCTGGATTGGCGAATGGATAGGGGTTTGGAAATATGGGCTATTGGCTACTTGCCTTTTGAGCATCAACCGGGACTGCGACTAGCAAACCTACGTAACATGGTTTTTCTTGCTGAACGACTTAACATTAGGGCGGTTGTACGAATGGATTTTCGCTGCGTTTAGCGGGAGAATACATCTCCAGATGAGATTCGGTTTCTCCCTACTGGCTGGAGGCTTCTGCAGAAGACCCTCGCGTTGAGGGGCAAGAATGGGCTACGGAGCCTCCGGGAATGCGAAAACCCGCTGCGTCCTACATCTCGGCAGTTCCAAAGAAACGTCAGGAGTGCGAGAAATGCGTTGCCGTCGGTTTTGGATGATTGCGGTTATGGGTGTGCTATGTGCTTCGGGGCTGATTGCGCAACAGACCGAGATTGCCCCGCGCATCGCCGACCCGGTGGAAGAAACCTCACTGGTTAGTTTTGCGGGAGATGTGCCTTCACTCGCCAGAGCGGAATTTGACAGAGGCGAAGCTGCGCCGGCAACGCGGATGACGCACGTCCGGCTGGTGCTGGCGCGCAGCAGCGAACAGCAGGCGGCGCTGGACAAGTACGATGCCGAGTTGCTGGACAAGTCATCGCCGAACTATCACCAATGGCTGACGCCGGAGCAATTCGGCAGGCGGTACGGGCCGGCCGACTCCGATGTGGCGGCGATCGTCGCGTGGCTCCAGTCGCATGGGCTGGAGTTGGATCAGGCCGACCCGGGACGGACGAACATTACTTTTTCCGGGACCGTGGCGCAGATTGAAGGGGCTCTGCACACGCCGATTCATTCGTACGAGGCCAGGGGCGAGGCGTTCCTCTCCAACAACAACAATCCCAGCATTCCGGCGGCATTGGCGCCGGTGGTTTCGGGCGTGGCAGGCTTGAATACGATCAAGCCGAGAGCGCTTTCCGTTGCAGCGCGGCCGGGAACGTTCGATCCGGTAGCCGGCCGGGTGAAGCCGGCTGCCGATAACGAGTTGGTGGGGCCGCATCCGGAATACACTCTCGGCTCGGGTACGAGCAGCAGTCCATACGTCTTCCTGGTGGTGCCAGGCGATGCGGCCACCATTTACAACACGCCCAACACTTTTAATGCGAACTTTTCCTCGGGGGGAACGGCCTACAAAGGGACGGGTGTGGTCATCGGGATCGCCGGAGATGCGGTGATTAACGCCAATACCGTGGTCTTGTACCGCAGTCGGTTCCTGAACGACGTGACGCAGCCGACCATCACCAATGTGGACGGCGTGACGTCCACAACGGATACAGACGAGGCCTATCTCGATACCGAGATTTCCGGTGGATTGGCTCCCGGGGCCACCATCCACTTCTACACCGCAACCCAATTGCCCACTGCAATCCAACAGATGTTGAACGATAACGCGGTGGACATCATCAGCCTGAGCTTCGGCTTCTGCGAGATGAATCTCGGGACTTCGATGAACTCCCTTATAAACGGCTGGTGGCAGCAGGCGGCCTCGCAGGGAATCCCAGTGACGGTCGCCACCGGGGATAGCGGCTCCGCGGGTTGCGATCTTCCCGACACAAGCAAGACCCAAGTTGCGTTGAGTGGACTGCAGGTGAGCGGGTACGCCTCCACGGCTTACAACATCGCCGTCGGCGGTACGGATTTTGCCGGGCTTGCGACCAACTTTGGTACCTACGCCAATCCGACCAGCAGCGACAGCGCCAGCACCTTCTACCGTACGGCCACGAAATACATTCCGGAGTCCACCTGGAACGATTCCGTAGGGACAAACGGGACCGTTGCCCAGAACTCCCCCTACCACGATATGTCCACCGGATTTACCAACATTGTGAGCGGCGGCGGCGGCAAAAGCAGTTGTGAGGTGAGCACCATTTCCGGCTCGACGACCACGTGCACCGCGGGGTACGGGAAGCCGACATGGCAGCGCGGCATCGGGGTTCCCACCGATGGAGTTCGCGACGTCCCCGACGTCTCGCTGATGGCCGGCGACGGCGTGGATTTTGCCGCGTGGCTGGCATGCACCGATGACAAGGTTACGACAGCAGGATCTACGTATCCCGAGGACTGCAGCACCATAACGGTCAACGGCCAGACCACGTTTGCCTGGGCTGCGTTTGGCGGCACGTCTGCCTCAGCGCCGGCGTTTGCCGGCATCCTGGCGCTGGTCCAAGAGAAGACCGCCGGCGGCAAGACGGGGACCTCCGCTCGGCTGGGACAGGCCGCCAAGGATCTCTACGACCTTTACAACGGTGGCCATTCGCCGGCGATCTTCCACGACGTTACGGTGGGAAACAATTCGGTTCCATGTGCCAGCGGCACTCCGGATTGCAAGGCGGACGCCGCGAGCCAGCTTTTTCTGACTGGATACGACACGAACGCCGGCTATGACCTGGCGACCGGCTTGGGCAGCATTGATGCTACCCAGCTGATCACATACTGGGGATCGGCGATTGGCACTGCTGCGCCCTCAGTAACCGTGACTCCGGCGAGCTCGAACGTCAACTCGTCCGCATCGCTGAATGTGACAGTCATGGTCAGCGGGGCGAGCGGAACACCGAGCGGCACGGTTACGTTGTCGGGCGGCGGTTACACTGCGACTGCGCAAACCCTCGACAGCACCGGAACATTTGTTTTTGCGATTCCGGCATTCAGTTTTACAACGGGCGGCGCCGTGACTCTGACGGCAAACTACAGCGGAGATCCCACCTACGCCATTGGCAGCGGCACGGCCGAGATCAACGTCATACTGACTACTTTTAAAATTTTTGCCTCAAATGTGACGCTGACAGCCGGCGCGACCAGCGGCAATACCTCGGCTATCACGGTGACCCCGGCGGGCGGGTATACGGGCACGTTATTGCTCACTGCCACAGTGACGTCGTCTCCAAGCGGCGCGGTGAGCCCGCCCACGTTGGCCGGCGACTTCGTTACCATCACCAACGCGATGCCCCAACAAGGACTCATTAGGGTGACGACCACGGTTGCGAGCCTGGTAAAGGCTCCGCTCTACCGCGGCGGAAACTGGTTCGCGGCGGCCGGGGGCACGGCACTGGCGTCTTTGCTGTTCTTGTTTGTACCGTTGGGATCGCGGTGCGGCCGGAGAGCGCTGAGCAGGTTGATGGTAGTGGTTGCCGCGGCCTTCACGGTTGTGGGATGCGCCGACGGCGGTGGTGGCGGCGGCCACACCATGACCACACCCGCGGTCACGGTTACGCCGTCGAAGACCAGTTTCTCGTCCACGACGGCGATCACCGCCACCGTGACTGTTTCGGGAGGGACCCAGACACCAACGGGGACCGTGTCACTGGCCGGCGGAGGATTCACGGCGAGCGCAACGAGTCTCTCCAGCGGCTCAGCCACTATCAACATTCCTGCCAATTCGCTGTCGGTGGGCAGCGATACTCTGACCGCGAGCTACTCAGGCGATACCAATTTCAACTCTGCCAACGGCAGCGCGGTGGTGACGGTGAACAAACCGGGGACTACCCCCGGCGCGTACACTATCACGGTTACTGGCACCGACACGGTTCACAGCAACGTGACCGCAACCAATACGTTTACGCTGACGGTGCAGTAGTGGGGGAACGTTGCGAGTTCTTCGAAATAGTCGGTGATCTCGCGGCCATAGGTGACGTAATCGGGTCGTGGTAGGGACAGCTCTTTCGAGCTGCCCCCCACACGGATCCGTACGTGCGGTTTTCCCGCATAAAATGTGCTCGAACACATTTAGTGCGTTATGTGGTCTCCGCAAATATGTGGCGCAGGACTGGCAAGGTGCGTGTTTTGGCGGAGGGGCCATCGCTGAGCGCCACATAAGAGAGTATTAGATACTGGTCGGATTCCAAGAGTCCAATCATGGCAATGAGGATCTCTCGCGACTCGTCGAGAAGCGTCGCGAAAGCTCGCGCCGGCTGATTTTTCCCCGCTCATTCGTCGGAATGGCGTCGACGATGAAAATCCGCTTTGGGACCTGCCACGTGCTCAGCGAGTCACGACAAACCTCCAGCAGAACAGCTCGCTTACGTCGGCGCCCCACCACGCAGGCCGCGACTTCTTCATTGCGCAATGTCGATTCGCGACCGAACACGACTGCCTGCCGCACGCCGCGAAACGCAGCAAGCGCCTCTTCCACTTCGGCCGGGTTCACCTTTTTTCCCGCGACGTTAATTACGTCCGAAACGCGACCGACGATCTTGAACCCGTCGCGGTCTCGCGCCAACAGATCGTCGGGAACAAAAATTCCATCGCCTAGTTTTTCGTCATCCGGTTCTGGAAAATAGCCATCGCCCACTGCGGCGCTGCGTACTCGAATCTGGGTCGCTGACCGCGTTCGGATCGACCATTTCAAGCCCGACGCCTTTCATCGCCTCGCCGACGAACCCTTCAACCTCATTCGCTGCTTCGCGATCGTAGCAAATCCCGCCGCATTCCGACGCGCCGTAAAACGAATGGATCGCCAGATTAAACTTTTCCTGGAATCTCTTTCGCGATCGCGAGCGGGAGAGGCGCGCCTGCGGAAATGCAGAGCCGAAGCTTTGGCAGCGCCGGAACATGTTCCATTTCGCAAAATGCCTGATAGAAGACCGGCATTCCCGGGAAAACGGTCGCGTTGCTGCGGGCAAGATCGGCGAGGATCGCGCGTGGCGTTCTGTCACGACTCACGACCATCGGCACACCGCGCGCAATCAGCGGAGTGAGCAAGATTGCTGAACCCGTAGGAATGCGAGATCGGGATAACGCCGAAATTCAGATCGGCATCGGTAATTTCCATCGTCTCGCAAATCTGATCGCAATCGGCGAGTAGCTGCTCGCTGCGAAAGCGAATTGCGCGCGGTGCGGCTGTTGTGCCGGAGGTAAGCTTCAGGAGAGACGGCGGATTCTCGCCCCAATCTGGTGAGCGTCGGCTGTCCTCTGCGCAATGATCTCCGGGTCCTCCACTGGGACCGCGGACACGACAGCCTTACCCTGCAAATCTCCAAGGCGACGTCGCGCTGTTGGTCGTTGATCGATTGTTCGAGCGGGAGAACAACCAGTCCCTGCGCAAACAACCGATCAAAATCGACGGCCAATCTTCGTGGTTGCCGATTTGGACGGCGATAACGCTCGCCTGCGAGAGACTCGATGATTTGCGATCAAATCGCACGCGCGCTGTTCGATGTCGCCGAATGTCCGGAGCACTTCGCCGCGGTGTTGAAGAATGGCGGCCGCATCCCTTTTCGCGCGAGAGTTTGCTCCCATGCTTTCGAGCAATGGTCTGAGGATTTCATCGCTTGCGCGAAGCCGTTGCGCGAGTAAATTCCGCGCTCCATTTCGAACATGAAAGCCGGCATCCATCCAGAATATTACGAGACCGATATCGTGTGCGCATGCGGTGCGGTGTATCACACCCGCTCCACGCGACGCGATATTAAGATCGGTATTTGCGCCGCTTGTCATCCATTTTTCACCGGCGAACAGAAGTTTGTCGATACGGCCGGGCGCGTCGAGAAATTTGCCCGCCGTTACGGCAGCACCAAGGCCGGCGCGGGCCGAAAAAAGCTTAGCTGGCTGTAGCCGCCGGCCGGCGACTCCCGGGCTGCTCCCGGCGACGCGAGCGCCGTGGCTACAAACATGGACTTTGACTCCCTTATTCAACTCAAACGCGAACGCTTCGAACAACTCGAGCGCGATATTGCCGACCCAGCGCTTTTTCCAATCGCAAGCGCGCGAGCGAGATCATGCGCGAGCACGCGAGCATCAAACAACTGCTGGCGAAATGGGACGAATTCGAAATTGCACGCAAGCAATTGGACGACAACCGCGAGCTGGCGATGTCAGCGCGATGTTGAGATCGCGGCGATGGCTGACGACGAGATTCCGGACCTCGAAAAGCGGGTAGCCGATCTCGAACGCGAAGTTCAGATCGCACTTGCTGCCGCCGGATGAAAACGAAGACCGCGACGCCATCGTCGAAATTCGTGCCGGAACCGGCGGAAGCGAAGCTGCCATTTTCGCCGCCGATCTTTACCGGATGTACCATCGCTACGCCGAATCTGCCGGCCTGAAAACCGAGGACCTCGAATCGAGTCCCTCGGAGCTGGGCGGCCTGAAGGAAGTGATCTTCAGCGTTTCGGGCGAATCGGTCTTTCGAAAACTGCGTTACGAGAGCGGCGTCCATCGCGTGCAACGCGTGCCTGCGACCGAAGCGCAGGGTCGTATCCATACATCGACCGCGACGGTCGCCGTCTTGCCGGAGGCGGAAGACGTCGATCTTGAATTGAAGCCGGAAGATTTGCGAATTGAAGTCTCGCGCGCCGGCGGTCCGGGCGGGCAAGGCGTGAACACGACCGATTCGGCCGTGCAGGTCCTGCACATTCCGACGGGCACGATCGTGCGTTGTCAGGATGGTCGCAGCCAGATCAAGAACAAAGAAGGCGCATTATCGATTTTGCGGGCGCGCTTGCTGGAACGAAAGCAGCGCGAGGAAGCGGAAAAATACAGCGCCCAACGCCGCGGCCAGATCGGCACCGGCGGCCGCGAAGAAAAAATCCGCACCTACAATTTCCCGCAGAACCGCGTCACCGATCATCGCATCGGCCTGACGCTTCACAATCTGGAACGCGTGATCGACGGCGATCTCGACGAGTTGATCAGCGCGTTGCAAGCTGCCGATGTCGCAGAACGTTTGAAAGAATCGGCTGTCGCGTAACAAGGCTCATCGCCTCTGCCAAGCGCGTGCAAATCGGGATTGCGGAGAAGATCACGATTTGTTAGAGACCTGAGCATGGACCCGCAATCGCTCACCATTCTTATGGGAGCATTCCAGCGCATTCTTAGCATCCTAATCGGCGGGATGTTGATCTATTTTGGCTACCGTCTTTCCCTTAGTCTGCCCGGCAAGCGCGGACGTGACGGTGGCAGCGGCGAGTTTTCCCTTGGCGGTGCAAACAAGGTCAAGTTGAGCAAGGTGGGACCTGGAGTGTTCTTCGCCATCTTTGGCTCCGGACTGATCGCGTATTCGTTTGCCAAGCCAATGAAGGTGAACATTCCTGCAGCGGCTCCAAACGCTCAAAGTTCCCCAAGGGCGTCGAGTGCGCCAAGTGCCGGCACCGGTGTAGTTGCCGCAGCCGGCTTCAGCTACGTAGGTGCGGTTTCCGCTCCTGAAACTGACGAGGATCGGGCGCGCATGCGAAACGAAACTCAGCAAGACATAATCATTCTGAACCGCGCACTGGATGGCGCGAACGCGTCCGAGCGGCCACAAGTGGAACGCGCTGTGGTTAGAGCCAAGGTCGCGCTGATGGAGCCGCTCTGGGCCGAAGACTGGGGCGAGCTCAAGGATTTTCGTGACTGGCTCGCGAAGGGCGGTACGCCGCCAGATAAGACACAACCTGCGGTCGATCATTTTCAACGAAAGTAGGCTGCTGTGCAGAGGTACCTCGCTCTCGCGCTCGTAATCACGACGGGAGCAGGCGGGAGCATGTTCGGGCAGAATGTGTCGCGCCTTTATTCGCAGGAAAAATTGCAAACGGATGCCGCGCGATGGAGCGAACAAATACAGGCTGAGTACCGCGATACGATTCTGCCGCAGCTGAGCGACGAGGAACGCAGTACACTTGGTGAGGTCAAGATCGAGGTTCCTCCAACGGGTCACCGTGGTGATCCATTCGAGTTCTATTATGAAAATGGTAAGGTCAATTTGCCGGCACTTTCGCTGCGGTTCTTTTCGGATGTCTGCGTAGCGAATGCCTGGCTGAATGCTCATGGATACGACGGCACGACTGTGCGCGATTATGTCGGGTACCTCTTTCGTGAAGCAGTGGCCTCGCCGCGCGCTCCGCTTCCTGCGGTTTTCCGCACGCTCGGCGTTCCCGAGAACGCTCGCGAAGAAAGCGCGGTTTCAAATCGCGCAGATCGGAATTTTGGAAACACAGTCGACTTTCTCCTCGCCCATGAATTGGGGCATGCGTTGAAAAAACATCGAACCGATTTGCGCGATCCAATTGAAAAGCGGAAGCAGGAAATCGAGGCCGACGCATTCGCCATCGAAATGATGCGGCGCGTCGGCCAAGTGCCAGTAGGGTTTGAGTTTTGGTTCGACGTAGAGCACAGCGGACATGTTGCTCCGGTCAAGTTCAATACCCAAGCCGAATGGCAGAAATACCTTGCCGGTTTGGATCATCCGGTCACGACCGAACGACTTGAGGCGCTCGCCATCGCGATCGAAAAAGCGCCGGATTCGTTTGCGCGCGCAACCAAGCCAATCAGGCGCTCTGGACGCAGCGTTCGAAAATGTTGGCGCAATATTTTCGCCTTGCCGCACCTCAGTGGACCACCAATCCGATTGCGCATCTGGCAGAGTATGAGCGGGTGGACGGCCTGCACGTGGAGCAGCTCAAGCCGCGCAAAGCAGCCTTCACCATTCCTGGCACGCACCAGGAACCAGATTTCAATGGTTTATTCGCGGTGCGCAGAACCGCCGCCGGGGGCGGGCAAGACAGAATGGACCTTCTGCTGTTGCGCATGGGGGACGAAGTAACGGGTGGCTACTCGAATGGCAAAATCGAAGGGTTTATCCAAGGGGAAATCCGTAGTGGCGTGTTGCACTTTACGTGGCGTGAGGGTAACGCGAACGGTCACGGCGTTGCGCAAGCGCGGGGCGAGACACTTCGCGGGACTTGGGGACTCGGCGAATCAGAGCAGGGCGCCGGTGAGTTTAGTGCGAACGGCAGAAGAAAGAGGGGCAGAGCGCCCAGCGCCCTGTTCCTCAACCCACGGATTCGCCTAGGTTACAACGCATGACTGTGCTCGAAATACTGCAAGGGGCGACAGCGCATTTGAAGAAACATGGCGTCGAGAATCCGCGGCTGAATGCGGAACATTTACTCGCGCAAGTGCTGGGGCGGAATCGAATCGAGCTTTATCTGGATTTCGAGCGGAAGTTGACTGAAACAGAACTCACGCCGTTGCGCGAATTGGTGAAGCGTCGCAGCAAAGGCGAGCCGCTCCAGCACTTGTTAGGCACCGTAGAATTTTGCGGACTCACTTTTCTATGCGACAGACGCGCGATGGTTCCGCGGCCGGAAACGGAAGAGCTCGTCAACTCCTTAAAATCTGAAATCCGAAATCCAAAATCCGAGATTGTGGATGTCGGTACTGGCAGCGGCGTGATTGCGCTCAGTCTCGCTGCGGAATTTCCCGAGGCAAAGATTCTGGCCGTCGATGTTTCTGATGTTGCGCTCGCGCTGGCGCAAGAAAATGCCATCAGGCTAAGCTTGAGCGATCGGATCCGGTTTCTGAAAAGCAATCTCCTCGAAAATGTGGAAGGAGTTTTCGATCTTGTTGTCGCGAATCTTCCTTACATCTCGACACAGGACCGGCAAGCTCTTTCGCCCGAGGTGTTGCACGATCCGGAAATCGCGTTATTCGGAGGCGAGCGAGGCGACGAGCTACTGCGTGAATTGATAGCGCAGGCGCCATCGCGGCCCCTGCCCGGTGGAATGCTGGCTTTGGAAATAGGACTCGGCCAGAGCGAAACGCTTCTTTCGGCTCTGGCGGAAAAAAATTACCGCGACATTTGTTCGAAGAACGATTATAACGGCGTGACACGGTTCCTTTTTGCCAGGTATGGATAAGATCCTCGTCCACGGTGGTCATCCGCTTTCCGGTTCTATCAAGGTCAGCGGCTCGAAAAATTCCTCCTTGCCGATCCTGGCCGCTACATTGCTTACTCGAGAGCCCTGTATCGTTCACGGCGTGCCCGACCTGGAGCGAACACGCACTACATGCTGCAAATTCTAACCCGATCCTGGGCGCGCAGGTGGAACGTGCCAGCGGGACCGTAAGCGTCACTGCGGAAAAGACCCACTCGGTCGCCGCATACGACATCGTGCGCAAAATGCGCGCTTCTGTTTGTGTCTTGGACCGTCGCTGGGCCGTTGCAAGGAAGCGACCGTCGCTTTGCCGGGCGGGTGCGTCATCGGCGATCGACCTATTGATTTGCACCTTAAAGGTTTCGAAGCGCTCGGTGCAGCAGTGCGCGCATGAGGGCGGCGACATCAAGGTTTTTGCTCCGAAATTGAACGGAGCCGTGATCAACATGCAGAGTAAATTCGGTCCCACTGTCCTCGGGACAGATAACGTGATGATGGCTTCCGTGCTGGCCGATGGAGTGACCGTTATTGAAGGAGCGGCCCAGGAGCCGGAAGTGGTCGACCTGGCAACGTTCCTGAACAAAATGGGCGCGAAGATCGAAGGCGCGGGAACGCGCCGGATCATCATTGAAGGTGTGCCCGCGTTGCACGGAGCCGAACACAGAGTAATCCCGGACCGGATTGAGGCTGGTACATTTCTCGTGGCAGGTGCAATTGCAGGAAGGGGAGTCACCGTCAAGCGGTGGAACCTGAGCATGTTCGCGCAATCACCGATGCGCTGGCGAAATGCGGTTTTCACATCGATATCGGGGACCATGAGATTTCGATCCTGCCCAACGGAGACGCGAGCGCACTGGAGCTGACCACTGCGCCGTACCCTGGCTTTCCCACTGACATGCAGGCGCAGATGTGTGCGTTGCTCTCGATTAGCAAGGGCACCAGTTCCGTCACCGAAAATGTTTTTCCACAGCGTTATATGCATGTGGCGGAGCTAAAACGCATGGGTGCGCAGGTGCAATTGGAGGGCGCGACCGCCGTAATCGATGGTGTCGATGGTCTCCTCGGGGCACCGGTGATGGCCAGCGACCTGCGCGCATCGGCCGCGCTAGTGCTTGCGGGATTGAAGGCCGACGGAATTACCGAAGTCACCCGCGTCTATCACATCGACCGCGGGTACGAACATCTCGATGAAAAATTGAGCGAACTCGGCGCACACATCGAGCGTGCGAAAGCAGCATATAGAAATCTTTTTCCTTGCTCTTGTGGCGGCCAACGGGCAGTCGTTGTGA
>CAVPNO010000029.1:0-111220 GCA_963706455.1 uncultured Acidobacteriota bacterium | reverse complement strand
GCGAACCTGGGTTAGTGTCTGCGCCTCAATCAGATCGCGAACCGCTTCGGCCTGAGTGAGATCCAGTCTGCCGGAAAGAAAGGCGCGCTGGGTGAATTCGCCCGGCTCAGCCAGACGTGCGCCAAACCCGATCGCCCGCCGCAGCAACAAATCGAGCACCACCGGCGACCCGTGTGCCGCGATCTCCACCAGGTCTTCCGCCGTGTAGGAATTGGGCGCGGCAAAGAACGTTACCACGGCTTCGTCGACGGATGCCAATCCGCCTTCCGAGCCCGCTGTATCCAATACGTCCGCCAGCCTTGCGCGCGCATGTTCAAGGACCTGGCGTGGACGCACAAGCTGCGCTGCAATCGTCGTTGCCAGTCGCCCGCTGAGGCGAACAATGCCGATGCCACCCCGCCCCGGAGGGGTCGAAATGGCCGCAATCGTGTCGGTTTCTGGCAGACTTCCGGTCATCCTTCGACAAGTGTAGAAGGGCAGGGCCAGTTTGCAACGCCGGCAGCCCGGCCCACACCAGCCAAAACCTTTCAGCAGAAAGGTCCACGATATAATCGACCGCAGCGGCCTTGTTAAAATCCCGGAACTTCTTGGGTTACGCAAACGCTTTCAAACATAAAGGTTGTGAAAGAAGTGAAACCTGGATCGGTGAACCGCCCGGCTCCTGTCTACGGGAGTGCCCCGTCTCTTTCAACATCAGTCCGGCTCCTCGTTTTCGCAGCCCTGTTTGTTGCGATTTCATCTCTGCACGCGGACGAGCCATCCCTCCCGGTCTGGAATGGAACCCTTCATAATGCCGCGGGCGCACCCGTTGCCGGAGCGCAAATCAGGCTTGCAGGGAATCACGAAAGTGCCGAGACGAAAACGGCCGCGGATGGGCAATTTCACCTCAAGCCGCTTCCCCCCGGGCAGTACAAGCTGACCATCGTCGCCGAGGGGCGCACCATCGAGTACGCGCAAGGGGTCAATCTTCAACCGGACCCGCCTCCGGTGAACGTGGAAGTGACCAGCCGCGGCGAGCTGACCGTGACCGCGGCAGCGCAGTCCGCCGGTACAGGCGGGGAGGCCCTCTCCAGCCAGGCCGTGAGCGAACTGCCGCTGAACAAGCGCGACTTCAGCCAGCTGCTGCTGCTGGCCGCGGGAACCATGACCGACTCCAATGGCGCCACCAACTTTACAGCTCAATTCGCCATCAACGGACAACGTGGAGTCGAAGCAACGTTCGCCATGGACGGCGCCGACATCAGCGATCCCGAGATGGGCGGCTCCACTTTTTCCAACTTCAATGTCGACGCAGTGGAGGAGATTCAGTCGAGCTCAGGGTGGATGCCCGCCGAAGTCGGCCACGGCGGCGCCGGGTCTACCAACATCGTCACTCGCTCCGGCGCAAGCGGATTTCACGGATCGGTCTTCGAGTTCGTGCGTAACTCGGCGTTCGATGCACGCAACTATTTCGACCATCCCACCCCGGCGTACCCGGGCAGAATTCCGCCTTTTCGCCGCAACGAATTTGGCTTCACCAATGGCGGGCCGGTTTTCCTTCCGCACGTCTACGATGGGCGCAAGAGCACTTACTATTTCACCCAATACCAGGGCTTTCGCCAGGTGCTAGGCACTACGCAGGTGATGCCGGTGCCCACCGCGGCAGAACGATCCGGCATCGATACGCTGACATTTCCCGATGGCTCGACGGACACTCTGAATGTGCCGGTGAATCCATCGATCGCCGCAATCCTGGCGCGCTATCCGAACCCCAACTACACCGCGGGCACATACGGCGACCGCACTTATGCCACCGCCTCCAAGGTCACCACCGAAGCCAACCAGTTCTCGCTTCGCATCGATCACAGATTCTCGCCCAAGGATCAATTTTTGGCGCGTTTCGTTTTGGACAACCTGACCGGACCCACCACCAACCCGGATCAGACCGCGATCGACCCTTCCTTCGGGATCCAATACATTGATCGCCAGCGCAACGTGGTCGGGACGTATACACGCACGGTTTCTCCGCGCCTTACGCTGGAGTCATCGATCAGCATCGAGCGGTCCACGCCCGGCTTTCCCACTTTTGACTACACGGACCCCGGCATCAAGTTTCTCGACGGAATTTTCGAAGCTTTCAATACTCCCGCCGGATCGGTGGAGCAAGCCTATGCCAACCTCTTCCAGGGCCGTCAAAACATCACCTACACTCGCGGTAACCACGCGTTCAAAGCCGGTGTGGACATTCGCGTCAATCGCGATACGACTTACTTCGGAATGAGTCCGAATGGCGAATACGACTTCGGTGGCGGGACGGCGTATGCCACCAAGGCAATTCCATCCGCGAGCGGCATGCACGATATTCAAGTCGGCGACCCGCTGCCCGACACGCTTTCTGCGTTCCTTTCCGGGAGCCCGTTCGCGTATTCCACCGACATTCCTGAGCCCGGCTTTTCCGGCGGCCAACACATCGGTCCTGCCGCCATCAACCGCAACAACGTCAGCGCCTATGCGCAGGATACCTGGAAAATCACTCCCCGCCTCACGCTCGATTACGGCTTGCGCTGGGATCTCTATACGCCCATCACCGAGCGCGCGCATCGCACCTCGTCCTTCCATACCATCAACGGCGTTCAGCAATATGTGGTGAATCCGCAGCCCGGGTACCGCACCAACTGGCGCGCATTTGAGCCCCGCGTGCAACTCTCGATGCAAGTCACAGACAAGCTCCAGGCGCATGCCGGCGGGGGCATCATGGTGATTCCGCCCAATATCTGGCAGGATAACTTTCTCACCGGCGCTACTCCCATCTCGATTTATCCGCGGGTAATCGCCACCAGCGCCGCACCCATCCAGTATGGTTTTCAAATCACCTCCAACCAGTTACCGCACGTATATACGCCTTCGGGCACGGACATCTACGCCAAGTGGAAGCCGACCCAGGTTCCTTCCAACACGCCGATGGATGTCGAGCGCTATCAAAACGATCTTGCCAATCTCACCCATGTTTTTAGCGATTTGACCCTGCAGGGCATCGACGCATCTTTTGACAACGCCACCATGTACACCTGGACAGCAGGGTTGGAGCGCAAGATCGGCAATCTTACCGCGGATGCCGCCTACGTGGGCACCGCCAGCGAAAAGCTTCCCCACTTTAGCTACCCCAATGCGTTTCCCGGGGCATCGCCGGGTTTTGCCCCGCAGACACAGTTCGACAGCGCCGGCAATGTGATTGGCGGATTTGGCGTGGAAACCGTCATCTTTGCTAACTCGCACTCGACTTATCATGCCCTGCAGACCTCTCTCTCGGGCACCGTAGGTCACGGCGGACCCGGGGTACAGGCAAGTTATACCTGGGGTAAGTCGATCGACGATACCAGCTTTGTCCTTCCTGGCACCGGATCGACGGGCGCGGTCACCTCCGGAACCTCGATGGACCCATTCGATGATCATTCTGAAAAAGGGCCATCGAACTTCGACGTCACGCATAGCCTCGGTTTGAGCATCGCGCAGGATATGCACCTCGAATCGGTGAACTTCCTTCAGCCCGTTTCGAGAAAAGTCACCGATGGCTGGGAACTGCTCAGCATCTCCAGCATCAGTTCGGGTTCGCCGTTCACGGTTTACTCCGGGATTCAACAAACCGGCTACGGAGCCGGCGGCGTGGATCGCCCCGACCAAATTGCGAAGCCGCGTCTTTCTACGGCGCGCAAGGTGCGTGAGGACTATTTCGGCCAGGGCGGCAACAACGGCGTCGATTTCTTCTCCATTCCCGCGTTTGTTTCCGGCGGGAGCGGTCCGAACCAGGGCCGTTTCGGCACATTGGGGCGCAACACGTTCCGCGGGCCAGCATTTTATAACTTCGATTTTGCGCTTATTAAAGACACTCCATTCGGGCGGCGCAAAAGCGGGGCCGAGCGCATGGACCTTCAGTTCCGTTCGGAGTTCTTCAACCTGTTCAATATTGTTACTATGGGCCTGCCGTCGAACACACTCCAGGTAGTGGTAGATCATACGAAGGATACGGCAAGGATTCTCCCGAATACAGGTTTCGGAGAGATCGGCAAAACAGCCGGCAATTCACGACAGATTCAGTTCTCCCTCAAGCTGATTTACTGAAAGCGAACCAATCACCAGCTTGTCATCTTGCCCTGGCCGAAGAACGCGATTAAACAGGATTCCTGAGCCCAGGGGGAAGAAGATGACTTTCTATTTTCTCGGGAAAGCAAAGTGGAACAGAGCGTGGAAAACCCGAATCAAAGCGTATTACTTTGGATAACTATCGATACTGATGTGACGTCCTATGCAAATCCGAGTTGAGTGAGTTATCCTCAACGCTATGGCGATTGAATCTATACTTGCCCAGATTGATTCCGAAATTGCACGGCTAACTCAGGTTCGCTCCCTCTTGGCCGGCTCCGGTTCCTCGAGCGTAAACCAGCGTAAAAACAGGAAAGCGTCTGCTAAAGGCAGGAAGTCTCGCGTACTCAGTCCCGAAGCTCGCAAGCGCATTGCCGACGCGCAACGCAAGCGCTGGGCAGCGCAAAAGGCCAAGAGCCGATAAACGATGTGCCGCGGATTGCTTTGAGGGGCTGCCCGTCAGCTCTCAGGAAACGTGCACTCAAATCCCTGGTCGTTGAGCCCGTGTTCCACAATGGAAGTTCGTGTCCTAAGGGCGCTTTCATCCTGAGCAAATGTTTGCCGCGAATGGACCGACAAACGGAGCGAAGGACCTGCCGTCGCCTTTGAAACGGATTTCGAAGACGGCGCATCGTTGTAAATCTCTGTAAAGCCATAACGCTCCAGCTTCACCTGCAGTTCGCCGCGCCACCGACGCTTTGCAATCGCCTTCTTTCCTTAATCCTGGGGCCGGGTCACGTCTTACAATCGGCAGTAAGGACACCCGCCCATGCCGCGTACGCGCCGGGAGTTTCTCACCTACAGCTCGCTGGGAATGCTGACGGCTGCTCTGGAAGCCGCCTCCGCGCAGGCCCCAGACACAGGTCAAACGCAGCCCACACCCGGCGCCCCGCCCGCCTTTGGAACGGCAAACGCCGTCGGTCCCGAAGTCTCTTCCGCCGCCTTCGCGCAGGCCGAAAAACTTGTGCAAGTGGAAATGACTTCCGCCGAGCGCGAAGAAGCCGCCGCCAACTGGCGCATGCAAATGGCGCCCAGCTATGAGTTCCGCGCAGGACCGCGCAAGGTGGTTCTTGAAGACACGCTGGCGCCAGCTACGCTTTGGAACCCGGCGCAGCCGGGCATCGTCACCCGTAAGCAAGAGCCCGCACGTGAAACGACTTTCATTCGCAGTTCAGCGGCAGAAGCATCTCTGCCATCGGATGATGCAGCCATCGCCTACGCGACCGTCGCCCGGCTGTCGCGCTGGATCGAGAGCAAGGCGCTCACCTCCGAGCGCCTGACTCAGATTTATCTCGAACGCCTGGAGCGTTTTGATCCAAAGTTGCGCTGCGTGATTACCCTGACCCGCGAACACGCCCTCGCCAAGGCTCGCCAGGCCGACACCGAGATCGCCGCCGGGCATTACCGCGGGCCTCTGCACGGGATTCCCTGGGGCGCCAAGGACCTGCTCGACACGGCGAACATTCCCACTACCTATGGCGCGGAGCCATACAAGAATCGCGTTCCCAAGTCCAACAGCACGGTGGTTGCGCGGCTGGATGCGGCCGGCGCTATTCTCGTCGCGAAGTTGAGCCTCGGCGCGCTGGCCCTCAACGACATCTGGTTCGGCGGGCAGACCATGAATCCATGGCTGCTCGAAGAAGGCTCGTCGGGCTCGAGCGCCGGCCCGGGCGCGGCGGTCGCAGCCGGCCTGGTTGCGTTCGCCATGGGCAGCGAGACCGAAGGCAGCATCGTCTCCCCTTCCATGCGCTGCGGCATCACGGGTCTTCGCCCCACGTTCGGCCGCGTTCCCCGCACCGGAGCCATGACCTTGTGCTGGTCGCTCGACAAACTCGGCCCTATGACCCGGAGCGTCGAAGACACGATGCTCGTTCTCAAGGCCATCTCCGGACCCGATCCTGGCGACCTGGCCAGTGTTCCCAGTGACCTCTCGTTTCGCGCCGGTGCCGGCGTTGCCGGCTTGCGCGTCGGATATTTCCCCGCGTGGATGAAAGATCCGCCCGCGACCGATGTCGATCGCTCGGCCCTCACAACCGTGAAGAAGCTTGGCATGACGCCGGTCGAGGTATCGCTTCCCGATTGGCCATACGACTGTCTCAACCTGATCCTGTTCAGCGAAGCGGCGGCGGCGTTTCAGGAACTCACGTTGAGCCACAAGGTGGACCTGCTTAGGATGCAGGTTCCGGATGCCTGGCCCAACGTGTTCCGGCAGTCGAGATTCCTCTCCGCTGTCGACTTCGTGCAGGCCGATCGCTTTCGTCGCAAAGTTGCCGTGGAGATGGCGCGCATTTTCTCGAACGTCGATCTGCTGCTGGTCCCCGCATTGCGCGACGAGATCCTCACCATCACGAATTTCACCGGGCATCCGGCGCTCGTGTTGCGCGCCGGCTTCGTCGAAGTCTCGGAGGCGCGTACCGATTGGGCGCCCGATCCGAAGCATCCGCTCCCGAAGTTCTCTCCGCCGCGCCGCGTTCCGCACGGCGTGTGCCTGGTCGGACGCCTGTTCGATGAGGGCACGGTCGCCCAGGCGGGCATGGCACTGGAGAGCGCATTCAACGTTGCGGCGGAACAACCACCCGGCTTCTAACGGTAGGCAGTCTCGGTGATTCCGGAGGGGGTAGACTTTGGTGCCAATGGAGCGGTTGAGCGAGAGTGATTTGCAGCACTCCTCAAAAGTGATTTGCGTCACGTTTTGAGGTTCTTTTGCGGGAAGAACTGTGAAACTGTGGAGCGCCTGTCCTGGAAGTGATTGATCGGCCATGGTTTTCCGCCTCTCACAGTTTCACAGCTCGTGGGAGAGAATGGCGAGACAGTCAGACCGGTGCCAAGTCCCGGGTCTTCAATCCTTTCCGAACAAAAAAGCAGCTATTTCGTTCTGGTCTTTTGCCGTCGGGCGTGGAGATGGCCAACATGATCGCGGAAGGCATGCATTTATTGTGAGCCCTGACGGGATAATAATCTGCAGTGCGAATCGGGCTTTAAATCCTCTGAATTGAGGGAGGTGAAAATGAGCCCTATTGACGTGTGAGTGGGGCGGAACGCGCATTCCCCGTGGTTTTCAAACTTGCTCACCTCAGTCTGCCGCGCGCGCCAGGGATTCCGGCTCATACCGCGGAGTGGTCGCCATCAGCGTTTCTACATCGGCAACCGTGCGAATCCCTCCCCGCGCACCCGAGCACGTACAATTCAAAGCCGCGGCGGCGCAGGCGAAATCAAGCTGCCGTTCCAGCGTCCATTCCTGGAGCAAGCCGTAGATAAACCCGGCATGGAAGATGTCGCCGGCCCCGGTGGTATCCACGACCGCCACGCGATAGGCGGCATGCAGATACGATCGCTTGCCGTCCCATGCCAGCACTCCCTCTTGCCCAAGGGTCGCCGCCGTGAGGCGGCATCCATAGCGCTCCTGCATCCGGCGCAGGGCGCGTTCCAGGTTCGCTTCGCCCGTCAGCCGCCCCGGAAAGTCCCGGCTGACGATGAGGTAGTCGATAAAGGGGAGCAGCTCGTGCACGCCGGGATAGGTTTCATCGAGATCGGCAATCACCGGGACGCCGGCGTCATGGGCCCACCGGGCGGCCAGGGTTGCCGCCGCGGTTTCGTAGCCGTCGACGTGCAGCGCGCGGGCATTCACGATCGACGAACGGTCCAGGTCGGCGGGCTGGAGGAGCAGGCGATCATCACGCCGGCAGAGAACCGTGCGCTCGCCCCCGCCGTCGACGAAGATGAGCGATTGCGGGCTGGCGGCTCCGGGAACCTCGATAATGCGCGCATCCACGCCGGTGCGGGCAAACTCGCGGCGATGCAGGCGTCCCGCGTCGTCGTCCCCCAGCCTCCCCACATAGCGGGTTCTCAACCCCCAGGACTGGCATGCCATCACGGCCGAGGCAGTCTGCCCGCCAGGCATGGTCGACACGGTGCGGTATTCGGTTTTTGACCCTCGGACCGGGTAGCTGGCGAGGGAGATCAGCGTGTCGGTGGCGTTCAGCCCTACTCCTACCAGATCCACCATCGGCGCCGCGGTCATGCCTCTCATTGTACCGACGCCAGGGAGAGCCGGTCTGCACACCGGCACTGCCTGTTCGCAACGTTCGCTGCTCCAGAATGTTCTCCGTCACATTTGCCGAGTCGTGCTTCTGCCCATCCTGGTCTAAACTTTGAATAACCATGAAGTTCGCGCGACGAGTCAATTTGTTCCCATTGCGAACATTTCTTTGCCGGTGGCTGGCGGTTTTCGCCTGGGCTCTCGTCGTGTGTGCCGCCGGCGCCCAGCAGGGTTCGCAGAGCCCGGGGGCCGCTCCCGCCAACCCCGCGCCCTCCGCGATGCACGGAGTGGTTCAGCTCGATGGGCCGTGGCGATTCCAGATGGGGGACGATCCGCGCTGGGCCGATCCGGGACTGGACGATGCCAGCTGGCTCACCGTCACCCTGGACAAATCTCTTTCCGACCAGGGCTTCGAGACCTATGCCGGGTACGCGTGGTACCGGCTCCGCATCCCGTCGCAGCAACTCACTCTCGGAAATGCGTCCGACCATGACCCGCTTCACCTGCTGGTGACGCCTCATACCATCGGCCAGTTGGCTGTTTTCGTCAACGGAGTGGAAGTCGGCCACACCCGCGGCATGACCGACTCGCCTTCGATGTATCTGTCTCCGCCGCTCGATGTGGCCCTAACCCAGTCTGGAAACGCTCCAACGGTGATTGCCATCCGAACCTGGGCGGCTCCCGGCATCCCCATCTCCCATGGCCTTCTCGATGGGGTGGAGGCGGGCGCTGCGGACGATATCGCCGACCGGCTTGCCCTGGCCACCGCCCGTCACTGGGACCAGCACGTGATCGCGGAGATGGGGGTGACGTTCCTCTTCCTCGGCGTCGCCGCGCTGGGTTTGATTCTTTACCTGGCGCAGCGCCATCACTCCGAGTACCTCTGGCTGTCCCTGCTCTGCTTCAGCGCCACCCTCATGGGCTCCGTCGAGCTACTGAATCAGCTGGCGTTGATTCCCTCCAAGGTCTATGGTGTGCTGGGCCTTTGGGTGGGTCGCATCTTCATGGCCACCACCCTCGAGTTCGTGCTGCGCTTTGCCGGAACCGGCCGCCGGCAATTTGCCCGCGGGTTCCAGATCGCCGTCCTGATCCTCCCCTTTATATCGCTGGTCGGCCTGCAAACCATCTACCAGGTTCTCTCTGTCAGCGCACAAGTCATCTTCTGCGTATCGATCACTGTTTTGCTGTTGCGTTCCTGGCGGAACGGATTCCGCGAGGCGGGGATCATGCTCGTTCCGTTCTTCCTGGCGGCGACGGCCGACTCGATCGATACCGTTCTCGATTACATGGCCGGGAAGCACTGGGTGTCAGAGAAGTTCGCCTACCACCACTTCCACTTCGGGCCCATCGAGTATTCCACTGGGCACGCGACCTACATGATCTTCCTGTCCAGCGTCATCGCGGTCATCCTTTACCGCTTTGTGCGCGTGAGCCAGGATGAGCAACGGTCCAACGCTGAAATTGCCGCGGCACGCAGCGTGCAGGCCATGCTGATTCCCACCCAGCTCCCCTCCAACAGCTATTTCATGCTGGAGAGCGCCTATGTCCCGGTGAGCGGCGTGGGCGGCGATTTCTTCCAGGTGCTTCCGGTCGAAGACGGATCGATGCTGATCGTGGTCGGCGACGTGAGCGGGAAGGGGTTGCAGGCGGCCATGAACGCCAGCACGCTGGTGGGCGCTTTCCGCAACGAGCTATCGCACGAGCCGGCGACCATCCTGAAACATCTCAACCATGTGATGCTCGGCTCGGGGGCGGCCCTGGACGCCCTTGTGGCCAAGGACGCGGTCGCCACCTTTGCCACCTGCCTCTGCGCCCGGATCTACCGCGACGGCAAGATGGAGATCGCCAACGCGGGCCACCTGAGCCCCTACCGCGACGGCCGCGAAGTCGAGTTGCCTCCCGGCTTGCCGCTGGGCGTGATCCCCGGCATGACCTACGACCAGTGCACCTTCGAGCTCGAGCAGGGAGACCGCCTGATCTTCCTGTCGGACGGCGTGGTTGAAGCCACCAATGCGGACGGCGAGCTGTTCGGGTTCGAACGCACCCAGCAGGTCAGCAACGAACCGGCGCGCTACATCGCACAGACCGCGAAACGCTTCGGCCAGAATGACGACATTACGGTGATTTCGATCTATTTGGCATCGCGGGACGCCAAGCACAAGGAAACGCGGCAACCAGCATTGCAGCGTTGATTGGCGATGACAAAGTTCAACTCTTATGTTTGTTTGCCGCGGTCCTTATAAAGTTCGTGGCGCCGGTGTGCCCGGCTTTGTGAACAACGTTTCCCTCTGTTTTGACATGCCGGCGCCGATTCTTAGAAGTGTCCCCACGATTGCATCCAGTGGACGAAGGCAATCCAGGGTGTCGTGGTCCATAGCAGCAGCGCTATCTGTTGCACCGAGATCAGGAACAAGCTGCCCCCGACGGTTGCTCGATTCAGCCTGCGGGTGGACCAAATGTCGTACACAACCAGGGCCGCAATAAAGACGTAGGTGTAGCCCCAAAACAGGCGCATGGCCGCAGCGCGGTGAAATTCCCAGGCGGGAAGGAATTCCATGCGTCCGAGCGCCGCACCCATCAGGCTTACGGTGGCCAGCACAATCAGACGCTTGTGGACCGCGGGATTTCGGCGATTGAGAAATGCCGCGGCCGCGAGCACCGCGAAGCCTCCCAGCTCCGTGACCGGCATTACGGCGACCAGGCCGATCAGTTTGCTGGGGTTGCGCGCCAGGAATTCGGCGGTAACCATCGTTCCCGACAGCACCATCAGGCATGCAATCACAATACCGGCGATGCCCAGCCTGCGGTGCAGGTCCACGCGATGGATCGAGGCCAGCGCCGCCTGAGTCACGAGCACCACGAACCACAACGTGAAGATCACGCCATGGATGTGGACGATGGGATGCGGCAGCTTCGCGCGGAAAACTCCCGCCAGAAAGTAGGTCCTGGCAAATCCCACTGCCATGGCGGCGGTCAGAGCCACCGATATCGCAAGGAAGAATGCATGATCGAAGCGGCTGCCTGGCACGCGAGCGATCATCGAGGATCGTGTTCCGGAGACGGTGGCCATTTGCACCCTCCAGGAATTGCAGATGCAGAAGGGACGGGCCGCTGAAGACACGGCGAGTATAGCCGAACCCGGGTTTGCGCGAGGGTTAAAAACAAGTTTGGCCGTGCTTTTCAACGGCCGCGCTCCGGGCCGCTCGTCTCATTTTGCGGGACGGAGTTCCTGATTCGACGAACCTCCTCCTATCATCAAAGAAGCACCGGTGGGCTGCCCAGGGTGGGCAAGAACAGCTGGTTTCGAACATGATCATCTTCATACCAACACCCTTGCGCACTTATGTGGGCGGGGTCGACAGCATCGATATCGAGGCCGCCACCGTTTCCGACGCCCTCAGCGGGCTCACCCGGAACCATCCCGAACTGCGCAAGCACCTGTTCACCGGCGAGGGAAAGCTGCGCGCCTTTGTTAACCTGTACCTGAACGACGAGGACGTGCGTTATCTTCCGGCGAAGGAAGCCACAGCGGTCAATTCGACCGACACGCTCTCGATCATCCCCTCGATCGCCGGGGGCGCCAGCGCAACCCTCTGGGGCTAAAGCCCGGGCTCCTTTTGGGGAATTCCGGCACGAAGGAAGTCGTGCCCTGTTACCAAACACGATCGCAGCGAGCTGGGCGCTACGACTGGACAACTGGGAACTACGAATTGTGAACTGATATGGCTACCATCACTCCACCCACCGTGCTGCCCGAGCTGACTACCGACGACCTGGCGCGCTATTCCCGCCATCTGATCCTGCCCGAAGTTGGAATGGAGGGGCAGCGCAAGCTGAAAGCCGCAAGAGTGCTTTGTGTGGGCACCGGCGGCCTTGGTTCGCCCCTGGCGCTTTATCTCGCCGCTGCGGGCATCGGCACGCTGGGCCTGGTGGATTTCGATGTCGTGGACGCCAGCAACCTGCAGCGCCAGATCATCCACTCGACCCGCGACATCGGGCGCAAAAAGCTTGACTCGGCAGCCGAGAAGCTTTCCGCGCTGAACCCCAGTCTGAGTATCGTCAAGCACGATACCATGCTGTCCAGCGCCAACGCCCTCGACATTCTGAAGGATTACGACATTGTCGCCGACGGCACCGACAACTTCCCGACCCGGTACCTGGTCAACGACGCCTGCGTGCTGCTGGGCAAGCCCAATGTGTACGGCTCCATCTTCCGTTTCGAGGGCCAGGCCAGCGTGTTCGCGACCGAAGAAGGTCCCTGCTACCGCTGCCTCTATCCGGAACCGCCGCCGCCCGGCCTGGTGCCCAGTTGCGCCGAGGGCGGAGTCCTGGGCATTCTGCCCGGCCTGGTCGGCGTGATCCAGGCAACCGAGGCGATCAAGCTTATCCTGGGGAACGGCGACCCTCTTATCGGGCGCCTGTTGCTGGTGGATGCGCTGAACATGCGCTTCCGCGAGCTCAAGCTGCGCAAGAATGCCGAGTGCCCGGTGTGCGGCGATCAACCCACGATCAAGGAACTCATCGATTACGACCAGTTCTGCGGCATCGTGCCGGAAACACCTCAGGAGAGCAGCATGAAGAACGGCATCCCGCAGATGACGGTGAAGGAACTGAAGCGGCGGCTGGATGCAGGCGAAAGCGTACAGCTCATCGACGTGCGCGAGCCGTATGAATACCAGATCGCCCAGATTGGCGGAAAGCTCATCCCCCAGAACGACGTACCCCAGCGGATGGCCGAGATCGACCGCGACCGCGAGGTGGTGGTGCACTGCCGCTCCGGGGCCCGCAGCCAGCGCATTGCCGAGTACCTGAAGCAGCAAGGCTATCCGCGGGTCGCCAACCTGGCCGGCGGCATTCTGGCGTGGAGCGACGAGATCGACCCCAAGGTGCAGAAGTACTAAACCTCGGGTAGCCTGAAGGGACAATGGTCAAGGTCAGCATTCTTTACCCCACCGGGCTCGGCACCCACTTCGATGTCGAGTACTATCTGAACACTCACATGCCGATGGCGGCAGCTCTGCTTGGTCCGGCGATCAAGGCCATTACGGTTGAAATCGGGGTTCCCGGTCCCGGCCCGGACGACACGCCCCCCTTTGCCGCTATCTGCGGGTTCACCTGCGAAAACGCTGAAGACTTCCTCAAGGCCCTTACTCCGGTGGCCGACCAGCTGCAGGGCGATATTCGCAGCTACACCGACATTGAGCCGGTGATCCAGTTCAGCGAAATCCGGATGACGGGACCGGTCTCCTGAGCCGCGCGGGCACTACGATTTCATCAAACCGCCAAGTACGACGGGACGTCGCAGTGGTAGCGTAAGTTTCGAGAATGCGATTGCTGTCAGTGCAACTCCGGTGCGGGCGCGCGGAAAATCACTCAAATAGCCAAGAATTTCTTATTTCGAGATTCAGTGCGTGATTTCGACGGGGGTGGTACGCGGCCCTTCGGTGGATTTGCCATTCTCGTCCATCTTGCCGAAGATCATTTTGCCGCTGGCGGTCTGGAGCACGCTGGTCACCGAAATATCGACATTCCGGCCGATCATCTTGCGCGCGTGATCCACCACCACCATGGTGCCGTCGTCCAGGTAACCGACCCCCTGGTTGTACTCCTTGCCTTCTTTCAGGATCAGCACATTCATGCGTTCGCCGGGCAGGACGACGGGCTTGAGCGCGTTGGCCAAGTCGTTGATATTCAGTACCTCAACCCGATGCAGGTGGGCCACCTTGTTGAGATTGAAATCGTTGGTCACCACCTTGGCTTCCCACTTCTTGGCTAGCTCCAGCAGCTTCAGGTCCACCTCGCGGATGGATGGAAAGTCGTCGGGAACGATCTGGACCTGCACCTTGGGGTTGGACTGCATGCGTTGCAGCATGTCGAGTCCGCGTCGGCCGCGCTGGCGTTTGGAACCGTCGGTCGAATCGGCCACCACCTGCAACTCGCGCAGGACAAACTCCGGCACCACCATGGTGCCGTCGATAAAGCCCGCTTCGGCGATATCCGCGATGCGCCCATCGATAATTACGCTGGTGTCGAGCACCTTGGCTGCCTTGCGCGTCGGCTTCTCGCCGCTAAAGATGAACCCCAGGGCCGATGAGTTCAACAGGTCGCCCTTGCTGGCGCCGACCAGCAGGCCCACGTAGGTCATCAGCAGGAGAACGAAGATCTCGAGGGCCGCCATGGTGCGTCCGCCCAAGGGAGCGGAGCGCAGGACCCAGCAAAACAGGGCCGCGCCGATAATTCCCAGGATGCTGCCGGCAACGGCTCCTATCAGCCGGCGCAGGGTGAGCGCCCTGACCCGGAATTCGAAAATGATCACCGCACAGGAGGCGACACCTCCCGCGCAGGCACTCATCCAACCAGGCAGACCGAAGGGGCGAAGGAAATAACAAACTGTTGTCAGTAAGGCAACAAACAACACACGAACCAGTACGAGATCCATAGAAAGCCTGTCCCGCGAGCGTCAAACGAAACCGCACAATGGGGCTAGTTCGGGAGTATGCAGAGGCCCGCAGGGCGTCGTCAAGTGCGAAAAGCAAAGAGACAGGGAAGAGGGATCCGGGAACGGGGAATGGAGTGCAGTGCCGGGGCCGCATGTGTTCTCAGCAAGCAATCGAACAGACGGCCAAGGATGCATTTTCCGTTGAACGTGATTTGGAGCATTCGCCGTTCCCCGTTCCCGGTTCCTGCCTTTACAGCGCCACCGCCAGTTGCGGCGAGGTCATGCGGGTGGCGCCTTTGCGGGGCCCGCGTTTGCGGGCGCTCATGATCTTGATCCGCTCCAGCAAGTCGTGCGGCGAGCAATTCTTTTTCGCCAGCAGCGCATCGGCTGCATGAAGTTGATCTCCCATCTTCTGGGGATCACCCAGAAGAATCATCGGCACGTGCGCAGCTATCTGTTTCAGGCGGATCACCAGTTGATCTCCGTTCATCTGCGGCATCATGTAATCGGACAAGACCAGGTCTACGGTGGTGTCGGCAAAAATACCGATGGCGTCATGGCCGTTGCTGGCCGACATGACGCGGTATCCGTTGGTCTCCAGCGTGAACTTGAGCACGGAAAGCTCCTGCTCGTTGTCGTCGACACAAAGAATGATTTTCTTAGGACGCATAATGTGGGGGCACACTCCTTCTTTTTCGTTTAATCGAGTGAGTTGAAACGCAACTCCGCGCTCCGCACTAAGGGCAGATGGACGGTTCCGGATTATTTGTAGTAGGCAACACACGAGCGCGACGACACCCGGGGTCCGATTCTTGCTTTCGGAAAATGCGCCGCGGCCTACGACCCTGGCGGGCGTAGATGCACACGATCCCATTTCACTGCAATCGGGGACCCGGGGATCCGCTTCCCTGTGGCCAGCTTGCTCGAAGATTCCGAGCCATCCTGGATACGGAAAGCTCAGCTAAATTTCTTCCAATGCTTGGAAAATGTACGTGCATCGGAACGGCGTGTAAAGGGGCGAAATTTAAGCGCAAATGGGGGTGGAAATCTAGCGCGAATGTTGGAAAAGAGCTAGGTCTAACACAGTTAAGGGTTAACTAAGTGAATTCCTGTTCAAAAGCATGTGCATCACGGCAGGAAAAGCTTTCCCTTTGCCACAAGAACAGTGCTGCCGCCGACCCGAACATCGGTCACGCCGGATTTTCCGCGCCGCGCAGAAAGAAAAAGATCGCTCGGACGGCCGATTTCGATGCCCTGGCGAAGGTGCACCGACTCGCTTTCGGGAACCAGCCGCCGAGCCACAAGATAGCTGATGGCGCATCCTGCGGCCGAACCCGTGGCCGGATCCTCTCCACCGTTGAATTGCATGCGGGCCCGCCAGTTGCTCCTGGCGCCCTTCCCGGCTTCGTCGGGCATTGGCGCCAGCACATAGAACCAGCGCGCTCCGTAGTCCTGCAAAAAGGCGTTCGCCTCACGGTGGTTGACTTCAAGGCGGCCCAGCGCCTCAGGCGAGTGGAGGACGATGATCGCGAACGCCGTCCCGGTAGAAACCACTTGTGGCGGAGCGGCAGGATCGAGGTCGTTGGCGCCAAGGCCTATCAGCCGGGCCACCGTGCCCGCATCGAGTTCCGCGCCGAACTCCGGGTCGCGCTGCGTCATCTCCCCGAACAGCGCGTCGGAGCGCGCGGCCTGCGCAGCGAAACGCACCGCGATCGGACCCACGTTCAGGGCCAGGCGCACCGTGTGATCCAGCACGGTTTCCGGCGCAAGCTTGTGCAACAGGCTGGCAGTGCCCAGCGTGGGATGGCCCGCAAAGCGCAGTTCTTCGTGGGTGGTGAAAATGCGTACCCGCACGCCCTCGGCCTGCTCGACTTCGGCAGCCCGGCGCCGGACAAACGTCGTCTCCGACAGATTGAATTCGCGCGCGATCGCCTGCATGCGTTCTGTTTCGAGGCCCACGGTGTCCATCACCACCGCCAGCGGATTCCCGGCCAGCGCCGTGTCGGTGAAGACATCGGCCACGTAGTAGTCAAGAGCCGCGGCGACTTCCTCGAGATGCGCCATGGTCCGATTATCCGCTATCGGGACGCGATGATCCCGCGGAAAACTGGTTCGCCTGGTTCAGCCGGCATGCACTGCCCATGGATCGTATGTCCCCACGCTCCAGGAGTGTCCTTCGGGGTCCTTCACGGTAAATTCGCGGCTTCCGTAACCGGTATTTTGCAGCGGGCGCACCACCGTGCCTCCGGCAGCCTGGGCGCGGGCAAACACGGCATCGGCATCGGTGACCACGATGTAGGCGCCGCGGGTTTCCACGCCAAGCTCGGCCGGCGACTTGAATCCGCGCCCGTACTCATCGTTCTTTTCCGACCCCAGCATGATCATGCCGCCGCCGAGAGTAAGCTCGGCGTGGCCGATCGAACCGTCGGGGTTGGTATAGATGGCGTGGCGTCGAAAACCAAACACCTGGCACAGCCAGTCGATAGCCGCCGGCGCATTCCTGTAGCGAAGGGCCGGCATGATGGTGGACCGGGACGTCTCAGTGCTGGCGGATGCCACAGCGGATGCATTTGCCTGGGTTGACATAAAAAATCTCCTTGGCGGTCACCCGATCGTGAATTCGTGCTGGACGTTCTTCTTTGAGGAGCAGTCTCGATGGGGCCGCTTTTCCAATATTCCTGATCGCGCCACCGCACATCTTGGAAAAATCGGAAATTTTGCGGGCGCAGGGTCCCAACGCTCAATCCGCGGCAAATCGCTGGAGAGAAGCACTCTCTTCCGCCACGATGTGGTTGGCCCACTGGGTCCGCCGGGTGGAATAGGTGGTCACATCCACGCCCGAAAATGCCCGGAAGTCATTGGCAAAGTGCGATTGATCGTAAAAGCCGCAATCGAGAGCGAGATTTGCCCAGGGCACGTCTACACCGGCGTGCAATTGTTGGACGGCCTTTTGGAAGCGCTGCAGCCGGCACCACACCTTGGGCGAGAACCCGACTTCTTCGCGGAACACCTGGGAAAAGCGCCGCTGGCTCCACCCGGTGCTCTGTGCTACCTGGCGCACAGTGACTATCGAAGGCGCGTACGCAAACCGGCCCAGCGCGTAATCGACGGCGCGGTGGCGCAGAGGTGGCACGCGGAGCAGGCGCGAGGCGAACGTCTCGACGAGAAACCGCTCCAGGCAGAACAGCCGCTCTTGGGGCGCAGGCAGTTCGCGCAATCGATTGCGCAAGGTCCGCGCGGATGTTCCCCATACGTCTTCAAGGTCCACGAAACGGTTGCTGAACAAGTCGGCCGCGTCGCCGCCGAACACGGGAAAACGGCCCGGCTCGAAGACCACGCCGATCAGATCGGCCATATCGGCGGTATGGACGATTTCATATACCGAGCGCCCTCCCGCGACCATTGACGGAGGCGTCTTTTGCGGCAACGCTCCTTCCGGGCAGTCGTGCAGGTAGTCGGCGGCGAGGTTGATGAGCACCTGGGTGTTGCCGGTGGGCAGAATCCGTTCCCGGCTATGACCGGGCTGAGGTGCGCGCGCATACCAGAGCATGCGCACAAAACCACGCAGGGGCGGCGCCAGGGTGTGGTCAATGTAAAGCAAAGCGACCTCGAGCTTCTTATAGCAGGTTGCGAACCCGGCAGGATAGCGGCCACGCGTAAGCTGGATCCATGCTTGTTCCCCCGCGCGATTCCGAACTGGTCCAAATCGTGGATGCCTCGCTCGCCGAGGCGGCCCGGCGCGCGGGACATTGGCTCGCCTGCCGGATGGGATGCACGCAATGCTGCCACGGCGCGTTCGCCATCAACGCGCTCGACGCCGGACGTTTGCGCGCCGGCATGGAGGCTCTTCGCGCCTCGAACCCGGATCTGGCTGCCGAAGTCGAACGACGCGCCCACGCCTGGATCGACGAGCACCGCGCCGAATTCCCCGGTGATGGTGAGACGGGGATCCTCGGAGCATCGTCCGCCGACCAGGAACGTTTCGAGGATTTCGACAACGACGCGCCTTGTCCGGTTCTCGATCCGACGACGGGCCGCTGCGATCTTTATTCCTGGCGTCCGATGACCTGCCGCGTGTTCGGACCACCGGTGCGCGTTGGCGAAGGCGACGCGCTTGGCCGCTGCGAACTCTGCTTCGCGGGCGCGGGCGACCGGGAAATCGCCGCCTGCGAAATGCCCGTGCCCCACGAACTGGAAAATGAAATTCTGGCCGAGATGCGCGACGACCGCGAAACCGTGGTCGCGTTCGCCGTGACGCGCTGACAGCACACGGTAAACTGGGGATTGGATCGGCCGATGCCAACTCGTCCCTGCTGGGTGGAGATCTCCGTCCGCGCCTTCGAAAACAACTACCGTTTTCTCACCACTCTTTCTCCGCCGTCATCGGAATTGCTGGCCATCGTCAAGGCCGACGCCTATGGGCATTCCCTGGCTCTCTGCGCACCGGCGGCGGTGCGCGCGGGGGCCAGGTGGCTCGGAGTGACCAGCGTCGAAGAGGGCATCACGGCGCGCGGACTCTGCCCCGAAGCACGGATTCTCGTCATGGGCGGAATCTTTCCCGGCCAGGGCATCGCGCTGATCGAGCATCGGCTGACACCCGTGATCTGGACGTCGGCCCAGATTGCGGAAGTCGACCGCGCCGCACGCGCCACCAACGCTTTTCCCGCATCGGTTTCTGTGCACCTCGAGGTCGATACCGGCATGAGCCGCCAGGGGGGGGCGCCCGGGGACCTGGCATCCCTTCTGCCTTGCTTCGGCCCGGGTTCGCCGCTGCTCATCGAGGCGATGACCACGCACCTCTATGCTTCTGACGAGACGGGCGGCCTGGCCTCCGCCCGCCAGATCAAGCACCTGGAGGAGGCCCTCTCCTGCCTGCCTTCCGGGTTCGCGCCCGAGTTTCTCAGTGTGGGGGCCTCGGCCGCCCTTCTGGGGAACGACGCAGTTTCCATCGGCGCTCTTGCCCGCCGATCGGGCCTCAAGCTTCTCCTGCGTCCCGGACTCGCGCTTTATGGTCTGGCGCCGCGCTTTGAGCCGCCGTTCGCCACGCAGGAGGAGCCACCCGCACTGGCCGCGGCTCGCGAGCACCTTGAGCCGGTTTTGGCCTGGAAAACGCGCGTGGTGAGTGTGCGGGAAGTCCACCCAGGAGCCCGGATCGGCTACAACGGCACGTTCACAGCCACCAAACCGACCCGCGTGGCCCTGATCGCCGCGGGCTACGCCGATGGCCTCGATCGTCAATTGGGAAACCGCTTCAGCCTGCTCGTTGGTGGGCAGCGCTCGCTTCTGGCAGGCCGCATCAGCATGGACCAATCGGTGCTGGACGTGACGGAAATCCCAGGGGTCGAGGCCGGCGACGAAGTGGTGCTCATCGGCACGCAGAGCGGCGAGACGATCACCGCCTTCGATCACGCCGATGCCGCCGGGACCATCCCCTGGGAAGTGTTCACGCGCATTGGGCCGCGCGTGCCGCGGATTCCTGTCTAAAAAGACGGGATTCAATCGATGCTGATTGCCGGGTATTCCTTCTTCAGAATCTGGCATCGAATGATCCGGTCGCCGCTCACCTGTTCAGCATTTCAAAGGCCTTCACCAGGCTGGTGTGCATGCGGTTGAACGAGGCGGTTACCTCGGCGATTTCGTCCCTGCCCCTGACTTCGAGCGGCGGCAGGCCGATCTCGCCCTTGCTGATGATGTCGGCGTTCCGCGATACGCGGCGCAGCGGGCGGATCACGATCAAGTACATCGCCACGTCGATCAGGACGATGGTCAACAGGAAAATCGCTCCCAGACTGATGAGGAGGCTCCGGAAGCCCTGGTTGGCCATCTGGATGGGAACCGCCATGGGCACGGAGACAATCTGCGCGCCCACTACCTGGTCGGCTTTCCATCCGAATCCGTGGTCGCGCCCGTAGCGCCTGATCATCGCCGGAGACGCCAGGGAGGCATCGCTGTGGCAGACCAGGCACCCCGCGGCGGCAACGATCGGGCTCGCGAAGTATAGCTGGGGCCCGGTGGGCGTGTCGCGCGTCCCGTCGTGCTCGGACTGGCCAGGGTTATTGCGGAAGTAGCTGATCAGATCAGCCTCCCAGTCGGTGGCTCGGTCGTCGAGATTGGTGGGATTCAATGCCGCCTCGCGAATCACATATTCCTTGTAGCTGGCCGCGCGCAGGCGCTTGAATGTCGCGTTGGCTGCATAGAACGGGATGGACTGGGGCAGAAAGTCGGAATTGTGCTGCGGCGTCTTCTCCAGAATCGGGCTCACTTCTTCGTCGGTGTAGCCCAGCGTGGCACGCGCGCTGGTGGCCATGAGCTTGGCTTGCTGGAGGACCTGTTGGCGAGCATCGTCCATCAGAAAATTGCCGGCGAAGTGGGCAATCAGATACATTCCCAGCCCGAAGACCACGATCAGGACCAGGTTGAACTTGGTGAGCAGCTTCACAGAAGCCTCCTGAATGGAAAGCGACAAAACCGTAGCCGGAACCCCAGCGGCGATCGTCCCTGATCACTATAAATTTCGTCCGAGAGGGATCGACAGGGCTGGGCGGCCAGAAGTATGCCGTTTCAGGAGCCGAAGCAGAGGATTTGATCCGCCCGCTGCTTTCAGAGGAAATCGGTTTTTCGAGACTGGATGAAGAAGGTGAGGCCGAGGAGCAGCGGCACCATGAGCAGTTCCGCGGCGAGCACAATCCAGGACGTTGGAGTCCAATACGCGCGAGTGCCCCACATGTAGGTTGAGATTCCGCGCAGATGAGCGAAGGTGTAGCCGAGAAGGTTGAGGCCCAGGCTCGAGCAGAGGATGGCGACCGTCGTCCATGCCTGCGATTCGGTGATGACGCCTGCGGCGATGATGAGGCAGGTGGTGACGAGCATTTCGACCGACATGATGGCGGTGAAGGGAATAAGGCCATGCGTCGCGCCGGGAAGGAATAGAATCCCGAGCGCACCGGCGGTGATCGGCAGCCACGGAATGAGAAAGATGACGAGGTTGGCGAGGATTTTGGCGGCAGTGTATTCGCGCCAGGAAACCGGCAGGCTCATGACGAAGGCCAGGTTCTGCTCCTTGCGCTCATTGACCGTGGTGACGACGGCCAGGTGCGCTCCAACGCCGATGATGACCATGCATAGAAGGATGATGCTGATGAGGAAGGCGACTTGTTTGCCGGTGAGGATGATCGCCAGCGAAGCAAGGCCGGCCGGGATGGAACCCAGAATCATCCAGCGGTTGAGGTACCAATCCTTGAGGATAAGGCGGCGGACCATCGCGTAGTTGGTGCGTGCGGAATTCATGCCGGCTGGAGCTCCCTTCGGCTCTGAACATTGGCCACAAAGATTTCTTCAAGGGTCATGGGGTCGACGGACTGCACCGTGGCTCCGCGATCCTGGCAGAGTTCGACCAGAGAGGGATCGAACCGGCTGGTGGTGAGGACGGGGAGGCGTTCGGTTCCAGCGACTTCGACGACGCCGGGAACCTGGGGCAGAACGCCGCTGGGTGGAACGACGAGACGGATGCGCCGCCATCGGTCGAGCAGGTCTTCCTTTTCTTCGAGGGCGATGATGCGGCCGCGATCGATGAAGGCGATGCGGTCAGAGATCTGCTCGACATCGAGGGTATTGTGCGAGGAGAAAAAGATGGTGCGGCGCTCATCGGCGAGGACGGCCGTGAGTTCGCTGAGGACTTCCCGGCGGGCGACCGGATCGAGGCCAGTGGTGGGCTCGTCGAGGACAAGAAGCCGGGGTTGCCGGGCGAGAGCGAGGAGAAGAGCGGCTTTGACCCGCTGGCCATGCGAGAGGCCCTTGATCTTCTGCTGCGGCTTCAGGTCGAAACGGCGCAGCAGAACGTCGGCATAGGACCGGTTCCACTGCGGAAAGATGGAAGCCACGAAGTCGATGTGCCACTGAAGAGTGGCCGCGCCGTAGAGGCGCATGTCCTCGGACACGAAACCAATGTCCAGCTTGGCCGCTGTCTGCTCGGCAGGCATAGACCGGCCGAGAACGCGGACGGAGCCGCCGTCCTGACGGACGAGGCCCATCAAAATACGGATGGTGGTGGACTTTCCTGCTCCGTTCGCGCCGATAAAGCCGAGGATGCTGCCCTCCGGCAATTCGAGGCCGACATTATCGAGGAGAAAGTGAGGGTAGCGTTTTCTGACACCTTCGAGGTGAACGCAGAGCTCATTCATTGGGATTCCTTCAAGGAGGTCGGGCTGACTGCACGCTCGCCAACCTCGTCGAGAACTTGACGCAGGCGTGAGACGATTTCGCGGTCGCTCATGCCGATGGTGGCGCCGAGACGGGCAGCTTCCGCCAGATGGCCGGATAACTCCTGCTCAAAGATTTGCGGCCCGCTGGTGACATCAGGGGCGACGAATGATCCTTTGCCGTGCTGGGACACGATGAGGCCTTCGCGCTCGAGTTCAAGGTAGGCGCGTTTGACGGTGATGACGCTGACACGGAGATCGACGGCAAGCTGGCGGAGGGAGGGGATCTCGTCGCCGGCCTTCCATTCCTGCACGGCAATCCGTTGCTTGATCTGATCCACGATCTGCTGGTAAAGGGGCCCGCCGGTCTGGGAGAGTACGAAGCTGGCGGGTCCGGTGTGCATATTGAATATACTGAGTATACACAGTTAGCCCACGAAGTCAAGCGAAAGGAGGTCCTTGACATAATTATTATGTTATATAATTATATTGTTATTAAAGGTTGCTGCCATGAACAATCTCGATACTGCCTTTTCCGCACTTTCCGACCCGACCCGCCGGGCGATACTTGCCCGCCTGGCTCTGGGCGAGACCACAGTCATGGAACTGGCCAGGCCTTTCGAGATGTCGCAGCCGGCAATTTCCCGGCACCTGCGGGTACTGGAGAATGCGGGGCTGATCGTCCGCCGGGTGGAGGGAGCGAGGCATCCGTGCCGGCTGGCGAAGCAGGGCCTGGACGACGTCGATCGATGGCTGGACATGCTGCGGACAGCCCTGTCGCGCAATTACGACCGGCTGGACAAGATTCTGGCTGAAATGCAAGCAGAGACACGGACAGAAGGAGAGGAAACGCGATGAGCAAACTGACATTGAAGGCTGAAGGCGATCGGTTCGTGGTTGTGACGAGGCGTTTTGCGGCGCCTCCCGAGGCAGTGTACCGGGCGCACACCGACCCGGCACTGGTGCAGAAGTGGCTGTTGGGACCGGAGGGATGGACGATGCCGGTTTGCCAGCTGGACGCGCGGCCGGGCGGAAAGTTCCGCTACGAATGGGCCAAGGGCGGCCAGGGGTTCTACATTACGGGCGAACTCCTCGAGCTCGAACCTCCACGCCGGATCCTGCATGTTGAACGGATGTTCCTGCCGGATCCGACGCCCGACAACCTGGTCGAGACTCTGTTTGAGCCGGACGGCAGCGGCGGCACGGTGATGATGATGCGCATGACGCTTTCCGATGGGGCCACGCGCGCGCAGATGCTGGCCAGCGGCATGGAGCACGGCATGGAAGCCAGCTACGTGCGGCTGGAGAACGAGATTCTGGCGGCGCGGGTGTAGGGAGGCAGTTCCCAGTTCGCAGTTCCTCGTTCACGGTTTTTGGGTGTCCCAGGTCTCGATTCCGAGACCTGTGAGAGAACGGGCGGATGCTGAACGCTGAGAACTACGAACTGAGAACTACGACTGTCTTACCTCACGGCCGGCAGCCCGGCAAGCGCCATGGCGATTTCTTCGGCGGGGTAGTCATAGTTCTCCAGTTTACCTGCGTGGTAGTCGATGTAGGCCTGCATGTCGAAGTGGCCGTGGCCGCAGAGATTGAAGAGGATGGTTTTGGGGCGTCCTTCCTGTTTGGCCTGGAGTGCTTCGCGAACGGCTCCGGCCACCGCGTGATTGGCTTCCGGCGCGGGAATGATGCCTTCGGCCCGGGCGAACTGGACGCCAGCTGCGAAAGCATCGAGTTGCTGCACGCTGACAGCTTCGATCAGGCCCAGTTCCAGCAGGTGCGAAACCAGGGGCGCCATGCCGTGATAGCGGAGGCCGCCCGCGTGGATGCCGGGCGGGATAAAGGTCGAACCGAGGGTGTGCATTTTGACCAGCGGCGTCAGGTGCCCGGTGTCGCCGAAATCGTAGGCGAAGGGGCCTTTCGTCAGGCTGGGACACGCGGCCGGCTCGACGGCCACCACGCGGGGGTTTGTCTGGCCCTTGATCTTGCGGCCCAGGTAAGGCAGCACGAGCCCGGCGAAGTTCGATCCACCGCCGGTGCAGCCTACGATTACATCGGGCTCATCGCCGGCCAGCGCCATCTGCTCGATGGCTTCCTGCCCGATGACCGTCTGGTGCAGCAGAACGTGATTGAGCACGCTGCCCAGAGCGTACTTGGTGTCGGGATCTTTTGCGGCCACCTCGACGGCTTCGGAGATGGCGATGCCGAGAGAGCCGGGGCTGCGAGGATGCTCAGCCAGAATGGCGCGCCCCGACTCGGTCTCCGTGCTGGGGCTGGCGGTGACGCTGGCGCCGAAGGCTTCCATCAGCGCGCGGCGATAGGGCTTCTGGTCGTAGCTCACGCGCACCATGTAGACCTTGCACTCGAGGCCGAAGAAGGCACACGCCATGGCGAGCGAAGAGCCCCACTGGCCGGCGCCGGTTTCGGTGGCCAGGCGTTTCGTTCCTTCCACCTTGTTGTAATAAGCCTGGGCCACGGCCGTGTTGGGCTTGTGCGAGCCGGCGGGACTTACGCCTTCGTACTTGTAGTAGATCCTAGCCGGCGTATCGAGAGCCTTCTCCAGGCGCCGCGCGCGGAACAGCGGCGTGGGACGCCACTGCGCGTAGACCTGCCGCACGGGATCGGGAATTTCGATCTCGCGGTCCGCTGAGACCTCCTGCAGGATGAGCCCCATGGGGAACAGCGGGGCCAGGTCGTCCGGGCCAATCGGCTGGAGCGTCCCCGGATGGAGCGGTGGGGCCAGCGGTGAGGGCAGATCCGGAAGAATGTTGTACCAGGCGCGCGGAATGCGGTCCTGCGGCAAGTTGTACTGGATGGTCTCCATGCCGGGCATTCTAACAGCCGGTGTTTGCCCCTTCATGTGAGCGCAAGGCCCACTCACTGCGGGGGAACATCACGGACGGGATCGCCCATCCTTCACCATCTTGACCACGGGGAGCGCTTCGCCGTTCTCGAGAGGTACCGCGATGCGTTCAAGCTCGATGTAACCCTTGAGCCGGTAGAGCGGCACGCCGGTCAGCGTGGAGCCCATTTCGAAGCGCGAAAACCCCGCTGCGCGAGCCGCATCCTCGACCGTCGCCAGGATCAGGGATCCAAGACCGCGGCGCGCCCATTGGGGACTGACAAAGATGGCGCGGATCTTGGCGGCATCCACGGCCGGATCGAGCAATTCCGGCGCCCGTCCCGGTCCGCGGTCGGCTCCGAAGAGCGTTTTGCGCCTGGACCATCCGCCGCAGCCAGCCATGCGCGGCGCGGCCGCGTCCGGCTCAGCGCATTCGGCCACAAAGTATGTCTGGTCTGCAATTAGTTGCGAATCCAGACCGAGCACGGTTCCCAGCGCACCCTCGATTTGGGCCGGAGCGTAGTCGGCGGCCTGCAGGCCACGCACGGAAGCTTCAATCAGTGCCTGAAGCGCAGGGGCATCCGTGGGCGTCGCGAGGCGAAGTTGGAAGGCCGGAGCGATGTGCATAAAAACAAGGTCCTTCCCCCTTCACAAAGCTCAGGGCCGGGACGGGAAAACAAAAAAGGCGTTGCCGTTCAGATCTTGGAGACTTCGACCAGTGTCGAGTAGAACGTTGCGCCGCCGCCGAGGTCGGTCAGGCGTTCGCTGGTAAGGGCATTCACGTTGTTGCGCTCGGGGTGAAGCTTTGCCCAGTCGAGGCGCGCGAATACGACCCCCGCAGGAACGCTGCCGTTCACCATCGCCGTCAGCGTGAGCGAGCCGCGGTCGTTGAAGATGCGGACGCTTTCGCCGTCCTGAATGCCGCGCGCCTGCGCGTCCACCGGGTGGATCTCGAGCTTCTGCGCGGTGCGCGTTTCCATGCGCCGATGACCATCGAGATTGGCGAAGGTTGAATTCATGTAATTGTCGTTCTTGCGGCCCAGCAGTTCCAGCGGATACTTGCCCGCGTTCCAGCGCGATTCGAAAGGAGGGACAAAGGCCGGCAGCGGGTCGAGGCCCTGGGCCGCAAGCGTCAGCGATGCGAACTCAACTTTGCCGGACGGCGTAGGCAGCACACCCGACGTGTAGGGCAGGAAGGGATGCTCATCCGATTCGCGATGAAACGCCAGCGGAATGTGCCCCTGCTGCTCCAGGTCCTCAAACGTGATGTGCTCCATGCTGGCGTTAGTGGAGTGCCCGCCGGAACCGATGGCCAAACCCTGCCGGATCATCTGCTCAGGCGTGTCGCGGAAGCACTCTTCGGTGAAGCCCATGCGCTGGGCGAGCTGGCTGAAGAGCCACACGTTGGATCGCGACTCGCCCAGCGGCGCGATGGCCTGCTGGGAAAGCTGCACGAAATAGTGCCCGTAGGCGCCCTGGATGTCGGTATGTTCGAGGAAAGTAGTGGCCGGCAGCACGTAATCGGCGTAATCGGTGGTGTCGGTAAAGAACTGCTCGTGGACGACGGTGAACAAATCCGGCCGCTCGAGCCCGCGCACGACGGCGTTGTGATTTGGCGCGACCGCTCCAGGATTGGAGTTGTAGACGAACAACGCATGCACGGCCGGCCCGTCGTTAAAGTGGCCGTTCCGGCCAAGCTCGGTCAAGGCCAGCCCAAGGGTGGACATGTTGACGGTCCGTGCCAGCCGTTTCAGCGGCGACCGAAGCGCCAGATCCGGCCGCTCGAGGGCTTTCTTATCCCAGGCGAAGGCGCCTGAGGTGGAAAGCTGCCCGCCGCCGCCGCGATATTTCCAGGCGCCCGTAAGAGCAGGCAGCATGCAGATGGCGCGGATGGCCGCACCGCCGTTTTCTGACCGCTGCACTCCGTAGTTCATGCGGATCGCCGCGGGACGCGTGGTCGCATAGGCGCGCGCCAGTTGTTCGACACCGTCCGCGGTCATGCCTGTCCAGGCGGCCACGCGTTCCGGCGTATATTCGCGCACGCGCTCGGCAAGCGGCTCGAAGCCGTGCGTCATGGCAGCGATGTATGCGCGGTCTTCCAGGCCTTCGCGCAGGATGACGTGCATCAAGCCCAGGGCCAGCGTCACGTCCGTTCCGGGGCGAATCGCGATATGCCAGTCGGCCAGCGCGGCGGTGCGCGTCTTGTAAGGATCGATGACGATGAGGCGGGCGCCGTTGCGACGGGCCTGCTCCACCATCGGCCAGAGGTGGATATTGTTGCCGTGAATATTGGCGCCCCACGCGATGATCAGCTTCGCGAGTTTGAAGTCCTCAGTGGGCGTGCCCAGTTTTTTGCCGTAGACCAGGTTCCACGCTACCCCGCCGGCTTCCGCGCAGATGGTGCGGTCCAGCTGGCTTGCGCCCAGGCGATGGAAGAAGCGGCGATCCATCGAGCCGTAGCCCAGCAGGGCCATGTTGCCCGCGTAGCTGTAGGGCAGGATCGACTCGGAGCCGTAGCGGTCACGAATCTCCGCGAGGCGCGCGGCGATGGCATCGAGCGCTTCATCCCATGTGATCCGCTCGAAGCTTTCATGTTCGCGCCCACGTTCGAGAGGCCCCTTCGCCACCCCTGCCTTGCGGCGCAACGGGTAAAGAAGGCGCTGGGGCGAATACACGCGGTCCAGGTACTTGGCTACCTTGCCGCACAGAAATCCGTTGGTCACCGGCTGGCTGGGATCGCCCGCCACCTTGATCGCCCGGCCATCCTCGTTCACCGTGACCAGGACCGCACACGAGTCGGGGCAGTCGTGGGAGCAGACGGCATGCACGATGCGGAAGGGCGAAGTGGATGGGGCCCCGGGCATAGTGCCATTGTAAGCTGAGTGCGGACCGGGGGATCAGGGATCCCTTACCGCGGAGGTCAGATGAAGAATTCAATTTTGCTTGCCTTGGCGTTCGGGCTTGTCAGTGGCCGGGTTCTGGCACAGGCAGCGAACTCCGACGAAGCCACCATTCGCGCTGCGATCGCGGCGCAGGCCGAGGCGTGGAACCACGCCGACATCCCGGCGTTCATGCAGTCCTACGAGAACTCGCCGGAGACGACCTTCATCGGAGTGAACATCGGCAAGGGCTACGCAAAAATCCTGGAGCGCTACCAGAAGAACTACTCGACGCCCGAGCAGATGGGGACGCTGACTTTCCACGACGTGGAGATACGCATGCTGCCGGGCTCGTGCGGAAAAGCTGAATTCGCGGTGGTGACGGGGCGCTTCCATCTTGAGCGCACCCAAAAGGGCGAAGCGAAAAAAGACGACGGCATCTTCTCGCTGGTGTGGCGCAAGGGGCCGCAGGGGTGGAAGATCGTGCTCGATCACACGAGTTGAAAGAGGCGTGTTGTGGACGACTCCGTGCCGGGCTTTTATAACCAGCTTGCGCCGTATTACCACCTGATCTTCGAAGATTGGGAAAAGTCGATGGAGCGCCAGGCGGCGGCTTCCAAGGCTCTGTTGGAAAAAGAGATCGGCGCCGGCCCGTTGAAGATCCTCGATTGCTCGTGCGGCATCGGGACGCAATCCATAGGGTTTGCCCGCCATGGACACCGCGTCGTGGGTTCCGATCTGAGCGCGGCCGCGGTGGAGCGTGCCAAGCGGGAGTTTGCATCTCGGGGTCTGCGCGGCTGGTTTGTCGTCTCCGATATGACGTCGCTGGCCGAGATCGAAGAGCGCGATTTCGACGTAGTGGCTTCCATGGACAACGCGATTCCCCATTTGTCGAGCGGTGAGCTTCGCCAAGCGCTGCGCGCCATATACTCCAAAATCCGCCCCGACGGTCTGTTTCTCGGCAGCATCCGCGATTACGACGCGCTGTTCCGCGAAAAACCGACTGTCCAGGGCCCCTTTTTTTACGGGTCCGAAGGACAGCGGCGCGTGGTCCTCCAGGTATGGGACTGGGTCGAAGCGGCCCAGTATATTCTTCACATCTTCATCGCGGTGCAGCAGTCCGGGAATTGGGATTCCCATCACTTTGTTTCGACGTACCGGTGCCTCGAGCGCGATGAGTTCTCCGAGGCACTCGCGGCGGAAGGATTTCAGGACATTCGATGGATCATGCCCGCCGAAAGCGGTAATTACATCCCCATCGTCGTGGCGCGCAAACGCGGGTAGGATAACCGTCCTGTACACTCCGGGAATGGATTGCCTGTTCTGCAAAATCGTTGCCGGGACCATCCCTTCCAAATCCATATATCAGGACGAACAGTGCTTTGCCTTCCACGACATCGATCCTCAAGCGCCGGTGCATGTGCTGGTGATACCGCGCAAGCACATCGCGTCGCTGGCCCAGGCGGAGAAGGGCGACGAGGCATTGCTGGGTCATCTGTTGTGGGCGGCGGCGGAAGTCGCTCGCAAGCAGGGTCTGGCCAACGGTTACCGCACCGTGATCAGCACCGGAAAAGACGGCGGGCAGACAGTGGGCCATCTGCACGTCCATGTGCTGGGCGGCCGCGCGATGCACTGGCCGCCGGGGTAAGAAAAGCAGGGAGCAGCAAGCAGGGAACAGGGAGAAGCGGCCTGCCAAAACCTCGACCCGGAATCAAGCAGAAAAAGAGCGAGCACACCCTTTTGGGCGGCTCGCTCTTCTGTTCCCGGTTCCCTGCTCTTACATTGGCTGCGGCGTGTATTCTTCTTCCTCTTCCAGGCCGTAGCGCCGGAGGAGGTTGGGCAGGCTTTGCGAAAAGGCGGAGCGGGGCATGACGGTGTCGCAGCCTGCCTCGGTGGCCTTGGCCTTCAGGTCACCCTGCAGGTGATTCAGGAAACCGATGATCGAAATCGATTTCTTGAGCTTGGTCTTGAATTTGGGAATCAAGGTCAACGGCTTGGTATTGGCGTTGTTCAGGTCAAACACCAGCAGCCGGGGGCGCTCGGCCTCAGGCGCATCGGTCACGCGAGCCACGATCTCCTTGTCGGTCACGCCCTTCACGAATTCCACCTTGATGCCCAGCTTCTTTGACGTCTCCTGGATCTTGGCCTGGAAGAACAAGTCGTCGATGAAGCAGTAGATGCGCGTGGGCGCGTCCTGGCGGACCGGCGCCGGCGGCGCGGCCTGGTAGACCTCCGGATAATAGCTGCCGTGTCCGTTGCTGGTGATCTGGATGGTGGAAGCCGGGCCGTCGGCAACGTTGCCATTCACGGCGCGGTAGCTGTGGTCCATGGGCCCCACGAACTCCCGCGGACCGCGCTGCTTCTGTTTTCGCTTGGCGTGAGGCTGGGCGTGAACGCTGTTTCCCGGCTGGGGCTGCGGGCTCGGACCCTTGGAGAAGAATTTCTTCTTCTTTCGACCCTGGTTCTGGCGCTGGTGGCCCTGCTGCTGCTGCTTGGGAGGCATTTGCCCCTGGGGCGGCTGCGGCGGCGGCATTTGCGCCTGAGGCTGCGGAGACTGGGGTTGGCCTTGCGCCGCCTGCTGGTTTTGCCCGTTTTGCGTCTGGGGAGCGCCCGGGCGATTCGACTTGTTCTTGCGGCGGCGCCGGCGGCGCCGATGCCCCTGCTGCTGGCCCTGGCCGTTGGCCGGGCTGGGCCCCAATTCGGGTTGGGGCTGGGTCGATTCTGTTGTCATGCGTGCACTTCCTGGCACTTTACTGTTGGATGCATAGCTATTTGCGGTCAGCCGGTCTTGGCGCAACGCTGCCCGCCGTTACGAGCCCTCGATTCCTGAAAGCGAATCCGTGCGTGGTGGCAGATCAGAATGCATGTGGGCGGAGGCGTCTCCACGTCTATCCATTTCACCGGTATCTCGAGGATCTTTTCCCTGGATCTTGATCGGCGCGGTAACTTTCCCGGCAGGCGTGTGTGTACTGGCGGCCATTGCTGGCTCGCCGGGAATGCCCGGAACCGGAGGACGTCGCCCGATAGACCTGCTCATCTGGATTCATATGCATGCACGTTCGCCCCGGCGAAGGTGCCCTGGCCGCCTTGTATCCCTGCATTCAGGATCCTGGCAAAGGGATCCGGCCCTCGGCAAATGGCGCACGCGCCGAGCAGCTTCCCTTTGGCGATGCCTTTCCAAACGGGGAGAATTCGCCGCCTGCTCAAAGTGCAAATAACGATGTGGCGAAATTTCCTTTGTTTCCGCGGCGAGCATGCGCTCATCCGAAATCCGGAGGCTCGCGTCAGCCGCTCGATAGGCAAGTTTGATACTACAGCGAGAGCGTGGAAGTGGCAAGTCGCGATTTCGGTACTTCTGTTGCAGCAACGGGGACCGGTGGGGGATTGCGGTTGAAAAACGCTCCCTGAACGCCAAAGCGCCACTCCCCCTTGGAGTGGCGCCCTGGCACCTGAATGGTCACTGGCCTCTCGAACAATGGCGGTGGTTATGTCCACCGTTGCTGCAGTTACCCGGCCGGATCTCCCTCGAAGGGGCCGCTCTGTTTGCGGCGGCTCTTGCCGGGTCCTGCGTTCTTCAGGCTTGGCCGCTTGGTGCCGGCTGCCTGTCACATCACTGGCGCCTGCTAAATTGCAATTGCGGTGCCGTTCTGTCCCTGGTTTGTTTTCAGCAATTTGCGATGACCTCGACGCCCGCTCGATCTGGAATCTGGGAGCGAAAGCCTGCCATCTCTTCCAAAATCCATAAGCTACTTCTGGCAGTGCGGGCAATAATGAGTGCTTCGCCCGCCTAGAACGATCCGGCGGATCGGCGTCTGGCATTTTCGGCAGGGCTCCCCGGTGCGCTGGTAGACGCAGTGCTCCAGTTGAAAGAAGCCCCGCGCTCCGTCGGCATCAACGTAATCAGAGACCGAGGAGCCGCCCAGCCGGATGGCATGCTGGAGAACCTGCCGAAGGGCCGCGCGGAGGCGTTCCAGTTCGGCGCGCGTCAGCCGTCCGGCAGCCTTCCGGGGCCGGATACCGGCCCGGAACAAGCTTTCGTCGGCATAAATGTTACCGACTCCGGAGAGAAGTTTCTGGTTGAGCAATGCCGGCTTTATGGCCACCCGGCGGCGTCGGAACAGGGCAGCGAATTCGGCAGCGCCGATGGTCAGGGGCTCGGCGCCGGGCCCGGCGAAACCCGGATCACGGCCCAGATCGCGAAACTCGAGACGCCCGAAGCGGCGGGGATCGACAAAACGCAATTCGCGGCCGCCGGCAAGCGCCAGGCGGGCATGGGTGTGCGGAGCCAAGGGAACATCCCGGTCCGTGACCAGCAATCGTCCCGTCATGCCTAGGTGGACGATCCATTGCGCTGTGGGCAGCCGTGCTGCAGGCCCAGCCGCCTCCGCCGGGCCTAGTTCAAACACGATGTGCTTGCCGGTGCGATGGACGGCGAGAATCGTACGGCCCTCGAGGCCGCGTGCCTGGCGCCGGGGAGGGGTTTTGAACGGTTCGGGATGCGAGGCAAACCACGCATCCCGGATACGGTCGCCGCGAACGCGGGCATCCACGCCACGGGCAACCGTTTCCACCTCGGGCAGTTCGGGCATGTGGTCGATTGTAGGGGATGGCTCGGCCCTGTAGTTGGTCCGAGCCCTGCCTGATCCGTCCTGAGCGGCCGGGGGTACCGATTGCTGTCTGAGCGGGGCGACGATCAAACGTTGTAGGACTTTCTACAACTGTTGGGGTACGGATCGAGCGGGTCGATTGGTAGAATCGCTTTAGCCTGTCCGAAGTTTTTGAATTTCGGCAAATCTGGCGCTCGATCTCCGCTCCGGCGGTTCAGGAGCGAACCACTCTCAACCCCAAGCTTTGGCTGGAAAAGGATAGAAGTATGTCTCAACGCAAATGGATGTTGGCCACCGCAATGGCGCTTCTAACGACCATCGTGGCTGTCGCTCAGGATGCAGCTCCTGAGCTCAAGACGGACAAAGACAAGCTCAGCTACGCGCTGGGTATGAATATTGGCCAGAACTTCCGCAAACAGGGTCTGGATGTGGATCCCGCGATCGTTGCCAAGGCATTTGTGGATGCCTTCAACAACGGGAAGTCGGTCATGAGCGACCAGGATATGCAGGCCACCCTCACGGCCGCGGCCCAGGAGATCCGCAAGAAGCAGGCGGCAGCGCAGGCCGAAAAGGGTCAGCAGGCGCAGGCCGAAGGCGAGAAGTTCCTGGCCGACAACAAGACCAAGGAAGGCGTAGTGGCCCTCCCCAGCGGCCTGCAATACAAGATCCTGAAACAAGGCGCCGGTCAGAAGCCGACCCTGGAAGACACCGTGATTTGCAATTACAAGGGCACGCTGATCAATGGAACCGAGTTTGATGCGTCGGAAAAGCACGGCGGCCCGGCGACCTTCCCGGTGAAGGGCGTGATCGCGGGCTGGACTGAAGCTCTGCAGTTAATGCCGGTGGGTTCAAAATGGCAGCTCTTTGTTCCGGCAAACCTGGCCTATGGCGCGCAGGGGCCTGCGGACATCGGGCCGAACGCCACGCTGATCTTTGAAGTGGAGCTGGTGTCGATCCAAAAGCCTGCGGCTCCAGCCGCGTCAGGACCGGCGGGGAATTAACCATCCTTCCCTGGACCTGAAGGCGTAATCGCAAAAATGCCGGCGCAAGTTGCGCCGGCATTTTCGCGTTCAGCGGCCAACTACTCACGCGCCGCGATGCCGCCAAATTATTGCCGGGTCCGGCTCGGTGCGAGTGTCTTGTCCCTGAAGTCCGCCACTCATTTGGGTTTGCCATCCATCGTGAACAAGTAATAGGCAACCTGGAAAGCCGCGTTCAGCCTTCCTCGGCAACGAACTCGTCGTCCTCGGCCTCGATCGCGCGGGCCAGGCCCCATTTCCGCAGATAGACAAGACCCGTGACGAGGCCAACCACGAACAAGCCGACAGAGGAATATTCAATGATGTCGAGACGGCGATCTTCGTCTTCGGTCTGGTAAATCACGTACCCGCTAATAAATCGCGGAGTCATGTGCCGGGTTTCCGGGTCAGGGAACTTCGGGAGGGTATCCATGTAGCGGGTGGAAATGGACGCGGCGAGAATCAGGCCGAATAACCCCGGCACGAGGCAGCAGAGGGAAAGAAGCCTCAGCTTGGATAAGTGTTCCTGTTTCATTGACACGCCCCCGGCAATTTCCATCCGATGTTCGCCTTTGCGAGTCCTCATCGGCAGGGCCGATGAATTCATCGCGTGCGACTCCCGTCGCACACACATCCGGGGGGAGTTGCCAGCCCAGAGACCTGGTTCCGGAAAGCTTCTCAGGAAACTGCGTTCCCGTCGGAAACCGGCTCGGAGGAGATGGCAACGGTGCTTCCATTTCATTATAGGATTCAATCGCGAACTGTTTCCTTGCGTTTGAATCCGTCCGATCCGGTCCGGGCACCCTGATGTAACTCAAACGGTTCCCGCAGTCACGCCAGTCTCCTTGTTTCCGGTTACGGTGTTGGATTACTTACGGGTGGTCTCCCCGTTTGTAAACCAGACCGCTCGTTTCCTCTGCCAATTGTCGTTGTCGGAGACGCAAAGCCCCCGCAGAACTTCAACCGAGGATGGGAGGATTTCCCGGAAAGGGATGTGGCCCGCAATGGAAACGAAACGGGGCGCTCGAGGCGAACGAATCCGGAACTACTTGCGCTCCTCGGACTCGCGGATGCGGCTCACCTCGAGGCTCACGATCTTCCACTTCCCCTGGTCATCGCGGATATACACGCGCGTGTACCGGTAGCTTCCGGAGATGTCTCCGTCGGCATTGCTTCCGTTGACCTCGGCGCGAGAGGTCACGAGCGCAGTCTGACCGTAGAAGCGAACCTTGCGATCGGTTAATTCGATGGAGTTGAAGTGCACGGTGCCGGCGCGCATGCCGGCCAGGGTCTGATCTTTCGATTGCAGGGTTCCATTGGCAGTGATGGCGATGTAATCGTCGGCCAGCAGGTCGTCCAGTGCGGAGGCGTTGCGGGTCATGATTGCATTCCGCCACACCTGCTCAAGCTGGTCGATCTCGTGCCGGCTTTCGTGGCGCTGGGCGCGCGGCATTCCCGAGGTATGCCCCTGTGCGAGGCTCCCGGCCAAAAGAAACACCATAGCCAGCGCCGTACCGCAGCCCAGGCGTACGGAACGAGGGATTCGCAACTGCACCATATTCGTAAAACGGATGGTAGACCCGGAGCAATACCGGGGTCAATGCATCTTCCGGGGAAAGGTTCTCCCCCGGTAATGTGCCACCCGCAATTCCGTTTCTTGGACGCGGGCAAGGCCCAAAAGTGTTACGCCAGCGCGACGAGGTCTTCGCGCACGCGGTCTCTCATCTTCTGGTACAGGCCGCCCACCGCATATTTTTTGAAGTGCGCAGACTGGCGGTGCGCCTCGGCGGCGGCAGCATCGCGGTATTGCTCATAGATCAGCACTGTGTCGCGGTCGCTATCGACATAGTGGGGAATGTACGAGATGCATCCGGGTTCCAGGCGGGACGCCTCGGTCAAGGCGCGAAGAATCTCGGCTACTTCGGAGCGGTCATCCGGGGAAAAGGTCATGCGAACAGTGAAGCTGATCATGGCGGGGTATTCCTTGATTTTCTGAAACCGGAAGGGCTGTTCATTCCGGCCTGCCCTGGGGCGGGCTTCCTGCATTATGGCAGCTTACCTGCGAAATTCGTCCAGCGCTTGCGCAAACTCCGGCAGGATCATCGTCTGTTCACGGTCGGGGCCGGTGGAGACCATGCCGATCCGCGCCCCGCTCTCCCGCTCCTGGAAGCGCAGATAGTCCTGGGCGGCGCGAGGAAGCTGGTCGAATTCGGTGATCCCCTCGGTGGAAGAACGCCATCCCTTCAGCCGAGTAAATTGCGGCTTTATGCTTTCCAGCCCGTGCACATCGGCGGGAATTTCGTCCGTCACCCGGCCGTCGATCTGATAACCGGTGCAGATGGGGATCTCGTCGAGCTCGTCGAGCACGTCCATCTTCGTCACCACCAGCCATTCGGCGCTGTTCACCTGGTTGGAATAGCGGAGCAGCGGAATATCGAGCCAGCCGCAGCGCCGGGGACGGCCCGTGACCGCTCCGTATTCGTTTCCGCGCGCGCGCAGGTGGTCGCCGACCGCGTCGTGGATTTCGGTGGGGAACGGCCCCTCGCCCACGCGGGTGACGTAGGCCTTGGTCACGGCGATGACCGTGCCGATTGCGGTTGGCCCGACGCCGGTGCCCGTGGAAGCTCCGCCTGCCGTCGCCGAGGACGAAGTCACGAACGGATATGTGCCATGGTCGATGTCCAGCATGGTCCCCTGCGCGCCTTCGAACATGATGCTGCCGCCCTGGTGCAGGATGGAGTTGAGCAGGCGTCCGGTGTCGGCCACGAAGGGCCGCACCAGCTCCGCCGCGGCAGCGTACTCGTCGTACATTTTCTCCGGGTCGAGAGGATCGGTGCCGAACAGCGCGTGGGCGATCTGGTTCTTCTCGTTGCAGGCGGCCTCGATGTGGGTTTTGAGCAGGTCGGGTCGCAGCAGGTCGACGATGCGCAGGCCGCTGCGGGCCATCTTGTCTTCGTAGGCCGGGCCGATCCCGCGGCTGGTTGTGCCGATCTTCTTACGGCCGGGCGCGCTCTCCGCGGCCAGCTCGATCATGCGGTGATAGGGCAGGATCACCTGGGCGCGGTTGGAAACTTTAAGCTGGCCGTCCACATCCACGCCGAATTCGCGCAGCCGCGCGACTTCCTTGAGAAAGGCGATGGGATCGAGCACCACGCCGTTGCCGATGACGCCCATGCAGCCCGGGCGGAGTACGCCGCAGGGAATGAGCTGCAGCACAAATCTCTGCCCGCCGATGATGACGGTGTGGCCGGCGTTATGCCCGCCGGCATAGCGCGCCACGGCGCGGAAGCGCTCGCTGAGCACGTCCACGATTTTTCCTTTGCCTTCGTCGCCCCACTGGGCGCCCAGCACCACCGCCGTCTTTGCTCGCATCGCTTTCCATTTCTATCTTGAAGAAGATTGTCACTTGAAGAAGGATGTCATCGTGAGCGGATTCCGCCCCAGGCGGACGCAGTCGAAAGGCCCCGCAGTTCCTCTCCGCACCACGTTCGATGATAAACCGCGAGGCGAGGGCGATCGCGGGCCGGCTAGTGCGGCAGGTTGATGCCGCGACCGACGATGACGATGTACGCGGTCCCGAACCCGACCGCTGCGATCCACCACGCGATTTGGCGCCGAACGAAGAGTGGCTGCTCCGGAGTGCTGCGAGGCATAAAGCTATCGAGCCACAACAAACCGGACGAGCCTCCAAAGGATCCCGGCATAGTGGAAACCAGGAAGAGCTTGACTCCCAGAGGATCGAAGGCGCCGGCCGCGCAACTGAACAGGCAGGCGGCGAGATAGGGCAAACGGCCGACAGTGTTATAGGTCGAGCGGTCCGGGCAAAACGGGCGAATGGCGACAGCAAGCAGCCGGGCCACCTGGACGTAAAGCGCTAGGCCAAAAAGGAACATGCCGATGCGCCACGCAATCTCGTGGGGAAGCCCGCGGATCACTTCCTCCCAGTCGCCGAAGCCGAGGGCACCGGAGAACATGAAATACCCGGCCCCGGCGAAAAGATTGTGCGCGGCGAATATCCAGCAGAAGTAGCGCAGATTGGCGCGCCAACCGGCAGCGCGGCCGGCCAGCAGGGAGAGCACGCCCGTAGCCAGGTTCACCAGCGTCCCACCGGCGTCGACCCACCGATCGGGCCGGACGGTGGAGAGGTGATTGCTTGTCAGTTGGGTGGGAATGTCGCCGCGCAGCCATGCCACCACGCCGTGCCCCACGCCCTCGTGCAGAAGAACGGTGAGGCCGCCGGCGATGACGGCCATGCTGATGATGGTGGCCTTGCTGTGCGGTTGCGCCACGGCGAAATTCTACGGCACCTTCCTGGAAGCGCGCCCGTCGATTTGCGAAATCCGTTCGCCGGTGTTAACCACCGGCTCCCCTCGTCCGTTGTGTGGGTAGAAGCGGCTCGCATGCCGCTTCGGCACGAGGGGATGATGATGGACATTCGATGGAGATGGAGTTGGCTGGCGGTGGTCGCCGTGGCAGGATCGGCGATGATGGCGGGGACGCGCGCGGCGGGCCAATCGCAGGCGGCCAAAACGCCTGTTCCCGGGGTGACGACCGCAGTTCCGGTGGATACGGAACGGGATGTGGTTTCGCTCCAGGACGAGCTGATCAAGTTGCTGCGGCAGAGCCCGACTCTGACCACGGTGGTGGCGCGCGATCCGTCGCTGTTGTCGAACCAGGAGTACGTGGCTAAAAACAATCCGCAGCTCGCGGCTTTTCTGGCGGCCCATCCTGAGGTGGCGCGGAATCCTGACTATTACTTGTTTACCCACCTGCGTCGCGAGGGCGGGGGGCCGGACGAGGCGCTGGAAAGGACGGTGTGGCCGGATGTGTACAGGATGGGCCCGCAGCGCACCGGGTGGGACGAACTGGTGAGCGATCTGCCGCCCACCCTGGCGGTCGGCAGCTTCCTGCTGGCGTTCCTGTGGCTGGCGCGGCTGTTCATCGACAACCGCCGCTGGACGCGCATTTTCAACATGCAGAACCAGGTCCACAACAGGCTGATCGAGAAGTTCAGCACCAGCCAGGAGCTCGCGGCCTACATGGGGACTGACGCGGGCAAGCGCTTTCTCGAAGCGGCGCCGATTCCGGTGAACCTGGGAACGGGGCAGCGCGTACCCAATGCCGTGGCCCGGGTGCTGACGCCGGTGCAGATCGGCGTGGTGCTGGTGCTGCTGGGGATCGGGTTGCTGCTGCTGCGGCACGCCGGGCCCGACATGGAAACGCCGATGCTGGTGCTGGGCACCGTAATCCTGATGCCCGGGATCGGATTTATCATCTCCGCAGGGATTACGTGGGTTCTGGCGGCGCGGATGGGATTGATGCCTCCGCCCCGCACGGCACCTATGCCCGACAGGTACGACGCTCCTTTTGATTCCACCGGCCGGCAATAAGCCGGTGAACTGGAAGGGGCGCCTCGGTGAGGAAACAGCGACCAGTGTCGTGGGATACCACCATTCCGAACGTGCTCGCGGGCGACGCATCCGGCGCCGCCGCAGCCCCGGCTTGCGGGTCGATGGATAACGATCGGTTTGCGGCCTTCTACGAGCGTGCGGCCCGCCCGTTGTGGGCGTACCTGGCCCGCGTATCCGGGAACGCCGCGCTGGCCGATGACCTGTTGCAGGAAAGCTTCATTCGATTCCTCTGCGCCGATCATCCCGACGACGGAGAGGTCAGCGCGCGGCGATATCTGTTCCGAATAGCGACCAACCTGCTTCGCGATCACTGGCGCCGTCCGCGGGCCTCATCGATCGAGGAGATTCCCGAAGAGCTTTTCCGCACGCGGGACCATTCCGCGGCCTGCGATTCGAAAGCGACGCTGGGGCCGGCTCTGGAGGCGATGCGCCCGCGCGAGCGGCAACTGCTGTGGCTTGCCTACGCGGAGGGCTATTCCCATCGCGAAATAGCCGAGATCACCGGACTGGCATCGGCCAGCATCCGACTTTTGCTGTTCCGGGCGCGGCGCAAAATCGCGCGGTTACTGGGCAACGAGCGGGGGGAGCCATGAGACTGTCGGGGTGCGCCCGGGAACCGGAGCTGGCCCAGTTGCTCGACCGCGGCCAGTGGCCGGAGGCGTGCAGCGAGGAAATGCGCGCCCACGTGGCCGGCTGCCGGTTGTGCGGCGAGTTGCTGACCGTCAGACAGACGCTGGGGCACGAGCGTTTGAGGGCCGCGAGCGAGGCCCGCCCGGAATCTCCCGGAGTTCTGTGGTGGCGGGCGCAGCTTCGTCGTCGCAACGCGGCCATGGAACGGATCGGCAGGCCCATCCTTGGAGCGCAGATTTTCGCCCTGGCGGTGTGCCTGGCGGCGGCCATCGTCTACGTGCTGGCGCAGGCCCGGCGGGGCTTCGACTGGCTGGCATGGCTGGGCAATCTTCCCCGCGCCCTGCACCTCGGAGCATTGATTCCCGCGTCGATGGCGAAAACTCCGTGGGAGACCTGGCTGGCAGTTTCGTTGGCTGCCATGGTGGCCGTGATGGGCGGGGTGATCGTGTACCTGGGCTCGGAAAGCAGGGACCAGGGATCAGGGATCAGGGGTCAGAACCGCCACGGTTCATGAGTATGGCGTCGGAACAGCGCGCGACTTTCAGCGTTTGTGCCGACTACTCCCCTGACGCTTCCTTTCTGACCTCTGACCTCTGAACCCTGGAACCTGCTCCGGCAATCCAATGCAAAGTGCTGTTAGCTTTTCCCAGGAGAACCGGAATGACGACGACCCTTTCGGCAAGTGAAGTCCATCAATTGAAGAAGGCGCCGCACCACGACAGGATTTTGCCTGTCATCCTTCACCGCTGGAGCCCGAGGTCCTTTGCCGATCGCGATGTGAGCCCCGAGGATCTGAAGACCATTTTCGAGGCGGTGCGCTGGACGGCATCGTCGTATAACGAACAGCCATGGCGCTATTTCGTGGGGACCCGCGGCTCCGAAACCTATCAAAAAATTCTCACGGCGCTGGGTGAGTTCAACCAGGCGTGGGCGCGGTCCGCGCCGGTGCTGATGCTGAATCTGGCAGGGACGAAGTTCTCCCACAATGGCTCGCCGAATCCTGTCGCGCTGTATGACCTGGGCGCTTCCGGGGCCACGCTGGTTTATCAGGCGGCCGCCTTGGGGCTGTTTACGCACCAGATGGCCGGCTACGACCGGGAGGCGGCCCGCAGGTTGTTCAAGGTCCCCGAGGACTATGTTTTTGGCGCGGCGATCGCCCTCGGGTACCAGGGTGAACCGTCCGCGTTGCCCAACGATCATTACCGGAAGCAGGAAGAATCGCCCCGGCAGCGAAAGGCTTTGAGCGATTTTGTGCTGGCCGATTGGGGCGTGCCGGCAAAGATTTGAGTGAAACCGGCGCGGGGTTGACGGATCAGGGCTGAGGAAGAGCACCTGGTTTTCTCGATGCGAGACAACGTTTCAGCCCTCGCCGCCGATACCGCTCCCTGAAACCCGAAACCTGAAAACCTGACCCTGGAGCGCGATAGAGTGGAGCTTTGGGGGTCCGGGTTGTTTTGAGCAGCCAAGCGACAACGCGACGAGTGAAGCGGAAAGGGCCTGTCCGGCGGCCGCATCTTCGAAAGCCGCGGCGGCGGCGCTGGAGCTGGCGGACGCGGGCGATTCTGGTGGCTGCAGCCGTGGGGATGGTCCTGGTGATGTGGGCCGTGCTGGCGCGCGCCTTCGCTCCGAAAGGAAACACCGCACGGACCCGGTTTGACGCCATTATCGTGCTCGGCTCGCCAGCGGATGCCGAGGGAAATCCCACTCCGGAACAACTCGCCCGCGTCACCGAGGCAGTGCGCGAATATGAACGCGGCGTGGCGCCGCGCCTGATTCTCACCGGCGGGGCCACGCGGCACGGCTACGTCGAAGCGAGCGTCATGGCGCGGACGGCTGAAGCCTTGGGCGTTCCCTCATCGTCCATCTATCCTGAGCCCGACGCGCTGGATACCATCCATAACGCGTGCTATTCGGCGAGGATCATGCAGGCGCACGGCTGGCGATCGGCGGAAGTTGTCTCGTCGGAGAGTCAATTGCCGCGTGCGGGCCTGATCCTCAGCCGGCAGCCGCTGGAATGGCGGACGCATGCCGCGCCCTCCCTTGAGCCCGGAAGCGGCTCCTGGCTCGACGGGCTGGAAATCCTGAAGACGATGCGGTACCTCGTCTATGCAAGCTGGGCGGAAAAGTGCGGGTGAAGCAGGGACAGGAAGTAGGGAACAGGATCGCCCGGGCGGGTGACAACGGGAATGGGATCAGGCACACGCCGCAGGCATGCAGTGTATTGGTGTCAAGGAATCTCTGTTCGCGTTCTCTGTTTCTACTCCCTGTTCTGCTCACTGACATCCCCCGGCAGCGTCTTGTAATCTGAACAAGATGCGTTTTCCAGTACGTTTTTATTTCCTGGCTGCTTTTGCGGCCCTGCTTGTGTGCGCCGCGGCGCGCGCCGGAGCCCAGGCTTCGAGCCAGTCCTCGTCGGGCCAGCCTGCTCAGGTGCAGCCGACTGCGCCCGCGCCTGCCCCGCAATACATTGCCGTCGATCCCCTGGCCGGAGTCACCTACAACAACCGCTTCGACTTGTCGCTGGGCATGGCCTACCGGCACATCAAGGCGGGACCGAACCTGGTGCAGGGCGCCAACCTTGGCGGACTGGACCTGGAGGGCTCCTTCTGGCTGAGCAAGCGCTTCGGCGTGGAGGGCACGGGACGCAGTTACTTCGGCACCAGCGGCGCGGCCCCCAATGCGGACCAGATTAACGGCCCGTTCATCATGGAGGGCATCTTTGCCGCAGGGCCGGAGTTCCTTGGGCCGCACAACAAGCACGGCGCGCTGATCGCTCACGTGATGGCCGGCGGCGCCTACGGCAGGTTCCAGCAGGATCTGCGCGGGAATCCGACGTCGGATGTGGGCTTCTACTACGACCAGATCGCACCGGCTGTCGTCATGGGCGGCCATTTCGACCTGAACCGCTCTCCGCGCTGGGTGTTCCGCATGACGGTGGATGGCATTTTGACCGATTACGGCATCAACTGGGGTCCCAAGAACCGCCAGCTCGACATCAATACGGCCATATCGGTGGGCCTCGAGTACAAGTTCAAGAGGACCCGGTAGTAGCGCGACGTTTCCGGTGTGATCGCATCAGGAGCGGCCGATCCGGTCGATTTCGCGTTTGATTGCGAGTTGTTCCAGCGTTCCGAAGGGTAGAGACAGAAATAGTCCGATCCTGCGGTCCAGCACCACAAACGCGTCGTGAAACGCGCGCGCGATCTCTTCCGGGCTGCCTTGGATGGAGGCCGGATCGGGAATGCCCCAATGGGCCGTCATCGGCTGACCGGGCCAGTAGGGACACTGCTCCCTCGCCGCGTTGTCGCAAACCGTAAAAACAAAATCGAGCCGGGGCGCGCTCGGACTGCTGAATTCGTCCCATGATTTGCTGCGCAGCCCCGCGACCGCCATGCCCGCGGCCTCGATCTGCTTCAGCGCTTCGGGCCGCGGCTTTCCCGTCGGATGGCTGCCGGCGCTGAAGGCCGTGAACTTGCCCTTCCCTTTGTGATTCAGGATCGCCTCGGCCATGATGGACCGCGCCGAGTTCCCCGTGCACAGAAACAAGACATGATAGTGATCCGCCATTTAAGCCTCCGTTTCAACGGCGCCCGGCCGAGAGGGCGCACACAGCCAGCGGCACAGGAAAACCGCCGCAATGCCGCCCGCCAGTTCGGCAGCGACAAATCCCGGCACGTCCACCGGGCGAATGCCCGCGAATGTATCGGACGCCGCCCGCGCCAAAGCGACCGCCGGGTTGGCAAAGGAAGTCGACGATGTGAACCAGTACGCGGCAGTGATGTAAGCGCCCACCGCGTAGGGCACCGCCGATGCACGCGATTTCGAAACGCTCCAGATGACCAAGATGAGTCCGAAGGTGGCGACGAATTCGCCCAGCATCTGCGCCGGACCGGACCGCGCGTGGACTGACTCAAAAAAGAAGTTATAACCGAACATGGTGTGAGCCAAGGCCACGCCGACGAACGCTCCCGCGATTTGCGCGAGCACGTAGACGGGCACCTGCGACCAGGGCATTTGCCGATCGAGAGCGAGCCCCAGCGTGACTGCCGGGTTCAGATGCGCGCCGGAAACCGGCCCGAAGGCCAGAATCAGCGCCACTAGGGCGGCCCCGGTGGCAACGGTGTTCGCCAGCAGGGCAATGGCGACGTTGGCCCCCGCCAGTCGCTCCGCCATGATCCCGGAACCGACCACCGCCGCGAGAAGAAACGCCGTTCCCAGAAACTCAGCGGCAGCACGTCGGGCCACAGCAGGTGTCTCCTTTCGGCTTGTTCGCCCGGATGAAAGCGCTGAAAAATTTGCCGTTGACCCGGGGCGCGATGGCGTCCACGTCCACGCCGGCCTCGGTCAGAAAATGGCGGGCATCTTCGACGTTGTACACCCGCGTTGGCTCGATGGAGATCCCTTCGAATCCCGCCCGCGCCAGCTTGCCGAGATACTCGCTTTCTTCCAGGGCTCCGGCGATGCACCCTACCCACAGGAGCACACTCTTTCGCACCTCTTCCGGCATGCCCCCGCGCACCACCACATCCGATACCGCGAACCTGCCTCCGGGTTTCAACACCCGGAAGGCTTCGGCGAGGACTCGGTCCTTGTCGGCGGAGAGATTGATGACGCAGTTGGAAATGATCACATCCACCGAGTTGCCGGGCAGGGGGATGTTTTCCATTTCGCCCTTCAAAAACTCGACGTTCGTGACCCCCGCCCGTTGCTGGTTTTCCCGCGCCAGGCCCAGCATCTCGTCGGTCATGTCGAGGCCATAGGCCTTGCCGCCTGGGGCCACGCGCTGGGCTGAGAGGAGCACGTCGATTCCGCCGCCAGAGCCGAGGTCGAGCACGACTTCGCCGGGGCGCAGGTCGATCAACGCCGTCGGGTTGCCGCATCCCAGAGAAGCCAGCACCGCTTTCTCAGGAATGAGCCCCTTTTCTTCCGCGCTGTACAGGTTGGTCGTCACGGGGTCGCAGCAGCGAAGGCCGGGATCGCAACATGCATGCAGGCTCCCGCTTTCCTTCACCGCGCGAGCGGCGCTGGCGTATTTCTCTCTCACCTGGTCCTGAACGGTTTCGGCTGAAGGCATCGATCGGCTCCTTTGTATATGCTTAGGCGAATATATTCTCCGGTGGACACATTTGTCAATGCGTATATGATGATAAGGTGAACCGTTCCCCCAGGACTTACGACCTGGCGCTGCTGTTTGCCGCGCTGTCTGACCGCACCCGGCTCCGCCTCTTGAACCTGATGGACGGCAGAGAAGTGTGCGTCTGCTACTTTGTGGAGATCCTGGGGCAAAGCCAGCCCAAGATTTCGCGCCATCTCGCCTATCTGAGGCGGGCCGGCGTGGTGGTGGCCCGTCGCGAAGGCAAGTGGATGCACTACCGGATTGTCGTCCCGCCGAATGCGGGAGGGGCGAAGATCCTGCGCGAGACCCTCGCGGTTCTGCGAGAAGACAAAGCCCTGCAGGCGGATCTCACCCGGCTGAATAAAGCTTGTTGCGCGCCACAGAAGGTCGCGGCGCTGGACGGAGCACCGTTGCCTGCCGTGGTGGATGCGCTCTCCTGCCCGTCTTGCTGAGGATTCCAGCCGGTCGCCCCCGTCGTGTTCATCTCGCAGTTGATCGGTTGTGGTATTCTTCGCCGTTCGGGGGCCACTCACGGAAATCAGAGTGCCGTCAGGGGACTGGAACGACCCACGATCCCGCGGCCGGCAAGGTTCGACAGAGACGGGAGGCGAGAGCAGGTCACATGGACATGAGAGACACGCTGGGAGTAGTGCTGGCAGGCGGGGCCGGGGAGCGGCTGTTTCCGCTGACGCGCGATCGCGCCAAACCCGCCGTCCCGTTCGGCGGCCATTACCGGATGATCGATATCACGCTCTCCAACTGCATCAATTCGGGCCTGCGCAAGGTGTTCATCCTTACCCAGTACAAGGCGCTATCGTTGAACCGGCATGTGCGCGAGGGCTGGACCAGCATCGTGGCCCAGGAACTAGGCGAATTCTTCGAGCTGCTGCCGCCCATGCAGCGCACCGGCGCCAACTGGTATATGGGGTCGGCCGACGCCGTCTATCAGAACATCTATTCCATCGGCAGCGAGCAGCCGAAGTACATGATCATCCTGTCCGCTGATCACATCTACAAGATGGATTACAGCCGGATGCTGGAGTACCACAGGGAAACCAAGTCCGAGTGCACGCTGGCGGTTTTGCCCATCAGTCCTGACGAGGTCTCCCGCTTCGGCGTGGTGGAGGTGGCCGACAACAACGAAATCACCGGGTTCCTGGAGAAACCGGCCAGCACCACCGTCCGCTCGCCGTTCAGTCCCAACTCGGTGGACGCTTCGATGGGGGTCTACATTTTCAGTACCGAGACGCTGCTGAAAGCGCTGATCGCCGACTCCGAGGATCCCGATTCCAAGCACGACTTCGGCCACAACATCCTGCCCAACATGCTGGGCAAGAAAAAAATGATGGCCTACTCGTTTGTCGACGAGAACAAGAAGGAGGCGCTCTACTGGCGCGATGTGGGCACGCTGGATGCGTACTACGACGCCAACATGGACCTGTGCTCGGTGTCGCCGGTGTTCAACCTCTACGATCGAAGCTGGCCCATGCGCACGCGCGTGCGGCAGTACCCGCCGGCGAAATTCGTCTTCGGCGAGCCGGGCCGCACCGGGTCGGCGGTCAACTCCATCATCACCGCGGGCGTCATCATCTCCGGCGCCACCGTGTCGAACAGCGTGCTGTCGCAGGACGTGCGCGTCAATTCCTATTCCGACGTGGACTCCAGCGTGATTTTTTCGCACGTGAACATCGGGCGCCACTGCCGCATCAAGCGGTCGATCATCGATCGCGATGTGCACATTCCCGAAGGAACGGTGATCGGCTACGACCCGGTGGAGGACAAGCGGCGGTATTTTGTAACGCCCTCGGGGCTGACCATCGTGACCCGCGATGCGTCGCTTTTCGAAAACCCGGTAGATCCGGACTTCCTGCAGCGGTACTGAAAGGCAGGGATCAGGGATCAGGGGTCAGGGGTCAGGGATCAGTTCACAGTTCGGTTGGTGTGCGGGGTATGGAGGACGGGGGACTGCGCGAAGAGCTCCGCGACGAAGGCGTGGTCCTGTTGCGATGCTTCTTTCGACTGGAGCCGCTGGCGCGCCTGCGCGACGCCGCCACCCGCTGTTTTGCAACTATCGAGAGTGGCGGCCTGGTTCCCGGCCACTTCCGTTTCACCCCGCAATCCCATTCGGTGCTGCTGACCGCTCTGCTCGATTTCGGGGTCGAAAGCGTCGAAGCCCTTCTGGCGCCGCTCCGGGCCGATGGGCTCGGCGCCTTATTCTCGGATCTCGTAGGCGACCCATGGCGCTGCCGGCTCGAACACTCGTGGACGCGCAAGAAGTTCGCCCCGCGGCACGCGCCGGCGGGGTATCACCTGCAGGACTGGCACCAGGACGGAGCCCTGGGAGCGCAATTTCCGCTCGAGCCTGGGCCGGGTATCCAGGCTGCCAGCCTGGCCACCTGCTGGATTCCGCTCGATGCCTGCGGCGTCGACAGCCCCGGCCTCGAATTCATCCTCAAGCCTCAACCCGCACTGCTGCACTTCACAGAACTCGACGATACCGCTCTGCGGCAGCGTTTCGAGGCCACGGAGTTCTGGACGCCCGCACTGGAGTTCGGCGACGCGCTGGTGTTCCGCAATGACGTCCTGCACCGGACGCACGTGAATCCCGAAATGCTCCGCGACCGGATCAGCGTCGAATACCGGATCTTTCCCGACAACTCGTAACCTTTGCACGGGCCGTCGATTCGCGATAGCATTTCCTCCAGTTGCCGCGCGGTTCCCCGATGAATGAGCGGCGGATAGATTTGTCTCGTTCGTCGGCGGTGCGGACGGGAACCGATACAGATAACTAGCACCCCCGCAGCCGAGTCCAACCTTCCAGATGCTGGAGAACCTGACATTACGCGTTCCGACCTCCGACGCGCCCGGGGTGCGCATCGACCGCGACGGGCTCACGCGGCGCATGTTCATCTTCGGCGGAGCCGCGGCAGTAAGCGGAGCGGTCTTCTTCGGGCTGCGGCGCAGCACGGTGAAACCCGCGTTGCCCATGCCGGGCGGCCGGGGCAAGCGGGTGATTACGGTGACGCGTTTTGGGGCCGACGGCGAGCCGGTGGGGCAAACCACCGGACCGCGCATCGTGCATACCGACGAGGAATGGCGCCGGCGTCTCAGTCCCGACGCCTACCGCGTCTTGCGCCAGGCAAATACGGAGCCGCCTTTCAGCGGAGCCCTGCTTCATGAGAATCGGCGAGGCGTATTCCGCTGCGCCGGTTGCGAGCTGGATGTTTTCAGTTCCGCCACGAAATTCGACTCCCGGACGGGCTGGCCCAGTTTCTGGGAAGCCATTGCCGACGAGAACATCAACGAACTGCCGGACGGCACCCTCATGGAGGTGCGGACGGCGGTCTCGTGCCGGGTCTGCGACAGCCACCTTGGGCACGTGTTCAACGACGGGCCGAAACCGACCGGGCTGCGGTTCTGTATCAATTCGGTGGCGCTGACGTTTGTGGCGGCGTGAACGCCGACTAGCTGGACAAGGTGACGGTGACCGGCCGCGAATTCGGCAGCGGCACGCTCTCGGGTTGGTCGCCGCTTTCCACCAGGACATCGAAAACGGATTCGTACATGCCTTTCCGGCGGCGCAGACGGACGTGGCGCTTGCGGAGAAACTTCATTCGGAACGGGTGGGTGCGCTCCAGGCCGCGCAGGAATCCGCCGGTAAAGAACTCCCGCAGGTCCGCGACCGATTCCACGATGAGCGAGCGCCAGCTCAGCGGAAGCAGACTGCGCAGGGTCGGCGTGGTATGGGGCAGCGCGTCCATGCCGGCGGCCACCGTGTCGCTGAAAACCAGCAACTGGGTTACGAGGCCGTCTAGCGAGCGGCCGCCGCGGATGGCGCGCGTGAACACGGTCGCCGACTGTCGGAGCAAATCGTCGCGCAGGTCCTGAAGATCATCACCGAGCTGAAGCAGGAAGCCCCACTCGAACGCGAATTGCGCCTCGGCCTCTCGGAGAGTGCCGCGAGCGAGAAACGCATCGGCCAGCACCGACGCCCCGCCCTTCTCGCACGTGATCTCGAGAACATCGGCGTCGGTGCACTTCCCGCCGTTCCTGAGCTGGGCGATGCTGCGTTCCTGCGCAGCGTGGATGGCCAGCAGGCTCTCGAAAACCTGCGGATAAACGCGTCGCGGATACTCGCCTTCCACTAGCCCGACCAGGGTCCACAGCGCCGCCTCGCGTTCGTTCAGCGGGGCGGGAAGTTCGCCCCGGAGCCGCTCGCGGAACCGCTCACTGAAGGCCGACTTTGCCCGGGGCGAAATGTCGGCGCGATCAATGTAATTGTCGCTGTAGGGGTACATGAGGCTGTAGGCCAGGATGGAGGGGGTCAGCTCCGTGCGCCGGCCGAGGAGAGGCTGGAGTCCGCACGCCGTCCACGCATTGCGGCAGCCTTGAACGATCTCGGTCTTGCCCATGGAAGGATCGAAGCGCCGCGTCCAGCGGGCGAACTCCACTCCTACAGGGATGAACTCATCGGTGATCATCCGCACCGCGTCGTTTTCGAGACCCAGCGCGCTAGTGGCAAAACGGCCGAAGGAGGCGATGACTTTTTCTTGTATGGCCAGGCGTTCCGCGTGGGTGAGAGGTCTCTTCTTGACCTCATCTTCGACGGCGCGAATTCCCTGGTCGTAGGCCGCCTCGCGTTGGCGCTGCTCTGCGCGGGAGAAGTTGGCGGCCGCCGGGGCCTTTTGCCCCGCGCTTCCGTGCCAGCGTGCGATGCTCCGCTCGACGTGCTCTCGGATCCAGGGCATGGAATCGGCCTGCGGCATCGCCGTACAGTACGAAATCCGCCAGGCGGGGGTTCCAAGCGAGCTGTTATCGGAAAAGGTAGCGCCGGCCTCCAGGCCTTCTGCAATCGATTTCGCGTTATCATTCCGGATTAAGCGGGAGGCGCGGATGAACCCGGCTCGCGGTGTATCGATGGTGGAGGATCGGCCCGTGGTGGAACATCAGCCCGCCGCCTTGCAGGAGGCGGAGACGGGCAACGTCGGCGGGGGCGGCGAAATCCGCTGTCCGCTGTGCGCCTGGAGACCCGGCCAGAAAGACCTCTGGATTTGCCGCTGCAATCACGCCTGGAACACATTCGACACCGGCGGAGTATGCCCGAACTGCCTTTACCAGTGGGAGTACACCCAGTGCTTTGCCTGCCACGGCTGGTCGCTCCATTCAGACTGGTACCCGAAAAACTAGCTTCCAGCTCCTGGCCTCCAGCTTTTAGCTGCATTGGTTTACCGTTCCCAGCCGCAAACTCAACACCCATCAGCGAGAAGCCAGGGGCTGGAAGCCAGAGCTGTCTTGCTGCCTTCCCCCTTCGGGAACCAGGCGGTTAAATCGTGCGTACATCACAGCATGCAGCTGGTTGGTACATTAAGCTGGAGCGAGGTAGGGCTGGTCGCACCCGCCAGACCGGCGCGGCGCGGCATCGACCCCCCGGAACGGGAAGGCGCCCGGGGCGGGACGAAGCATCCGGCCGCTGCGGTGAACCCCGCCGGCGCCGGGCGTGCGCCGGGCGAGGCTGCCCGCCGTTTCGCACGCGGGGAGGTAGGACCTCTGCAGATCGACTGGTCCCAAATTGTCCGCCGCTGCATGGACGGAGACTCGGGCGCATGGGCCGAGTTGGTTCGTGAGCACCATCGGCGCGTCTACGGGCTCTGCTACCGGTTTACGGGCTCGCCGGCCGACGCGGAAGACCTGACCCAGGACGTTTTCCTCAAGATTTATTCGAATTTAGCCAGTTTCGACACGGGAAGAGGCAGTCTGCAGGTATGGATCACGACGATGACCCGCAACCTGCTGGTGGACAATTTCCGCCGCACGAAGAACCAGCGGGTCACCGGTTCCCTGGACGAGGGCTGGGATCAGAGCGATGAGCTGAAGCCGGTGGACCGGCTCACCACCCAGGCCCCTTCTCCGCACGAAATGGCGGCCAAAAAAGAGCTTGAAAAAATGGTGCAGAATGCGTTATCCCATGTCTCCGTGGAGTTGCGCGAAGCCGTCATACTCAGAGATTTGCAGGATATGGATTACAAGGAAATCGCCCAGGTGCTGGGCATCCCCGAAGGTACCGTAAAGTCGCGCATCAGCCGCGGCCGCGCGGAACTGGCGCGCCTGCTGGAACGTAATAAACGGGAGGTGATGTAAATGCCCGAGCGCACCCACATTCCGAGCTCTCCCGCCTGCGGGCAGTGGGAAACCCTCCTGGCCGACGCGCTGGACGGCCTGTTGCGGCCGGAGGACGAGCCGACGTTCAGCTCCCACATGGCGAGTTGCGCCAATTGCACCACCTTGTTTGAAGAAGCCCGGCAGGGCCGGGAATGGCTGGAGTTTCTCTCCCCGGAACCAGAGGTGCCCGCCGGTCTGCTGGATAAGTTGCTGGCGCAGACAGGTCCCGGACAAGTGGCGGGCTTCGGGCTGGCGACACCGGCCGGTAACGTGGTTCCCATCACGGTGATCGCGCAGCGGCAGAGCCTGATGGCGCGGCTGCGCCGCTTTGCGGAGCCGCGCCTGCTGATGACCACGGCCATGGCGTTCTTCTCCATCGCTGTCACGCTGAATCTGACCGGTGTCCGGCTGAGCCGCGTCCGGCTTTCGGACCTGAAACCTTCCTCCCTGCGGATGTACGCGGTGCGCCAATTCACCACTGCCTCGACGCCCATCATCCGCTACTACGATCACCTGCGCTTCGTGTACGAAGTGCAGTCCAGGATGCGCGAGCTGCGGCGCACCACCCAGAACAGCTCAACTCCCGACCAGAACCAAAAGAAGCCGGCGGGCCCCGGCGAGTCGCAACAGACTCCGAAACAAAAAGACGGCGGATCGCGCATCGATCCTCCCTCTTTGTCGGGGGCCCCCATGATCGTCAACGATTCAACGGATTACCTGGAGACATCGCTTACCAACGAACAGATCCAGAGATATCGGAACCACGAAACCTTTGGACCTGCGAACCAGTCCGCGCATTCCGGCGGCTCCGCGGCAAGGGGAAGGGGCACAGTATGGATTGCGTAAATCACGGCGGTGTGACCGCTACGGCGTTCTGCCAGAACTGTGGCAAAGCGCTGTGTGCCAACTGTACGCGTACCGGCGCGGGAGGACAGATCCTCTGCGAGCCGTGCTACCTGGCGTGGCAGAACGTGCCCAATCCGTTTGCCTCGCCGGCAGCCGGCGGTCCGAATCCCTCGGCTGCCGCGGTGCTGGGACTGATTCCCGGCGTCGGCGCCATGTACAACGGGCAGTATTTCAAGGGATTCATCCACGTCATCATTTTTGTGGTGATCATCAGCATTACCACGCACTACGGGTTGTTCGGGCTGTTCATTCCGGCGTGGATCCTGTACCAGGCGTTTGAGGCGTTCCACACTGCAAAGGCCATACGCGACAATCAGCCCGTTCCCGATCCGCTGGGATTGAACGAAGTGACGAACTGGATGAACCTGGGCGGCAAGCCTCCGTATCCGCCGCAGGCGGGGCCGGCGCCGGTCAATCCCGGAGCAACGAATCCGGGCCCTGGCGCTGCGGGAGCGTATCCGCCGCCGTATGGTTCTCCGTACCAGCCTCCCAATCCGGCCGCCTGGCAGGCGCAACCATGGACACCTGTAGCCGGTGCCGTGGATCCCGGGGCGCCCGTTGTTCCTCCGCCCCATCCTCACTGGTATTGGCGCCGCAAGGAGCCGATTGGCGCCATCGTCCTGATCGGCCTGGGGCTCCTGTTCCTGGTGGGGCAGCTGGATGATATCGGCGGGGAGATCTTCAAGTATGCATGGCCGCTGCTGCTGATCGGGCTGGGAGTGTGGCTGGTGGTGCGCCGCATGGGCGGTCCGCAAGGAGGTCCTCGATGAACCGCTATATCCTCATTCGCCGCCTGCGCGGTCCAGCGATTCTGCTGCTCATCGGCGTTCTCGCGCTGCTGCACCAGACCGGGGTGGTGTACCACTTCTGGCACCTGTTCTGGCCGCTGGCCCTGATCCTGTGGGGCCTGCTGCTGCTGGCCGAACGGGCGGCGTTGGAGATGGAGGGATTTCCGCAGGTGTACCCGGATGCGCAATATCCGGGTGCTTATCCGGCAGGGCCCAATCCCGGTACCGGACCGATTCCGCCCTCGCCGAGCACCTCCATTGTGCCCGCCGACCGCAATGACATCGAGCGCACCAACGGGGGACAGTCATGAGCAGCACACCTCCTTACACCCCTCCCGGGGGCGGCGCACCGCCCCCTTATGATCCGCGAACCCAGTGGCGGGCGTACCGCGAACAGCAGAAGGCGGCCTGGCGCGCGCAGCGCGACGCAATGCGGGCGCAGCGCCACCAGTGGAAGGCGGCCTACGGGTACGGCGGCCCGAGGATTCCGTCGGTGGTGGGTCCGATCATCCTTATCGGCGTGGGCATCGTGGCCCTGCTGATCGTGACCGGGCGTATCGATTCGGGCGAATTCTGGTCGTGGTACGGGCGCTGGTGGCCGCTCCTGTTGATCGCCGCCGGCGTGGCCATGCTGGGCGAATGGGCGCTCGACATGCGGCGCCAGACCCCGGTGCGGCGCGGCGGCAACTTTGTCGGCATCCTGATTGTGCTGGCCATCATCGGGCTGTTTGCGGCTTGGGGACATGAGTGGTGGGGCCCCATGCGCGCCGAGTGGGGCAACAACGGCGACGACTTCTTCAATATGTTCGGACGCCCGCAGCACGATATGGATCAGCAGGTGCTGAATAGCCAGATTCCCGTCAACGCCAGCATCGAGATTCAAAATCCGCGCGGCGATGTCAGCATTACGGCCGGAGACACCACCACGATCCAGGTGCAGGCGCACGCCATGGCCTATGCCGACTCGGACACGGAAGCCAACAAGATCTTCGCCTCGGAAGCGGCGCACGTGACGGTCAGCGGCAATAACGTGCTGGTGAAATCGGAGGGCAACCGCAGTGGACGCCTCAATCTGACAGTGGCCATTCCGCGTTCCGCGCGGGTGACGGTGAATGCCGGCCGGGGCGATGTCACGGCGGCAGGCCTGGGAGCGGGCGCCAACATCACCGCGGCCCACGGCGACATTCACCTGAACACCATCACCGGCTCGGTGCAGGTTCACTTTTCCACCGACAAAGGCGATTTTTCGGCGCACCAGGTCGACGGCGACATTACCGCAGATGGGCGCTGCAATGATCTGACCCTCTCGGAAATTCATGGCAAGATTGTGCTCAACGGGGACATCTTCGGCGAAGCGCACATGGAGAACCTGACCGGACAGATCCATCTGCACACCTCGGTGACCGATCTGGAGTTGGGCAGCCTGCCGGGCGATATGACCCTGAACGACGAAGACCTGCGCGTGACCGAGGCCAGGGGCAACGTCCGTGTGATGACCCACTCGAAAAACGTGGACCTGAGTCAGATCTATGGTGACACGTATGTGGAGGACCGGGACGGCAACATCTCGCTCGAGCCGGCGGGCACCTATAACATCGACGCCAAGAGCACCAGCGGCAAGGGTGACATCGAATTGAGCCTGCCGCCCAACGCCTCCGCCTCCATCACGGCATACACCCACAACGGAGACATTCTTTCCGATTATCCCGTGAGTCTTCCTGAAGGCGAAAGCAAGAAGGCTGCTTTCAGTGTAGGCAGCGGCGGAGCGAAGATCAGCCTGAGCACGGATGTGGGCGACGTGCGCATCCGGAAGGGGTCGGGTTTCCCGCCGGCGCCGTCGGTTTCCTCCAATCCGCCCAAGCCCCCGACGCCGCCCAACGCGCCCCACCTGAAAGCCCCCAAGAACCCGGCGGAGCCGGTAACGCAGTGAAAGGGATCAGGGGTCAGGGATCTGGGATCTGGGACGGAAAACGGGTGTTCAAGGTCTCGATCTGGGGATGAACCATCACAAGCAGCCGCAATCACAGAAAATAAGGGCGCGGAGGGAACACCACCTTCCGCGCCCGTTCTCATGAACCACGAACTGACCACTGGTTCATCACTCTTCCGGATCCCCGTAAATGATTCCCCGTCCGTTGGTGCCGAAATAGACGCGCCCGTAAATGCGTGGGTCTCCAGTGATGGTTGCATTGGTTAGCGCGTACTGGTGCCGGTCGTCGTTGATCCGTGTCCAGCTTGATCCTGCATCGTCAGAGCGATAAATCCCCCACACTCCGCCAACCTCGGCGCTGCTGTAGAGCGCAGGATACTTGTGCGAAGGCGCGGGTTTGCCAAACCCGATCGTGCTGGCAGCTTCCACGGCCGGCAGCTTCGTAAAAGAATTGCCGCCGTCGCGCGAATGCCAGACGCCGTACACGGTGGTCGTGCTTCCGCCCGCAAGCCAGAGGTCTCCCTCGTGTCCGGGAGTTGCCTTGAATTGCGCCGAGGCGCCGGCCGGCGGCAGATTGCTCGCCGCCGTGGCGGCAAAGGTGTGACCCCCGTCCGTGCTCGCATAAAACGTTCCGTTTGCCAGCGAGTAGAACATCAGCGGATTCACGCGGTCCGAACGCACGCTCGCTCCCGCCGGCACGCCCGTTGATGCCGTCCACGTCGTCCCTTCATCCGCGGAGAAGAAAGCCCCGACTCCGGAACTCCACACCACCACGCTGCCGTCGGCGGCGGCGGCCACGGTCCCGCCGTAAGCGCCCGACGGCTCCGTAGCACCCGGCGCCCACGTCTGTCCGCCATCGGAGGAGAAGCCGATGTTTATCCCGTTGGTGCCCCCGCTTCCCACCCGCACGATGAAACTCGGATTCAACTCCGCGTAATCGAGACTCGTGCCCGAAGTGAACACCGGGTTCGCATCCATTACGCTCGGCACTGCCAGGTTGTTATGCGTATAGCCCCCGTTGTCGCCCACGGCGCTGATCAGGTGCGCCGTGCCCGCCGGAGGGCTGATCAGATCCTGCACCGCGGTCTCTTCGATCCCCACCGCAGCCACGGAGATGCTGGCCTGGCCTCCGCTGTCCCATGCCGTGAGGTTATTCGTGCCGTACATCGTCGCGCCGGTGCCGTACAGCATGTGGTTCGAATGAAAGGGATCGATCTCCAGCGACTCCACCATCCAGCCCAGTTTCGGGCTTGGCTGCGGGCACAGGGAGTTGCTCGAAGTGGCCGAAGTGCAGGTTGCCGGCGTCGCGCCAAAGGTAAGCCATGGGGCGACCGAAGCGTAACTCAGGGTGTAGTTCGGAACCACGACATTGGGCCACGGGTTGGCGAAATTCGCATTCCAGATCAGATTCCAGTTGTTGCCGCCATCCAGGCTGCGGAAGAACTGCGTGTCCGGCCACCACTGGTTCATCGCCGCCACCACAATCGTGTTCGGGCTCTCCGCATCCAAGCTCAACCCGCCGAACCCGTACCCTCCGTTCAGGGGCGACGCCGGCGGGGTGATGTTGGCCCAGGTCCCCGCGCCAGTGTCGTACTTCCACACCGCGCCAGCCGAGCCATCGTATGGGCCGGCGTCGTTGTTGTAGCTGAGATAGAGAATCCCGGTGGACGCCAGTTTTCCGTGGTGCGGCATCACGCCTGTCGGCTGCCCGGCCACCGCCGACCATGTTTGTCCGCCGTCGCTCGAGTGCCACAGGCTGGCGGCCGGGTCGGCCACGCCGACATAAATGTTCCCCGAGACCTTCATTGGCCCCACCTTCACCGTGGTGCGCGGGTCGAATGTCACCCAGACCACCCCGATCGGATCATTGTTGTAGGTGTCGGAAGGGCCGCTCGACGGCTCGTGGTAGAGGCCGGCATCGGTAAAACTTGTCACCTTCGACCACGTCTGGCCAGCATCCGTGCTTCGCCACAGCCCGTTTCCGCTCCGCGTTCCGAGGTAAAGAACGCGCGTGTTGTTCGGGTCGATGGCCAGCCTTTCGCCCATGCCGCGGCCGGGCATATTGCTGCCCACCTTGAACGGCAAATCGAACCGCTGGAACGTGCGGCCCTGGTCGGGGGACCGAAGGATCGCGCCGTTCTCACTCGCCCACTCGTTGGTGTAGGTCCCCACCGCGAGATACACGCGCTCAGGATCGATCGGATCGATGGCAATGCTTTCCACCCCGCTAAGGTTCCAGTCGGGAAACCCGATCCAGTCGAGCAACGGGATCCAGCGCCCGGACTCCAGATCGAACCGGTAGGCCCCGCCAATGTCGGTCCGTGCGTAGACCAGGCCTGGTTGCTTTGAGCTGAAGACGATTCCGGGGATGAAGCCCCCTCCGCCGCCGATGACCACGTTTTGGAAGTGATAGGGATTATCCTGCGCCGACGCGGGTGTTAGACCAGATGGAGCCGGCAGAAAACCGGCCAGTCCAAGCGCCGCCACCAAAGTGCCCAACTTGGGCAACGAAAAAGCAGACAGATTCCTAATCGGCATAAGCCTCCTTCTCTTGGGGATGTCTTGGCGAGAGCAGAGAAGAAGAAAGAAGAATGAACGCGCCGGCACGACCGCCCTCCGGCGTCCTGTCACGCAGGGTTCATCCTTCGCTGTGGGCTCCTTGGAATGCGCACGAATCGGTCGTGCAGTGCGAGGGGTCCCAGGCTCTGTCGAAGCTATTCACGACAAGGCTCTGCGCCACCGAATCGCATCGTGCCACCTATACGATGGCTTATCACTTTCACGTGTCGAGTTGGTCCATCGGCTCGTCGTTCGAAATCTTACTTGAACCCGCTGCCGCGAGTCCTCAGACCTGGATGAAAAAAGCCAACCGATTTACTGATCCCTGATCCCTGCTTCAAAAATGCCGGAACGTCTCTCCCGGGGCACTCGTCGGGGCGATGGGCGTAACGTTGCTGCGATCGCCCCGCTCCACGTGGCTCTCCAGCGAGCGGCTGACGATGTCCCGCGATCCCAGTCCCACCGCCAGCGCCAGCGTCAGCACGATTCCCCCAAACAGGATCCCGAAGGCCTCCGCGACGATCGCTCCCCCGATCTCCAGGTGATCGAGCACCATGGCCGCGGTCAGCACCAGCACTAGCCATTTCACTCCCAGGGAGAGAATCCGCGCATACTGCAGTTGCGCGTTTACCGCGCTGATCAGCACGGAGCGCGACAGGAATCGCGCGATCAGCGTTCCGGCCATCAGCAGCAGGATCGCTCCGACCGCGTGAGTGAGATACGGCAGCAGCGAGATCGGCAGGGGGGTGCTGGTCGCGTAGGATGCGTCAAAAGCCGAAACCCCGACCACCAGGCCCAGCAGGACGCAGGCCCAGAAGGAGCTCCGCGCCACAAGCTCGGTGGGCGAGCTCGACGGCGTCCAGTCCACCGCTAGCCGCGTGCGCGCAAAACGCTCATCGGCCTTCAGCCATGCCAGCCCGCGGCGGAGCATCGCGGAAATCCCCATCCCGATCAGCGTGAAGATGGTCAGCGCCGCAAAGAACGCGAGGATTCCCGGCAGGATCGCGATCAGCAGCGACAGTACCCGGTAAAGCGACTGGTGCAGCGCGTCCGACATATGGTGCAGGATCGACGCATTATCGGAGTAGGGAGGCTGCGAAACAATCGCCGATTTCGACTGCAGGAACATGGCAACGAAGGAAAGCATCGGACTCACTCCTTTGAGCGACCACGGGGAAGCCGGCATTTGGATGACCTGTGCACGCATCACAACCGGCGAAAAGGTTCCTCATGGATTGAAACGGTCCGGCCAGCGCCAGCGCGAGACCAGGTAAGGTTTGTCGGCATCGAAGGCCGCCGCGACGGCCTCGACATGCCGCTCGGGATCGGCGCCCGAAGCGGCTACATTGATGTGCCCTGCGACCCACGCCAGATACAGGGGAATCAGCGCCCCCAGCAGGTGCCCGCGATTGATCGTGCGCAGCCGGTAGGCGATCAGAAAATCGTACACGATCCGCGCCCACAGGTTTTCGGGCATGCGGAACGAGGATGGGTCGACTGTCGATAGCCGCTTGAGACCCAGCAGCGTGTTGGGCGGCAGCACCAGCGACCAGATCTCCAGGAGGTTGCTGTACGCCAGCCGGAAGCCCTCGATCATAGGCATGATATCCGGATGGGCCTCCACCGAGTTGCGCTGCGGAACCGAATTTCGGGGCGGCGGCAGCCGGCGCGCTCGCTGCCAGTAAGCCGCCTTGGCTTCGATATCGGAGAAGAGCGACCCGGTCACGTACCCCAGGATGCCGCGGATATCGGGGTCGGCCGGCTGCGGCAGAGCCCGTATCCCGGCGTCGACCTGTTCGATGGTGAAACCCGCCACCACGGACTCCGCCATGGGCCACAGCAACGCATCGTCCTGGCCCAGGGAGACAAACCGCTGGCCGGCGATCGCCAGCTTCTCCGCCATCCGCAGTGACAGCCCGAGATCGATCGCCAGCGGAAAGCGCGCCCGGGTGGCATACAGCGCCCGGGTCAACGGGTACAGGATGGCCGAATTCACCAGCCCCGCATGGGGAGGCAAATCATACAAAGGAACCGCCAGGTCGATGGCCCCCGATTGCACCGCCCCGGCCAGCCCGAGCAGGGCGTTGGCGCTCAGCGAGCCGGCGTCCGGCCCCAGCATCAGAATCGACTTCGCTTCATGTTTCAGCGCCAGCTGGTACGCGTTCACAAAATCGGCCGCGGTCAGCGTCCACGTCCCTTGCGTCATGGGGGCGCTGGCCACGTGCAAAGGCAGGTACACGTCCGCCCCGACCTCGTTCTGCGTGGCGACCAGCATGTCTTCTGGAGGAAACGTGGCCGCGAGCTTAGCCATCAGGCCTTCCAGCTGATTGGCCGGCAGCGCCGCCACCACGACCAGGAGCGAATAGCCCGTGCGGGCAGGGGGCCGTGAAAACTCCGGAATGGTATCTGTGATTGCCATAAGAATGGGCAGATTCTAGTGGAATCGCCGGCCCTGCCGGCCCATTTTCCACTCCCACACCCTTACTTTGGTCAACTTCCTAGAAATTTGCAGCCGGGGTAAATCAAAACAGGGCCGTATGTGAGACGAATTCTGTGCCCCATCCGGTCGACTTTTTCTGTCGGGGGGGTCGCAGACCGAGTCCAGCGCCCCCCGAGGCCCGTTCAACCCACTGTTTCATTCACCACCGGCCACTACATCGATAGGATGCCACCGATGGGGATGCGAAGCCACGCCGGCCGGTTGTTCAGTTCATAAAGCAACTCATAAAGAGCCTTTTCCAGCAGGTAAGCCGCGAACAGCGCCTGGGCCTCCTCTGGAGGCGGAAGCAGATCGCTCCCTCCCGTCATCGCCGCCGTATAGGCATCCAGAAAAGCCGCCGAAGCCGCATTCTGCCAGAAGCTGGCCCACCCCGCCAGGTGTTCGGAATGCTCTCCCGCCCCGCCGTTCGCTTCCAGAAACCGCTCCAGGCCCGAAAACGCGGCGTAAGAGAACGACCGCACCATTCCGGCCACGTCCTTCAGAGGCGATTGTTTCTCCCGCCGCTGCGCAACAGGGCGTGCCGGCTCTCCCTCGAAATCAATCAGGACGAAATCCCCGTTTTTCTTTCCGTCGATCCGCAGGGTCTGCCCCAGGTGATAATCCCCATGGATGCGGATGCGCTTACCGGCCGCCGTAATGCCCTCAACGGCATACGCCCGGCGGATCAGGTCCCGACGCCGCGAAAGCAGCAGAGCCGCCTCGTCCGCGATCACGTCGGCCAGGAAAGGAAGTTTCGCCTTCAGGGCGTCGAGCGCGGTCACAATCTGGGTTTCGATCCGATGCGCGTCGCGCGCCAGGTCTTCGGCCGTGAACGGCTCGGCGGCGAATGCCCGATCTTCGGTCCGGGTGGCGAGAGCCAGGTGCATCTCTGCCGTGCGCCGCCCAAGGAGCGCAGCCGCCTCCACACTCGCGCCCGCCAGTTCCTTCGCTTTCGGTTCCCTCTCCCCCCGGTGGGCGAACCCCAGCGCCGCCATTTCCGCGGGTGCCGAACGCCCTGCCACAGCGGCGAAAAATCCGGGAAGCTGATCGAGGAACCATTGCCATCCGTCGCCCTGGTTCGCGACCAGAGACTGCAGCATGGCGATCGTGGTTCTTTGGCCTCCCTCGGGACAGATCGAAATGTCCCCCAGGAATGCGGGAATACGCGGGAAGCGCGCCACCTCGGTCAGAAACCGCCCGATCTCCACGTCCGGGTTTTCCCCCGGCTGCAACCGGCGGAACAATTTCAGGATCAGCTTGTCCCCAAACAGAATGGACGTGTTCGACTGCTCCGCCCGCCCGACGCGGGCCGCCAGGCGCCCGCCGCCGCCCGCGCCCGCGAACGCCGACGAGGCGCGCGCATCGAGTCTCCCGGCCTGCGGTACGGGGTCGCCGGCCGACGGCGATTCCCGGGGCTGATTGCGTTGCGCAGTCGGCGACGCGGCGGGAGTCGTCGAGCGCGGCGGGGCGGCCGCCTCTCCGGGCTGCGCCGTAATCGGCGCCGGCGATACCGGCATGGGCGTAAGCGGGTGGAGCGGCGGTAGAACCGTCTCCGTGGCAGTGCCAGTCGAACCGGTCACGGACACCGTTTCCGAAGCCGGGAACACTTCATGCGGCCGTAGATGCACCTCACCCGTGGCGGCCGGGTTGTGCGTGGCCCGCTCGGGATGCGCGAGCACTTCGGCGGCTTCTCCCGAGGAGGCCTCCTCCCGCGCGCTGTTTCCGGTTGCGGCCGCCACCAGGGAAGCCGCAATCTCCACGGCCGCATCTCCGCGCGACGAAAGCGCCAGCGTGGCATTGCGCTCGATCAGCGTGAGCAGGTCCTGGCGGAAGTCCTCGCGCACGGTCGCGTCGTGCAGCGCGCCCGATCCAGCGGCCGAGGGAAGCAGCGCGATCACGCTCTGCGGATGATTCCCCATCAATTCCTCTGCATCGGCTCCGACGCTGAACGCCAGTGGCGCCTGGTACACCTCGCTTGCGCTGTTTTCATAGCTGACTTCGAAGTAGAATAGCGCCGGAGGAATGGAGTTGGCTGCGGGCAGGTCGGCGCTCGGCGGCACGATGGTGTTGGCCGCAACCGAAGCCGGAAGTTCCGCCCAGTCGATCACCCGCACGGTCTGGATCCGCCGCGTCTTGGAGCCGAACCATCGCTGGCGCGGAAGCCACGCAACCATCGAAGATTCCAGCACCGCGAGCCCGTGCCCGGCGATGAATCCCGACCATCCCTTGGTCAGCAGATCGAGAGCCGCAAACTCCTCCGGCGCATTTTCCGGAGGCGCTTCCAGGGTCAGTTCCGGCACATCCTCCACCCGCACGCCGGCCGGCTGCAGTTCGAGCCAGATAAACGAATACGGCGCGATGCTCAGCGAGTAGGGCGCCTCGGTGATGGTGGGGAACGAAACGTACCCCAGCATCTCCACCGGCTCCATGCCCGTGAACAGCGACAAATCCAGCGACACCGGCTGCGCAAAGCGGCTCAGGTTGGCGACGCACAAAATTGTCTCGTGCGTCCCGTCGCCGCGATCGAGGTCGCGCAGGTAGGCCAGAATCTTCCGGTTCGATGGATTCAGGAACATCAGCGTCCCGCGCCCGAACACCTGGAAGAGCTTGCGCAGCGCGATCATGTTGCGCGTCCAGTGGAGCAGGCTCGACTGGTCGCTCTGCTGGGCCTCCACGTTCACCACCTGGTACCCGTAGATGGGGTCCATGATCACCGGGAAGTACAGCCGCGCGGGATCGCACTTGGAAAAGCCGGCGTTTCGGTCCGAGGTCCACTGCATGGGCGTGCGCACGCCATTCCGGTCGCCGAGATAGATGTTGTCGCCCATCCCGATCTCGTCGCCGTAGTAGATGATGGGCGTTCCCGGAAAGCTGAGGAGGATCGAATTCAGGAGTTCGATCCGCCGGCGGTTGTTGTCGACCAGCGGCGCCAGCCGCCTGCGGATCCCCACGTTGATCCTCATCCGCGGGTCGGCCGAGTACGCGAAGTACATGTAGTCGCGCTCGTCGTCGGTGACCATTTCCAGCGTCAACTCATCGTGATTGCGCAGGAACAGTCCCCACTGGCAGTTGTCCGGAATGGGCGGCGTCTGCGCCATGATATCGGTGATGGGCAGCCGATCCTCCTGGCGCAGCGCCATGTAGATGCGCGGCATCAGCGGAAAGTGGAAGGCCATGTGGCACTCGTCGCCGTCGCCGAAATACGGCCGCACGTCCGCCGGCCACTGGTTGGCCTCGGCGAGGATAAGGCGGTTCGCATACCCGGCGTCAATCTCCGCGCGCAGCTGCTTGATGATGGCGTGGGTCTCGGGCAGGTTCTCGCTGTTGGTGCCGTCTCTTTCCACCAGGTAAGGAATCGCATCCAGCCGCAGCCCGTCCGCCCCCATATCCAGCCAGAAGCGCATCGCTTTCAGCACTTCCTCCATCACCAGCGGGCTTTCCCAATTCAAATCGGGCTGATGGGAAAAAAACCGGTGCCAGTAGTACGCCTTGGCCGCCTCATCCCAGGTCCAGTTCGACTTCTCGGTGTCGGTGAAGATGATGCGGACGTCTTTGAACTTCTGGTCGGTCTCCGACCACACGTACATGTCGCGCTCGGCCGACCCCGGCGTGGCCAGCCGCGCCGCCTTGAACCAGGGATGCTGATCGCTGGTGTGATTGATGACCAGCTCGATCATCACCTGCATGTTGCGCTGGTGCGCTGCGTCGAGAAATGCCTTGAAGTCCGCCAGTGTGCCGTATGACGGGTTCACGTCGGTGTAGTTCGCAATATCGTACCCGTCGTCCCGCAGCGGCGAGGGGAAAAACGGCAGCAGCCACAGGCACGTCACGCCCAGGTCCTGCAGGTAGTCGAGCCGCGACATCAATCCCGGAAAGTCGCCGATGCCGTCGTTGTTCGAATCGGCGAATGCGCGCACGTGAATCTCATAAATAATCGCGTCCTTATACCAGAGAGGATCGAACGCGCTGGCGAGCTTCTTCACTTCCAGTTCTCCGATCTAGCTTCGATGCGAATCAATACCCGCGGTGGGATGGGATCTCAAATCTCCCGATTACTTCCGTGTCCAATCCCCTCAACTTCTTTCAGTTGCGAGGGTGGGGAGCCACTGTTGCCGGGTGCAACGGTGCAAGGGCGGTGTGCGCGTGGACTGTGTCAAATCCCTCGACCCAACCGAAACAGATGCGCCCCTTGCACTCCCGGCCGCAGCACCACGTAGTTTCTTCGTCCCTGCCAGGTGTAACTGGGCCCGTTGAACAAGTCTTCGACAACATAGCTATCGCCCGGCCCCAGCCCCAGCCGGGGCAGATCCAGATCGACCCATCCCGATTGCTGATACACCGGATCCAGATTCACGATCACCAGAATCACGTTTGTCAGATCGCGCGTGGTCTTCGAGTACGCAATCATATTTGGATTATCAATGGAATGGAACGCCAGCGTGTCATTGGTCTGCAACGCAGGATTAGCATGGCGGATCCGGTTGATGGTGGTAATGAACGGGACCAGCGAGCCCGGCGCATTGCGGTCCCGCTGCCGGATCTCGTACTTTTCGCTCATCAGGTACTCTTCCGACTCGGTCCTGCCCGGCGCGGGCCTGGCGGGCGCATTCTCGCACAACTCATACGCCGGCCCGTAGATTCCATAATTCGCCGCCAGCGTCGCGGCCAGCACCAGCCGGAACAGGAACGCCGGTTTGCCTCCGTCCTGCAGCGTTTTGTGAAGAATGTCCGGGGTATTGGGCCAGAAATTCGGCCGGAAGAAATCGCTCACCGGCGGCCGCGTTATCTCTTCCAGATACGACTGCAATTCCCCCTTCGTATTCCGCCACGTGAAGTAGGTGTACGACTGCGTGTATCCTGCCTTGGCCAGCCAGTACATCACGTGGGGCCGCGTGAACGCCTCGGCCAGAAGGATCGTGTCGGGATACTTCGCGCGCAGGGTGGTCAGGCACCACTCCCAGAACGGCATCGCCTTGGTGTGGGGATTGTCCACCCGAAACACGTTTACGCCGCGCTTGATCCAGAACTCGAACACTGAATACAACTCGTCCCACAGGCCGCGCCAGTCCGCGGATTCGAAATTCAGCGGATAAATGTCCTGGTACTTCTTGGGCGGATTCTCCGCATACTGGATTGACCCGTCGGGCCGGATGTTGAACCAATTCGGATGCTCCGCCACCCACGGGTGATCGGGCGAGCACTGGAACGCAATGTCCAGCGCGATTTCCATTCCTTGCGCCCTGGTTGCCGCCACCAGGTGTTCGAAATCCGCGTACGTGCCCAACTCGGGATGAATCGACTTATGGCCGCCGTCGTCTTCCTTGATGCGGCTGGGATCGGAGGCATCGGGCGCAACGGACCGGTCCCCGATCGCCCACGGGCTCCCGACATCCCCCGGCTGCGCCACCGTCGTGTTCTCCTTGCCTTTGCGGAACGCCCGTCCGATGGGGTGCAAGGGCGGCAGATAGACAATGTCGAACCCCATTGCGGCGATCTCCGGCAACTGCCGCTCCACGTCGGCAAATGTTCCGTGCTTGCCCGGCACCGGCGAGGCCGATCGCGGAAACAACTCGTACCATGCCGAGAAGCGCGCCCGTTCGCGATCCACCCACACCGGAATCTCGGGCTCGTAGGTCGTGGCGAACTGCTGGTCCGGGTAAGTCGCCGCCAGCGCGACAAGCTCTTCCGTAAGCGGGTAATCGTAGTACGGTGCGTTGCCATCGGCCAGTTGGTTCAGCATCCGCGCCGCGTCCTCGAGCTTTTTTCTGTCCCCTCCGCCGGCCCGTTCCGCCGCCCCCTTGATCAGGATCGCGCCCGTACGCAGCGCCAGCGGAATGTTCTGATCGCCGGTAGCCGACGTCATCACCGTCCATCCACCGCTGGTGCTCGGCACCACGGTGGCATCGGCATCGGCCGCCGCTACCGCCGTTGCCGGATCGCCCTGCGCCGCCAGCCGCTTGCGCAACTCGCTCTCCCAGGTTTCGAAATGATCGACCCAGCCCAGGATCGTGAACCGCCACGCTCCCTGCCTATCTACCTTGAACGACCCGCTCCACGCGTCGTTGCCCAACGACGCCATCGGTGAAGAGCGCCACTTCCGCTCGCCGGAACGCTGATACAGAAGCTGTGCGCGCACATGGTCGTGCCCGTCGGCGAAGATCGCGGCCGTCACCGCAACCTCGTCCCCGATCACCCGGCAAACGGCGTGCCGGCCGCCATCCACCTGCGGCTGGATGTCTTCAATCACGACCCGGCTCCGGCCGTTCGATGGTTTCATCGGGTATGCCCCTCAGGATTTGCTTTTTCCTTCAGAAGGATGCCGGGGCGGGCGGGTGGGATTGCTTGGGCTTCAAGGGACATCCGGGCGCGTCTCCTTTACGAGACAGCATGACCGATGCCTCCCGCCCCATGTCAACTGCAGTCCGCTTCGTCGGCTGCTATGATTCGTGCCGATGAACATCATTCTTGTTCATGGAATTCTCGGATTCGCGAAGAAGTTCGGCATGGACTATTTCCGCGACCTGCCCGGCCGCTTCCGCGCTCAGGGCTTGAAGGTTTTTGTGCCTGCACTCGATCCCACCCAGGGCGTCGAGTTCCGCGGAGGCCAGCTTCGGGATCAAATCCAGGCGGCGGCTGCGGCAGGAACCATTGACGTGAGCCAGAAGTCGCACATCATCGCGCACAGCCTGGGCGGACTCGACAGCCGTTATATCCTCTCGCCGGCCAACCCGAACCAGCTTCAGGTACCCATTCGTTCGCTCACCACCATCTCCACTCCCCACCGAGGATCCCCAGTTGCGGATGCGATGAATGACCCGCTCGCCGGGTCGCCTTTTCCCCACCTTCCCTTCGCCGCGGGGTTTGATTTTCTGGAGCCGGCCCTCAATACGCTGGGTATCTCCCTCAACGGGATGCGGTGCCTCACCACCAGCGCCTGCCAGGCGTTTTCCGAGAAGTATGTGGATAACCCCAGTGTGAGTTATTTCAGCAGCGCAGGTTCGGGACGGCCCGGCTTTCCCGAGGCGTCGGCCCCGTTCTTTCTCTTTCACCGTTACATATCGGCGGCCACCGGCCAGCCCAATGACGGGATGGTTCCTGTGCCATCGGCGCAGTGGGGGAATTTCGACTCGTCAACCTGGGCCGGCGATCATGGCGAGATGATCGGATACAACCTGGACAACCTGTTGTCCCTGCCGGCCTACGGGTACCTCGCCAAATACGATCAGATCGTGGCCAGGGCGGGGGCGCTTTGAAAGGGTGCTCCAGGTCCCCGGTTTTGGGACCTGGTATCCACCCAATTCAGATCAGATTTTCTGCTTCTTCCACCGTCCCTGCCGGAACAGCACGATACCGGCCACCGCCATCGAGCATTCCGCGATCACGATGGCCAGGAATGCGCCCTCGGCACGCATATGCAGGTTGACGGCCAGCACCCACGCCAGCGGCAACTCCAGCACCCAGAAGCCGAAGAAGTTCACCAGGGTCGGCGTGAACGTGTCTCCGGCTCCGTTGAAGGCCTGCAGCATCACCATTCCGTACGCGTAGCCGACATTGCCGCACGCAAACGTGCGCAGCGCCCGCGCGGCGATGGGAATGACCGCCGGATCCTCGACGAACAGCTTCACCACCGGAGTGGCAAAGATGACGAAGAATATCCCAATCACCCCCAGGAACAGCATGTTGTAGAAGCCGGTGCGCCAGACGGCTTGCGCGGCGCGATCGGGCTGGCGCGCGCCCAGGTTCTGGCCCACCAGCGTGGCCGCGGCGTTGCTCAATCCCCATGCGGGCAGAATGAAGAACACCACGATGCGAATCGCCACCGTGTACCCGGCCACGGAATCCGACCCGAACACCGACACGATCCGCACCAGGAAAATCCAGCTCGCATTGGCGATGGCGAACTGCAGCATTCCCGTCAGCGACACGCGCAGCAGGCGCAGCATCACTTCCATGTGAAGGCGCACATGCCGCCACAGCACCCGGATGCGCTCCGAGCCTTTGAGCAGCCGGTAGAACTGATAGAGCACGCCGATGCTGCGTCCGGTGAAGGTGGCCAGCGCCGCACCCGTGACGCCCAGGTGCGGAAACGAGACAGGTCCGATTCTTGGGCCGAAGATGAGCAGCGGATCGAGCACCAGGTTGATAATGTTCGAGACCCACAGCAAGCGCATGGCGATGGCCGCATCGCCCGCCCCGCGGAAGATGGCGTTGTTCAAGAACAGCATGATGATGGCGCCGCACCCGCCCAGCGCGATGCGCGCGTAGCCGGAGCCGGTAGCTACAATCGCCGGCGACGCGCCCATCAGGTGGAGCAGTTTGGGCGCGAAGATCCCCGCCGGGATGCCCATCCCCAGAGAGATCACCAGGCCCAGCACGATGGCCTGCACGCCGGCGATGGCCGCATCCTCGGGATCCTTTTCTCCGATGCGACGCGCCACCATGGCCGTGGTGGAAAGGGCCAGGCCCAGGCCGATGGCGAACACCAGCGCCAGCAGCGACTCGGTCAGTCCGACGGTGGCGACTGCATTGGCGCCCAGCCGGCCCACCCAGAACACATCGACGACGGCGAACAGCGATTCGAGCACCATCTCCAGCACCATGGGAATGGCCAGCAGGAGGATGGAGCGGTTGAGGCTGCCGGAGGTGAAGTCGTGGTGCGAGCCGCGCAGGGCCTCGCGCACCGACGACCACAAGGTTGGCGCCGAACGATCGGGCGTATCCGGCTGCGGCACAGTTGATTCGATAGCGGACATGGGAAACTCCACGAGGTACCCGCAAACATGCGGGCACGAGCGATGGGGTCACGCTGCGGTCAGTCCAGATTGTGCAGTGTAATCACCCGGGGCTGAAGTCATCCTCGGGTCTGCCGCGGAGCGCGGCGGGGGGTACTTCCCGAGGCAATGTTCAGCGAGAAATTCGGGGTCGAAAGACGATGACGGGCTGGAACATTGTTCTCCTCCGTTGGGCGTCCTTGGGGGACGGGGTTCTATGAGTGTAGCCCAGGTTTGAATTCGATTTCCACTAAATTGACGTCAAAACGCGCGAAACGGGGACAATCCCTTCAGCGCAATCCACGAATCTGGGTGACTCAGGTCCCGGCCGCTGGGGCCTGGGATGCAGGCGTCCAGCGCTCTCAATTTGAACCGCAAACCAGCTTCCGCAGTTTCCCCGCCGTCATGCAACTGAATTGATGCGAGACGACCTCGCCGCCATTGACGATATCGAACGAGGCATATGGCGAAGGCGAAGTCTCGCGCAATTGCTTGAGGCTGTTCACACGCAGCGACCGGACCGGAATCCCGTCCGCATCGGCCAGCGCGACGATCCGCTGCGCGCCTTCGTACGTGAACGGGCACTGCGGCGACGAGATGACGGTAAGCCCCCTGGAAAGTGCCCTCCCCTTCTTCTTCAGGTCGGCGATAAAGCAGGGATCCGCCGACGCGGGCTGGAACTTCAAAGCCACCAGGTCGATTCCCGAGGCAGTGGACTGAACCACGCGAAAGCCGTGATGAACGAAAAACCCGGTGTCGACGAAACCTTCCTTGCCGTGGGCAGTTACGGCGGCGACCCCGTGCATCCCCGCCTGGCGGGCATCGTGGATGCACGCATCAAGGAGCGCTTTGCCCGAGCCTTTCGCCCGGGTCCGCCCCGCCACGCACAGGCAGTGGATCACCATGTATCCCGGAGCGTCGATGCCGCGCCATGCGAATCGGCCCGGGATGTACTCGATGAAGCCCCGCCCGCCGCGCGCGATCACCTTGATCCGCAGGCCTTCGAGGAAACGCTCCCTGGTCCAGGCAAGCTTCTCCTCGTACCCCATCGAATTCCGCTTGCTCGTGGCGCAGAAAAATCCGCGCTCGTCCAGGTTGGAGGGATCGACATCTGCAATCTCAAAGGAGGCCATGATTGGATCTGTATACACCCGCACCGATTCCCGGGACTATGAGGTTCGTCACTGAAGTAGATCGCTTGCCAGGGCCTCGATCTGGGGGCGGGCGTGCTGCCAGTCCAGCCATACCGCCTTGCACCAGCGGTCGATCATGGCGTGCCGCTCGGGGCCCGGCGCCGCGGCCAGCACGTCCGCCACCCCGATCCCGGCCCGCTGCTCGGGAATCGGGGGCGCTTTCCATGGCCGGCGCCGTCGCGCCAGTTCCATGTGTGCGCGCTGCACCTGCCGGCCGGTGAAGTTCCTTTCGAGGTGCAAATAGAGCCCGATCAGTCCGAAGACGATGGCAATCGGCTTACTCTGGGGGCCGGCGTGCTGTACCGCGTACGCGTCCACGACGTGCTGGTGGATGAACTCCCGGTCACCAAGCTGGAGAGTATAGAACGAGAGTTCGTGAAGAAGGTCCTGGTCGGTCGGCACACCAAAAGTGTGGCACAACCCCGTTGCGGGTGTCGTATCCGAGCCTTGCACGGGCGGGGGTGCGCATTTAGTAGAATAGCCGTTGGCAATTCCGAGCTCCAGCGAGGATCGAACGATGGCAGTGAATGAGTTGAAGGCGGATCTCCGGCGGCGCATGGACCAGGCCGTCTCCACGTTCCAATCCAGCCTTGCATCCACACGCACCGGCCGGGCGAGCGCCCACATGCTCGACCAGGTAAAGGTCGATTATTACGGGACCCTCACCCCCATCACCCAGTTGGCGCAGGTATCCACACCGGAGGCGCAGACCATCCTCATCTCACCGTGGGACCCGACCGTGCTCAAAGAGATGGAAAAGGCCATTCGCGCCTCTGACCTGGGCTTCAATCCGCTCTCCGATGGCAAGATCCTGCGGGTTCCCGTGCCGCCCATGACCGAGGAGCGCCGCCGCGACGTCGTCAAGCACCTCAACAAACTTCTTGAAGAGCACCGCACCGCCGTGCGCAATGTGCGCCGCGACGGCAACGAAGCGCTCAAAAAACTCGCCAAGGACAAGAAGATCAGCGAGGACGAAGAGAAGCGCGCCATGGAAGAAGTCCAGAAGATGACCGACGCGGAAATTCGGAAGATGGAAGAAATGGCGCAGCGCAAGGAAGTGGAAGTGATGCAGGTATGAAGGGGTAATCTTCTCCTCTTCCCTGCCGAGACATAAAGGGAAAACCGCTCAGGACGACCGAGCGCAGCGTTGCAGGCGGGGCCGTTTTTCTCACGATCCTTTAAGATGGAGGCAGAGGATGCTTCCCCGTGTCCCACACAACCGCTCCCATCAATGCTTTTGATTCGGCCTCTGTTTCCGTGGCCGCCACCCCGGCGGGATTGCCGCGGCTGGCGTTGAGTGAACTTGCGCCCGGCGTGGTGCAATCGGAAATCCGCTCCATGACCACCGAGTGCGACCGCATGGGCGGCATCAACCTGGCCCAGGGCGTGTGCGATACGCCGGTGCCTGCGCCTGTGGAAGAAGAAGCCCTGCGCGCCATACGGTCGGGACAGAACATTTACACCCGGCTGGACGGGATCGAGCGCCTGCGCAAGGCCATCGCCGTGAAGCAGCAGCGCGACTACGGGCTGACCTACGACCCGGAAACCGAAGTCCTGGTGGCCAGTGGGGCGACGGGGGGCCTGCACGCCGCGGCCATGGCGCTGTTGAATCCCGGCGACGAGGTGCTGGTGTTCGAGCCGTTCTACGGCTATCACGTGAATACGCTGAAGTCGATGCGGATGATGCCGGTAGTGGTGGCGCTTGCGGAGCCCGACTGGACCCTGGATACGGACGAGTTGAAGGCCGCGATCACGGCGCGGACACGGGCCATCATTCTGAACACTCCGGCGAATCCCAGCGGGAAGGTGTTTTCGCGTCCCGAGATCGAGGCCATCGCCGAGGTCTGCCGGGAGCATGATCTTTTCCTGATTACCGACGAGATTTACGAATACTTCGTCTACGACGGCGCGGAGCACATCTCCCCGGCAACCCTGCCCGGCATGCGCGAGCGCACGATTGTGATTTCCGGCTTTTCGAAAACCTTCAGCGTGACGGGCTGGAGGCTGGGCTACGCGACAGCCGATGCCAAGTGGATGGGTGCGATGGCCTACTTCCACGACCTGACTTACGTGTGCGCGCCTTCGGCGCTGCAGCACGGGGCGGCGGCCGGACTGGAGCAGTTGCCGCCCAGCTTCTATACACAGATCGCCGTCGATCACCAGTCGAAGCGGGAGCGGATTCTTTCGGCATTGCGGGATGCGGGATTCGAGCCCAGCGTCCCGGCGGGCGCCTATTACGTGCTGGCCAAGGCGGACCGGCTGCCGGGTGCGACGGCTGCCCAAAAGGCCCGGAGTCTGCTGGCGGCGACGGGGGTGGCGTCGGTGGCAGGGAGCGCGTTTTTCCGGGCTGGTCGGGGGGAGAACCTGCTTCGGTTTTGCTTCGCCAAACAGGACCACGACCTGGACGAGGCGTGCGCGCGACTGCGGCGGCTTTAGCTACCGAGCCCTGGCAGAGCCACGACAGGCGCAACCAACCAAATTGGTCCCCGCTGGACTTATAGAATCGGAGAGGCGGCGGTCTGCGCCGCCGATCGAGGTTCGCTGTGACCGAGTTTGCCCATGCCATGCTGCGCGAGATCTATGAACAGCCCGACGCGATCCGGCGCACGCTGGCACTTTACCTTGACCAACATTCGTTCCACGCGCAGGCGTTTGCGCCGCTCGCCAACTGGCTGAACCCGCGCGGCGAAGTGCTGATTGCCGCCAGCGGATCGAGCCGTCACGCCGGACTGGCGGCCGAAATCATTCTCGAAGACCTCTGCGGTCTGGCGGTGGACGTGGAGTACGCCAGCGAGTACGCTTGCCGCACTTTCGCGAACCCGCGCAATCCGTCGGTGGTGGTGATCTCGCAATCCGGGGAGACGTCCGACACGCTGGCGGCGCTGCGATTCGCGCGATCGACCGGGCACCAGACCCTGGCGATCGCCAACGTGGCGGGCAGCACCATGCTGCGCGAGGCTTCCGCCGCCATGCCGGTGGCTGCCGGCCGAGAGCTGGCCATTCCGGCCACGAAGAGTTTCACCTGTCAGCTCACCGCGCTGTATGTGCTGGCGCTCTACGAGGCGCAGCGCCTGGGAACCATCGACCAGGCGGGGATCGCGCGCATGATCGCCGAGTTGGAGGCGTTGCCGGGGCGCATCGAGATCCAGTGCGACCGGTGGCGTACGCAGACCGAGGCGCTGGCGCGGAAGTATGCGGATGCGACCACGTTCCTGTATCTCGGGCGGGGTGTCCATTACGCAATGGCCCGCGAAGGCGCGCTCAAGATGAAAGAAGCCTCGTATGTGCATGCCGAGGGCTACCCGGCGGGCGAGCTGAAGCATGGGCCGAACGCCCTGGTCAGCGAGCATGTGCCGCTGGTGGTGATCGCGACGGTCGATGCGGATTCTTCCGATTCGAAAAGCCGCTACGAGAAGACGGTGCAGCTGCTGGAGGACATGAAGAAGCAGGGCGCCCGTGTGATCGCGGTTGCCAATGCGGGCGACCGGACGGTCGCCGCCCTGGCGAACGACTGCATCGAGGTCGAGCCGGGGAGCGAGCACCTGCTGATCATTCCCGAGGTGATTCCGCTGCAGTTGTTCAGCTACTTCATGGCGCTGGAGCACGGAGTGGACGTGGACCGTCCGCGGAATCTGTCGAAGGCTGTGATCGAGGTGTAGAGGCGATCCCGCGCTCCAGCTTCTTCGAGAGATAAATGCTGGCCAGGCAGAATCCGATGAACAGGTAATAGCCCGGCAGGATGGTAGAGCTGTTGGTGGGGATCACCAATTGCTGGATGGAAGGGGACGCCCGCATGCCTGCCATGCCGCTTTCGATCACGCCATTGAATGCGACGAAGGACATGAAGATGGCCAGCACCATCACGTCTGCCATCGACCACTTGGACAGCTGGAATGCCAGCAGCCTGACGATGCGGCTGCTGCCGAGCAACGACGGGCGGAACAAGGATGCGCAGAGCGCCAGCATCTTCAGCGCCGGGAATACCACGCTGAACAGGATGACGAGGACGGCCACCAGGGACATCGCGGGGCGATGCATCTCGATCAGGGACCGGGAAACTTCGAGCACGGTCTTGCTTCGGTAGTAGAGCGTCTGGTCGCGAAACTCGATGGGCGAGCCAAGCAGGGTCGCGTCGAGGCGCGTGATGCGGACTTCCACTTCGAGCATCGGGCTCAGCACACCGCCGATCAGCATGGTGATACAGAACAGCATCAACACCAGCACCGCGGCGCGCGAGAGCGGCCGCCGTCCCGCGGTGAGCAGGATGAATCCCAAGGCCGCGGATGCGAGCACGATGAGATAGTCCCGGTTGAGCTGGGTGTCGGCTTGCTGGATTCGATCATTCAGCGTCTGCTCGCAGGCTGGGCCGGTGGAGCACCCGTAGCGACGTAAGACGGCCGAATACGTGGTCATGTCTGTCGCGCTGAAGGTGTTCTTGACCGCATCGGTCATCACGCTGCGCACGGACTCCTTGAACGCCACCTGGTTTTGCGGCTTGGCCAGCTCGGCCAGCACGACATTGGTGTATTCGGGCACGTGCGGGCGCAAGGAGTCGATGATCATGTTCACCATCATCGGGGGTGCGTGCAGGCCGGGCGCGGCGGGCGCCCTGGAACTGGCGGGCTGGGGGGCGCTCATCTGCTGCCGGATGTTGTCGAGCAGGTTATTGAGCGAATGCTCGACCATGGGCCGCAGATTTTTGGTTTGTCCTTTGAGGTCCAGCTTGTCTACCTGGGCGTTCAGGATCGGCCCGATGATGGTGCGCCACTGGTCGGCGCTCAGGAGCCCATAGCGGATGTGCTCGAGCTCTGCCAGGTCGGTGCGGAAATCGCGGCGCACGGCAAGGCCGTCGATGGTGCGCCAACTGAACCATATCGCCGGCAGCAGCAGGACGAGGCCCGCGGCCAGCCTGAGATGAAACCAGCGCGAAGATTCGCGTGGAGGCGGTTCCGTTTGGGCGCTCAAGTCACTCACTGCAGTGAGTACGAGTATATCTATTACGGCAGCCTGTCTTTCGCCCCTGCGGGGCTGCACATCCAAATCCTGCCGCAACCCGCAGGCTTGCCCCTTGGGCTACCATCTTTAGCCCGCCGCGCGGGCTGTGCGTGGGGGCACACTCGCGACGAGCATTCATCGGAATGAGCACCGCACTGGCCTCGGCCGCGGGACGATCGTGGCCGCTGCACTAATCGTGGTGTTCGTGTTCCTTGGGGACGACATAGGCGGGAGGATCGAGGTGGCCGCGGTGACAGGTGCCGCATGTCACTCTCTTCGCAACGTCGGTATTGTCGTGAGTACTCTCCACCGTCTTGGTGTACGTCTGGTTGATCTCCATGGTCATTTTGAGCATCTGGCGCGCGGTTTCCTTCTCTTTCTTCGAGTCATCGGCGAAATTGAGCATGGGCTTGCCGTTGGGGAATTTTTTGACCGGATCGGCGGTGTGACAGGTATCGCATTCCGATCCCAGTTGCCCTTCCCAGCCGTGCATGATTTCCATCACCTGGTCGCCGGTGAGGGTCTTGGGCAGGACCTTGAGGTTGGTGGGATTGGGAGCGGGTGGACGATGATGCTCGCCGCCGTGGGGGGCCGGCGGACGAGGGGTTTGCGCCATGGTGGCAACAGCGAACAAGGCAACGCCGAGGAGGGCGGCCACAGTCGGGTGGGACAGGGAAGCAGGTCTCAAGGTGAGGTTGTCCTCGCAAGGAAAGTCGTTTCTTACGTGACGAAATTTTAAGGGATAAAGATGCGCTTGCCGGACAGACTTTTGGGGCCGGAGACGCAGGGGTGGCCGGGGATGGCGAACCGCAGCGGCCAGTCGAGGGCCGGATTGGACGGATTGATCCCGATCCGCGGGGTGACGAGGGCTTCTTCGACAGGGAATCCGTCGTCGCGGACCTGAAAGCGGGATTTCGGGTCGGCGAGATCGAGACCGTTATGGCTGGTGCGGACGATCGCCATGGCCTGACAGAGGCGGCTGGGACCGGAGGTCAGCTGGGGCGCGAGGCCAGGGGTGATGGCGCCGGTTACGTGCAGGCCGCGGTTGCGGATCATCTGCTTGCGGCCGGCGACGGGCTCGAGGGCGCGGATGAGCACGCAGCCGGCGTGGCCCCTGGTCTCGCAGGAAACGTTCATGCAGAAGTAGCGGCCGTAGATGGAGTAGACGTAGGCGTGGCCGGCGCGGCCGAAGAGCACCAGGTTACGCGGGGTGGGTCCGCGGTGGGCGTGCGCGGCGGTGTCGATGGGGTGGTTGTGGGGGCCGAGATAGGCTTCGACCTCGACGATGCGGCCCGCGAGGAGGGTGGTTCGGGTCTGATGGAGAATGAGTTTGCCCAGAAGGCGGGGCGCGATGTGGTCGGGCCGATCTTCGAAGAAAGACCGGGGGAGGAGTTTGCCGGGGAGGCGTCCACGGCGGGTCAAGAGCGGCTCCCGTAATTCTGAAGGATCGCGGAGCCCAAACCCCACCGTGACAGAGCCAAGGTGGGGTACCCCGTATCTTTCGAAATCGGGAAATGCAGATCCTTCGACTGCGTTTGGCGCGCAACCCGCGCCGAACTGCGCTCGGGATGACAAATCGATTTCGGAGGCGGGCCGATCACTGCTTGTGGGCCTTTTGCCAGTCCTTCACGATTTTCAGGACTTCCTCGGCGTGGCCTTCGGGCGTAACCTTGGGAAAGACCTGCAGCAGGGTCCGGTCGGGACCGATCAGGAAGGTAGTGCGCTCGATCCCCATCACCTTCTTGCCGTACATGTTCTTTTCCTTCAATACGCCAAACTGATTGCACACTTTCTCGTCTACATCAGCAAGGAGCGTGTAAGGCAGGTCATACTTGGCACGGAATTTTGCCTGGGCCGCGGGCGTATCGCGGCTGATCCCGAGCACCACCGCCCCGGCTGCCTGCAGCTTTTTGAAGGCATCCCGGAAGCCGCAGGCCTCAATCGTACAGCCAGGAGTATCGGCCCTGGGGTAAAAGAAGAGTACGACCGGATTGCCGGCAAATTGGGAGAGGCTTACGGTTTTGTCTTCGTCGGTTTGCAGGCTGAAATCAGCGACTTTCTGGTTGACTTCCATCGGAACCTCGCGGGTGGAATGGATGGAGGGCCGGGTGGCCATCAGGATGCATTATTTCCGAGGCGGGTGGCGGATGTCATCGCGCCGCAAATCGATTGGTGTGGGCATGGCGGGCAGAAAGACAATTTCGGCGGTTGGAGCGATGGCGCTGATCGCATCCGTAGTGGTTTCGGCGCTGGGACAGTATCCGGGCCAGGTGAAGAAGAAGTCGAAGGATAGCCCGGATCTGCGGGCGATCGCCGTCCTGGAGTGGACGGGCGACCTGGGTAAGCCGAAGGCGTGCCGGATGGTCCCAGTGACGGTATTTGATGGCGAGAAGCTGCAGGATGGCGGCGTCTACCTGGCGCGTCCGGAGCCGCTGGCCGTGGCGGGAGAGGTGGAATACGAACTGAAGGAGAACGGCAAGACGGTGGGGCTGTTCGACATCGAGAACGCCGGGCAGGAACAGGGCAGCTGGGTGGGCTACGGCAAATGGAAACCGTTGCCGCAGCCCAAGGCGCCGAGTGCTCCGCAGAAGATCGACGCCGAAGAGGAGGCGTACAACGACAAGCCGGTGCTGCACCGCAAGCACCCTTCCGGCGGCGCGCCGGGCCCGACCAGCGGGGGCAGCTCGACCACGGAATCGAAACCGCAGAGCGCGCCGGCGGGCAGCGACGATCCCGACCGTCCGAAGCTGCACAAGAAGGCCGACGACAGCGGCACCACCACGGGCGGAAGCCAGCAGCCCGCGGACGATCCCGACCGGCCTAAACTCGAGAAAAAGCCGGAAACCTCGAAGACACCCACTTCCGATCCTGACCAGCCGAATCTTCAAAAAGCGAGGCCGGACCTGGCGCAGGACATTGGCAACGTAAGCTCGGTCGACTCGGGCGATCCCGACCGTCCCACACTGAAACGGGGCAAGTCGGCCGGGGTTGGGGGCGACCTGGCGCCGACGCTGATGGGGATGCCGCCGGACATGCAGCAGGCGGTGGCGGTTTCCGACGCCAAGAACCGGCCCGACCACCCGTGGACGTACTCGTGGGCCAATCCCGACGATGAGAAGAAGATGAAGGCGGCAATGGAGGACCTGGCGCGGAAGGCGCTTGGGTTGCCGGGATCTCAGCCGGAAACGGCATCTGCGCCGAAGAGAACCGGCACCGCGGCGCGCAGGACGGCAAAGGCCGCTGCGCCCCCCGCGGAGCCTGCTCCGCTTGAGGACGAACAGTTTCGGGTTTTCGAACTGACCTATGGGTCGGGGGCGACGATGGTGCTGAGCGCGCACACGCAGGGCCCGGTGGAGGGCAGAAAGTTCGTCACCATCGTGGGGCAGCCGGATCTCTACGGAAACGTGCTGGTGTTGCTCAAGAGCGTGACCGACACGGCCCACCTGGATGAGACCCCCCGCATGCGGCTGGTGGATGCGGTGGATGCCCTGGCCGACAACCGGGGCGAGTTGCTGTTCGAGTTGCGCGGGGCGGGCGCGCGGCAATTCGCGCTGTACCGGATCTACCGGGGAACGGCGGAAAAGCTGTTCGTCTCCGGCGGAGGAGTGTACGGAAGTTTGAGCAGCAACTGAAGGACAGGTAACAAGGGACCAGGACTTCGGGCTGGGGGTGAGCGCTGCCCGAAATCAACTGAGATCCTTATCCTTGCCGGTGGTGTTCCTTCCCCCACAGTTCAGGCGACACCAGGAAAAACAGTGCCAGGGCGGCGTTGAACGCCAGGCTGAGCGGTACGCTCCACCAGGTTGCGGCGAAGCAGATCAGGTAGAGAACGGGCCCAATAGCGTAGTTGCGAGCGATGTGGCGCAAGGCGACGTATTCCCGGTCGACGAGCCCGCGACGGATGCAGGCCTGTAGCTGCAGATTGAACAACAGGGCGAGGGCGAGGTAGGAACCGTTGTAGAGGATGGCGGCCTCGCTTACCCGGCTCGAGGTGAGGGCTTGGGCCATCACCAACGTCGGATACGGAATCCAGACCACCCCGAGCAGCAGGAGCAGGTTGGTCACCATCAACACGTCATCGGCGCGCCGCACATGGGTGAACAGGCGATGATGGTTGATCCACATGATGCCGATGAACAGGAAGCTCAACAGGAAGCTGGCGAATCCGGGCCATTGCGCCGCGAGGCCACGCCAGAATGGCAGGTTCGCCGGGGGCGGTTTGAGTTCGAGGACGAGCAGGGTGGCGGCTATGGAGAAGACGCCGTCGGAAAAGGCTTCGATGCGGCTGGTTTCGCCACTCATTTTCGGGATGCTTCCCCTTCTTCTTTGTGCGAAAATCGTTTCGAATCAGGGCACAAACTTGCGAGTCGGGTACAATTGAGACTAGAGTGGGCGTGTTTGCCACTCGCGTAAAGGAAATACTATCGAATGGCATCTGTAATAAGCCGCCCCTCCGTAGACGAAACCACAACGATCGTTTCGGCTGAACCACTTAGCGGCGTCCCGGGCTCATCTGCTTCCGTAGTCGTTCATGTCGTCCCAGCGCGCGAACAGGTGCGCATGGGCCGCGCGGCCACTGAGCACTTTGGCGTCAACTGGATTACGCTGGTGGCCATGATCGCGTTTCATGCCGGCGCGATGGGCGCGCTGTTCCTTTTCAGCTGGCACCGGCTGATCGTTGCGGCCGTACTTTACGTGCTGGCGGTCAACGTGGGCATCGGCATGTGCTATCACCGGCTGCTGACCCATCGGGGATATCAGACGCCGAAGTGGGTCGAATACCTGATGACGGTCTTTGCCACGCTCTCGATGGAGGGCGGGCCCCTGTTCTGGGTCTCAACGCACCGTGTGCATCACCAGCTGAGCGACCATGAAGGCGACCCCCATACCCCGCGCGAAGGCGGCTGGTGGGCGCACGCCGGCTGGATTCTTTATGGTGAGTCTCTGCACTCCCAGACCAAGGGGCTGTCGCGCTACTCGCCGGACCTGTGCAAGGACCGTTTTCACGTGTGGGTGAGCAAGTACCACTGGCTGCCGATCACCGTCAGCGGCGTGCTGCTGATGGCCGGGGGCTGGATCTGGGGCGGCTGGCTCAACGGGCTAGCGATGGTGCTTTGGGGCGTGGCGTTGCGGGTGACGCTGGGCCTTCATGCGACATGGTTGGTGAATTCGGCGACCCACCTGTGGGGCAGCCGGCGCTTTGAAACCCGCGATGACTCACGCAACAGCTGGTGGGTGGCGCTGCTGACAGGCGGCGAAGGCTGGCACAACAATCACCACGCGCATCCAGTCTCGGCACGGCATGGGTTGAAATGGTGGGAGATCGATCCGAACTTCTGGGGGATCTGGCTGCTGTCGAAGCTCGGCCTGGCATGCAGCATCCGGGTGGCGAAGTACGATCCCAAGGACCCCAAGCCGGCGGGAATGTAAACGACAGGGATTAGGGAACCGAGATTAGGGTTCGGCCGAGCCGGTGGCTCGGCCGAATTGTTTGTGCGCCTAAAAGTACGTGGCGGGCGGCTTGCCTTCGATCAACAGGATGATGTCGCCGGCGGTGCTGTCGGGGCGTTCGCCGTCCAGCCTTCGCAAGGCGGGCAAGGCGCCGTTCGCGGCAGGGCCCATCTGCCCCAGCGCGTACATCGAGGAGCGAACCGTGAAGCGAGTTTCCGTACGGTCGTCGACGATGGCCGCGAGCGCAGGAACCGCGGCCGAGGCGGCCGGACCGATGGCGCCAAGCGCGTTGATGGCGGCGAGTCGCACGGTGAGCACCGGGTCGCGGATGGTGTCGATCAACGGCAGGACAGCGGGCGCTGCTTTGGCCCCGGCGGACTTGAGCGCCAGTGCGGCCGCCACGCGGATTCCCCGATCAGGATCTACAAGAAGTTTGGTGAGCGCGGAGAGATCGAGGGCAGTCGCTCCGACCTTTTCCAGGGCCAGGGCGGCGGCGCGGCGCAGGGCGGGGTCGGGATCGGCAAGAGCTGCGCGCAGTGCCGGTGCGGCGGGCGCGCCATCGCCTCCAAATGCGCCGATGGAATCGATGTACCGCACCCGGGATGCGGGGGGCGCGGTCTTCAGGCCCGAGAGATAGTACTCAAGCGGCCGGCCCCGATAGACCACCCCGGTGATCGCCTTGCCGGGGGACGGCTGATCCTCATCGGGGGACGGCGCGTTCAGATCGGGTATCTTTTCGAGCACGATATCGTTGATGCCCAATGCGTAGCCGGAGGAATGGGAGTCGCGGCCGGTGCATTTGAAGGTGAGCATATGGCGGCCCATGGTGAGATTGGCCGTTCCCAATGACCAGTCCCGCGCTACATATACCTCGGGCAGATAGCCGTATAGAATGTCGGGGCCGGGTGGCGGTATCTCCGACGTAGACGGCTGGCGCTTGTCGATATTCATGGGCTCGCCATCGAGGAGCGCCATGTAGTCGCCGTAGTTGGGGCCCTGTGCGAGCAAGCCGATCCATGCGTATTGGCCGGATTCGGCAATATCGATGGGGATGTTGATCGTGGCCCCGGGACCGTCTGCTTCGAAGTAGAGCAGGTCCTTCTCCCAATCCACTTCCTTGAGGACGCGCGCGCTGCCGTGCTCGGAGGTTACGTCCTGAATGGCATTCTCGACGGTGAGCTGCGCGGCGTTTCCGAAAGGAAAACGATCGTAGCCATAGGGCGGCTCAGGCAGGCCTTCGTTGACGCCCTTCTGATACCAGAACGCCACGCTGGAGAAGAAATCAGGGCGTTGTTCAAAGCCGGAGCGCACGCTGCCGTCGGGTTTTGCCGTCCATCCTGCATGTTCGATGCCGGCCCACAGGGATGTTTTGAAGGGGATGGGATCGGGGATGTGCCAGCGGTACGCACTGAGCCTGGAACCCACCTTCTCTCCCTCGGTGATCGGTGTGCCGGTCCAGGGGCCGGTGCTGTCGCGCAGTCCCCAGGCGTCGTTGAAGTAGTCTTCACTACCAGTGCCAAGGATCTGGGGCTTCCTGGCGCCGTCGATGTAGAAGAGGTCATCGCCTTCGCCGAACCAGGACACCTGCGTCTCGACGACGCTCATCACGGTGCCCACATAATGGCCTTTGCCCTGGACGTCGAGGAAAGCGTAGTTGCGCCCCATGCGGGCTGGGCGCTCCTGGCGGTAGTGAGCGTGGAAATACCCGATATCGTCGGGCAAGGAAACATAGGTGCGGTAGTCGACGTGGTAGTAGAACATCGCCACCAGGCGGTTGCCTTCGTTGGTGACGGTGATGCGGCAAGATTTGCGATAGGGCATGGGCCAGTAGCTGTTGCGCGCGCGGCCCTGCGAGCTGTCGCGGATCATGTTCGATTCGAGATTTCGTTCGGAGCCATGGCCGACGCCGAAGAAATCGCCCAGGGGCGCGTCCACGCTCGGAGTCTTGTGCCCGTCGTAGTAGACGCGCAGACGCAGCAGGCGGGGCCAGGCGAATTCGCTGTCGGCGACCGTGAGCCAGATATGGGTGATCATGCCGGCGCCTTTGAGGTCGGCCATCACCAGCGTTTCTCCGGGAAGGATGCGCTTGCTGTCGTCGTTCGAGTCGACGAAGCGGTTGCTGCTGGATACGCGAGCGGCGGAATAAGTCTTCAGGCGGGCAAGATCGAGGGCGTCGGCGGCGCCTGCGGCGGGAGCCTGCGCGGACAGCAACGGAACAGGAACGAGGCTCACGAGAAGAGCAAGCCGGACAGTCAGGGACGCAAGGGCGCGGCTTATCGTCGGAGTGGACAACGGAACCCTCCTGCGGTGGTACAGCGGAACGATAGCAGCGCGGTGCCGGAATCGCACGCGCAATGGGAACGCGGAGGAAATTGTCCGGTCCTTTGTTCCTGCGGTTACACCAGGCGGGCGCCGGCCAGTTTTTCGAGAACGGCCAGCGGGGTTGAATCGGGCGTGACCATGGCGCCGGGATCGACGAGGAGGGTCTGTTCGAGGGCGTACTGTCCCGCGAGCGCCGCGTGGGGAACGGTCTCGGTGTAAACCATCCAGCTGGAGCCGGGAAGGAACTCAACGAATTCCCTGGCGCAGGTTTGCTGGAATTCGGCGTCCTCCTTCATGGTGTTGTGGAGACGCATCATGAACTCGTCGTAGGGGGTACGCTTCCACTTGGGAACCAGCCTGGTCAGGCCGGTGGCGGCGGCCATCTTGCGGGCGGTGCGGGCGAGGGGGCCTGCCGGCCGGGGCACAGCGAGCTTGCGAGGAGTGAAGGCGCTGACGATGGCCGGGAACGGCTCGCCGACTGCCCAGTCGCGCGTGCGGTCGGGATGGATGTTGTGGAAGAAGCGCAGGATGCGCTTGCCGCGCGTGGGCCGGGTGGGAAAGGCGTCGACGTGCAGCAGGTCGTTGCGGCGGCGCAGAGGCAGGTCGCGGCCCTTCTCTTCGATGGGCCGGTAACTGGCAAAGTCGCGGCGCCACTGGTTTTCGTAGGGGGCGAGAAACTTGGCCAGGAAATCGGCCACCGAGCCGGAATAGCGGCGCATGATGGCGTGCAACCGGTCGACTTCGGCCGGCGGAGCCGATTTGCGGTCGACGCCGCCGAGGACATCGGTGTCGGGCTTGTAGGAGATGTTCTTGTGGAGACGGCTGCCGGTCTGCTGCTGGTCGAGCAGGACATCGACGTCGGCGGGCGGAAGGGGCACGGGAGTTCTGGGAAAGTAGAGAACGCCGCCGGCTTCAAGAGCGGCGCACCAGGCGCGCAGCTGGGGAGAATGCCTGCGCTGATCCTTTGTGCCGCCGAGTGGTTGAGTGAGGGCATCCAGTGGGATGGAATGCAGCGGCATCGATCCGCCTTTACGTGAGGAATTTGGCCCGGACCCAGAGGGTCAGGAACAACGGCAACGCTATGGCGAGCACGATCACCCCCGCGGGGAAGCCCACGTAGCGATAGCTGTCGGCATAGTTTACGGAATGGTGGCCGCCGAGGTTCCATGCCAGGAGCGCAAAAATGGAAATGCCGGTGGACGCGAAGAAGGTGAAAAAGGCCGATGCGAAGGACAGCAGGACGCTCGTGAAGAGGCCGAACCCGCGCAGGGGAAAGCCGAGAACCCGTCCGGTTTGCTGTCCAGTTGGTGCGGTCTGCGTCAATTCCTTACCTTTCTTCCCAGGGTTCCGACGATCGGCCTCCGGGGCCGGGGTGGCCTCGTCTAGAATACATTTCGATGGCCAGTAGCGCGCAGATCCAACTGTGGCACGCCGAAAAGGTGGCCACGCAGGTGAATGTCAGCACGGCTCAGAACGGCATTCACTTTGCCGCCTGGGGCGAAACGCGGATTCAGGAAACCGACCTGGAACGGCTGGTGGGCGCGGTTCCCGCCACGCTGGCGCCGGCGCTTGCGCATCGCGCGTATTACTTTGTTCCCCTGGCCATTTCCGATACGGGCGAAACCCTGATTGCCCCGTCGTACAGCGTGGAGCTGGGCGACCGCGCGGTCTGCCATCGCAATGCGTCGTTCGGGACCACGGAGGCCGTCTTTCTTTCGACGCGGCTGGTGGAGGATCGCTTCGGCCTGGCCTTTGAATTCTTCATCAATGTCGCCCACAACTTTGTGGAAGCGGCGGGAGTGCCGGAGAGCTTTGCCGGCCTGGCGTGGTCGCAGGCGGAAAGCCAGGTGCGGGGCGAGACCAGCCAGGACGCGTGGGAGACGCGTCGGCGGGCGCTGGAGAACCGCGGATCGAAGGGCATCGACGAGCGCGCGCGCAACAGCTACATCGAATCGGCGTTCTCCGATGCGCTGGCAATCTATCAGCTTTCGCTGGCGGTTGATTTCGACTATCACGATCTGCGCGAGCGGGAGTATCCGCTGCTGGCCGCGCCGGCTCTGGCGGAACGGCTGCGGCATGTGGCGGTCATGTTTCCGGCGAATACGGGGTACGAGTTCCAGATCCTGTACCGGCGGAAGGGGTAGCGCGAAACACCACTTCGCGGGTTGAAAGCGGGGCGTTCTCCGTCATCCTCCGCGATGGAGATTGGTGTCGGCTTCATTCGCCTCTTCCTGTCTTGCAAGCCGGGCCAGCAGATCGGCGGGATTCACCGGTTTGGTGAGGAAGTCGAAACCGTGCTTGATGGTGCGGGCTACCTCCGGCTGATGGAAAGCCTGGCCTGAAACGAGCACAACGTGGCAATCCGGATAATTCTCCGCCAGGTAGATGGCGAGGTCGAAACCGCTCATCGCGCCCATCACGATATCGGAAACCACAAAGTTGGGTTGGAAAGCGGGCAAAACCGCTACCGCTTCCTCGGCGCTGTAAACAGCGCGCGCATCATAGTTTTCCAACTGCAGGATCATGGCAAAAGTGTCGGCCACAATCTTTTCGTCATCGACGATGAGCACGCGCGGCTTGGACGCTTCGGTATCCATAGGGCAGAAGTATATGCGACAGCGCCCGGTGATGGCTGGAAATATGGCGGCCGTGAGGTTCCCGGTCTTTACGCGTAGAGGTTGGTCTGCACGAATTCATTACGGAATTTACCGTCGGGGTCGAAGCGCTTCGCGAGTTCCTTGAAATCGGCAAGGCGGGGATATCGTGAGGCGAGCTTGTCCGGCGCAAGCGTGAACAGCTTGCCCCAATGCGGGCGAGGTTCGAAGGGATCGAGCGCGGCCTCGATTTGCGGAAGGACCTGGCGGACTTCGGGCCATTCCGGCTTCCACGTGAAGTGGATGGCTAAGGACGGGCGCCTGCAGGCCATGCTCATCCACAGGTTGTCTGCGGCGATGGTGCGCAGTTCAGTGATGAACAAGTGGGGTGTGATGCGGTCGCGGAGCTTCTCGACGGCGAGGATGGCTTCATAGCCGCGATCGAAGGGCACGAAGTATTCCGACTGGAGTTCCTGGCCGCTCGAAGGCGTGAAGTTCATGCGGAAATGGGGGAGACGCTCGTACCACGGACCGGGAATGCCCTGCTGCTCGGTGCAGGCCTCGGCGGAGTGGCCGGCGAGAGGATGGAGTTTCTGGGTGGCAAGCTTTGCGCCGAAAAACGCCGGCTCCCATTTGTTGGGGTCGCCGGGCGCGAGGCGGCGCTTGATCCAGACTTGAGTGGCGCGGTGATTCTGCCAATCGGTAAACAGGCTGACGCTGTAGCCGGCGGAGAAGACTTCTTCGAGATGATTTTTGAGATGGTCGAAGGAGAAGTCCTGGTAGACGGACTGGGCTACCTGGAACGTGGGCTGCACCGCGAGAGTGACGCTGGTAACGACGCCGAGAGCGCCCAGCCCCACCGGGCAGCCGTCGAAGCGTGGGCCGCCTTTTTCCGGGACCAGTTGCAATAGGCCGCCGTCCGCGGTCACGATTTCCAATGCCCTTACCACCGTGGCGAGGTTGCCGTTGTGCAGGCCGGAGCCGTGGGTGCCGGTCGAGCACGCGCCCGCGACCGAGATGTGAGGCAGAGAGGCCAGATTGTGCACCGCGTAGCCGCGCTGGTCGATGACCGTGGCCAGGTCGCCGTAGCGCACGCCGGCGCCCACCTTGACCTGGAGAGATTTTTCGTCGAGATCGATGCGGTCGAGGCGCTTGAGGGAGACCTGGTTGAATTTGCTATCGGCGATGGCGTTGAAGGAATGACGGGTGCCGAGCGCGCGCACCTTCGCGCACTTCTTCACCAGGTCGCGTACCTCGTCCACGGAGGCGGGCGTGTGCAGGTTTTCGGTGCTGAAGGTGAGGTTGCCGGCCCAGTTGGTGCGCGGCTGCGCGGGCTGCTGACCCAATGTGCCGTTGATCATGGTCGCGGCCACGAAACCTCCCGAAGCTTTCAGAAACTCGCGCTTGTGCATGGACCTCCCCGTGCGATTCCGGCAGGCGGCGACAGACCGGAGTTTCCATAGTACTGCTCAGGGGAGAAGGTTGTTGCGAGAATTGGAACGCCAGTTGGAGTCCCGGATCGTGGTCAAATCTCCCACGACCGGCCGGAAAAACCTCCACGCGCCGGCATCGGCGGCTTCCCACCCTGGCGCCAGAAAAAAGGCGCGAGGTTTGGGCCAGGGTCGAGACTTGGGCACCCAGTTTGGTTTAAATGGTTTCGAGGGCGGCCATCCGTTTCGAGACTTCGAAGGACAGGGTTTCCACTTCGGTATGGAAGAGCTGGCGTTCGCGAGGGGGCAATTCTTCACGCAATTCTTCGAATGGGGCGGCGTGACAGGCGGAAAAGACGGCGTAGCCGGCGGTGTCGGCCATGCGGCAACTCAGGCTGACGACCTCGGCAAGTCCCCAGGCGTGGCTGGCGTTGGGCGCAGACGGCTGCATCACCTCGGCGAATTCCTCGGGCAGATTCCAGTCGCAGACCAGCTTTCTGCCCAACTCGCAGTGGTCGATATGGAAGAGCGCGCGTTCCCGCTCGATCAGGCTCTCCTGGGACCCGATAAACGTGCCGACGAGGTCGATGTAGTCGCGGGGCCGGACCACTGCCAATGCCAGCAGGCCAATGCCGTGCAGCACGCCGGCGGTATAGGCGATATCGCGATCCATGGTGCCGGTGGAAGCGATCTGTTCGGCAATGAGGGCGCACGCCATGTTATGGCGCCACAGCATGCGCATCGCGGGGTGGCCGAGCGATTTGCCCAGGTAGGACCTTACTCCGACGGTGAGGCAAAGGCCCTGCAGATGGGTCGCACCGAGGACTTCGATGGCCTGGAGGATGCTTTTGATGGGGTAGCGCGGCGCATAGAGCAGCGAATTGACGATGGCGAGGACTTCGCTGGAGAAAGCGGGGTCCGAGGAGATCAGTTCGCCGAGACGTTTTAACTGCACGCTCTCGCTGCCCGCAAGCTGGAGCACCCGGAGCGCCACCTGGGGGAACGGGGGAATCCTGAGGTGCGCCCAGGAAATTTGGTTCGTCTCTTTCTCCTGGACTTCAACTTCCATGGACGCCGCGCTCCCAAAAGATACTTTTCGGCGGGAGCGGAAATGTCTTTAGCGGCTGCCGGGCGGGGGTAGTTTGATCGCGGGCTCGCGCCACACTTTGCCGTCGGTGCTGACCCAGGTCTGGTGGCGGTCGGTGACCAGGGTGAAGACCATCGGGGGGAACGTCGAGGCGGCTTTGGAAGCGACCTTCGCGGTGGCGAGAGCGGGGGTGGAACTTGCCGCGGGGACCGGCGCGGCGGGTGAGGCGCCGGCTTCCTCCGGTGCGGTGCCGGGGGAACTGTCCAGTGCGGCAGCGGCCGGTTCCGGACCCGGCATGGCGGCGGAGCGCATAAACATGCCCTCCGGCGGAGCCCGCACTTCGATGGCCTTGCCGTTCCATTGCGCGGCGACAGTCTCCCAGTGTTTGCCGGCATCCTGGCTGAGGAACACTGCGCCCGCCGAGTCGACGGCCAGAAGCCGGTTGAGAAGGGCCGCGGTGGACACGGCGTTCAACCCGCTGGGGAGCCGGGCGCGCCGGGCCATCTGCATCAGGGCGAATCCGTTGGTCGAGCGGGTGGCGCGTTCGAGTTGTTGAGAGGACTGGAGCACCTGGGCGGGATCAAGCGGCGCCGGCGCGGCAAGTTGATCGTTCACCGAGAGAACGCTCCCCGGCACGGGGCCTGTAGACACGGCGGGAGCGGGAACCTGGCTGTTCAAGTCCGGAGCGGCCTGGACCATCTGTTGCTGCTGCTGCCATTCCGGCCCGCCGTGCACCGGCCGGGAGACCCAGTTGGAGGGGCGCGCCGGTTGCGGCGGCGGAACAAAGCGGGCCATGGAAGCTGAACGGCCGTCGAGATGGACATCGCCGTAAGGGCGTGGTGCTGCAGCCGGGGCGGACCGGGCCGGAGGCGGTGTGTTGAGCGCCATCTCCTTGTCAACGGTGAGGGCGGAAATGACGCCCTCGACGCGGTTCGATTGGGGTTTTGCCCGCTTGGGTGCCGAGGGCGCGGGGCGGGGGGCCGCAACCTGATGCGCCGGAGCTGCCGAAAGCGGCGGTATGGAGGCAGGAGCGGGCGGCGAGGGAGCCATGCGGGCCGTCGCGGCAACGGCGGGAGGCTGGGAAGGCGCAACGATGTGTGCCGTTTGCCCGGGCGGCGATGCGGGGTGCGTCTGGACCCACAGAACAACCGCACCCACGACCACCAGGGCCGCGGCCGGTACCAGGGCCACGCGCCATTTTGCGAATGCGGCTGTGAACCATCCCGGGTGTGGGGAGGTTTGCACGTCGGCTACCGGGGTTGGCTCTGCGGCGGCCGCCTGCGCCAGGTACACCACTTCGCGGCAACGGGCGCAGCCGGCCATGTGGGCCAGCATCCGCGCGCGCTCCGGCTCGGACAGGGCGTGTTCCGCAAACGCGTTCAGGAGGTCGGCGCCGGGATGCAGCTCGGGTTGGGCCTTGGGATTCACGCCTTCTCCTTGAACGCGCCCGCGGGGCAAGTTTGCAGCAGTTCTTTCAAACCCAGGGGATCGTTTTCGTGCGCGCCGGTCAGGTCGCGGGGATCGGTGGCAAGGGCTTCCTCGGCGGCCCGGCGGCTAAGGCCGCGGCGTTCCAAAGCGCGCAGAATCTGTTTCCGGACCGACGTCGTAACGCGCTTCAGCTTGCGGCTCACGGTGGCTTCATGGACGTCCAGCAGGGCTGCGATCTCGTGGAGCTTTCGTCCATCGAGATAATACGAGGCGAGCAGGAATTTTTCTTCCGGCGTCTGGCTGTCGAGGGCGTGCTGGACGGCAGAGGCGAGGAACGGAAGGGGCGGCGGATCGTGGTCGGCGCGTGCGGCGGTGGCGGGCGCTGGTCTCTCGACGGATTCGTCCAGGGGCTGCTCGCGATGGGTGCGCCGGTGGTGGTCGACATGGCGCTGGGCCAGGGTGGTGCGCAGCCAGCCGATCAGCGAACCGCGGCCGCTAAAGGTATCGAGCGGGCAACGGCGCTCGCCTTCGCGGACGTTGAGCCCGTAGAGCTCGGCGTAGAGGCTGTCGGCGAGTTCGCGGCCAAGGCTGTCGTTTCCGGTGATGGCGACGCCGGCCCTGAGAAGTGGCTCCCGGTAAAGCGCCAGGAAGCGTTCCCAGGCGCGCTCGTTCCCGGACGCGCAGGCGCGCGCAATCACCAGGTCGGCGATGCGCAGGCTGGAGAAGAAGGCGGCCTGCTGCGCCGGCGCGGCTTCGGCCGCGAGGCCTTGCGGCAGGCCGAAATTCCGGCTCATTCCGATGCCAAGCAGCATCTGCTCGAAGTCAGGCCGTGTTAGCCCGCAGGCCTCAGCTTCGCAGGTATGCCAGAGTTGGTCGAGCAGCGCCGGGGCGATTTCGCAGTTTGTGGCGGCGGTCGCAAGAGCGGCCGGAACGGCGGTGCCTACGGATTGGGTCGGTACGATGCCCACGTTTGAGGTTCTCAGTTCACAGCTTGTAGTTCACAGTAAACTCCCGCCCAAATAAATGTTGCAAGAAGCCGGCGGAGCCTCCGTTCCCTAGACGCGGGAAAGAAGTAAAGGTCGGTGGGCTCCCACCCTCGCGGCAGGGAAAGTTGCGAGGATGGGGCTCGGAGATGAGGAGAGTATGAACACTGTGGACGGTTTGCGCCGGCGGCTGTGGGTGATGATTGGAGCCGGAGTTCTGGTGGTCGCGGCGGTGGTGGGCGGGATCGTGTTTCCGCGCGCAGAGGCAGCGGGAACCGCCGGCGGGCCGGACGAAATCAACGGCTCCTATCGGGTGCTGGCGCCGATCGAGAGCGGGAACCTGCTGCTGTTTCCGGTGGTTCGCGCCAGCGGCAAATCGGGACCGGGCACGCCGTTTCTCACCCTGGACGAGGGTTTGAAGAATGGCAGCGTGGAGGTGACTGAAGCGGGGAAGGTGAGCGGACTGGTGCGACGTCGCGACAACGGCCCGGCGATCTGGGCCGAACATCCCGGCGACCAGGTGAACACGCTGGTGCTGGTAAACAATTCCAAGCAGCCGCTGCTGTTGCTGGCGGGGGAGATTGTGACCGGCGGCAAGCAGGACCGGGTGATTTCCAAGGACCGCATCGTGCCTGCGGGGAGCGATCCGATCGACCTGTCGGTGTTCTGCATCGAGCCGGGGCGCTGGGTGGAAAGCTCGGCAATGTTCAGCATGTCGGACAAGGCGCCGATGGCCAGTTTCATGGTTCAGCCCACGGTGCGGGAGCAGGCCATGGCCGCGAAGAACCAGCAACAGGTATGGGCGTCGGTGCACGGATCGATTGCGGCGGTCGCGGCTGCGCCCATGCCCAGCGGGGGCGCGGTGCGGGCGGCTGCTCCGCCCGAGACCACGAGCTACGCGAAGGCCATGCAGAGCGACGCCTTCAAAGAGAAGGTGGATGAAGCGGCGGCGCCGCTGATGCAGTCGCGCGAGGAGATCATGGCCCAATTGCGCAAGGAGGGAGCGATCGGCGTGGTGGTGGCGGTGCGCGGAGAAATCGTGTGGGCGGACATCTTCTCTTCGACAGACCTCCTGTCGCGCTATTGGACCAAGCTGGTGCGGTCGTACGCGGCCGAGAGCCTGACCGCGGGCGAGACGCATGCCGCTCCGACGGCGGCCGACGCGCAGAGATTTCTGGAGACGCCGACCGGCGGAACCGAAACCAGCGAAGGCTCGGTGAACATATACCGCTATCTCGAGCTCAAGTCCGGCGCGACGGAAACCTTTGTGCTGGAATCGCTGCTGCCGGAAGCCAGGGGCGAGGTGCACATCAGCAAGCTGAAGCTGCGTAATTCCGAGGTGCGCTCCCGGCACGAAGGGTGGGTTCATCCGATGCCGATCCAGCCCATTCGCCCGCCGATCATCCCGGCTCCGGTGGAACCGCAGTAAGACGGGGAAGGAGGAGAGGGATTAGGGATTAGGGGTTAGGGGTGAGATCAGGACAGCCTGGGCTCGGCAGGCTAGCTCCCTCGGTTCCTCGTTCTCATGTTCCCTGCCTTACCATGAATCTTTGGAGCGCAATGATGCCAAAGGTTCTGGCCAGAGTTCTGGATGGTGCGGTGATCGCGACCGCAATCAAGCAGGAAGTCGGGGAAGAGGTGAAGCGACTGGGCGCGCAGGGTATCCGTCCGGGCCTGGCCGCGGTGCTTGTGGGCCATGTGCCGGCTTCGGAAATCTACGTGAAAAGCAAGGTCGAAACCTGCGCCGAGCTGGGACTTTATAGCGACCTGATCACTCCGCCGGACTCGGTGACTACCGAGGACATGCTCGACGTTGTGCACAGCCTGAACGATCGCGATGACATCGACGGCATTCTCATCCAGTTGCCGCTGCCGAAGCAGGTCGAGGCGAAGGCGCTGCTGGACGCGGTGTCGCCCGAGAAGGACGTGGATGGCTTTCATCCCGTGAACGCGGGGCGGCTGCAGGCGGGCCGCCCGGCCCTAGCGCCATGCACGCCGGCGGGGATCATCGAAATTCTGAAGCGGAGCGGTATGGCGATCGCGGGGCAGCATGCGGTGGTGGTGGGGAGAAGCGACATCGTGGGCAAGCCGGTGGCGATGCTGCTGCTGCACGAAAATGCGACGGTCACGATTTGCCACTCGAAGACGCGCGACCTGGGAGCGGTGACGCGCGAGGCGGATATCCTGGTGGCGGCGATCGGGCGGCCGGGGTTCATCACGCCGGAGATGGTCAAGCCCGGCACAATCATCGTCGATGTGGGGATCAACCGCGTTACGACGCGGGAGGAGTTCGATCGATACTTCGCGGGGAATGCCAAGCGGCTGGCGGCGTTCGAGAAGCGCGGCTCGACAATCGTTGGAGACGTGCATCCGGCGGCGTACGAGGAGGCAGGCGCGTATACGCCGGTGCCTGGCGGCGTGGGGCCGCTGACCATTGCGATGCTGATGTCGAACACGGTGCGCGCGGCGAAGATGCGGCGGGGAATGTAGGCCTCCCGCCTTCGCGCCAGACAAGACGCGGAGATGGGGCCTGGGACGTTGTTGCTGTCAAAGCATCGACAAACCCATGACAAACCTGCCCGCGCGGTCTCCTATACTTGGTTGAATATCGTATGCGCACACTGGTGTTGATGGCCGCATGGCTGTTGGCTGCGCCGGGTTCTGCGGAGACCCTGCGGGAATTTCTCAAGGCCAATGCGATTCCTGCAACTTCATTCAGCAAGGCGGAGCTGGATGAGGAAATCAATGGCGCGACGGCGCAGCGGGATCCCATTGTTCTGGCGGCGTATGTGCGCATTCAAGGCGATGCGGTCGCCGGTGATCCGCGGCTGGTACGGTTCGACAAAGCTTCCGGGACGGTGCAGCGCGCGGAGGTCAAGCCCGAGGATGAGGGGATGTGCTGCGGCAGTCCCGATGACATCGCGCTGATCGAAGATTTCGCCCTGCTGTCGTTTCACATCAATCCAAGCGCTGAGACCATGCTGGTGGTGGGAAAGGATCTGAAGCTGGTGACGACGCTGTACGGCTTCGACGTGCGCGAGGTGGCGCCGGGACAGGTAGTCTTCGTCGAGAACATGGTTCACTTTGCGGCGGTGCATCCGGAGCGGCTCGAATTCGCCGATCTGGCCAGCGGCAAGACGATGGAGCTGTATCCGCCCAAGGGCGATGCGCTGCGCGCGGCCTTCGCGCTCGAACACGCGCAGCACATGCCGCCCAAAGCGACCTGCGAAAAAATGGATGATCCCTGCAAGGCGGAGGATTACGACGAGAGCATCGATTTTGTGGATACGGACGGGCATGGCTCCTTCGCGTTCACCGTGCAGCGCGAGGCGCTGCACGCAACGGCCAGCGAGCAGCCTCCGGAAAGCGTCGTGTCGGAGGCCGCGCTGTATCGGTACGCCCGGGACGGCAAAGGCTGGCTTTACTGCGAGGAGAAGTTATCGGACGATGAGGCGAAGGCGCTCGCTCTGCCGCCGGGGCAACGGGCGGGCGCGACGGCGAGCAAGGGTCGATGCACTCCGGGCCTTGCCGTTGTTCCCGACATGGCCAACGCCGACTACAGCCCGTTTGAGGGCCGCAAGCCCCACTAGTGGCCTGTCTCAATGAAAGCGTTCCTACGAGACAGCAGGACGGTGAGATTCGAACGCTTCAAACCTTTCCTCAGCGGCCAGCCATCGTCCGACTCCTTTTGACCGATGATCTCATTTTGCGGTATGTCATGTTCGGAGGATGAAGGGTGTTGAGAGTGGGACTGACCGGAGGGCTCGGCAGCGGCAAGAGCACCGTGGCGGCGCGGCTGCGCGAGCTGGGTGCGCAGGTGATCGAAGCCGATGAACTGGGCCGCGCGCTGATGGAACCCGGGCACGAAGTGTACGGGCAGATCGCGCGCACGTTCGGGCCGGAAGTGGTGGGCGCCGACGGCCGGCTCGACCGGCCGCGGCTGGCGAAGCTGGCTTTTGAGGAAGGCCGTCTGCACGAATTGAATGCCATCGTGCACCCGGCGGTGATCGCCGCCCAGCGGCAGTGGATGGAGCAGGTGTTTGCGCGCGATCCGGGGGCCGTGGCGGTGGTGGAGTCGGCGCTCATCTTCGAGGTGGAGCGCGATGCGCGGCTGCGCGGCGAGCGCGAGGGCGTGCTGGCGGACTGGCGGAATCGATTCGACCATATTCTTGTTCTGACTGCGCCTGACGAGGTGAAGATTGCGCGCTACGCGAGGCGCATCGCAGAACCCGGCCCGGCGCGGGAGGCGGCAGAGCGCGATGCGCGCGTTCGCCTGGCTCGCCAGATGCCGGATAGGGAGAAAGCGGCGCGCGCCGATTTCGTCATCGAGAATACGGGGGATGTGGCCGCGCTGCGCGCGCGGGTGGATGGATTGTGGGAGAAGCTGAGGGCGGAGAGCGCGAAGAACCTGCCGGGAAGGACGGGTTGAAACAGCGAACTCCGCGGCAGGAATTCGAATTTTGCGCATCTTGAATCCCAGGTCCCAAAACCGGGGGCCCTGGGCCACCCGATTGATTGCAGCGAACCCACCCTGGCAGAGCCAGGGCGGGTACCGATGGCCATTCGCGACCATACCAAACGTACCCGCGACCGCAGAGGCACGCGACTTAGATTGGCTGGGCGGTTCATTAGAATAAGAGTGACGAACCTGGGCGCGGTTCCGTGCGTATCTGTTCGGCGGAGACGATGTCAGCGCCCGGTTGAAAAAGCAAGGTTGCAGAGAATATGAGATTACGTCGGCTTGTCCTGGTCGTGCTGCTGGTAGGTGGGTTCTTGTATGTAACAACGCATCTGCCCGCGGGACTGAATCGCATTTCGCTGTTCGGCGGGCACAGTTCGAGTTCGCCCCTGGAACTGACAGAAGCCCATGCCGCGCCGGAGTACGACGCCGAAGAGCAGAACAATATCGCCGTCTACAAGCGGGTGCTGCCGTCGGTGGTGAACATCACTTCGACGACGCTGGTGTTCAACTTTTTTTATGGGCCGGTGCCGCAACAGGGGCAGGGCTCGGGATTTGTGCTGGACAAGTCAGGGCACGTGCTGACCAACTACCACGTGGTGGAAGACGCCAACCGCGGCATCGAGGTGCAGCTGAGCAACAAGCACCGCTACAAGGCGCGGGTGATCGGGACGGACAAGACGCATGACCTGGCGCTGCTGCAGATCGACGCCCCTGACCTGCAGGCGGTTACGCTGTCGGATTCGTCTCAGCTTTCGGTGGGACAGAAGGTGTACGCCATCGGCAACCCGTTCGGGCTGAGCGGGACGATGACGCGCGGCATTATCAGTTCGATCCGGTCGATCCGCGGGGCGGAGGGGGCTCCGATCGAGGACGCGATCCAGACCGATGCGGCGATTAATCCGGGCAACTCGGGAGGGCCGCTGCTGAACTCTCGCGGCGAGGTCATCGGGATCAACACCATGATTGCGTCGAACGGTGCGGAACAGAGTTCGGGGATCGGGTTCGCGATTCCGATCAATACGGCCAAAGCCGTGCTGTCGGACCTGACGCGCTACGGACAGGTGCGGCGGCCGTCGCTGGGCATCGTTTCGTACGCCATCGGGCCGGACCTGGCCGAGCAGATGGGCCTGAATGCGAACTATGGGGTGCTGATCCAGAAAGTGACTCCGGGCGGGGCGGCGGACCGGGCCGGGCTGCGGGGCGGCAACGAGCAGGCCTACGTGGGCAATACGCCGATCATGCTGGGAGGCGACCTGATTATCGCCATCGAGGGGCAGCAGATCACCGATCCCCAGGACATCAGCGCGGCCATGGACCGCCACCAGGCGGGCGACACCATCACGCTGACCATCCTGCGCGGCCGCCGGCAAATGAACGTCAAGGTGACGCTGGGCGAGGCGCGGGGAGTGAACACGTAAACCAGGGACCAAGGGCCGAGAAGCAGGAAAACAAGGGGTTAGGGGTTAGGGATTAGGGGTCTGGCGCGGATGTTCTGCCCGGATGATCGTGTTTCTTAGTCCTTGGTCCCTGGTCCCGGCTTACTGTTGGTCCTTGCGGAGGGGCGCGGCGGCGGGGGCGGGGTCGCGGGCGAGCAGGCCCAGCAGCGCGGAGGCCATGGCGGTGGCCAGGCTTACGACGGTGCCCGTGCCGGCCTTGCCCAGCGTGATGCCCTGCTGCGACAGAACGCCCGTGATGCTCACGACGGAAATCAGCAGGCCGGCAGCGGAGGTGCGAGGGTGATTCAGGGCGTTTGAGAATACATTCATGGCAGTTCCTTTCGGGCGAATTTGTGCCCGCGGCAAGATTGTGTTCTGGGTTCGGACAGCGTTTCGCTCGTCTTCCGGCGCCGAGCCGGGGATGGAGCATTCCGTTGAGCTGGTGATTCAGGTCACTTTCAGGCTAGATCCGGGAGATACCCACTCGAAAACGCGCACACTGTGTGGCTGTGTGAGCCATCTTGCGGTAACTGAATGAATTCAGGGCGCTTGATTCCGGCTACACAGTCACACAGTCGATATTTCAATTTCGGCAGATTCAGCGTCTAGAATTTCACGCCGAACGAGGCCAGGAACTGCTTGACGGCCGGCCATGCGGCCTTCAAGTCCTTGGCGGTCTGGATGTCGAGGGCAATGTTGAGGGGGTTCTGGGCGGCGCCGGCAAGGTCGGCGAGTGGCTTTTCGACCGCGCCGATGAGAGTGGCCAGGGAAGCGATTACTTCCGGAGCGGCGCACAGTGCCTTGTCGGCGCCGACCAGCCACTTGAGGGCGTCTTCGGCCCCGATTTCGATTCCTTTTTCGATACTGACGAGAATATTTGCCATCGCGATGTTTTTCCTCTTCCTGCCAGACGGCGAGCTTCCGCGCCGCTTCGCTCTACGGGAGCGATCGGGCGGGCGGAGTTGTCGATTGTCCGGGCTGATTTAAGGGTAGGCAATCGAGGGCAAATATTCTGCAAAACGGCCTGAATCCCAAACTACTGAATTAACACGAGTTCGAGCGGGTCTTAGATTCGCCGGTATTGACAGGATCCGGGGTGCAGGGACTCAGCGCTCGCGCTTTACATGGCGCCGGCCGACGACCTGGTACTGGCCGGCGGCGACCATGGCGATGGCCTGGCTGTAGGCGATGTGCTCCTCGGCCAGGATGCGGTCGGCGAGCGAGTGGGCGTCGTCGGTGTCGAGGACGGGAATGGCCCGCTGCAGGAGGATGGCCCCGTGGTCCAGGTGCTCGTCGACAAAATGGACGGTACAGCCGGCGACCTTGACGCCGTAGTCAAAGGCCTGGGTCTGGGCATCGAGGCCGGGAAAGGCGGGGAGCAACGAGGGATGGATGTTGAGGATGCGGTTGGGGAAGGCGGCAATAAACTCCGGGGACAGGAGGCGCATATAGCCGGCAAGGCAGACCAGGTTGACGCCATGAGCGCGAAGGCAGGCGAGCACGTCGGCATCGTGTTCGGCGCGGGGACGGCCCCGGGAAATGAAGAGGGCGACGGGTAGGCCGAGATCGCGGGCGGCGGCGAGGCCGGGGGCATTGGCGACATTGGAGACGACGGCGGCGATCTCGACGTTGGGCAGACGGCCTTGGCGTATGTTGCGGTCGATGGCGAGGAAGTTGGAGCCACGTCCGGAGAGGAGGATGCCGAGGCGGAGCTTATCGATTTGGGCCGGAGTGCTCACCTTGAGTTCTCGATCGTCTGTCAACCTGGGATTCTCAGTGGTTGGCAACCGCGCCTGGCACGGCCTGGTTGGTTCGTTTGGACAGAATTATGCTGACCGATAGATCGAAATCCGATTGAGGAACAGCGCGTTAACCTTGCAGCGGACGAGGTATGGCAAGCGAGGTCTTAAAGGCGCTTGAGAGCTAGTTTGACAAGCGACTCCTCTGACGAACGTTGCTGATCTGGGGTCCTTGCGTTGTTGACCGTCAGAACGATGACACTGTTCCCCTGCTTGACCGATAACGTCCAATTATTTTGCATGCCAGAAAATGACGCCGCGTCACCGATTCCGCTGACATCCGCCTTGGTGATCCCGGGACCGGACATCGTAATTCGCGCCCACGCTGACGCATCGCGCAGCACGATGCTTACTCCCTGCGGGCTGCCCTTCCACATGCAACCGGTAGTGCCAAGCGGCATGGGTGAAACTGGGTTACCGAGCGCCTTGGCGATTTCTTGCATGGTTAACAGGTTGCAGGGTTCGGCGGCCTTCGCAACCATGGGCAACGTGGCCAACAATGCGAACGCGAAGAGCGCTCCCCAATGACGCGCCGATGAATTCACGGTGAACCTCCCTCGCATCACGGATTTTAGCATTGCGGAAGATGCCTGCAGACAGGCAAAAAAGCCTATAAGGAATGCCTGTCTTGCCTCGATTATTGGAGCGTTAAATCTGGCGATGAAGGCCCCGACAATTTTGACGTTCAACTCGAGTTCGTTCTGAGTTTCGTCAAGTCACGATAATTAACAGCGGTGCGAGCGAATCGTGGGCAACGCGGAAGGAATTCCCGAGTGGGCTCGCGAGAAGCAACCGCAGATCCTTCCGCTTCGCTGCGCTCAGCGTCAGGATGACGGTGCATGGACAGGGAAGGAATGGGTTACGACGAACTTCAGTTCGCCGCCGGCTCATCCGTGTGGCAGCCCTAATCGCATCCTAGAGAGAACCGTAAGGCCGCACATATCTCATGCATCCGCAGGGGACTCAATTGTGCCACGCGCTTGCCCAATTTTTCTTGAGTGACGGTAACCGGGTTGTGGAGGTTTACCGCACATGGAGCCTTCATGCCGTCCTCCTGGTTCAAGAGGACTTCGGATGGCACGCCGCGGATTGTAGAGGTGATGGGGGCTACCGTGACTGTCCCCAGGTACGCTAGAGCACTATCGCGAGTCAGGACCACAACCGGCCGGTTCTTGTCGGGCGGAGCGAAGTTGTAGAGGCGCACATCGCCCCGGGCTATTCGGGCGGCCATGCTGCCTCCGCTTCCCAAAGGCGGGGCTCGGTCGCCGCCGGCGCGTGAGCAGAGTAGCCCTGGCGGTCGCGTTCTTCCATGGCGCACGTCTCCAGCCTCCGCAGGTGTTCCCGAAGCGCGTCACGGACCAATGCCGAGCGATTCCGTTTCGTCCGGCGCGCCGCCCGGTCGGTGGCGAGCAGAAGCTTCTTATCGATAACAATCTGAACGGTTTCCATGACGACTCACCTGTCCACAGTATACTCCACAATTTACTCAACAATGAGTTACCGGACAATCCCCGTGCCAACCGACGGAAATCCAGAGTTTTGGCATTCGGGATGGTTGTGCTTATTCGGAGTAACGACAGGTAAAAGCTGATCGTTCGATTGCATCCGGCACCGGCGGACTCCGCTTGCGATGACCGCAAAGGAAACCGCCTTGAGAATCAGGTCGGCGCCTTGAGAAGAATCAGTTGCAGGCCATGAGAATCAGGTGTAGTGCACGCGGCGTTCGCCTTTGGCGATGCGGCCGATGACGTAGAACTTTTCCTCGGCGCGGTCGAGGAGGTTCTTGGCGCGGGTGAACTTGGCTGCGGGAATGGCGGCGATGAGGCCGATGCCCATGTTGAAGGTGCGCATCATCTCTTCCTGCGGCACCTGGCCCAGTTCGCGGAGGTGCTCGAAGATGGGCAGAACGGGCCAGGAGCCCAACTCGATCTGCGCTTCGGTTCCTTTGGGAAGAATGCGGGGCAGGTTCTCGGTGATGCCGCCGCCGGTGATGTGGGCCATGCCGGAAGTGAGGCTCGCGCCGACCAGTTTCTGGATCACGTGCAGGTAGCTGCGGTGGGTCTTCATCAGGGCCTGGCCGGCTTTTTCCTTGATGGCGGTGACGTATTGGGTGATTTTGTAGCCGGCGACTTCGAAGAGGAGTTTGCGGGCCAGCGAATAGCCGTTGGTGTGCAGCCCGGTGGAGGGCAGGCCGATGAGGACGTCGCCCGGCTTGATGTCGACGCCGGTGACCATCTTGTCGCGATCGACGACGCCGACGATGAAGCCGGCGAGGTCGTACTCGCTTTCGGAGTAGAAGCCGGGCATCTGGGCGGTTTCGCCGCCGACGAGGGCGCAGCCGTTGGCTTTGCAGGCGTCGGCGAGGCCGGAGACGACGCTCTCGGCGACTTCAGGGTCGAGCTTGCTGGTGGCGAGGTAATCGAGGAAGAAGAGGGGCGTGGCGCCCTGGACGCCGATGTCGTTGACACAGTGATTGACCAGGTCCTGGCCCACGGTGTGGTGGAGGCCAAGCTCGAAGGCGACTTTGAGCTTGGTGCCGACGCCGTCGGCGGAGCTGACGAGGATGGGGGACTTCCAGCGCTGGAGGTCGAGCCGGAAGAGGGCGCCGAAGCCGCCGATGCCGCTGAGCACGTTGCGGTTGAAGGTTTTTTGCGCCAGGAACTTGATGCGGTCCTTGGCGCGGTCGCCGCTAGTGATGTCGACGCCGGCATCCGCATAAGTCACGGATTGGGATTTTGGTTGGTCAGGCACGATGAGAGCTTCCCGCCATTGAAAGATTCCCCGCCTGAACCCACCCAAGCGAAGCCTGGACGGGGCACACGGAGGCTGGCCGAAAGGAAGATTTTAGCAGGGGATTACGCGGAAGGTCTGTGAATCCAGTGGTCAGTGATCAATGGTCAGTGCTGGGAGGGGGGTGACTTGAGCGGGTTGTCCCAGGAAAAGGCCTGGGCGTCGAGGCCTTGCGGGGACCAGCGGTCGATGACGGCTTTGCCGATCTTGGCCAGGGTCTGTTCGCCTTCGTTGTCGCCGGTCCAGCGCTGGTCAGCGTTGTCGAAGGTGAAGGCGGCGATGACCACGGGGCCGGCCTTGGTGGAGATGAGCGCCACGTCGTTGCGGACCTGATTGAGGGCGCCGGTCTTGTTGCCGATGGCGGAGCCGTTTTCGCTGGTGTCGAGGCTTTCGATGTAACGGGGGAGACTTTCGCGGTCCTGCTGGTTGCGGAGCATATGGAGGAGCTTGCCGCAGATGGGTCCGTCGCCCGGGAGCGCCGCGGAGCCATCGAGGGCCAGACGGCACTCGGCGATGCGCTCCAGGATGGAGGCCATCTCGCGCGCGGTGGTCTTGCCGAGTCCGAACTGGGGCTGGTCGGGGGGCATAGGGCCGCTGGCGGGGACGTAGACCTTCTTGTAGAGCCAGGTCTGGTTGAGACCGGCGGCGCGCAGGGTGGCGTCGATGTGCGGGAGGCCCAGACGGTCGATGGCCATGTTGGTGGCGGTGTTGTCGCTGAGGATCACCATCAGGGTGAGGGTGTCGCCCAGGGTGAGGGGCAGGGGCGGGGTGAGCTGGGCCAGGACACCGGAGCCTTCGACCTGGTTGTCGTGATTCAGGACCAGTTTCTCGTCGAAGGCGGCCTTGCCAGCGCGGATCTGCTCGGCGGCGTCGAGAAGGATGCCGAGCTTGATGGTGGAGGCGGTCTTGACGGGGAGATCGGGTGAGAAAGAGGCGGTCTGGCCGGTGCGGAGATTATGCGCGTAGACGGCCAGCTTGCCGTGATGGGCGGCGGCGATGGATTGGAGTTGCTGGTCGAGTGCCTGGTCTTCCTGGGGTGGGGAGGCCTGGGCGTTGGCCAGCGTGCAGGCGACAAGAATGGTCATCGCAGAAAGTGTGCGAGTGGACATGGGGAAAGGGTAACGCGCGGATCTTGCATTGCGCGGTGTGAATCCCTCCCACATCTCAGAATCGAGATCGGGAGCACCCGGAAGAAGTGGTGTGCGCCTCCTTCCCGGGTCCCAAGTGCGGAAATCGAGATCTGGGGCACCCGGTTTTGTCGGAGCACTGAGCCCGGATCACTGGCTACTGGGTTTTTCGAACGTCAGCGAGGCGGAGTTGATGCAGTAGCGGAGGCCGGTGGGACGAGGGCCGTCGGGGAAGACGTGGCCGAGGTGGCCGCCACAGCGGGCGCAGGTGACTTCGATGCGGTGCATGCCGAGGCTCGAGTCGTCGTGCTCGGCGATGGCTTTGGAGTCGGCGGGGATCATGAAGCTGGGCCAGCCGCAGCCGGAGTCGAACTTGGCGCCGGAAAGAAAGAGCAGGGCGCCGCAGCCGGCGCAGTGATAGTTGCCGGTCTCATGGTTCTCGGTGAGGGCGCCGGTGAAGGGGCGCTCGGTGCCCTTCTGGCGGAGGACGCGGTACTGCTCAGGCGTGAGCTCGGCGCGCCACTGGGCATCGGATTTTTCCACTTTTTCGGTCATGCCTCTTGGATGCCGGGGGCGTGGTGAAGATACGAGTGAATGCCGGGTTCGTGCTCGGCAATCAATTCGATTTCGACCAGGACGTCTTTGGGCAGGCGCGACACTTCGACGGTGCTGCGCGCCGGAGCCTGCACGCCTTCGGGAGCCAGGTATTTCGCGTAGACGGCGTTCATGGCGGCAAAGTCGTTCAGGTCCTTGAGGAAGACGGTCGCCTTGACGACCTGGGGGAGGCTGGAGCCGGCAGCTTCGAGAATGGCTTTGAGGTTCTCGAGGGTGCGGACGGACTGCTCGGTGATGCCGCCGGGGACGACCTGCCCTGTCGCCGGGTCAAGGGCGGCCTGGCCGGCGGTGAAGACGAGATTGCCGAGCCGGATGGCCTGCGAGTACGGTCCGATGGCCTGCGGGGCATGGGCGGTCGCGATTTTCTCTTTCGCCATGGGGGAAATTGTAGTTCACGGTTTTCAGTTGTCAGTTGTCAGTACGAGATTGCGGGCCAGGAACCGAGAACTGAAAACTGAGGACTGACAACTGTTTTTATCGCCAAACGGCGAGCAGGATGCCGACGAGGATCAGGCCGACGAGCCAGTAGCCGTTGTTGATGGCGAATAGCTTGAAGGGACGGCTTTCGTAAATGCCCTGGGCGAAGTTGGGCGCGGCGAAAAAGCCGAGCCATACCAGGGCCCCGATGAACGCGCCTCCGCGCCAGCTGCCGGCATTCGCCCAGAGGACGAGGTGATCGAGCACGAAGGCGAGGATGAAGTCGCCGATGAACGAGGCGATCATGCCTGCCAGCAGGCCCTTCTTTTTGGCGGGATCGGGCGTGATTTTGAGAGCGGCCATCCAGGGCTTGGCGAATAGGGCGGGCGAATACCACACGGCGCCCAGAACCCAGAGAATGACGGCAGAAACGAGAACCGCCAACAAGTTGAGGTGGTGCAGGTGATGCATCCGGAAACCTCCATTGACAGAAGTCGAGTTCAGAGCTGGTGGTGCGGAATCAAGGGAAGGTATCCAATGTGGGGTACGGCGGAAGGAGGTGTCAAGCGGAATTGCTTCAGTCCTTTGCTCCATTTGTCCGGTAGCTGAAGTTGGTTGAAAAAGGGAGGTTCTCGAAATGCAGATCCTTCGACTCCGTTTGGCCGGTAAACGGCCAAACTGCGCTCAGGATGACACCATCAACTATTTTGCGAACTTCGGAAGCACCGGACTCGCCTGTGTCATTTGCGCTTGAGGGCTTCGAGTTCGTCGAGGGTGCGGGGCCAGTCGGAGCCGAGCAGGCGGGAGAGGCTGCGGTCGGCCAGAACCTTGCCGCCGGTCTGGCAGCGGGCGCAGTAGTTGGTTTCGTTGTCGGCGTAGCGGATGCGCTGGATTTTCTCGCCGCAGCGGGGACAAGGCTGATTGAAGCGGCCATGGACGGCCATCTCGGGGCGGAAGGCGGTAACTCCTTCGGGGAATTTCTTCTTGGCTTCGGTGACGAGGCGATCCATCCACAGGGTCATGACGGAGCGGGTGCAGTCGAAAAGGCGCTGCCAGTCTTCGGGCTTCAGCTTGCTGGTGAGGGTGACGGGCGAGAGCTGCGCGGCGTGGAGGATTTCGTCGGAGTAGGCGTTGCCGACGCCGCTGATCAGGCGCGGATCGGTGAGGGCGCGCTTGAGGGTGCGGTTCTCCTGGGAAAGCGCGGCGCGGAACCCGTCGAGGTCCGTGGAAAAAATCTCAATGCCGCCGGGATCGATGGAACGCAGGCTTTCTTCGCCGCGGACGATATAGAGGGAGGCGCGGCGCTTGCTGCCGGCTTCGGTAAGGGTCAGAGTGCCGGTGGAGAAATCAAAAGCTGCGAGGGCGTTGCGGCCCGCGATCTTTGCCTGCGCGGGTTTCCAGTGGAGGCGCCCGGCAATCATCAGGTGGAGCACAAGCCAGAGGTCGCCTTCCACGCCGATGGCGATGCGCTTGCCGATGCGGCGGAGGCTGGTCACGGTGCGGCCTTCGACGCTGGAGAGCGGCGGATCAACGGAGCGGAGCAGGAAGACGGAACCGAGACGGACGTGTTCGAGCTTCTGGCCGAGAATGCGTGGTTCGAGAGCGGTGATGTAAGCCGTGATGTCGGGGAGTTCCGGCATGTTTCAAGAGTGTAGACGGTAGGGGGGAATGGCGCGATCAGGAGGCTTCGCCGCCGGGCCAGGAGGCACGCAATACGCTCGCCACGCTGGCGAAGTGAACCGAGACTTCAAAGCTCCTGGCGATGCACTCGAACGTGGAGTCGTGGAAGATAAAGACGAAATGGCGGAATGGAGCAAAGAACCCCGGCCGGTGGGCGGGATCGACCGAGTTCATGCGTTCGACCCCACGAATCCAGGGAGAATTCTTCACCTCGAATGCGCTGTTTGGACTGAGGCCCAGGGGGGCGAGCGGATGCCCCTGGAGCGCTTCATCGCCGGGCGGCCCGAATATGTGAGCGTAGGGATGCTCGAACCGGATTAGCGCGCAAGTCCGCCCAGGTGCGTATTCCCCTGGCATGACCGGGGTGATTCCTTCACCGGGCTCGAGTGGCTCCTCCACGGCATAGGCGAGGTGAAGAAAGTGCTCCGAGGTGAGGATCATGGGACAGGGAGCGCCGATGGAGGACTGGGGGATCCCAGCGAGTTCCACAAGCGATTCCGGATTGCCGTTTGAGCTCATGGTTCAGCGGACGGGCCACTCGTCGACGATGACGCCGAGGTCGTTGAGTTTCTGGATGGCGGCTTCGACGTTGCGGCGGACGGCGGGTCGTTTCTTCTTGTCGGCGAGGGGAGATTCGGCGATGGCGACAACGCGCCCGTACTGCCAGGCTCCCGGGGGAAGCGCGATGAGGGCCTGGGCGAGGTCGTTGGGCCGGATCTGGAGTTCCTGGCGGCGGGCGGCGTCAGGGCGCAAAAGGGTGCCCGTGGGTCCGGCGCCGGGATTGGTATCGGCCATGGTGACGCGGAGGGTGAGGTAGTCGGCGTCGGCGCTGAGGAAGGGGTTGGCCCACTGCGCGGGCTCGTGCACGTTGATGTACAGGCTCTTGGTGGGCAGCGGAACTTTAGCCAGTTCGGCGCGCTGGCGGTCGCGTTCGGTGGCGGCGGCCTGGGCTTTCTGCTCGGCCTGCTTGGCCGATTGTGCTACGCCCACGACGACTTGCTCTTCCTTCTTGCAGGCAACGAGGGCGGCAGACAGAAGCAGGGTGAGGACGGCTACCGATCCCACCTTAGCAACAGACGCAAAAACGTCGCCAAGGTCCACCCCGCGGACGACGACCTGTCTGCGGGGACCCCGGCGGCGGAGCACGCTGCTGTGTTCTAAGGGGGGATTCACACTTCAAGGATAGCGGATTTCAGTGGCCAGCGATCAGTGCTCAGTGGTCAGGCGCATTCCAGTGAGGCGGGCGTTTTTCGAGGAACGCGGCGGTGCCTTCGGCCTTGTCGGGTGTGGCACACAGTTCGCCGAAGCGGGCGGCTTCGCGAAGCAGGGCCAGTTCGAGGGGCAGGCTGAGGCCCTCGTCGACGGCGCGGAGGGTTTCAGCGACGGCGAGCGGAGCGTTCCGGGCGATTTCAAGGGCCAGGGATTCGGCGCGGGTGACGAGGTCGGCGGTGGGAACCACTTCATCGACAAGTCCGATGCGGAGGGCTTCGCGGGCGTCGATGATGGCGCCGGAGAGGAGCATTTTGAGGGCCGCGCCGCGGCCGACGAGGCGCGGCAGGCGCTGCGTTCCGCCGTAGCCCGCGATGATGCCGAGCTTGACTTCGGGCTGGCCCAGACGGGCGTCCTCGGCGGCGATCCGCAGAGTGCAGGCCATGGCCAGCTCGCAGCCGCCACCCAGGGCGAATCCCTGGATGCAGGCGATGACGGGCTTGGGGAGGGTTTCAATATTACGGAAGACGGATTGTCCGCGCAGGGAGAAGGCGCGGCCTTCTTCGGCGGACAGTGCGGCCAGTTCGCGGATGTCGGCGCCGGCGGCGAAGGCGCGGTCCCCGGCGCCGGCAAGCACGATGACGCGGATGGCGGGATCGGCGGCCAGTTGCTGGAAGGCCATATCCAGTTCGCCGAGGGTGGCGGCATTGAGGGCATTCAGTGCCTTGGGGCGGTCGAGCGTGACCCAGGCGAGGGGAGGCTTGCTGTCGAGCCGGATGTGGTGGAAATCCATGCGAAAACGAGAGTAGCAGACGATCTTCCGGGCCGAGAAAATTTTCCGCTTGTGGATGGGGGACGCCCTGGCGTCTGACTTCGGCGCAAAAAGGAAAAGGGGTGGCAACCGGTCCGGCTGCCACCCGAAAGTCACAAGCCAGTGATGAACAGGCTATTCAGGAGACGAATACAGGCTAGCTCCGGCATTGCAAGCTGTCTTGGGCCGTTGGGGTGAGAGTTCAGTCCATCGAAAGGTGGATACGCGCCGCGCCGGGCGGTGAACGCCTGTGCATCGAGGCCCTGGGCGCATTAGTGTGGAAGTGCGCAGCCTTTTGAATGAGACGGAGAGTTCGGCCTGCGGGGGTGCGCATCCGACGATGCTCGGGATTCGGCACAATTCGATGCGGCGCTTGCACCTGAGACGCTGGGCAGGGGCGGAAGTCCGTTCTCATTTTGCGGCGGTTGCGGCACGAATGAAGCCACCCCAGCGACGAAGACCTGTCGCTGGGACCCCCGGCAAGTCGTTCCCTGTTACAAAGCACCTTTGGCTGGCATTTCTTTTGGTCGGAATGCCGGTTTGCGCGCTGGAGCCCACCACGCCTCTGGCCGGGTATGGGCGACAGTCGTGGGTGATGGAGAACGGGCTGCCACAGAACACCGTGCAGGCTCTGGTGCAGACACGCGATGGGTTCGTGTGGCTGGGTACGGAGGTGGGCCTGATCCGCTTCGATGGCAATGGATTCGAAGTGTTCGACAAGACCTCGCGGCCGGCGTTGCCGGGCAACGATATTCAATGCCTGCTGGCGGCGTCGGACGGATCGCTGTGGGTGGGGACGAGCGAGGGGCTGGCGCGATGGAAAGACGGAGATGTGGCCACCTTTACGGCGAGGGAGGGTTTGGCCGGCAACGATGTGCGTGCGGTGGTGGAATCGGCGAATCACGTGGTGTGGGCCTGGACGGGCCAGGGGCTGGCGCGGCTCGCCGGGGACCACTTTGTGGACGGCACGGACGGGACGCTGTTTCCGGCGGGCACGATCTCCGCGGTGACTTCCAACGGGCAAGGGGAGTTGTGGGTGACGTCCGGGGAGGACATGTCCGTTTACAGGGACGGCCGGTGGGCGCATGCGCACATGACTCCGCCGGTTGAGGGCGGCAGCATCACATGGGCGCGGGCTTTTCAGGGGTACCTGGCGGTGGCCAGCAAGAGTGGGCTGCAGGTGCTGGTGGACGGCGCGCTCGCGGCGCATTTCAGCGTGGGGCGAGAACTTCAGGGAACGCGCATCCAGGCGGTCCTGTTCGACCGGCAGGGCGCGCTGTGGATCGGCACGAACGGCGGGCTGGCGCGCTGGGCAGGGGGCAAACTGGATCGGCTGCCGGTGACGGATCCGCTGGCTTCGGCTTCTGTGCTGGCGCTGATGGAGGATCGCGAAGGCAACCTGTGGGCGGGGACGGAAACGGGCGGCCTGCACATCCTGCGCGACCAGCGATTCAAGGCATTGACGGCGCATGACGGGCTGTCGTCGGACAACACCACCACCGTGGTGGAAGACCGCACCGGAGCGTTATGGGTGGGGACCAGCGGGGCGGGGTTGAATGTGGTCGGGGCGTACCCGGCGCCGAAGTTGGGAGTGAGCACGTACACGGTGCGCAACGGTCTGCCGAGCGACGTGATTCTCTCGCTGGCCGCTTCGCCCACGGGCGACATGTGGGTGGGCACGCCGGACGGGCTGAGCCGCATCCGCGGCCACGCGGTGACGACATTCACGTCGGCGGACGGGTTGCCGGATGACTTCATCCGCTCGCTGCTGGTGGATGCGGACGGTTCGCTGTGGATCGGCACACGGCGCGGGCTGACGCACTGGTTGCAGCCCGGCGCGGGAAGCGCGATGGAAACCTATACCCAGGGCGATGGCCTGGGCAGCGACCTGGTGGGCGCCATGGCGCGCGATACAGCCGGCGATTTGTGGGTGGCTACCTTTGCGGGGCTGTCGCGCCTGCACGAAGGCAAGATCACCAACTTCACCACCGCCCAAGGGCTTTCGAGCAACGTGATCACGGCGCTGCTGGCTGGGGATAACGGCGCCATGGTCATCGGTACCCAGGACCACGGCTGGATGGAGTGGGACGGGCAGCGATTCTCCGCGCCACAGCAACCGGAGGGTCGGTCCGCATCGATTCACGCGATCCTTTATGTCCCGCCGGCGTACTTGTGGTTTGCGACCGGGGACGGCATCCTGCGCTGCGACCTGTTGACCGAGACACGGGGCCAGCACCATGCGGACTGCAGCCCGTTGTATCACTTCGGCACGGCCGACGGGCTGATTGGGCGCGAGACCGCGATCAACAGCCATCCCTCTGCGTGGCTGGGCAAGGAGGGCAGATTGTGGTTCGCGACCCCCAAGGGGCTGGAGTCGGTGGACAGCGCGCATTTCCCGATCAACTCCGTGCCGCCTCCGGTAGTGATCGAGCGTTTCGCGGTGGACGATCGCAATCAGGACTTGCATGAAGGGGGGGGCTCGATCGCGGTTCCGGCGGGGCACAATCATTTCCAGTTCGACTACGCGGGCCTGAGCTATGTGGCGCCGCAGAAGGTGCGCTACCGCTTCATGCTGGAGGGCTTCGATCACCAGTGGACCGACGCGGGATCGCGGCGTATTGCGTATTACACGAACATCCCGCCGGGCCATTACACGTTTCGCGTGCAGGCGGCCAACAACGACGGCGACTGGAACACGGAAGGCGCGGGACTGGGGTTTGAGCTGCGGCCGCATTTTTATCAGACGGTGTGGTTTTACGCGTTGCTGGCGCTGTGCATGGCCGGACTGATCGTGCTGCTGCTGCGGCTGCGGCTGCTGCGCGCGGAGCGGGAATTTCGCGTGGTGCTGGGCGAGCGAGCCCGCATCGCGCGCGAGATTCACGACACGCTGGCGCAGGGGTACGTGGGCGTGTCGGTGCAGCTGGAAGTGCTGAGCGAACTGCTGCGCCACAACATGGTGGATGCGGCAGAGGAGCAGCTGAACATGACGCGCGGTTTTGTGCGCGAAGGGCTGTCCGATGCGCGCCAGTCGATCTGGTCGCTGCGTTCGCAGGACGCCAGCGAGACCACGCTGCCGGTGCAGATGCAGCGGCTGGTGGAGAACGCCGGCGGCCCGGGGATGGAGGCGAAATTCAACCTCCACGGCGCGTACCGCGCGATGGCGCCGGGCACGGAGCGCGAGATTCTGCGGGTAGCCCAGGAGGCTATTCATAATGTGAAGAAGCACGCCGAAGCGAAGAGCCTTATGGTTCAGCTGGAATACGGTTCGGCGGAGATCGCGCTGGAAGTGCGCGACAACGGGCGCGGCTTTGTGACGGTGAACGGAAAGGGGCCGGATTCCGCGCCGGGCCACTATGGGCTGACGGGAATGCGGGAACGGGCGGCGCTGATTGGCGGAACGCTGGAGGTGAGCAGCGAACCGGGAACAGGAACCACGGTGCGGCTGCGCACGCCGGCGCCGAAGTAGATGAAGGAGCGGGCAGTGGAATCGATTCGCGTAGTGGTTGTGGAAGATCATCATGTGGTGCGTCAGGGGCTGGTGGCGCTGCTGAAGGTGGTGGAGGGGCTGGAGGTGGTGGGCGAGGCCGCCGACGGGGTGGAGGCGATCGGGCAGATTCGCAGGCATCAACCCGATATCACGCTGATCGACCTGCGCCTGCCGCGGCTGAGCGGGGTGGAGGTGATCCAGCGCATCCGCATGGAGAACACGCAGGCGCGGTTCATCGTGCTGACCACGTACGACGGGGATGAGGATATTTACCGCGCGCTGCAGGCTGGGGCGCGGGCCTACCTGCTGAAGGGTATGACGACCGATGAGCTGATCGCGACCATCCGCGCAGTGCATGCGGGCAAGTCGCATATTCCGGCGGCGATTGCGCAGCGGCTGGCGGAGCGCATGGGGACCGAGGAGCTGACGCCGCGGGAGTCGGATGTGCTGGAGCAGATTGTGCACGGCAAGAGCAACAAAGAGATCGCCACGGAGTTGGATATTTCCGAGGCCACGGTGAAGACCCATATCAACAGCCTGCTGGGCAAGCTGGGCGTGACCGACCGGACACAGGCGGCTACGGCGGCGATCCAGCGCGGGATCGTGACGCTGGAATCGTTGAGAAAGCCGAAGGCATGAAGAGACAGGGATTAGGGATTAGGCATTAGGGATTTAGGAACAGAGGACAGAGGATGGAGAATGAATCGAGCTAATTGGGCTGGGGATTTGGGAAAAATCATTCTGATTGCGCTTTTAATCCTGGTTGTTCGTCCAGCGAGCTATGCGCAGAAGGGGACGTGGCGGCAGGCGAGCGACGCCGAGCTTGCTTCATTGCTGCCCGCGCGGGCGCCGGTGGAGAAGGAGCATATCGAAACGGAGATGCGCACGGCTTCGGGGATCGTGAATGCGCATGGGCACTACATTGCCGGTGTGGTGCTGCTGACGGCGGGCTACTCGGCCGACGGCAAGTACTCGCACTACCTGATCGTGCAGGTGCCGGTGACAGCAAATCATCG
>CAVPNO010000028.1:0-7684 GCA_963706455.1 uncultured Acidobacteriota bacterium | reverse complement strand
AAACGCCGGATAATTTTTCGGCAAAGCCGTCGAAAATGTGTGCAGTGTTTCCGGAACCCGCCAACAGCACCACCGGTCGTCCTGTACCGCCCCAGTCGAGTACTTCCAGCCGGACGCCTTTTTCCACGGTTACAAACTGCACACTGTGCTTGGACGGATCGTGCCAGGGCGCGGAGTTTTGCGCGTGAGCCGTACTGATTGTTATGGCCGAGGCCACAAGACACACTTCGAATAAGCGACTCATAAGCGCAATCCCTCCAAGACGTGTTCGTTAGCGAAATAGTGCCGGGTGTGGGTTGATCATCGTGTCTTGATCAGCGCGGCTGGTTCCAGCCGCGCAGACTCGGCCTTTCTCCCGGATTCATGCCGAAGCATTCGCCCAGGCCGACGCGCACCGCCGGGGCAATCTGCACGATCACGGTTTTGGTTTTATCCGCAATCATTTCCCAGACGGCGTCGACTTCCGACTTGACTGTGAGCGCCCCGGTGGGGCAGACGCTGGCGCACTGGCCGCAGTTCACGCATTCCACTTCACCGAGCGGCTTGCCGAAGGCGGGCTTGACGGCCACGTCGTGTCCGCGATGGGCGAAGTCGATGGCTCCGATACCCTGGATCTCGGCGCACATCCTGACGCAATCGCCGCACAGGACACATTTGTTGGGATCGCGCACCAGCGAAGGGGACGACTCGTCGATCGGAACCGGCTGATGGACCGGCTTGAAGCGCACCTTCTTGACGCCCAGGCGCTGCGCCAGGCTCTGCAACTGGCAGTTGGCGCTGCGCGCGCAGGTGGGGCATTGCTGGTCGTGATTGGCGAGCAGCAGTTCCACCGCGATGCGCCGGATTTCGCGTATCTGGGGCGTGGTGGTCTGAACTTTCAGTCCCGGCTCCGGCGGCGTGGAGCAGGCGCCCATGATGCCGCGCCCTTCCACGTCGACCAGGCACAGCCGGCAGGCGCCGTAGACACTCAGTTCGGAGTGGTAGCAAAAGGTGGGCAGGTCGATGTTGGCCTTGCGCACCAGTTCGAGGAGGTTGCGTTCGCCTTCAATCGCGACGGTTCTTCCGTCGATGGTCAACGTCGGCTGGGTGAGCTTGTTCATCCGCTATACCCCCTGGATCGCGTGCAGCCTGCAGGCCGTTGCGCACGCGCCGCACTTGATGCACAGTTCGGGATCGATGTGGTGGACCTGCTTCTTCTCGCCGCTGATCGCGCCGGTGGGGCAGGCCTTGATGCACACGCCGCAGCCCTTGCACTTTTCGGCGATGACTTCCGGCCGCAGGAGCGCTTTGCAGTGCCCGGTACGGCAGCGCTTCTCGAAGACGTGCTCTTCGTATTCCTTGCGGAAGTAGCGCAGGGTGGACAGCACCGGGTTGGGGGCGGTCTTGCCCAGGCCGCACAACGATCCGGCCTGGACCGCGTGGCCCAGCTTCTGCATCAGGTCGAGGGTTTCGGCGGTCGCGCGTCCTTCGATCACGTCGTCGAGCAGGGCCAGCAGTTGCTTGGTTCCCTCGCGGCACAGGACGCATTTGCCGCAGGACTCGCGCTGGGTGAACTCCATGAAGAAGCGCGCAATGCTCACCATGCAGGTGCGGTCGTTCATGACCACGAGGCCGCCCGAGCCCACCATCGCGCCTACGGAGCGCAGCGACTCGTAGGCCAAAGGCAGGTCGAGATGTTCGGCGGTCAGGCATCCGCCCGACGGGCCGCCGATTTGCACGGCTTTGAAGCCTTCCTTCCAGATTTTGCCGGAATCGTCGGTCACGCCGCCGCCGATGTTCAGCACAATCTCGCGCAGCGTGGTCCCGAACGGCACCTCCACCAGGCCGGTGTTGGCGACATGGCCCGTCAACGCGAAGGTCTTGGTGCCCGGCGAGTCCTTGGTGCCGATGCTGTGGAACACCTCGGGGCCTTCGTTGAGAATCCGCGAAACATGGGCCAGGGTCTCGACGTTGTTGATGATGGTGGGCTTGCCCCAGAGTCCGCTCTGGGCGGGAAAAGGAGGCTTGGGGGAGGGCATGCCGCGCCGGCCTTCAATGGAGGCGATCATGGCGGTCTCTTCGCCGCACACAAAAGCGCCCGCGCCTTCCATCACGTCGCACTTCATCGCCAGGCCCGTGCCGAAGACGTTGTCGCCCAGGATGCCTTGGCGCTCGGCATCGGCGACGGCGCGGCGCATGCGGGCCACGGCCAGCGGATATTCGGCGCGAACATACACCAGCCCCTCATTGGCGCCGATGGCGCGGGCGGCGATCATCATGCCTTCAATCACGCTGTGCGGATTGCCTTCCATCACCGAGCGGTTCATGAACGCGCCCGGGTCGCCCTCATCGCCGTTGCAGATGACATACTTTTTGGCCGACTTCTGGACGCGCGCGGCTTCCCACTTGCGCCCCGTCGGGAACCCGCCGCCGCCGCGGCCGCGCAACCCGGAGTCGAGGACGGTTTTGCAGACCTGCTCCGGCGACATTTCCACGAAGGCCTTGCGGGCCGCGCTGTAGCCGCCATGGAGGATGTATTCCCGGATGTCCTCGGGATCGAGGAATCCACACTCACCCAGTACGCGCCGGTTCTGCCGCGAATAAAAGGGATTTTCTTCGAGACCGCGGCAGGCTTTGCGGGTGGAGGGATCGCGATACAGCAGGCGGTCGACCACCTCGCCGGCGGCCAGGGTGCGGGTCACGATTTCCGGCACATCGTCGGCCTTGACCCTGGTGTAGAGAATCCCGTCGGGCAAGACCGACACCAGCGGACCCATCTGGCAGAAGCCCTGGCATCCGCTCCTGGAGAGGCGAACGTCGCCGTCGCCGGATTCGGCACGCAACTCGAGGATGACGTTCAGTCCCGCCCCCGCCATTTCTTTCCCGAATCGCTCAAACACCTTCATGGACCCGTTGGCCATGCATCCCGTGCCGGCGCAGATGATTACCCGCCGCAACTGTGCCAAGGGGGTGCCGGCGTGATTGGCCGGCTGGATCGAAACTAGAGGCTCAGTCTCAGGCATGGGCTTGCTCCATCTCCGGCCCGCTTACAGCCGCCGCGGTTTCCTGGGCCACGATTTCATCCACCAGCGCCAGCGCGCGCTCCGGGGTGATGCCGCCGTGCACCTGTTCGTCGACGACCATCACGGGGGCCAAACCGCACGCGCCCAGGCAGGCAACGGTTTCCACCGTGAACAGCATGTTCGCCGAGGTTTTCTTCTTATCGCTGGTTCCCAGCTTTTCGTTAAGGGCATGCAGCACCGGCAGCGAGTGCTTGACATGGCAAGCGGTCCCGTCGCACACCCGGATCACGTGCTTGCCCTTGGGCTCCAGCGCAAAATGGGCATAGAACGTCGCCACGCCGAAGACCCGCGCCGGCGGAACGTCGAGCGAAGTGGCGACGTAGGTCAGCACTTCTTCGGGAAGATATTGATATTCGTGTTGCACGGCCTGCAGGATCGGAATGAGCCCTGCCGGACGGTACGCGTACCGTTCGAGGATCGCGCTCACCTTCTCGAACTTCTTCGCGCCGTCTACCGCAACGGGCATGGACGCCATTAGTTGGAGCCTCCCTCTGGTTGAAATGGAACTTTGAATCGCCTCGCCAGCTTGCATGAGAGTGAAGCCAGCGAGGAGTAGAGATCTTCGTTGTGGACAATGATGCTTGCGGGAACCTTCAGCTTGACGGGTGCAAAGTTCCAGATCGCCTGGATGCCGCCCTTCACCATCTCATCGGCGACGGCCTGCGCCACTTCAGCCGGCACGGTGATGATGCCCAGGTGAATGCTCATACGCTCGGCGAGGTCGGCGAGTTTGTCGAGGGGCAGGACAGCCTTGTCGTGAATCCATTGGCCAATCTTGCCGGGATCGGTATCGAACGCCGCTACAATGTGCAGTCCGAACCGTGAGAACCGCTCATGGCCGAGCAGGGCCGTGCCCAGGTTGCCGGCGCCTGCCAGGAAAGCCTCGTTCACATTGTTCCAGCCAAGAAATGTCTCGATGGACAGCACCAGTTCGTCGACCGAGTAGCCGGTTTTGGGCTTGCCTACGATGCCGGTATGCTGCAGGTCCTTGCGCACCTGGACCGGGACCAGGTTCAGGGCTTCGCCGATGGTGCTGCAGGAGACCTGGCGAACGCCTTTGGCCTTCAACTCGACCAGGAAGTGGTGGTACTGGGGAAGGCGTCCGAGGCTGGGCTGGGGAATGGAAGCCATGCGCGCCTGCGGGCCGGGGGAAATCGATAAATTAGTATCGATAACCATAAATCGATGCTATTCGGCATCGATTTGCCAGTTCCGTGACCGCAATCACGGGTTCGTGTGTCCCAACTTGGTGCGCAAACTGGATTCCCACCTGTTTTGCGATTTTTCGTTTCACAAACCCTGTCGATCGTTGAATTCATCCACGATTCGTGGGATCCGGGATTGCCCGATCTGCGATATCGCGGACAACGTCAAAAAGAAAGCGGCCAAGCCATATTGGAACCCCAACGCTATGTGGAGGCCTGCTGGCTGGAAATGATCGCGCGCATTCGCTTCACGGCGGAGGGAATCTGTTCGTTGGCCGTGCTTCCAAAGCCAAGAACGAATCCGTTCCTGGCTTTCTTTCCTGCGTAGGTGGGCGACAGGGGCAAAAGCCACAAGCGGTCAGAAACTGCGCGGGCGGCAATCTCCCGATCATCGAGGCCGGGGGGCAGGGTAACGGTGAGATGCATTCCCGCGGCCGCGCCGTGCACTGGGAGTTTATCGCCAAACTCGTTCTGAAGGCAGGCAATGAGCACGGACCTGCGGGCACTGTAGACCTGTCGCATTTTGCGAATGTGCCGTCCGAAATGACCGAGCGACATGAAATCGGCGAGCACCTCCTGAAAGAGATAGGGCGGAAAGATGTCCATCGAAAAGCGCACGGCTACAAAGTGATCCACGAGATCACGCGGTATGACGATGTAGCCGATGCGCAGCGACGGAAAGAGAATCTTGCTGAAGGTGCCGATGTAGATTACGCGAGAGTTGACATCGAGACCCTGGAGGGACGCGATCGGCTTGGTATCGAATCGATATTCGCTGTCGTAATCATCTTCGATGATCCAGGCTCCGGAACTCTGCGCCCAATTGAGGAGAAGAAGCCGGCGCGTTGCGCTCATGGTCGAACCGAGCGGGTATTGGTGCGACGGCGTGACAAAGGCAGCTTTGGCGCCGGGATAGAGCTTGATTCCTTGCGCCACGTCCATTCCTTCATGGTCGACCGGTACCAGTTTGAGCCGGCATCCCGAAGCCCTGAGAAGAGCTCTTTCCAGGCCGTATCCCGGCTCTTCCACTAACACCGCATCTCCCGGTTCGAGAAGAACCCGGGCCGTGATATCGAGGGCCTGCTGGGAGCCGGAGACGATCATGATCTGAGCGGGGTCGCACTTGACGGCGCGGGATGTGCGGAGATAGGCGCAAATCTCGTCGCGAAAGCGCTCCGAGCCGAGCGGGTTGATGTTATGAATCGCGCTGGCATGAGGATTCCGGCTTTGGCGAGCTACCAGGGCCGACCAGATCTGGAATGGGAACTGGTCGAACGCCGGCTGATGGATCCCGAACGCGCCCCAACCGCGCGCGTGCTCCTCTGCCACAAAGCGTGGAAAGAGCGCATTGCGGGAGGAGACGGAACGGCGCCCCGACAAGGCCGCCTTCCGACCGCCCCCGCGCCGGTCTGAAGACATCATCTGTTCCGGAAGCGTGGCCGAAATGAACGTTCCGGAACCGGCCTGACTTTCAAAATATCCTTCGGCCAGGAGTTGTGCGTAGGCGTGCAGAACGGGAAAGCGGGAGACGCTGATTTCGGAGGCCAATTCCCGGCTGGAAGGGATCTTTTGTCCGGGCTGCAGGTCGCCGCGGAGAATCGCCTCTCGATATCCGTCGTAAACCTGCTGATGCAAGGGCGTTCCGGCACTTCGATCCACCGCGATGATGGGAGAGATCAAGGTAGCCATCAGGCTCATGACGCGGTATTAGACGCCATGTGAGTGGTGAGGATAGCTTCTCTGCATCCACCGCGATCAACATAACCACCGGTTCATCCCGTGTTGCGCTCGAAATCGCCGTACGGAGTTCCGCGATCGGGCAGTGGCTATGGCAGAAACGCGCAAGCGGGTATGGCTAGGCGACCACTCGCGAAGTCACCCTGAACTACACGGCGGAGTATCGCCGCATTCCAATCAGATGATGGAGCGAAAAATCTATGCATTCAGTTTTGGATTTGAGGCCAGTCGTTTATCTTCGTTCGTTCGCACGGAATCGAAGTTTCCTGCGATTCACAGTCCTACTCCTGGCGTCGGTGTTCGGCTTCTCGTTATCGGCGGCCGGACAACAGGCCACCATAGTGGGAACAGTCACCGATCCTTCCGGGGCAGCGGTTGCGAATGTAAACATCACCGTCACCAGTCTCGATTCCGGAGTGGCCAGAAGCAGCCAGACGAACAGTGCCGGTCAATACGTTGTTCCGGAACTGAACATCGGGCACTACAGCGTAAAAGCACAGGCCACCGGATTCAAGGCTCAAGAACAAAAGGACGTATCCCTGCAGGTTGGCGACCGGGCTCGCATTGACTTCCAGATGGCGGTCGGCGAAGTGCAGGAGACCATCACCGTGGAGGCCGATACGGTCCGGGTTCAAACCGATTCCGGGGAGCAAAGCAGTGTGATTACCGGGCAACAGATATCACAGCTTTCCGTGAGCGGTCGAAGCATGTACCAGCTTGCGGCGCTGGTTCCGGGCGCCTCGAGCCAGATCGCTAACGGAACGTCGTCGATGTCACATCGACCACGTTCGGGGAGGGGGTAGGTAGGTAGGTAGGTAGGTAGGTAGCTCGGCGCCCGCGTTATTCGCGGCCGCGACGCTGGACGAATTCGAAGCCGAAGCGGCCCTTGACGCACAGGTGGCCGTGGGTGACGTCGTGGTCCATCGGGGACGTCACCTTGACGATCGTGTTGTCCTGGACGTGCAGCTCCACGTTGCAGCCGACGCCGCAGTAGGGGCAGATCGTGGTGGTGACGGTCTGCGCGGACTCGTCCCAGGTGCCCTCGAGGCGCATGTTGTACTCCGACGCGGGCATTAGCGCCCCGGTCGGGCAGACGCCGATGCAGTTGCCGCAGTACACGCAGGCCGAGCCGGGCAGTGTCACGTCGTATTCGGTGGAGATGCGGGCGTCGAAGCCGCGCCCGGCCACCGCGATGGCGAACGTGTTCTGCGCGTCCTCTCCGCATGCCTCCACGCACTTGTAGCAGAGAATGCAGCGCGAGTAGTCGCGGACGTAGCTGTCGTTGTCGTACTTCACCGGCTGCCGCACCGTGGCGGCCGAGTCGCCGGAAACGACCGCGTGGTGCTCGCCCCGGCCGGTCGCATCCCGCTCCCCCGCCTCGTGGTCGGCCGCGGGGGTGCCGTAGCGGGCCGGGTCGACGCCGTACTCGGCGATCCAGCGCTGCACGTCGGCCGAGGCGAGCGACACGTTAACGGTGGAGGCGAGGAACTCCAGGACCATCTTCCGCGAGGTGCGCACCCGCTCGGAGCCGGTCTGCACCTTCATGCCCGGCTCGGCCTTGCGCGAGCAGGACGGCACCAGGGTGCGCGAGCCCTCCACCTCGACCACGCACACCCGGCAGACGTTCACCGGGGTGAGGTTCTCCAGGTAGCAGAGCGTCGGGATGTCGATGCCCTCGGC
>CAVPNO010000027.1:0-28051 GCA_963706455.1 uncultured Acidobacteriota bacterium | reverse complement strand
ACCGGCGCAAAGGACGCCGCTGTCAGGCAGATGTTCCAGACCAACCTGATCATGCCGGAACCCTGCCCCTTCATCAGCGCAAGCCTTCCGCCATGCTCGGTGATCCGCCCGACGAAGACGACAGGCGCAGCCACCGGGGCGCTGAAGTTCTTGACGTCCATGGGGCTGTTCATCGGCCAGTCACCGGCTTTCTTGACGTATCTGGATGGTTTGGCCGCAGCTGCGGACGCCGCACAGCGCCGGGTCTAAACCGGTTGCTTTGGCCGAAACAGAACCACAGTAGAGCTTTTCTGGGAAGTCGGAAACGAGAAAGAAGAGGAGTTAGCAATGACAATGAAGATGAGCGGAAACCGGATAGCCCTGCTGGGCGTGGCACTCGCCGGAGCCCTTGTGAGCCTTCCCCAGATCACAGTGGCGGCAGCCTCGGGCACGGGCGCGAGACCATTTGCAGGGGACGACAGCAGTGTTGCCAGCGAGGTGCAATCCAAGCTGAATAAGCCCCAGTTTAAGAATGTGAAGGTGGATGTGCAGGGCGGTGTTGCCACGCTGTCGGGCACGGTCGATCTTTACGAATACAAGCTCGACGCCGATAAGCACGTGCATAAAGTCAAGGGAGTAAACGCGGTCCGCAACGACATCGAGGTCACCGGTCCCATCGTTTCCGATCGGGAACTGCAAGCAAAACTGCAGGAAAAGCTGGTTTATGACCGCGTCGGCTACGGCAATGTATTCAACGCCATCACCCTGAGCGCTCAGAATGGCGTTGTGACCCTCGGTGGCCATGCCCGCACCGATGTGGATAAGGACTCTGCCTTGGCTCTGGTGAGCACCTATCCCGGCGTGAAGGAGGTGGAGAACGAGGTCCAAGTGGACCCTGTCTCCATCCTGGACGACCAGACCCGCGTAGCGGTGGCCCGCGCAGTCTACGGCTACCCTTCGCTCAACAAGTACGCCATTGACCCGGCGAAGACCATCCGCATCTCGGTGCAGAATGGCCATGTCGAACTCTATGGCGTCGTCGACTCTCAGGTCGACAAGGAAGTCGCGTTCATACGCGCCAATGCTGTGCCTGGCGTCTTCAGCGTGAAGAATTATCTGCAAGTTGCCAACCAGCCAACTGAAAGGCAGAAACAGGTTGCGAACCAATAAGGCTAGCCGCAACGGCGCACACGTGTAGCGCGTTCTTTAGCCTGACCGACCTGAGGATTTGTGTTGTAGGCCGGCATTCTCGTTGATCAATTGCGAGAGGAAGGAACTCATTCGCCGCGCCGTTGTGAGTTCCGGCGAGAAGAATCACTGGGACTGCGCGGCATTAAGTTCAATCAGAAAGGAACAACACGATGAGGATGAGATGGACGCTACTTATACTTGCACTCGGCGTAAGTTCCTTTGGGCACGCTCGTTCAATTGCAGATGAGTTTATGGACGCGATGGGCGCGAGTATGTCGAAGATGCAGGAGGGCATGACCTCAGCTCACATGAGCGGAGGTGTTGATCATGATTTCGCAACGATGATGATTCCGCACCATCAGGGTGCCATCGATATGGCTAAGGCCGAGTTGAGCTTTGGCAAAGATCCTGTAATGCGCCGCCTTGCTCAAGAAATCCTGGTCGACCAGCAGTCTGAGATAGATGCGATGCAATTGTGGCTAGGCAAGACACAACAGCCAGATGCAAAGAAGGAGTAAACAACATGCGGGCCACCTTAGTCTCCGCGATCGTTCTAATCTGCGTGTTGGCGGCGCATGCGCAACATGGAGATCGGGTTTATACAGCGGATCAGACCTCAAATACCGTCTCGGTGATCGATCCAATGAGCAATACGCTGCTCGGTGCCATTCATCTTGGAGAGGAGGTGCCGGCAGCCCTGAGCCCGCTCTATCGCGGTCAACTATTGGTCCACGGTCTCGGATTTTCACCAGATCATAGAACCCTCGATGTGATCTCGATCGGGTCGAATTCCGTAACGTTGATCGATACCCAAACAAATTCTGTGAAGGGAACGATCTATGTAGGCCGCTCTCCTCACGAGGGATTCTTCCGGCCGGATGGGCGGGAACTGTGGGTCGCGGTGCGTGGCGAGGACTATATCAGCGTGATTGACCCCGTAACGCTGCGGGAAACCCGACGCATTCCGACCGCAAACGGACCGGGAATGGTGCTATTCCGCCCTGACGGAAAGCTGGCATTTGTCCCTTCTAGCTTTACCACGGAGATGGACGTCATTGATACAGCAACGTACCAAGTCATTGCACGCGTGCCACAGGTCAGCCCGTTCTCGCCTAACTTGGCCGTGGATCAAGACGAGGTCTGGTTCACACTGAAGGATACCGGTAAGACACAGGTTGTCAGCGCGAAACCTCCTTTCCAGACTCTTGCAACTCTCGAAACTGGACCCATCTCAAACCACGTGACATTCATCGCGAACTCGAGTGGGCAATTTGCCTACATATCCGTTGGCGGCACAAACCAGGTCTTGGTCTATCGGCGAGGTGTCGGAATAGTCCCTACACTTGTCGCGACAATCCCAGTGGAGACTTGCCGCATGGAATCTGGGGTTCCGGCGACGGAAGTAGGATTTATGTTGGTCTGGAGAATGGCGACGCAGTCCAGGCAATCGATACGCTTACGAATCAGGTTGTTGCTACTGTTCCGGTTGGACAGTTGCCGCAGGCGCTGGTATATGTCCCGAACGCGGTATCGTCAGGCGCAGGCACGTCAAATCTGAAACCAGTTGGTGTTGCCACCGAAGCACTCCACTTGGAACTGATGCCACCGGACCCCTCGAAGTCCTTCGCGCACGCCAGCGTCTCAGTAAATTCACTTGGGCCAATCGATAACCTCCAGATCGCCGCGACGGGTCTAACGCCCCGCGAGAAGTATGCTTTGGTGTTGATTGGCGGTCCTGACCCTCTCGAACTGGTGACCTTTAGTGCAGGTATCGGGGGCGTCGCAATTGCACAGACCCTAGGACCATTGAAGCGCGCCGTTTCTCCCTCGCAGGCAGGATCGGCCATGAGGCTGGAGCTGCGGACCGCCAACGGTGGCGGTCTGACGGTGCTTCGTCAAGCCGTAAGCGAATGAAAAGCGCAGAGATTCTGATTTGGGCGTTCAACAATTCTTGTTTGGAGTCGAATTGGCTTCTGGGCCGCTTTCAGCACATATCGACCTGAACGTGACGGACGCCAAATCCGCGGCGACCGCTCAATCTTTGAGCAAGTTTACGAAAGCAGCATTCTCTGAAAGGAGGTACTTATGTCCAAAGTATGGGTCGTAACAGGGAGCGCAAGTGGTTTAGGCCGCGAAATTGCCGAGGCAATTCTCGCATCGGGTGATCGCCTGCTGGCAACGGCTCGCGATCCGCGGGGATTGAACGATCTTGTGGAGCGGTATGGTGAACAGGTGTGTACGGCCTCCCTCGATGTGGCCGATGAGGCAGACGCGAAGGCCGCAGTCGCCAAGGCTGTCGATGTATTCGGACGGTTGGATGTTTTGGTCAACAATGCGGGATATGGAGACACAGCCCCGTTTGAGCAGGTGAGTTCCGAGAGATTCCGCGCCTTGATTGAGACGAACTTCTTTGGCGTAGTTTCCATGTCGCGAGCGGCTATTCCAATCATGCGTAGGCAAAGAAGTGGGTGCATCCTGCAGATCTCATCGGTCGGAGGTCGGCTCGCGACCCCGGGAAGCGCTTCCTATCATGCCGCGAAATGGGCCGTGGGCGGCTTCACCGAAGCCATTGCTCTCGAGGTTGCATCCTTCGGAGTAAAGGTATGCGCGCTGGAACCGGGTGGCATGCGGACCAACTGGGGCAATCGCGCGGTTGCGCACGTTCCGAATCTGTTGCCGGAATATGAGCCGTCTGTCGGCGCGTTGGTTAGAACGCTTGCAACGTATTGGGGACATGAGAGGAGTGACCCTGCAAAGGTTGCTCAGGTCATCCTGCATCTCGCCTCCAAAGAGCAGCTTCCCACTCACCTGCTGCTCGGCAGCGACGCTGTGCAGTTTGCCCGACTTGCCGAGGACAAGCGGGAGTCCGACGCCAAGGCGTGGCTTGACGTCAGCGTCTCAACTGACGCTGACGGCGTGCAGGGGCAGCCCGCTTTGAAGCTCTGATGCTCCCACACTGAGGTCGTAAGGCATTGCGCGGCACATTGCCGAAGTTGGTTTGTGGCGAATCGTTGTTAGAGTCCGGAATAGACTCACCGGAACCATTGAAGAACTGCCCCTGGAAGCAGGGTTGGGAAAAAAGAATTCCAGAAGTGATTGGAGTGGTTGCCCAGCACGTTCGCCAGGACCTGGTGATTTCCTGTGCCGTTATACAGATCATTTGCCGCATTGTTATTGAACACGCTGAATGGAAGCCCAGAACGCCGCGATTCCAGGGCTGCGGTAATCGCCTCGGAACGGAGGACCTGCGGCCCGCGACAGTCCCAGCTGCCCAAAGAGTTCAGAGATGGCAGGCAGTGGGAACCCCAGCATCGCCGGCAGTATTTGCACCAACTGGAGCTGTTCCAGTCAAATATCGATAGCGCTCCCGAGCTGCCATTTCATCTCATTCTCGAGCTCCACCATTTCCCGGGAGACGGCAGCCAATTCACAAATCGGGGAATTCTCCTTGACTTTACTAAGTCATCTATATATTAAGATATCTGAGTATGAAAAAGACAGACACATTTCAAGGCTCGCTTGACCTGTTGGTGATGACGATACTTTCGCGGCGGCCGAAGTTGCACGGATACGCGCTCATGACGGCGATCAAAGAAACGTCGGGCGAGGTATTGAGTCCGGAGGAAGGGTCGCTGTATCCGGCGCTGCACCGGATGGAAGAGGCCGGGTGGATAGGCGCGGAGTGGGTGGTAAAGGAGAACGGCAAGCGCGCACGAATCTATCGCCTGACGGCGGCTGGCAAGAAGCAGCTAGCAATGAAAGAGGACCGCTGGATGACCGTCAGTTTAGCGGTCAATCGGGTGCTGCGGGAGGCTTGAAATGTCGGTTTGGACGCGGGTTTGGAACGTGTTTCGCGGAGATCGATTCAATCGCGAGTTGAATGAAGAGTTCGAGTCGCACATTGAAGAGGCGATTGCCGAAGGGCGCGATCCGGACGGGGCACGCCAGGTCTTCGGATCGATGTTGCGGCAGCGGGAAGCAAGCCGCCGCGTTCGCGTTTCGGGATGGCTGGATGGGCTCAAAGCGGACGCTATTTTTGGCTGGCGCCAGTTGCGGCGGAACCGGGTGACTTCGGCTGCAGCCATTCTCTCTCTGGCGCTGGCGATGGGAGCTTGTGTTTCCGCCTTTCGGTTGATTGACGCGCTGCTGTGGAGGCCGCTGCCGGTGGCTGCTCCCGAGCGGCTGTTTGCGGTGTCGCGCGCGGAGCTTACTTTTGAGGGCAAACCGACGCACTTCGATGGCTGGGCGTACCCGGATTTTGTTTTGATGAGGGCGGCGGCGAAGGGGCAGGCGGAGTTGGTTGCGGTCTCGTACGTCGAACGCAAGGACTTGACCTATGCCTCGGATGAGGAGATGGAGAAGGGGATGGTGCAGTATGTCTCCGGGTGGATGTGGGAGAGCTTTGGGCTGCATCCGGCACTGGGGCGGCTGTTTACCCAGCAGGACGACCGGATTCCAGGCGCACACCCGGTCGCGATTTTATCCTACGACTATTGGTCGCGGCGGTTTGGGCGTGATCCGAAGGCGATTGGACGAACTCTTCGGTTGGGCGGCCAACTGCTCGAGATTGTGGGCGTCGGTCCGAAGAGCTTCACGGGGACAGAACCGGGAACCGTCACGGAGATCTTTCTGCCGACGATGATGCACCGATCGGTGACGCGCGACGATTCGACGTGGCACCGAATTCTTGCAATCATCCCGCTGGGAGCGGGGATGGAACCGCTGCGAGCGAAGCTGGACACAATCAATCTGGGATTTGAGAGGGAGCGCGCCAAGGGATTCACAGGAATGCCGCAGCAGAGCATCGACAACTACCTGCATCAGCGGGTGGAGTTTCTGCCTGCGGCTACCGGGGTTTCAGGGCTTCAGGCGGATTACCGGCAGGCGCTGGAGTGGCTGGGTGCGCTAGTGGTGCTGGTACTGGCGATTGCGTGCCTCAATGTGGCTAACCTTATGACCGCACTGGCGGCGGCCCGGACGCGAGAGATGGCTTTGCGGGTATCCATTGGCGCGGGCCGCTGGCGGCTGGTGCAGATGGTGCTGGTGGAGAGCGCGATACTGTCTGGATTGGCGGGTGGGCTGGGAGCGATATTTGCGTGGAGGGCAGCGCCACTGGTGCTTAGCATGATCAGCTCTCGGGACAATCCGGCGCGGCTGATGTTGCCGCCAGACTGGCGGGTGCTGAGTTTTGGCGTGGTGCTGATCGTGGGGGTGATGCTGCTGTTTGGAATGTTGCCGGCAATGCGCGCTTCTGCGGTCAAGCCTGTAAGTGCCCTGAAGGGTGGAGACGATCCGAACGCGCGGCAGCGGATGATGCATGGGATGATCGCGCTCCAGGTGGCATTCTGCTTCCTGGTGCTGTTTATGGCCGGTTTATTTGCCAAGACGTTTCAACGGTTGTCGCAAATCCCGCTTGGGTATTCGCCGCAGGGTTTGCTGCTGCTGGAGTCGGTCGCACCGCATGGGAAATTTCCGCAGGGCTGGGAGGAGGTGGCGGATGTGCTGCGGGCCAAACCTGGGGTGGAGCGCGTTGCCGAGTCTGGATGGCCGCTGATGGCGTCGTCGTCGAATAATGCGGTAGCTGTAAACGGCGGGCCGCCCAGCGTGGACATGGTGTACTTCCTTCCTGTGTCGCCAGGTTGGTTTGAAACCATGCGCATGCGAGTCAGGGCAGGCCGGGAGTTTATGTCCACCGATGTGAATCCGGGCGCCGCGGTGGTCAACCGGACGTTTGCAAAGCGGTTCTTTAACGGAGAGAACCCGGTAGGAAAAAATTTCGAAGAAGTTGGTGACGAAGGCTTGCGGCAGCACTTCCGTGTAGTCGGCGTCGTAGCGGATGCGCCGTATCGCAACGTGCGCGAAGTGCAACTGCCAGTGGCCTTTGTGCCACTGCGCGAGGTGGATGCGAAGGGCGTTGTGCTGCCGGAGCAAAGCGCAACGTTCCTGGTGCGAATGGCTGGCAGCGATGCGAAGGCGCCGATGGCGCGGGCCGGTGAACTTAGAAAGGCTGTCGCGGCGGCAAGTGCAGGCATTCGGGTGAGCAATGTGCGAACGCAACAGGAACTGATCGATGGGCAGACAGTGCGGGAGCGGCTGCTGGCGGTGCTGGGTGCGTTCTTTGCGTCTGTAGCGCTCCTGCTTGCGGGCATCGGGCTGTATGGGGTATTGAACTACTCGGTGTTGCAACGGCGGCGAGAGATCGGGATTCGGGTTGCCGTGGGCGCGCGAGGTGGCGCCATTGTCCAGTTGGTGACGCGAAGTGTCTTCACCATGGTTGTGGCCGGGCTTGTTGCGGGAGTGGGGCTCGGGCTGGCCTCGGCGCGGTATATGGACTCATTGTTCTTTCAGGTGAAGGCTTCGGATACGACCATGCTGGCGATTCCCTCCGTCGTGATTCTGGCAGCCGCGGCGGTGGCTACCCTCCCCGCGGTTTTGCGCGCCTTGGGGATCGAGCCGGTGGAGATTCTGCGCGCAGAATAGTTTCCTTCAGGTGGGCCGCTTCTGCGCGGCGTGCGCCGGTGGCATCGAGAGTCATCAGAAGGATGCGATGAAAAGGAGTATCGGCCGCGTCGATCAGTCGCGCGGCTTCCTCCTGACTGAGCACCCCGGGAAGGCGACGCACCTTCTTCGGATAGGGCGTCTCGGCAATGCTCCAGCCACGCTTCAACACGTGAATGTAGAAGAACCGGAGCAATGCCAGCCGCAGGATGACCGGGTTCGGGCTGAACTTAAACTGGGTGAACAGAGCTGCCTGATACTTGCGTATGTCCTCAGGGCCAAGTTGATCGGGCCAGCGGCTGAGTGCTCAACACCGTGCAGGTATGTGCGGATGGTAGTTGCGGCGAAGTTGCGGCGATGCAACTCCTCAAGCAAGCTGGCAAAGAGCAGGCGCGCTCAAAGCGGAATCCCCACCTCATTGAGCGGCGGCATCGGCGTTGCGCGCCTGGAGCGCCGATCTAGAGGAACCCAAAGAGCGAGCACGTCTCTCGGACTAAGGAGAACCTCGAAACGGCGCTATTTCGTGTTGCCAACAGCGAGTTCAGAATCACGAGCGAAGGCAGCAGCCAACCCACATCCGTTGCAGCTCACTCCTCAAGCGGCGTTGCGAACCGCGATCAGACCCCGGATGAACTTCAGGTTACGGCGCATATCGGCCTCTACCGACGCAGGACTGTCGGTCTCAAGCTGTGCCCACCCATCAAATCCCACATCAGCCAGCGCGTCGATCACTGCTTGGAAGTCGATCTTCCCTTCGCCAAGGTAGTGAGGGTTATCCTTCAAATGAACCTCACAAATGCGCGCACCGCCCAACCAGCGGATTTCTTTCACCACGTCGAATCCATTATTGGTCGAATTCCCTACATCGTAGTAGGTGAGGACGGCGGAGGACTGGGTACGATCCATGATTCGTACATTGTCGCGTGCGGAAATCGTGTCCTCAAGGCCGAGGATGACGCCGGCCTTCTCGGCAGCCGGGGTAAGTTCTTTCAGGACGTCGCCAACTTTGTCCATGTCCGCCACGGTCTCCAGCGAGCCCTTTCCGAAGAAGGGAAGGAGAACCACCCGCACGCCCATAGCCTTCGCTATGGGGATCGAGTCGGCCACCCAGCGCTGTCCCAACGGGTCTGATTTTAAGTAGTTCTGATGCAAGATTTCGAGGCATAGCGATTCAATCTTCAGATCCACTCGCTTCGACTCGTCCAGAAATGTTTTCTGCAACGTGGGATCGGAAAGAGGAAGTTTGACTTTCCCCTTGCCGATGCTGATCTGCACCCCATCGAACCCCAGTTGCTTGGCCAGGGAGATGGATTCGATCTTGCCTTCCAGTTTCAGGTTCCAGTCGGTAACCCCAACTTTGAACCTGACCTTCGTCGCTGAGGCAAGCCCGGGCAAACTCAGGGCCGCGAGGGCTGTGCAGGCACCCGTGCCGATGAAGGCACGACGAGTGACCAATTGCATAATCTGCTGATCGCTGATGTCATTCGCACTAAACGCAGCCATAGCAATCGGATTATATCGGTGGTGACCGTACATGCATAACGTTCATCTCTCTCATTCTCTTCGGCCTTCTAAGGTGGAAAGGGTGGAGAGGTCACGCCCGCTGAGAACTGATTGATCCAGGTGTCTTGCAGAGAGTCCTCTGGGTGGGTTTTGCTTCCACCCCAGTGGCGAAGACCTGTCGCTGGGACCCCGGAGAGGAGAATGCCACGTTGAAGGCCTGCTTCCGGGATACTTCAACTCTGGTTCCGCTGTAGGGTGTGGCGATTTATTTTGGGGCTAAAGGCGGATCAGCGGGGGATGAGCTGGAACTGCTGGATGGCGACTTTGGAGCCCTGGTCGTAGTTGGCTTCGTCGGGGAGGATCAGGACGGTGATCTGGTCGAAGCCGCGCAGTTTGGAGGAGTTGGGGATGGGAAAGCGGAGGGTTTCCGGTGCGGCGGTGGCTTTGAATCCGAACTGGCCGGGCCGGCTGCTGAGGACGGGCTGCTGGCCTAGATAGAGCTGGTTCGAGGGTGCGGAGGCGTGGCCAAGCAGGACGGCGAGGTTGATAACGCCGGGGCGGTTGTCACCGTTGAGGAGGTCGACCTGGATTTCGCGGCAGCGTGCGAGAGGGATGGAGCTGCCAAGGGCTTGGTGGGCCTCCATGACGAGGGGCATGAAGTTGTTGGATTGGAAGTCGTAGATTAGCGGTGTGCCGCGCACCTGGAGGGCGGTGAGGCCAGGTGCCTTGTGCGGCGGCTGGAAGTAGAAGTAGGGGCCGTCGAAGCGGATGATGAGCGGTTTAGTGGTTCCGGGGGCGAGAAGCGAGGCGGGCTGCGGAAGCGGCAGCAGGATCTCCTTTTTGTGTGGGAGGGGCCAGAGGATGATGCTCTGGTAACCGGAGATGCCGTTGGCGGAGGGCGGGTTGTTGTCTTGGGCATTCCGGGCGGCATTGTCTCCCTTTGACTGAGCGTTGTCTCGCGACTGCGCGGCGGCGATGGCTTCAAGGCGGTTGCGGTGTCCTACTCCGTCGATCAGCGACCAGACGGTGACTAGGACAGCCGGGATGAATACCAGCGCAAGCCGCAGAACGGCGCGCTTCAACTCGCGGCCGGTATCGAGTTGTTGACCTGGCACGAACGTGCGCTTCCAGGCGAACAGAGATGCGCTGAGCGCGAGCAGAGTGCAAGCAGTGTAGTTCGACCGTGTGGCGAGAGCCCACCCCGCCCCATAAAGGCAGATCGCGATCACGTACCCGTGCACTTCCCGGGGAGCGCGGTAGAGCGATTCGGCGAAGAGTTCAATCTCCTCCTGCTCGGGGTAGGACGGCGGGCCAGGCGCGGGACCGAAGAGGAACGAAGTGGCGTGGCGAAGTCCCGCGGCGAGCAAGAAAGCTCCGATTGCGCCGACGAGTGCAGTGGCGGCGGAGAGTTGCTCCGAGAAAATGACCATGGAGGGTACCCAGATCCAGCCGGCGGCGGTAGTGAGAGCAAACAGAGAGAACGGGAGTGGCGGCGCGGCGCGCAATGGGCTTGATGGGCTGTTCCAGTAGAAATAGATTCCGGCTATTCCCGCAAGCGCTCCGGTGGCTACATAAATGACCGCGCGACCGACGAGCGAGTTGAGGGTGGGCGTGTGCGTCTCGGGCAGTCGGCAGAGCACGAAACCGGCGATGAGGCCGTTGAGCAGCCCGGCTCCGACCATGAAAACCAGGAATCGCCTGGCGGTGTAGCTGTCGAGGCCTGGTTTAGGGACGACATTCGCTGCCGGGATACCGGCTTGGGATGGAGGCTTGGCGGGCCTCCACGCGATGGAAGTGAGCGATAGGGCGCCCATCAGCGGTGTGGCTCCCCACATGGTCCAAAGAATGGTGAGGAAGTAAGGGATGCGCAAGGCATCTGCGCGCATCTTCCAATCGGCGATTTCGCCGAGAGGTGTTCTGGCGTTCTGATCGATAACGAAGCCGGGATAGGCAAACAGATTCATAAACACGAAGGTGGCGAAGTACACGGGCAGGAAGATTAGCGGCGCGAGCAGGAAGGCCCGCCACAGTTTAGCCCAGCTAAAAGAGCTCGCAAGACGACTGTGGATCATGATGAACAGAAACATTCCGGTCCAGATGAAGGCCGCGTTCAAGGCCACCCAGAGGCAGAACATCCGAAAGAGAGGACCGAGGGTCACGTCGGGATTGAACCGGTCGATGTTGTCGACGATTGTGGCCCACGCGGGAGCCAGTGCGGACCACAGAGCAGTAAATATCAGCAGCGACCTGCGCATGCTGAGGTATTTCAACCAACCGACGGACCACGCGGCGAGCACCTGACGCCAGAACCATCCGACCGAGCGGCCGGAGCGGAATTCTTCGAGCAGATCGCCGGCGAGCGCTTCATCATAGTCGCCGGGAATTCCGTGCTCCAGAATCCATGTGGCAAGCGGTGGGGGTTCGGTGCATCTCATGTGCATTCCTATAGGAGGTCAATCTAGGATCCGAGAGTCCTGGCCAGATTCTGATCCAGAACATGGCGAGTTGTGTGGACCCCGGCGGAGGCCTTCCCTGGTGTCGCGGAGGCAGCGTTTTGGCTTCGCCGTCGCGTTCGGGGGGTAGGGCCGCAGACGGTGGAAGCGACGAGGCCTTTGCTCTCCCCCCGCTCCGAGGCCGCGTATGCGGTTACTGCAGCGTGGCAATGAAAGCCTTCATCTCTCGAAGCACGTCTGCTTCATTCGATTTGAAGACTAAGTGGTCGGCGTGCGGCAAGAGCACCACTTGGGCGGTCGGGTTGGCTGCCTGAACGGCCTTGGCTTGTTCTTTGACCCGTGCCAGGTCCGAGGCCTCCAAAGTTGCTTGCTTCGCAGGATCACCGCCAGATGCTTGGCGCATATCGTGCGGAGCAGCGTAGATGGCGAGCATAGGGGACTTCACGCTGGAGAATATCTCGACTTCACGCGTTATTGCAGTGATTGAGCGAAACATGGGGTTATCAGGGGGCGGTGGGGGCAAGTCGGGGGCGGATTCCGTCTCCTTTAGAGTTTCCTTCAGGTCCCTCTCCATTCGCGGAAGACTGACCTCAAGAACGTGTGTGACTCGAGCCTTCATCTCTTTTGGAGGAAGCGGCGCAATCAATTGCTCCAACTCTGATCGCACGTCCGCGGTATCGACACTGGGATCTCCTTGTGCAGCGCTATCGTCGTAAAACGCATAGGAGTTCGCGGCATCTAGATAAATCAGGCCAGCAACTTTTTCTGGGAACCTGCTGCCGATTGAGCTTAGCTCCTCACCAGCGAGGGAATGTCCCACCAGGATCGGCCGGTCGATCCCCAGATTGTCCAATACTGCAAGAACATCGTCGCCGAGGCGGTCGGCAGAATAATTACCGCAGTCGGGCCTCGGTGCGCTTGATGCGCCAAATCCACGGCGGGTTATGCCGTAAACATGAAAGTTCTGCGCCAACTTCGGCGCGAACGTGTCGTATACGTGGGCATCGAACATCATACCTGCCAACAGCACCAGTGGGCGCCCAGTGCCACCCCAATCGAGAACCTCCAGTTTCACGTCTTTCTCGACTGTCACGAACTTCACTGTATGCGGGGAGGAGTCCACTGGTCTGCCGGTTTCCCCAGTGCCGGATGGTTGTGCGCATAACATGCCCCCTGAGAGAAGACAAAAACCCGCGAACGAGATCAGCTTTCGAATCATCCTGTGATCCCTCCCATTCGTAAGGCGCAGCAGGCGGCGGTGCGTGGATGTTCTGCCTGTCTCATATGCGTTCTCCTTTCGGATCAGGAAGTCCCTGCCACAAACTGGTGAGGACGCGGCGAGTTGCGTGGACCTGGCGGAGGCCTTCCCTGGTGACGCGGAAGTAGCGTTTGGCTTTGCCGCCGCGTTCGGGGGTTGGGTCGCCGACGGTGGAAGCGACGAGGCCTTTGCTCTCCAGCCGCTCCAGGGCCGCATAGACGCTGCCAACGGAAACATCGCGGCCGCGATGGCGTTCGAGCTCGCGGGAGATAGGCACGCCGTAGGCCTGGTCGCCGAGATGGACGACGGCGAGCAGAATCATGAGTTCGAATTCCCCGAGATAGCTGCGGTCTGTCATTACTTCAATAATAGCGAAGAAATAGACGATGTCAAATCCAACTTGTACCTGTCCGAGATGCGGACTATTCACTCAAGTGGTTCGCACGTTCAATTGTCAGAATGTGCGATTTGCAGCAGCCGACAATCTCTTGGCCACATCCTCGCGAATCCAGCCGGCCTCTTCCAGGCGATAAAGCGTCAGATACAGCAAGCTTTCTTTCGTGCGCAGCATGAAGTCGGATATGGCGCTGATCCTGCACGGCGGAGGGTCGAGCTATCTCGCGAATCCAACTATAGCCGGAGTCGACCCAACGCCAGCAGGATGCCATAGAGGAGAGCTTCGGGGCGAGGGGGACAGCCGGGGATGAACACATCTACGGGAATGACTGCATCCACTCCGCCCAGTGAGGCGTAGTTGGTTCCGAATATGCCGCCGCTAATACCGCAAGCTCCGACGGCGATCACAATCTTTGGATTGGGCGTCGCGGCATGGGTCTTGCGCAACGCCAGTTCCATGTTGCGAGTCACCGGGCCGGTGACCAGCAGCATGTCTGCGTGACGCGGGGATGCAACGAAATGGATGCCGAAGCGTTCGATGTCGTGAACCGGATTGTTCAATGCCACGATCTCTTGCTCGCAGCCGTTGCATGAGCCGGCATCCACCTGGCGAATCGCGAGTGACCGTCCGAGCAGAGACTGGATCGACGCCGCGATACGCCTGGCGGGAGACTCGGCGCCTGGGCAGGCGGTGGACGACTTGAGCCCGGCGTGGGTGCCATCCGGATGGAGCGCATATTCGGCGTTTAGAACCAGGTCGCAACGATCGGTGGCGGCTAACTCGAAATCGCGGGTCATGGTCACCGCTCCATCCCGAGAGGCTTCGGCGCATTCGCCGCAAAAGATGCAACGCCCGTAGTCCACGGTCACCATGCGTGAGCTGTCGTGGTCGCGAATTGCAATCGCCCCGGTAGGACAGGCCTCTGCCGCCGGACGAGCATCGCTCCATGCCTTGAAGTCGAAGTCAGGGCGTCCACGAAAATGCTCTGCCAGGTGAGGCGCAACGCGCGGATAAGAGGCCGTTGCGATGCCGACGCGGAGCGAGTTTTGGAGGATCTTGAACATGGTCTTATCGGTCCGTCCCCGAGTAGGACAAGTTGAAGCTCTTGTTGATCACCGGGAAATCCGCAATGATGTTGCCTTCCACGGCTTCGACGATAGCGGGCCAATTGTTGAGGGATGGATCCTTGACCTTGCAGCGCTGGAGACGATTGTCTTCCCCGGTTCGGACCCAATGAACGATCTCGCCACGCCATCCTTCGACCGCGCCAAGGGCGCACCGATCGGGAGGTATGGGCTGAGCCGGGGCACGGTGCGGGCCGTCTGGCAAACGGGCAATGGCCGCTCGGACGATCTCGATCGACTCGCCTACCTCATCGATACGAACCAGCATGCGGTGGCGGACATCTCCCATCTGGTACAGAGGCACCCTGAATGACAGCTGACGATACGCCTCGTAGGGATGATCGCGGCGGACATCGAGATCGACGCCGGAGGCACGTCCCCCGACGCCCACGATTCCCAGCTTTAACGCCTTGTCGGGGCGGAGGATTCCGGTGTGTTCCAAGCGGTCGCGGGTGGAATCAGACGATTGAATGATTGCGACCAGCCTGCGGAATTCGCGCTCGACAGCTTCCAGCGTGCCGGCGATAGCTTCGATTTGAGTCCGCCGCCAGTCTCCGCGGACTCCGCCGACGGCAATCATTCCGCGTGATACGCGGCTGCCGGTCAGCATTTCATTCAGGCCCAGCACCATTTCGCGTATGCGGCCGGCATGGGCATTGGCAATCACGAACCCAACGTCGGTGGCGATGGCGCCAACATCGCCGATGTGATTGGCGATTCGTTCCAACTCCAACAGAATGGTGCGCATGAATTGCGCGCGCGGCGGAACTTCAATTTCGGCAGCAGACTCGACTGCCTGGCAGAATGCGGCACCGTGGGAAAACGCGGAATCGCCGGAAATGCTTTCGGCGAGAAACACCGCGCGGTGGATGGGGAGATTCTCAAACAGCTTTTCAGTTCCCTTGTGGGTGTAGAACATGCGCAGTTGGAGGTAGAGGATGGGCTCGCCGGCCACGGCGAAATTGAAGTGGCCGGGTTCAATAATTCCGGCATGAACCGGACCGACCGGAATCTGAAACACGCCCTCGCCGAGCGTGGGGCGGTAGATGTGCTGCTCTCCTTCAAATGCGGTCAAGATGGTATCGAGCGGGAAATCCTTGCGCAGCGGATGCACGTCGGGCCAATTATCATGGAGCGCTACACGTCGCGGATTGGGATGTCCGGCAGCTTCAAGGCCGAACCAATCCTGAATCTCGCGCTCCTGCCAGTTGACCGCGGGGAACTCCGCGGCGAGCGATGGGAACGATGGGGTGTCCGCGGGAATGCGGGCTTTCAGAATCACCCAGGAAGGATCGTCGCGGCGATCGAAGACATAGTAGTTATAGAAGAGACTCTCCTCGTTCACGCGATCTTCCGCGAATACGGTCACGAGTCGCGCGCCGCAGTCGAGCAGCAAATACCGGGCCAGGTCAACGATATCGGGGACGTTCACCACAACCGCGGCCTGGCCGCGGACCTGCTCCTGTACGGAGCGAACCTTCTCAGGATAGCGTTCGCGAAGTTGTTCGTGAAGAGATGTCATTGGCCGGTCACCACCTGCGCTGCGCCGCGAATGAGTTGCAGAAGCGGAGCCGGCACCCAGAAACCGATCACGACCAGTGCTGCCGCGAGGACGAGCAGCGAACCATTTCGCCACGGACGGCGACCGGCCACCGGCGTGTCGCCCGGGGGCCCGAGGATCATGCCGCCCACATGCAGCAGCGCGCCGGCAAAGACACCCGTTCCAAACAAGACGAAAAGGGCGCCGGTAAGAGCATGGCCTCCATCGAACGCCGCGCGCACAATGAGGAACTCGCTCTGGAACAGACTGAAAGGCGGCATGCCGATGATCGCCAGCATGGCCATGAGAAAGATCACGCCGGTAAGAGGCATGGCCCGGAGTACGCTGCCTTTGATGCCCGAGAACAGCTCGGTGCGAAAGTGCTGCTGCACGTTGCCCGCGCAAAGAAACAACAGCGACTTTGCGATGGTGTGAAACGTCATGTGCAGCATGAGCCCGAGGCTGCCGAGTGCGCCTCCGATTCCCAGCGCCGTGACCATAATGCCGGCATGATCGATGGTGTGATATGCGAGCAAACGGCGATAGTTTTTCTGCACCAGCACGAATGGAACGGAGATGCCCATGGAAAGCAATCCGAACAAAAGCAGGAGGCGGCCGGGGTACTCCGCTCCCAGGCATCGGCTGGCAAGAATGTAGAAACGGATGAGGCCGTAAAGGGCACAGTTGAGCATGGCCGAGGAAAGAATCGCAGCGGAAGGAACGGGCGCTTCGCTATAAGCATCTGGCTTCCAGGTGTGCATAGGAGCGAGGCCTGCCTTGGTTCCATATCCGAGAAGGATCAATGCAAAGGCGAGCCGCATCGACGGCTTGTCGAGTTGGGCGGTGTGCTGCGCCAGCACCGACCAGTTCCATCCGCTGAGCGCTTCGGAACCGGCCAGGCTGTGTCCGGCGTAATAGGCCACAATGGTGCCGAACAAGGCCATCGACAATCCCACGCCGCCGATGATGGCGTATTTCCAGGCCGCTTCAAGCGAAGTAACTTTTCCGTAGAAGGTGACCAGGAAGATGGAAGCGAGCGTGGTGGCTTCGATCGCTACCCACATCACTCCAAGGTTGTTGGCCACCGCCATAAACAGCATGGAGAAAACAAACAACGGAGTGAGCGAGTAGTACATGCGAAGCTGGTTGAGTTGCTGGTCTCCGCCTTCTTCGTTACCGAGCGCGCCACTATTCTGGTCGTCGCGCAGGTAGCCAATGGAGTAGGTGGAGCATACCAGCGAGACGGAAGCGGTAAGAAGAATTACCAGCGCGCTCAGAGAATCGGCGAAAAAGAAACCATTGCCTAGAGAGATCGCGCCTCGCGCGAGCACTTGTGCGGCAAGCGCGATGGCTGCCAGAAAAACGGCGGCTGATCCGGCCAGGTTTACCGCTTCCATGCCTGCGCGCCGGCGAGCGAGGAACGACGCGGCCGCTGCGGCAATGGGGATCAGCAATAGAGCGATGATCAGCATCTATCCTCGCAGCCTCCGCAACCGGCTCACATCCATCGACTCGAATGACTCGCGAATGCGGTAAACGAGAATGCCGAGCACCATTGCGGCCACCAAAACATCGAAAAAAACGCCCAGCTCCACAATCAGCGGCATGCCGTAGGTGAGCGAAATAGCGGCGAGAAAGAGACCGTTTTCGAGGGACAGCAGAGCCAGCACCTGCGTCAGCGCCTTGCGGCGGTTGATCATGGTGAAGAAGCCGATGAGAAAAAGAGAGATGGCGACAGCGAGTGCGTTGTGGCCAAGGCCGCCTTCGTCGGGCCGATAGAACGACTCGGCAACCACGTAGCCCACCAGTGTGAGACCTCCGGCAATCAGTACCGAGAGCGGCACATTCACGATCGGCTCGATCTCTTTGTGTATCTGCATGCGGTCGACGAGCCGTTCAAACAGGATCGGGACCAGAACCACTTTGACGACCAGCGTGAGTACGGCAGCAATGTAAATATGCGGCGCGTGATTGAGCCAGGCAATGGTGGCGGCGATGATTGCGAGGAAGAATGATTGCGCCGCGAAGATGCGAATGTGGGTAACGATCCAGCGCTGGGCCACCATCGCGATCTGCAGGACGAGCACCAGCGCCGCCATCAAGGTGATGATGCGATCGCCGAGTTGCATGGTGAGAAAAGGTCTCATAAGCATCAGAAGAGGAAAGTGGAAACGAGAGCCAACGCTCCTAACGTGAAGGCCACGGCGAGGAGTTCCGGCACGCGGAAGAGCCGCATCTTGGCGTTAACGGTTTCAAGCAGAACAATCGAGCAGCTCAAAAGAAATAGTTTTGCCAGCAGCCATGCGATTCCCTTGAAGGCTCCGAATCCGAACCACGCTGGCTGCAGGCCAAATGGCCAGAAGCAGTTGATCAGCAGGGTCATCAAGACGAGTTGCTTGATGGACGCGGCCCACTCGATAAGTGCCAGGTATGGCCCGGAATACTCGAGGATCATGGCCTCGTGGATCATGGTGAGTTCGAGGTGAGTGGCAGGGTTGTCCACCGGAATCCTGCCTGTCTCCGCGATCAACACAAGCGCCAGCGCGGCGAAGGCGAGCATCTGCGCGGGAGCCAGAAAGCGCCAGTTTTGTCCGATCGCGGCGCCGGCGATTTCGGTAAGGCCGGTGGATCCTGCGCCGATGGCGACGGTGAAGATGGCCAGCATCATGGCCGGTTCGGCCAAAGCCGAGATCGTCATCTCGCGGCTGCTGCCGAGGCCTCCGAAAGAACTTCCACTGTCCAGCCCGCCGAGGGCAAGAAAGAAGCGGCCCAGGCCGAGCAGAAAGATCACCGCCAGCGCGCCGCCAAACAAGCTGAGCGGCGCATCGGCGGCGACCATGGGAATCATGAGACCCGCGATCACGGTACTGAAGAATACGATCCACGGCGTAGCGGTGAAGATCCAGGATGCGGTCTCGGGAATCACCATGGATTTGCCAAAGTGTTTGCGCAGATCCCGGTAAGGCTGAAAGATGCCGGGGCCGCGGCGGGTTTGGAGGCGCGCCTTCATCGTTCGAATCGTGCCCGTCACCAGCGGCGCCAGCGCCAGCAGCAGGATGAGTTGCGCCACGTTCTCGATCAGCCGCTCGATCATCCGCGCACCGCAAACAACAAGAGGAGAATGAGAGTGATGAAGATGTAAGTGAGATAGACGTTGATGCTGCCCGCCTGAATGCCCCTCATGCGGTTAGCAGTGGCCATGATCCGTTCCCGCAGCGGACCGTAGATGCGTTTTTCGAACGTGGGTTCTATCTCGCTCTCGAAGCGAATGGCGCTGGGATAGTACGGCGACACTTCATACTCCGCCTGGATCTCGCGGCGCGGCCGATAGAGGGCCGAGAAAATCATCCGCAGGGGTTTTGAAAAGGCCGTGGCGGTGTACTCGTTTTCGGCGGTCAACCCGGGAAGGCCGCAATCCCACGCCGGGCCCCTGACGCTGCGACGTTTCCAGCGCAAAGCCAGCGGAAGCGCGAATGCCAGGCCGCCAAGCAGGAACAATGCGGCGATTCCGGCGGTCGAAATGGTGCCGCCATGCGCCGTTCCCGGCGACAGCGCCAGGCCGCGGGCCATCACCAGTTGTGCGCTTGCCCGGACTCCAAGGGTCTGTTGGGTTATAGGATCGAATATCGACACGAAGAATGTAGCGCCAAGACCGAGCGCGACGCACCCGACCGCTAAAATCGCCATGCCCGCCCGCATGGTAAACGAGACTTCCCGGGCATCCGCTGCTTCCGGGCTGCGAGGGAGTGCGAGAAACGGAATGGCGAACGCTTTGACGAAACATGCGGCAGCGAGGGCCGCTGTCAGCGCCAGCAGCGAGCCGGCAATGGGGAACATTAATCGTGTGAGACTTTGCGTGGTGCCGAAGCCGGCCAGCAGCGCCTGGTAGGTCAACCATTCGCTGACGAATCCGTTCAATGGAGGCAGTCCGGAAATGGCCGCCGCGCCGATCAGAAAGCAAAGTGCGGTCACAGGCATTCGCCGGATGAGCCCGCCCATTTTTTCCATATTGCGCGTATGCGTAGCCTCGACCACCGCGCCGGCGCCCAGGAACAGAAGGCCTTTGAACGTGGCGTGGTTGAAGGTGTGATACAGGGCGGCGATGAGCGCCAGGGCGGCAAGATCTCCATGTCCCAGGGCGCGAAACATCAGCGCCGCGCCGAAGCCCATGAGGATGATGCCGATGTTTTCGATGCTGTGCCAGGCGAGCAGACGCTTGAGGTCGTGTTCCATCAGAGCATAGAGAACCCCCAGCAGCGCGGACGCTACGCCCAGCCCGAGGACCAGGGTTCCCATCCACAGCGGAGGCGTTGCGTAGAAATCGAAGAATACGCGCGCCATGCCGTAAATGCCGGTCTTGATTACGATGCCCGACATCAGCGCAGATACGTTGCTGGGCGCCACCGGATGGGCTTCCGGAAGCCAGATATGAATGGGGACGATTCCGGCTTTCACACCGAAGCCGAGAAGGAACAACAGGAAGACCACGCCCTGCTGGACCGGCGTCATCTGCGACGCCAGAAGATGGAAACCGGAAAAATCGAGAGTGCCGCTGAAGGATGCAAGGAGAAGGAAAGCGATGAGGAGCATCCCGGTGCCGGCGTGCGACATGACGAGGAAGAGGACACCCGCCTTGCGCGCTTCCGCTTTCTCGTGTTCGAAGCTGACCAGGCAGTATGCGGAAAGCGCCATGACTTCCCATGCCACCAGGAAAAAGAATGCGTTCGACGCCGTAAAGACCAGCGCCAGGCTGAGCAGCAGAAAATTGAAGAAGAACCCGAATGCGCCCAGGTTGCGGCGTCCTTCCATATGCCTCAGGTATCCGAAGGAGTAGAGCGAAACGGCGGCGGCGAGCACCGCGAGAGTCGTGCTGAAGTATGCCGAGAGTGGATCGAGGCGGAGGGTCCAGGTGAAAACCGGGTTGCCGAAGGGAATGGCCATCACGATGGGCGCCCCGGCGAAGATGGCGGCGACCGAACCGGACAGATCGAGAAGGGATCCCGCCAGCGCCGAACCGCAGGCCACCCGGCGCGCGGCGGCCGGACGGCGATACAGTGCCAGGCTGACTGCGGCGCCCATCAGCCACACGACGATTCCACCCAGAAACAGGCCAGCAATCACTTGGCAGTCGCCTCACGTTCCAGTTCACCAAGCATCTGAATAGCGTCTGCCAGGTTGGTATGGAAGTAATCGCGCATGAGATCGAGTACCTGAACGAGGACCGGGTTTCGTATGGAATAGAAGACCTGGTTGCCGTCTTTGCGGTTCACGACAATCTGCCGGCTCCGCAGGATCGCCAGGTGCTGGGAAAGGTTCGCCTGTTCAAGGCCGAGCTTTTCCTGAATCGTTCGCGCGGAATATTCCCGGTCGCGCAACAACTCGAGGATGGCGATGCGGGTGGGATGGGAAAGGGCCTGAAAGATGCTCGCCTTGTATCTACGCAGCGTTTCCTGCACAATCTCAATATATTCGATTAATCGAATATATGCAAGGACACTGACAGCCTGGATGAGAAGATACCCATGCCAAGCAGATCTTGCATTGCGACGCCTTAATGACGTCGACGCAGATCTGCGCGGATGTGCAGGTGGCCCGCGCGATGGCAGATGCCTCGCCCGGTGCGGTATAAGGGATCCCACTTGAACGTAACTGCCTCATCGGACAGGTGACCAAGCAGGCTGTTCCAGCCGGGCCGACGACATTGCTTACCATAAGGCCCTTTATCGGCAACCTTGCCGGAATATGACCGGCTGTCTGAGCGCGATCCGCACCGTGCGATCAGTGCCGACGAATTTCGCGGATTGGCGTTCTTCTCCACGGGCTCTTGTGGGACTGTTTGAGCAATCGGTGTTGATTGCGCGGATGGCGAGCCAATTCTCAAACTACAGGTAACTTAACCACCGTGAGCGGTGGGTCGCCTTGTATTGGGCGAACCAGCGGCAGGGCAGGTAGAGCGCGGCGACCAGACAGATCCAGATAGCGTAGGTGACCCAGAGAGGGTAACCGAAATCTGATGGATAGACTTCGCCTGGGCCACCCATGGAGGGCATGGCGTTGAAGATGAAGCTGAAGAGGCGGCTGCCGTAGCGGATGTAGCTCATGACGCCGAGCAGGATGTGGATCGCGTAGAAGTGCAGTACGAAGTAGAAGAGCGGGACGCGGCCGAAGACGATGAGCGGATTGCGGCTCGAGAACTTAGTGCGGTCGTACCAAACGAGCAGCAGTAATGCTGGACCGATGGTCATCAGGATGTAGTCCAGAGACGCCGGGTACTTGGTGCAGTTGAGGAATGACAGTGCGGTGAAGAGGGCGGACTTCTGGGCAGTCCAATGCGAAGGGTCACCATAGACATTTATGGCGCGGAGAACGAGGAAGGCCGCAATAAGGGCCGCACCCAAGCGAAATGTGATGCGGCGACGGGCGGTGTCATCGAATGTGGAGAGCTGGGCGAAGCAGAAGCCTGCTGCCATCACGCCGATCCATGGCAGGATTGGGTAAACGACGAAGGCCGGGCGGTTGCCCAGCATGATGACGCCGGGTTGATGCAAAAGATGCCAGGCCCAGGCGAATTTACCGAATTGCGATGCGGAGTAGGGATCAAGCAGATTATGCAGAGCGATGATGGCGATGCTGAGGATCGCCAGCCAGCGCAGAGGCAGGTATATCAGCACTGCCATGAGCAGCATACAGGCGCCGAAAATGTAGAGGACGAGAAGAAGAATGAGGCTCCGTGCCGAGACTTTGAAGCTGTAGGCGAAGTTCATGACGAGGACTTCGAGTGCCAGGAACCAGACGGCGCGCGTGGCGAGAAACCAGGAGAGCTGACCGCGCGTCTTGTTGCCGCGACTCCACCAGAGAAAGGCTCCCGCGCCGGCCGAGAACATGAACACGGGCATGCAGAGGTGTGTGATCCAGCGGGTGAAGAACATGGTCGCGCTGGCCTGCGACAAGTCAGTGGGAGAGTTGGACATGGAATAGCGGTCGAAGAAGTCGCGAACGTGGTCGATGGCCATGATGATCATGACCGTGCCGCGCAGGGCGTCGAGACTCGTAAGGCGACTAGCCGGACCAGAAATGGACGGCAGGCGCAATTCCATCGCTGGTGCTCCATCGGGGGAAGTGGTCACGGCGGAGGCTAAGGCCGCCGATGAGCAGACTTAGCAGCAGTATCGCACTCAGAATGGTGATCCCGGCGACATTCATGGAACGGACGATGTCACCGTGGACGTCGAGAGGAGGGGAATTCGAACCGATTCCCCTTTTACCTGGCTATGGCATCGGGGTAAAAGACAGAACACTATCCCGGTGCAGCAGAAGGCTGAGAGAGGCGGTGAATGGCTATCCGTCCAACCGCCCGGGGAGCGAAGAGACGGCGCCGATCCGAGTCGCGGACGCGCTCCCATAAAGTGTTTTTGACGGCATCGCACAATGGTTCGAAAAATCACAAACAATCCAGACGTTCAGGGCAGCCCTCTACCGTACTCCCTGCGCTGACCGTCTCAGTTCGGTCGGCGTATCGAAATGTAAGCTCGCCTTCCAGGACGTGCCACGCTTCGTCATCGGAATAATGAACGTGAAGTGTCGCCGGGCCGCTGCCGCGCCATTCATAAATCTCAAACGATTTGCCTGATGCGGAGAAGGGCGCGGGCTTCATACTCGACTGACTACCACTGACCCTCAATCAGTGTGATTATGCAGCAATCCAAATCATCCTACACTTTTCAACTTTCCTTCCGACTGTTGGTAGATTGTTCCAATTTGGAGGTTTCCCGCGCCAAGGTCCCGTCGTATAGTTCTTGCATCCGTCTCTGATTCCCCGAGGACGATTCGTGGCTAGAATTGCTCGCTTCCCGGTTGCGGTTCGCCGGTCCGCCAATCGGCAGGCCGGATTCTTTTCCGCTCGGAGAATCTTCGTCGTGGCTTTGCTTCTGGCGGCATCTACATTCCTTCCCTTGCGCGCACAGGTCTTCGACGCTTCGTCAGCGGGAGGACCCGTGATCATTACTGCTCCGTGGCGATTCCATACCGGCGACGATCCTCAGTGGGCTTCTCCCAGCTTCGACGACTCGCAATGGCCCCTGCTCCGGATGGACAGGAGTTGGAATGTGCAGGGTTACCGCGGATATTCGGGGTATGCCTGGTACCGCATCCGGCTGCAAATGGCCACGAGGCCATGTGCGTATCCAAACGGCTGCCACGAGGACAACCGTAGAACTCCTCTTTTTCATCTGCCTGGGAATGCCGAACTGAGCGCACAAACAAATGCTGATGAACAGGCGTTGAAAGCACTTCCTCAAGCCGAATGTGACGCCTGGAACAAGCATGATGCCCACGTGTTGGCTGACTTGCTCGCCGAGGATGGGGATTTCGTGACGGTTGCGACGGTATGCCTTCATGGGAGAGCGGATTACGAGAAGTTCCATGCGCGACTACTGACAGGTCGATTCGAAGACTCCGTGTTTACCCCGCTGGAAACGACGGTCCGCTTCTTGCATCCTGATATCGCGTGATTCATTGGAGCTGGAAAATGACCGGGGACAAGAACTTCGATGGAACTCCCCGTCCACCCCGTTTCGGATTGATGACGTTCGTAGTCGAGAAACAAGGCCGTACCTGGAAGATCGCCGTTGCGCAGAACACAAATGCTTTGCTTGGCATTCCTCCCGAATCGCAGGACATCAAGACGCCTATCTCTATTCCTGGGAGCGAAGTCAAGCCTTGACCGACCGTCCAGGACCTGCGCAGCATTTTGGGCATCACTGGAGAGCACACGATATGAGAATGTCAACCCCCCGACTTGGAACCTGGGCATTGCTTCTTGCCGTTTTTCCTCTGTTTGCTGCAGCGCAAGACCCATCTGCCGGTGAAAGCTCGGATTCGTGTTCGGCTCTTACTCATTTGGATTTGAGGGACGCGCAGGGTGGCCCTGCGATTATCACCTCGGCGCATGCGGTGGAGGTGCCGGGCGGAATAAAACGCACGGATTGGTATCCGAGCGGCTATTCCGATGGAATAAGCCATCGATCGAGCCAGATCCGACGGTACTGCGATGTCACAGGCTATGTCGCGCCGCAGAACAAGTTCGAATTGAAATTGCCGCTCCCCAGCGATTGGAACGGCAACTTCTTTTTCATCGCATGCGGCGGGTTCTGTGGTTCTGTCTCATCCAATTTCTGCGACCTCGGACTAATGCGTGGGTATGCCTCAGCCACGGGAAATGGCGGACACGAGAGCGCGCCGGGGTTTGACGGCATCTGGGCTGCCAACGCACCAGAACTTCAGGAAGATTTCGGCTGGCGCAGCAATCACGTCGTAACACTCGTCACGAAAGCCATCACGGCGCATTACTACGGCAAGCCCGTTCGGCGCTCATACATCGCCGGCAATTCAAAAGGCGGGCAGGCGGTCCTGATGGAGGCGCAACGCTTTCCCGAAGACTTTGATGGATATATGCCGAGCGCTCCCGTATACGACTACACCGGCAGAAATATATTGGCGGCCACGTGGTTCTGGCAGGCCATCCACGATGGCAACGGCGGAAGTGTGCTTGACGCCGAGGCTGCCAAAGCAGTTCATCAATCCGTACTCCAAATCTGTGGCGCTCAATCTGGTGTAGACGAGGGGGTGGTGTCTTATCCGCCTGCTTGCAAATGGCAGCCCGAAATGGCTGCGTGCGTTGAGAAAAACGGCCCGAACTGTCTGAACGCTCGTCAAGTCGCCGCCGTGAAGAAACTGATGAGCCCTCCCACGAACTCCAGAGGCGATGTGGTTTATGCGTACCCATATATTCCCGGAACAGAAACGCAGTGGGAAGGGTGGAACTATTACGGAGCGGCACGGCCGGGCACTCCTCCCCGTTTAGCGAACGCGGACCTGCCCGGTCAGTTCGAGCGGTATTTCGTCGATAAAAAGGTCCGTAACATCGGTGATCCGCTTCAATTTGATTTCGATCATGAACCAGCCACTTTCGCGCGGTCGCGCCGTATCTACGATGCGCTCTCGGTCGACCTTCGATCGGTAAAAAGCCGAGGTGGAAAGATTCTGTTATGGCATGGGTGGGCGGATGGCGCAATCATGGCGACTTCGTCGATCGGCTACTATAAGCAGGTCGTCAAATTCATGGGCGGAAGCCGGGAGACCCAGACTTTCTTCCGTCTGTTTCTCGTTCCGGGAGTGCATCACGGTGGTGGTGGTCCGGGATTCACAGAATTCGACAGCTTTACGGCCCTTGAGAATTGGGTCGAGCGGGGAATCGCTCCAGAGCGACTTATTGCGTCCCGAATGAGCAACGGAGCAGTTGAACGCTCGCGCCCGGTATATCCCTACCCAGTCCAGGCGCGGTATACGGGAAAGGGCGATCCGCAGAAAGCCGACAGTTTTGAACCGGTCGACTCGTCTGAAAGATAGCCCCAGCCGTGCTTCGCGGGAGCCATTGAACCGCAACAACTCTTCGAATGCCTCTTCGTTTTTCCGGTCAACACGCGGCCGATTCCTCAGCGAGTTTGTCGAGCGCCGGCAGCAATGGCGACGCCGGGCCGGAGCCCGGATCCTCTGCACAGATCCTAGAGTGTGTTCACACGCCGGGAATGTGAGCCGTTTCCAGTCTGCAGAAACGCACTCCCTGACGGGCGAGGCAGGCGTGACGGCTGACGATTCATCCCGAATCGTCAGAACTGAGCGACCCGACCCGTCTGTCCGGCGGGCCAGCGAGCCGCCATCACGGCACAAGGCTCGATCGATCTTGATGAACAAGTCTCAACTGTTGCCAACGCACTTATCCAGTAAGCTGGGTCTGCCAAGCGCCGCTGCCGGTAGCCAGACCCCACAGCGACCAGTCTAAGCTCGATATTCGCGTGAGGTCACGATCCCCGGTTGCGGCACAGGATATCGGCCGTCGGCATCGGCAACCAGTGGCGCCGGGGAATCCATGGTGAACTTGTCTGTGTTCGGCGACATTTCGAAGTCGCAGTTGAGCATCTGGTCAAACGTCACTTCCCTGCCGGTGTGAGCGGCCATGCGGCCCATGCTCGAAACCAGGCTGGCTTCCACCCCACGCTGCACCTCGTTGTAGGGCGTATCGTCTCGAATGGCGTCCACCAGATCATTCCATTCGTTTTGATAAGGGTCCTGCTCCTCCGGCTTCACCTTGGATTCCCAAAATATGTTGGCGGCCAGGTCCTGGCTTGCATACAGGCTTGACGGCTGCCCGCAATCGCCCGCTTTCGAGGCAATTCCCGACCCTTTGGTACCGTGCAGGTAGCTGGAGTAGATCTGCTCGCATCCGGGGATGGTGCGTCCGTCGAAAAAGAACTTGGTGCCGTCGGAATACGTGTATTCCACCGAGTATGTGTCGAAATTCTGATCCACATACATGATTCCCTCGGGACTTGAGCGGTACTGCCGGCCGCCCAGCGCCTGCGCCTTCACGGGCCACTGGTTCTTCATCCACCCCAACTGATCGATAATGTGGATATAGAAGTCGTTGAAGCATCCGCCGCTGGCCCAAATGAAACTGTGGAAGCGCTGCACCTGGTAAAGGAGGTCGGTGATACCGGCCGGCTTGGGAAGCGAGGAGAAATATCCGCCCGGACCGTGCATCCGGTAACCCCGTTGCAGAATGATGTCGCCTATCTCGCCATCGTGGACGCGCTTGGCCAGTTCCTGCATCGCGCGGTTGTGACGCGACATCAACCCCACACCGACCTTCAGGTTCTTGGCCTGGGCCTCGCGTCCCAGGCTGAACATGCGTTTGCTCGTGGGCCCGTCAGCCGTAAGCGGCTTCTCCATAAAAACATTCAGACCCTTCTGGATCGCGTATGCGAAATGCACCCAGCGAAACGCCGGCGGGGTAGCGAAAATGGCGACGTCGCCCGGTTTCAAACAATCCATCGCTTTCCGATAAGCGTCGAAGCCGATGAACTGGCGTTCCGGCGGCACGTCCACCTGGCTGGCAAACTGCATCTGCAACTTGTTCAGGTCCTTCTGGAGGCGATCCGGGAAGATGTCGGCCATGGCCACCAGCTTGACAGGGCCCCGCTTGACGGAAAGTGCGTTGGCTGCTGCGCCGCCGCCGCGCCCACCGCAGCCGATCAAGACGATTTGGATCAG
>CAVPNO010000026.1:0-5240 GCA_963706455.1 uncultured Acidobacteriota bacterium | reverse complement strand
GGCAAGCGCGCGCTTCGGGCTTCAGCCCGTAATGCATCTCACGGCCAACGGCAAGATTCGCGCCCAGGTCGGCGTAAATCAGCCGGTCGATCTCGCGGCCACGATCGAGACGCCTCCCGGCGCCGGCAAGGTCGTCCGCTACGATTGGTACCTGGGCGGCAAAGACTTCAAATTCGAACCCGAGACGAAGGTAGAGAAGCCGGAGGCTGTCATCACAGCGAAGCGCACGGTCAGCTTCCCGGAGCCCGGAGAGTATGCGATCACGCTACGCGCAGATGGGCAACGCGATGGCGATGCCGCCACGGATAGCACGACGCCATTGGAGAATCTGGCACAGGTCCGCGTTGTAGTGCAATAACGCGTTTGCGCGAGGGCATGGGCAATCCCAGTTGGATATCCCGTCTCGTTCTCTGCTGCTGCTGCATCGGCGCGGCTGCTTTCGACGCAGCGAAGGTTTGATCAGGCCGAAAGGACACAATTGTCAGGACGCGGCAAAGCTGCACAGCAGTGCCCGCCCCTCAGCACGACATGGAGAAAACGATGCGTTCATCTTCACTCAAATTCGCACCAGGAAGGATTGCCTTATGCTTCAGTGCTGCCGTACCCGTCTTGTCCGCTGTGGCGCTTATCGGAATTGCCATCCCAGCCTACGCGCAGGCTGCCGCAGACCGACATGCCGCCGCACCCGCAAGGCGCAGCCCGAGCCTGTGGTACGTCGACATAACCCGGAAGGGCACGCAATGCGTCCTCGATACGGGCTCCGTTAAGCTGTGGCGCGCCGCTGCCGACGAGCCTGCAAAGGTGCGTCTCTCCGGTCCAGCGAATTTTCCATTCGCAGCCATCGACTTCGCTGCTGGCGAATCGGTCGTAGAGGTTGATTCAGCCACCTTTCCCATTGGTGACGGCGCAAGCGTGACGATTTCAGATGCGCAGACCGGAGCCACAATCGGCCAGATTGACTTCGCGGTTCTGCCTGCGCAGTCTGGCGATTCAAAGAATCTTGCCGAAGCCCTGAAAGAGCGCGGCTGCACGGACCAACTCGAACTGTTGCAGGATTCAGCGAAGCCGCACCAATAAGCAAAGGATCTACGGCAGCGTACAACAGAATGGATCGAGTGGGGAAACACCGTCTGTCGGAGGTTTCCAGTTTGCGATTCGCGTATTTACAGAATGCCACAGAACGGAGAGGAACCTAGTCGATGAGAACGTCCGCGCTGAACGTCCCCAGAGCAAGCGCTGTAATCCTTTTGGCCATCTTTCTGTTTAATTGCCTCCCTGCTGATTCGCAGGAAAAGGTTGCTCCGAAGCATGCGGAACAATGGGGAATCGCGGAGATTACTCTCCATTCCTCCCACAGTTACAATAATGCCTTCAAAGACGTCGAGCTCAGCGGGCAATTTGATTGCAACGGGGCGTCGACCCGTGTTGCAGGCTTCTACGATGGCGAACAAACATGGCGAATTCGCTTCATGCCGAAGCAGCAAGGCACATGCCGATTCATCTCGGTTTCGACGGATCCCGAACTCAACAATCAGTCTGGAACGTTTGAAGTCGGACCGCCATCGAGCGGGAACCACGGTCCCGTTCAGGTCGCAAAGACATATCACTTCTCCTACGCAGATGGAACGCCGTACTTCCTGCTCGGGACAACACTTTACAATTGGCTAAATCGCGAGGAGTCTCTGCAGCAGCAAACTCTCGAGACCCTCAGCGAAAGCCCTTTCACCAAAATCCGCTTTGGGCTATTTCCGAAGTGGTACATCTTCAACCGCGAAGAGCCGAAGGTTTACCCATTTATAGAAATTGCTCCTCGCTCTTTTGATCTCGATCGCTTCGATCCTAGGTTCTTTCAGGCAGTCGAAAAGCGGATTCTCGAACTACAGAAAATGGGTATCGAAGCGGATATCATCCTCTTCCATCCGTACGATCATCTGGGCTTTGCCGCGATGGATCCGGAACACGATGATGCCTATATTCGCTACGTCTGCGCCCGGTTCGCTGCGTTCAGAAACGTTTGGTGGACCATGGCAAACGAATATGACCTGTTCGATCCAAAGATGATTGCAGGGCTGAAGGTGAAGGACTGGGACCGGATGTTTCGCGTCCTCGAAGCGAGTGACCCGTATCAACACCTCCGAGGGATTCATAACATGGGCACCTGGTACGACCATGGAAAGCCGTGGATCACGCATGCCATCATCCAGGACGGTACCGGACATCCCGGACGACGATTACCAGGCGCTCGTGAAAAATACAGGAAACCGCTGGTCGTGGATGAGTATGGCTACGAGGGAGATAACGGACAAGGTTGGGGTAATCTCTCGGGCGCGGAAGAGGTAAGCCGCCATTGGGACATCGCCATGCAAGGAGGCTACGGCTCACATGGTGAAACCTATGTTCATCCGGGCGGTGTTCTCTGGTGGGCTGCGGGTGGCACGCTTGACGGGCAGAGTCCGGCACGTCTCGGGTTTTTGAGACAAATCATGACATCAGCTCCGTTCCAGGACCTCGCGCCCTCGCCCGATGTTGTCCAGGGTGGAACCGTTCTGGCAGTCAGGGGTGAGTACTATTTGCTTCGAGTGAAAAACGTGGCCTATAACCAGCATGTTGAGATTCAGCTCAAGGAAAATACGCAATACAAGGTGGACCTGATCGATCCATGGCTGATGATGATTTACGAGTTGGGATACACCCAGGGAGGGTTGCAGGCGTTTGATCCGCCGATTACGCCCAGCTTGATCCGTTTTACGCGCGTGGCGGATCAGGGACGCAAGGAAGAGGCAGTTCCCGTCCAAACCCTGATTGCCAAATTCCTCAAAGATCCCACCATCTCAGAAGCTCCGAAAGCCGTTACGATCCAACATCCGACACCGTTCTATTCGGCGGAGTACACCATCGGCGAGCTGCAGGACGATCCCAAGACCGCTACATTGGTCAAGAAGTATCTGCCAAATCTGCCTGCGGTGGGATTTATCGGAGTATTCACCGTGGAGCAATTAATGTCCTCGCCCGGCATTGGAAACATTGGAGACCTTTTCGGGCTGGCTGGGGAATTGGCGAGGACGCCGGTTGGCCCTTGAGCCTCTGAACCAGGTCATCGCAAAGCGTGAACGGTGACGAGGCAGATACGGCAAGCACTTATCCACGGGTCCATAAGGTGCCTGACGGACTGGACGCCTCAATGCTGGAGGAGAATCTGACGCAACCAAATTGGAATTCCCATCTCCCGCAGGAGGGAGGGGGTTGTGAGAAGTCTGTTTGATCTGAATAGCCGAGTAGTATTAGCAACCGGCGCCAATCGAGGAATAGGTCTCGGGTTTCTGATCGGATGCGCCCGACAATGCGCTGACGTTGTCGTGTGGGATCGAGATCAGTCGCACCAAGCTTCCGCCCTTTCGAAGCTGAAGGAGGCGGGTGCTGGCCGAACTCATTCCGAGACGGTTGATGTTTCAGACGAGGCGGCGGTTGAGGCAGCATTTCGAGCGACACTCGCCTCCATGGGGCGGGTGGACTGTGTCTTCGTTAACGCTGGTATTACGTCGCGTGCGTGTTCCTTCCCCGAAATGACGAGCGAGATGTACCACGAACTTCTAGCGGTGAACCTTCACGGAGCCTTTTATACGCTTAGAGCAGCGGCGCGCCATATGCGTGATCGAGCGCTGGCTGGAGAACCGGGAGGATCGATTGTGATTTGCGGAAGTCTCTCGATCTCTCATGGATTGGAGGGAATGGAGCACTATGCCGGAGCCAAAGGTGCGCTGGCTGCCATGGTAAAGAGCCTGGCGGTGGAGCTGGGAAAATATGGCGTTCGGGCAAATATGATTGCGCCTGGCTTCATACTCACAGGAATGACCAACGACGATCCGCGAACTGCAGAGGCGATTGAAAAGATGTCCGCCATTACGCCCCTCGGTCGGCCGGGAACTCCGGAGGATATTGAAGGACCTGCGGCATATCTCGCCTCTGATGCTTCCAAATTCCACACAGGAGACATTCTCGTTATTGACGGCGGCCGCTCTGCGGGCTAGACCCCGATGGACAACTAAAGTGCATGAGTCGCCCTCGAGCTGGATACGGGCCGATTGAACAGCAAGGACGTTTTCCACTCACACTCGGCTTTTAAGAACTCTCTGAAATAGCGATCAAGTCAAAGGGAACATGATGGATGGATTCACAGTACATGGCGTTTTCCAAGCGGGAGTTCTTGTAACCGATATCGATGAATGTTTACGTTTGTTTCGCGATGCGTTGGGGTTAAAGGTGGTCCTCGAAGCGAGAAATCGGCTTCAACCCGCCAAGGGCCTTTCCGGGGTGGACGATCAGATTATGGACGTGTTGATGCTACGCGGAGAGGGCGGAGCGGATTTGGAGATTCACCAATATGTACATCCGTCTGCGAAACTCCATCCCCCAATGAATCATAACGACATTGGCTCTATGCACTTTATGTTGCGCGTTACTGGGATTGAGCTAATCGTGCAAAGAATTGAAGAACTCGGGTATAAAATGATGACCCCGATTGTTCAAAGCAAATCCCTCACGAGCTTCAAATACGCCTACTTCCGCGGACCCGACCAGATGATGATTGAACTGCAAGAAGGCAACTACTGTTAGTGAAGGCATTTACTGTGCCAAGCCCACACCGAAGCTCGATCCCGTGGGCCGGATCGACAGGGCGACAAGTAGTTCGCCGCCCCGCAGGCCACCATCAGGCATGGCGGCAACCCTAGCTTTCATATCCCGAAGGAACCGAGAAAATCTCCGCCTCAGGCGGCGCCAGGTCGGCAACGCCGCTCGGGTTGAGTACCTGTGCAGCGGCCACCGTGTTAAGGGACTCGCGAAGCAACTTGATTTTGCCGGCCTCGGCAACGAGGCGTCCCGCGAACAAGTGATGGATGAGACGCCCGGTCGCCGCCGCGCGCGCGTCCGTCAGATATTCGGCGAACACCTGATCCTTTGTATCGATCAGCACCGTGACGTTCTCCGGGCTGAAGCCGAAGCCGGGATAAAGGGTGCCGCCGACAAAATCGTAGAATTTCGCGATGGCTTCGCGCCCCTGATGGCGGGTCGGGATACCGAGCGAATGGAGAAATGGGAGTTCCAGCACACCGTCCTCTGCGAACAGCGCGGCACATTTCTTGCCGTCGGGGGTCACGGCAAGAAGGTCTAACAGGAGAGTCTTTGCATCGGTCATGGCAATTGTCCTTAAGAAAATTGGTGGGCGCGCCGAGGGCGGCGCT